>CAZOHJ010000006.1:0-83298 GCA_964579875.1 uncultured Lachnospiraceae bacterium | reverse complement strand
CGCGACTCATAAATTCAATGACGTGCTGAAATCTCTCGGGCGCGAAAGCAGACTGTTAAATCCGAGCCTTGAGCATATTCTCATAAGCGGAATGCTGTCGGCGTATTTTGAAATTATAATTCACAAAATGCCTCTTGACGAGGCGAAAGAGTATCTCAAGGACTTGCGCGCGTTTTATACTGCCGGCTGGCAGAAAATTATGGGCTTTTAAGCCCGTATAGGGAAAGCTGTTTATCAGCGATCCCTTTAATTTCAAATCTTGGTTAGCTAAAACTAACCCTGAGAAGGAGGTATTAACTTGAAAAAACAAAGTAATTTGTCAAGGCTTATGCAGTACGCGGGAGGATATAAATATCTTACGTATGCCTCTTGGGTACTGTCGGCATTAAGCGCGCTTTGCGCACTCATGCCATTTATTTACATATGGCGAATTATTAAAGAGGTCTTGGCGACTGCGCCGGATTTCGGCAAAGCGCAGAATCTAACGCATTACGGTTGGATGGCGGTTTTGTTTGCCGCTGTGTCAATGATAGTGTATATCGGCGGACTTTTGTGCTCTCACTTATCCGCATTCCGTATTGCGGCAAATATGCGCCGCGATTGTATGGAGCATATCGTAAAGCTGCCGCTCGGAACGGCGGAAAGTATCGGCAGCGGCAAGCTGCGTAAAATCGTTTTGGACTCAAGCGCGGCTACGGAAACGTATCTCGCGCACCGTCTGCCCGACAAGGCGGGAGCGATAGCGACGCCCGTAGGTCTTTTGGCTATGCTCTTTATTTTCGATTGGCGGCTCGGACTTTTGAGCCTTATCCCCGTTATTTTAGGCTTTCTGATTATGGCGAAAATGACGGGCAAGGATATGGAAAAAAGTATGAAGGAATATCAAAACGCGCTTGCCGATATGTCAAACGAGGCGGTTGAATATGTCAGAGGCATTCCCGTTGTCAAAACCTTCGGTCAGACAATATTCTCCTTCAAACGCTTTAAAGGCGCAATCGACTATTACGAAAAATGGGCGATTGATTACACAAAAAGGCTGCGTATGCCGATGATGCTCTACACTACGGCGATAAACGCGGTGTTCGCGTTTCTTATCGCGGGCGGCATTATATTCACTCGCGGCGGAGTTACAAACGAGCTGCTCTTAAATCTGCTGTTTTATGTAATAATCACGCCCGTAATTTCCACCACGCTCACAAAAATGATGTTTATGAGTGAGGACAGTATGATTGTAAACGACGCGATACAAAGAGTTGACAGCGTGCTCAGCTTGAAACCGCTCGCGGAAGCGGTAACGCCCAAAAAGCCGAGTGATAATTCGGTTACATTGGAAAATGTAAGCTACAGCTATGACGGAGTAAAGGACGCGATACATAATGTGTCTTTGACAATAAAATCGGGACAGACAACCGCTTTTGTCGGTCCCTCCGGCGGCGGAAAGACAACGATTGCAGATCTTATATCGCGGTTTTTTGACCCGCAGCAGGGCAGAGTGCTTATAGGCTGCGTTGATATAAAGGATATGAAGAAAGAAGAATTGATGAATGCAGTGTCGTTTGTTTTTCAGAACAGCAAGCTGATAAAAGCGTCAATTCTTGAAAATGTGCGCCTTGCAAAGCCTGACGCGTCAAGACAGGAGGTTATACGGGCGCTTAAAGCTGCCCGGTGCGAGAATATTGTCAAAAAACTGCCAAATGGAATTGATACCGTTATCGGTACAAAAGGCATATATCTGTCGGGCGGCGAACAGCAAAGAATAGCGATTGCAAGAGCAATATTAAAGGACGCGCCTATAATAATACTTGATGAAGCAACAGCTTTTGCAGACCCCGACAATGAGGCGCTTGTGCAAAAAGCGTTTACCGAAATGTCAAAAAACAAAACCGTTATTATGGTCGCCCACAGGCTGACAACAATACAAAATGCCGATTGCATTTATGTCTTAAAGGACGGACGGATCGAGGAAAGCGGAAATCATACCGAGCTTTTGGGAAAAGACGGCTTGTATAGCAAAATGTGGCGTGAATACCAAACGTCAATAGACTGGAGGGTTGAGAAATGATTAAGAGCTTACAAAGACGTTTCGCACTGTCAGAACAAGGCGCAAAGGATTTAATAAAAGGCTGTATCGCCTGCGCGGCGCAAAATATTTCATTTATGATACCCGTTGGGCTTTTATATTATTTTGTATGCGATATGCTTAATGGCGGCGTCAGCGGCGCAAAAACCGCATTGTATATAGCAGGCTGTATTGCGTGTTTGCTGCTGATATTTATTGTAACTCGGCTTCAGTATAACGGAACATATCTCGCAACTTATGTTGAAAGCGGAGTGCGGCGAATTTCGCTTGCCGAAAAGCTTCGTAAAATCCCGCTGTCCTTTTTCGGCAAACGGGACTTGGCGGATTTGACCGCCTCCATTATGGGAGACTGCGCAACGCTTGAAACTGCATTCTCACATTTTGTTCCCGAACTTGTAGGCTCTGTTATATCGACAATTCTGATTGCCATAGGCTTGTTCACGTTCGATTGGCGAATGGCTGTCGCGGCGGTGTGGATATTGCCTATCGCGTTCGCGATCGTGGCGTTTTCCGCGAGAGTGCAGAATTATTTTAACAAAAAGCAGATGAGGGCGAAAATCGAGCTTGAGGAGGGCGTGCAGGAGTGCATTGAAGCCTTGCGCGATTTGAAATCCAACAATGCGGAAAAGGCATATCTGAAAGGCTTGGATAAAAAAATCAAAGCGGTCGAAAGCCGCAAATTAAAATCAGAATTAGGAACGGCTTTATTTGTCGTAAGCGCGGGTCTTATCTTAAAGCTCGGCATCGCGACTGTCGCGCTTGTCGGCTCAATGCTCCTCATAAAAGGCGCTCTCAGCATTCCCGTGTTCTTTATGTTTTTGCTTGTCGCGTCAAGGCTGTACGAGCCTTTGGAGGGCGCGCTGCAAAATTTAGCGGCGGTAATATCGACAAGAACAAATATTGACCGTATGAACGTGATACTCGATCACCCTGTTCAGACGGGGACGGATAAAATCAACAACGAAGGCTATGATATTGTATTTGATAATGTCGGTTTTGCGTACAACACGGGTGAAACAGTTCTTAAAAATGTTTCGTTTACGGCAAAGCAAGGCGAAGTAACTGCGCTTGTGGGGTCCTCCGGCGGCGGTAAAACCACAGTGTCAAGACTTGCCGCGCGTTTTTGGGATATAAACAAAGGAAAAATCACTGTCGGAGGTATGGATATTTCCAAAGTCGAGCCGGAAACGCTGATGTCGATTTATTCGATCGTATTCCAAGATGTTACGCTGTTTAATAATACAATTATGGAAAATATACGAATAGGTAAAAAAGGCGCAACGGACGCCGAGGTAATCGCTGCGGCAAAGCTTGCTAACTGCGATGAATTTGTGAATAAGCTTGAAAACGGCTATGACAGTATGATAGGTGAAAACGGCTGCGAGCTGTCGGGAGGCGAGCGCCAGCGGATTTCTATCGCGAGGGCGTTTCTTAAAGACGCGCCGATTATCCTGCTTGATGAAGCAACCGCATCACTTGATGTGGAAAACGAAACGCTTATACAAACTGCACTGTCAAGGCTTATAAAGGATAAGACCGTGCTTATTATCGCTCACCGTATGAGAACGGTCAGCGGCGCGGATAAGGTTGTTGTGCTTGCCGACGGCGTTGTTAAGGAACAAGGCTCACCCGATGAGCTTGCAAAACAAGACGGAATTTATAAGCATATGGTTAATCTGCAAGCTCAAAGCAGCGAATGGACACTGTAAAAGTATTCCGCTTCCGTATGTTACTGTTCGGCTATAGCGGTCGGGCAGCGCGTTACCGATATGAACGGGATCGCTCCAAGCAGCAGCTTGACTGCGTTTAGTGAATATCAACAGCGCGGCTGCCCCCATAGGCTGAGTATGGCTGAATAACAAAAGGGCGTATCTAAAATATTAAAATTTATGAAAAGGTATTGACAATTCGAGGTGAGTATGGTAAACTAATTCATGTAATTAGTTGTAACTAACTAACGTAACCAATATATTGCCGGATTCTTTTCAAGCGGCATAATTTATTGTGAGTTGGTTAGCAAAAACTAATTTAAATAATAGGAGGCTATCTCATGCTTGAAAAAATAATTGCCTATCATTGCGCACCCGCGCTGGCGGGGATAAAAACCGCCAATATTGTAGCGTGTTATAAGGATAAAACACCGAATATACAGACGGAAATAAATCGTTTGAATACAGAAATGAATATGAAGGATATTTACTTTGAAATACTTTGTGAATGTGACAAGCGCGCGCTTGTAATGGTTTACAGAAAAGAGAAACTGAGACAGTACCTGCAAAGGGACGAGGTTGCGGTTTTTCTGAAATCTGTCGGCTATCCGCAGGAATTTTCGCTTAAAGCATACATAGATGTTTTGAAAAAACGATTGAAAAACGAGAGCTTTCCGCATGAGATAGGCGCTTTTCTCGGATACCCGCTATGCGACATATACGGATTTATAAATCACGAGCCATGCCTGTTTTCGGGCTATTGGAAGGTCTATCATAATGAACAAAAAACACGGGAACTGTTCACAAGATACAGAATTTGCAGAAACGCTGTATTAAAACGGCTGACAAACGGCAGAACATTGGCGCAGATTTTCTGCGCGGCATAGTCAATTATCAGGCGTCGCCTGTTAATAATAATATTTTCAAGGAGGGTTTTACATAATGAGTAAAACAGCAATTATTTATTGGAGCGGCACGGGCAATACCGAAGCTATGGCGCAGGCGGTATTGGACGGCGCGAAAGAAGTAAACGGTGAAGCGCAGCTTTTTAATGTTTCGGAAATAACGGCAGATGAAGCGGCGGGATACGATACGCTGATTTTAGGCTGTCCGGCTATGGGTTCGGAGGTTTTGGAGGAGAGCGAGTTCGATCCGTTCTTTACGGAGCTTGAAAGCAGCTTATCGGGTAAAAACGTCGCGCTTTTCGGTTCATACGGCTGGGGAGACGGCGAATGGATGCGCTCATGGGAGGAACGCGTCAACGCGGCGGGCGGAAAGTTAGTGTCTGACAGCGTTATCGCAAATGACGCGCCCGACGATGAAGCAATTCTTAACTGCACTGCGCTCGGAAAAGCCGCAGCGGAGAAATAACTAAAAGCAAGAACTGAAATTGCTCCGGATACCCAAATGAATAACAAAAGAGATACAGACTTATTTACTATAGCCTGTATCTCTCTTTTTCATTAAATTAGTCAACAAGTTCAAGAATTGCCATCTGAGCTCCGTCGCCGCGGCGCTCGCCAAGCTTGTAAATTCTTGTATATCCGCCGTTTCTGTCGGCATACATTGGAGCAATCTCGCTGAACAGCTTTGTTACAACGTCCTCCTTAGTAATGAATGCCAATGCCTGACGGCGTGCTGCAAGTGTGCCCTTCTTGCCAAGAGTAATCATCTTTTCAGCCATGCTTCTTGTTTCCTTAGCGCGTGTTACTGTTGTAGTAATTTTACCGTTCTCCAAGAAGCTTGTAACCTGATTACGAAGCAAAGCTTTTCTCTGATTTGTGGGCATACCCAATTTTCTCTGTCCCGGCATAACCGTACCTCCTTCTATACGCTGCACAAAACCTATGGTTTTGCTGTGCTGCAAATGATATATGCTTCGCAGCATTTCATTTGTTCACTTAATCTTCTTCTTTCTTAAGGTAAAGACCTAATCCATTCAATTTGCCTATTACTTCTTCAAGCGACTTTCTTCCGAGGTTTCTTACCTTCATCATGTCCTCTTCCGACTTGTTTGTAAGATCCTCTACAGTGTTTATACCTGCGCGCTTTAAACAGTTGTATGAACGAACTGAAAGGTCGAGCTCCTCGATAGTCATTTCGAGAACCTTTTCCTTCTTATTTTCTTCCTTTTCTACGATGATCTCCGTATTCTTTGCGTCCTCTGAAAGATCAACGAACAGCAGCAAAAGCTCATTCATGATCTTGGCCGCAAGCGATATGGCATCATCGGGCTTGATCGTACCGTTAGTCCATACTTCAACAGTCAGCTCCTCGCGGTCTGTGTACTGACCAACTCGGACGTTGTCAACTGTGTAATTAACCTTAGTCACAGGTGTGTAAATAGAGTCAACCGGAATTACACCTATAATCGGCTGGAGCTCAAGCTTGTTCTTTTCAGCGGAAACATATCCTCTGCCCTTAGACAGTGTGATTTCAGCATACAATCTTGCATCTGAATTCAACGTAGCGATATGCAGATCAGGATTGACAATCTCAACATCACTGTCACATTTGATATCGCCGGCTGTAATTTCCTGTGCGCCCTTTGCGTCGATGTAAACAGTCTTTACTCCATCGCTGTGAAGCTTTACCGCTATTTTCTTGAGGTTAAGAATGATTTCCGTAACGTCCTCAACCACACCCGGTACTGTTGAAAACTCATGCTGTACACCGTCGATCTTGATTGAGGTGCAGGCAGCGCCCGGAAGCGATGATAACAGAATTCTTCTGAGTGAGTTGCCAAGTGTTGTGCCGTAGCCTCTTTCAAGCGGGCTTACAACAAACTTACCGTATCTTCCGTCTTCACTCAATTCAACAACTTCAATATTCGGCTTTTCCATTTCTATCATATCGGAACCCTCCTTCTTTAATTAACCGGCTGCACGGCAGCCAATCTAAACATTATATTCATTCCACTTACCGAGGGTAACGTGTTATCTGTACAGCTGCCTCTGCAGCTATACAGAATATTGCACCGTAGTCCGGTATATAAGGCATATAAGCCATGCGCCAAACCGATGCAAAGGCGTTATTATTTTGAATAAAGTTCGACAATAAGGTGTTCCTCAACGTCGTAATCAATGTCTTCTCTGTCCGAAAGCTGAAGCACTCTGCCCTCAAGCTTATTCTTGTCCATGCTGAGCCACTTCGGGATTACTCTCTTTTCGTTTGTTTCAACGATTTCCTTCATTCTTGCGCTGCCCTTGCTCTTCTCTCTTACAGAAACAACATCACCCGGCTTAACGAGGTATGACGGAATATCTACCTTTTTGCCGTTCACAAGAATGTGACCGTGATTAACAATCTGACGAGCTTCCTTGCGTGTATTTGCAAGACCGAGTCTGAATACTACATTGTCAAGTCTTGACTCAAGAATCTGAAGAAGATTCTGACCGGTGATGCCGGTCTGCTTTGTAGCCATTACATAGTACTTTCTGAACTGCTTTTCCAATACACCATAGATAAACTTAACCTTCTGCTTCTCGTTGAGCTGAAGACCGTATTCTGACTGCTTTCTTCTTGACTGCTTCGGGTTTCTCCTTGTAGTCTTGTCATAACCCATAACTGACGGTTCTATGCCGAGAGTCTTGCATCTCTTAACGATCGGCTGCATATTTCTTGCCATGCTTTTAACCTCCTATACAATACACTAATCAGACTCTTCTTCTCTTCGGCGGTCTGCATCCGTTATGCGGAATCGGTGTTACATCCTTGATCATTGTAACACTAAGACCTGTTGCCTCAAGAGCTCTGATTGCCGCTTCACGACCTGCGCCCGGCCCCTTAACGTAAACTTCAACGGTCTTCATTCCATGCTCCTTTGCAACCTTTGCTGCTGTCTCTGCAGCTGTCTGCGCAGCGAACGGAGTGCTCTTTCTTGAACCTCTGAAGCCAAGACCACCTGCGCTTGCCCATGAAATTGCATTTCCGGCTGTATCAGTGATTGTAACTATTGTATTATTAAAGGTTGAGCGGATATGAGCCGCACCCTTTTCAACGTTCTTTCTATCACGACGACGTGTACGTGTAGTTTTCTTTGCTACTTTAGCCATTTACGAGTCCCTCCTTAATTATTTCTTTTTACCTGCAATTGTCTTCTTCGGACCTTTGCGGGTTCTTGCATTATTCTTCGTGTGCTGTCCTCTTACAGGAAGGCCCTTTCTGTGTCTGATGCCGCGGTAGCAGCCGATTTCCATCAAACGCTTAATGTCTAAAGCAACCTGTCTTCTCAGATCGCCCTCAACTGTGTATTCACTGTCAATAACTTCACGAAGTGAGTTTACTTCCTCATCTGTAAGGTTCTTAACTCTCGTATCCGGACTGATGCCTGTCTGAGCGAGTATCTTCTGACTGCTCTTGAGACCTATTCCGTAGATATAAGTAAGACCAACTTCAACTCTCTTCTCTCTTGGTAAGTCAACACCTGCTATTCTTGCCATACTTTTCTACACCTCCATTAAAGATATCATCAAAAAATTATAGTGTTGTTTTTGTTTTCGGCCGTTACGATTACCGCGCAGCAGCCTTTGTTTGCTTTAAATTAAAGTAACTGCTTAATCCCTTGCGGAGAATCAACCCTGCTTCTGCTTATGCTTCGGGTTTTCACAGATTACCATAATCTTTCCTTTTCTCTTAATAACCTTGCACTTTTCGCAAATAGGTTTTACTGACGGACGTACTTTCATTTTACTACCTCCACTAATATTACTTAGAACGCCATGTGATTCTGCCTCTTGATAAGTCATACGGACTCATTTCCATAGTAACCTTATCCCCCGGCAAAATCTTGATGTAGTTCATTCTCAGTTTGCCTGAAATATGCGCCAGAACACGGTGACCATTTTCAAGCTCTACTCTAAAGTTTGCATTCGGCAATGTTTCTACAACAGTGCCTTCAACTTCAATAACGTCATCCTTAGCCATTTTATATACTCCTTTACGAGTTCAGAAATCTGCGGATCATATAATTCTCAAGTGTTCCGCCGGCAATCCCTGCCGCGATCTCTTCTGATATATTATAACTTCCCTGAATGTGCTTGATTTTCTTCTTTTTAGGATTTTCAAGCTTGCGTATTGCACCGTCTGCAACATATACGTAATTACCATCGGTACGAACAACAACATATGCCGTGCCGTTATCACGTCCGGCAATTGAGCGCACCATCTGTCCAACATGAAACTCCATAAACACTCCTTAAAGCGTCAGAATTTCACAGCCCTCACGAGTTACAACAATGGTATTCTCGTAATGAGCAGCCAAACTTCCGTCTTTTGTGACAACAGTCCAGTCATCATCGAGCACTTCGACCTTATAACTTCCTTCTGTTATCATAGGCTCTATCGCCAGCGTCATTCCTGCCGCGAGCTTCAAACCTCGGCCTGCTTTACCGAAGTTCGGTACCTCAGGCTCTTCATGAAGCGAACGTCCAACTCCGTGACCGACAAGATCACGCACAACCCCGTAACCGAAGGATTCGGCATACTTCTGAATTGCCGCTGAAACATCACCGAGCCTTGCGCCATGCTTCACCATTTTGATGCCCTCAAAAAAGCTCTGCTTTGTCACATCAATAAGCTGCTGCGCCTCCTTGCTGATGTTTCCCACAGCAAATGTCCTTGCGGCATCTGAGTGCCATCCGTCAAGAATGCAGCCCATATCTATGCTTATGATGTCGCCGTCCTTAAGAACCCTTCGCGCCGAAGGTATTCCGTGAACCACCTCATCATTTACCGATGCGCATATTGTTCCGGGGTATCCTTCATAATTCAGGAAATTCGGCGTGGCGCCATGTTTCTTATAAAAATTGTATGCGATTATGTCAAGCTCCTTTGTCGTTACTCCCGGCTTGATTTTTTCTTCAAGCAAGTCGAATAACTCTTTTGTGAGCGCGCATGACTTACGCATTTTTTCAATCTGTTTGGCAGATTTAATGGATATCACCAAATCACTCCAATCATGATGATCAATAAATTAATCGGCTAAGCCAAGAGCCTTTGCAACATTCGCCGTTGTATCCTCCAAAGCATCCTCGCCCTTTGCCACAACAAGGATACCCTTTTCTGCATAGAAATCCTTGATCGGCTCTGTCTGCTCGTGGAAAATATTGAGTCTGTTCTGGATCGTTTCCGGAACATCGTCCTTTCTCTGAATAAGCTCTCCGCCGCAGCTGTCGCAAATTCCGTCTTTAACAGGCTTCTTGAAAATGATATTGTACGGCGCTCCGCATTTTGAGCATTCACGGCGTGATGAAAGTCTTTTGATTATCTTATCATCACTTACGTCAATAAGGAGTACCTTGTCAATTTTCACGCCTGCCTCATCGAGCGCGGCCGCCTGAGCTGTTGTTCTCGGGAAACCGTCAAGAATGAAGCCCTTTTTACAATCCGGCTTTGCAAGCCGCTCTTTAACGATCTTTACGATGACATCGTCCGGAACCAGCTTGCCCTCATTAATATACTGCTCCGCAAGCTTGCCGACCTCTGTCTGCTCCTTTATAGCGGTTCTCAGCATAACACCCGTTGAAATAGTGCTTATGCCTAACTTCTTTTCAAGAATTTCTCCCTGAGTGCCCTTTCCGGCGCCCGGAGCTCCCATAAGAATCAACTTCATAGTTTACCCTGCCTTTCCCGGCATTATGCCGAAACCTTTACACTAAACCTCTAAACTATCTGTATAACCGCCCGTCTCCGCACATTGGAAATGCCGAAAACATTAAACAATGCTCCGGCGCTTCCGTGCAGAAACCTTATTGTTTATTATTCAAGAAATCCCTTGTAGTGACGCATTATCATCTGTGATTCGATCTGCTGAACTGTTTCAAGCGCAACACCAACCATGATAAGGAGTGATGTACCGCCAATCTGAAGTGAGTTGTTGCCTGTAATGCTGCCGATGATGATCGGGAGCACCGCGATAATACCAAGGAACAGTGAACCGATAAGGTTCAGTCTTGATGTTATTCTTGAAATAAAATCACTTGTCGGCTTACCCGGTCTGATACCCGGAATATAACCGCCGCTCTTCTTAATGTTATTCGACATTTCAATAGGATTAAACTGAATTGTTGAATAGAAGTATGTGAAGAATATTATCAACAGGAAGTAAAGAACACCGTAAACACACGTTGTCCAGACAGGACCTGTCGATGACAAGCAGTTCAGTATTGTGCCGCCGAAGCCCGACTGCGGAACGTTTCCGCCGTTTAACAGGCTTACGATCGTTGACGGGAATGCCATAATGGATGAAGCAAAGATGATCGGCATTACGCCGCCTGCCGCAACCTTTATCGGAATATTCGTGCTCTGACCGCCGTACATTTTTCTGCCGACAACACGCTTAGCGTACTGAACGGCAATTCTTCTCTCTGCATTTGTGAAGTATACAACCAATGTTATAGCCGCAATCGCTACCGCGAGGATCACAAGCGCCTCTACAATACCCATCGCACTGTAGCTTGTTCCCTTAACATATGTGTTGAATACCGCCTGACATGCTGACGGGATCCTTGAAACGATACCGGCGAAGATGATCATTGATACGCCGTTACCGAGACCCTTTTCTGTGATCTGCTCACCAATCCATACAATGAATGCCGTACCGGCTGTAAATGTCAATACAATTACAAAGAATGTAAGCACACTCGGATTTGTAATCGCGCTGCCCATATTGTACAGCGTTACATACAGACCCGCGCCCTGGACAAACGCAAGCGCGATACCAAGGTAGCGTGTGATCTTATTTATCTTCTTTCTTCCCTCAAGTCCTTCCTTAGCCAGTCTTTCGAGTGACGGAATAGCGACTGTGAGAAGCTGTATAATAATTGATGCATTGATATACGGTGAAACACCCATTGCAAGCACTGTGGCGTTCCTGAATGCGCCGCCGGTGAAGGTATCGAACAGGTTGAACAGGTTCATACCGCCTCCGCTGCTTGTAAGGAACGCATCCATCGCATCCTTACTCAGATACGGCACCGGAATATGGGCGCCGAATCTGAATACGACAAGCATGAAAAGCGTGAAAATTATTCTGCGTCTTAAATCAGGAATTTTCCAAGCGTTTCTGATTGTATCGAGCATATTACATCACCTCGACCTTTCCGCCTGCCTTTTCTACTTTTTCTTTAGCTGATTCGCTAACCTTGGCTACCTTAACGGTAACCTTCTTTGTAACCTCGCCTCTGCCGAGGAACTTAACGCCGTCAAGCGTCCTGCTGATAATGCCTTTTGCGAGCAATGCTTCAGCCGTTACCTCATCGCCATCGTTAAACTTGTCGAGTACCTCAACATTTACTGTTACGAACCTCTTGGCAAATTTGTTGTGGAAGCCGCGCTTGGGCAAACGTCTGTACAACGGCATCTGACCGCCTTCAAAGCCCGGTCTTACACCGCCGCCGCTTCTGGCCTTCTGACCCTTCTGGCCTCTGCCCGAAGTCTTACCGACGCCTGAACCGATGCCACGGCCGATAATCTTCTTTCTATGAGTTGAGCCTGCCTGCGGCTTCAATTCTTCAAGTTTCATTCGTTGCACCTCCCCGCTCAAATTTCTTCTACTGTTACAAGGTGTGTTACCTTGTTAATCATTCCTCTGATCTCCGGTGTGTCATTATGTTCAACAACCGAGCGGATCTTCTTAAGGCCGAGAGCTTCGACAGTCTTGATCTGATCCTGCTTTCTGCCGATCGTGCTCTTAACCAAAGTAATCTTTAATTTAGCCATTACTTAACCATTCCTTTCTGTTAATCAGTATAGAGTTCTGCTGAATTCCTTACCATTAACCTCTGATCTGGTCAACAGTCTTGCCGCGAAGCTTTGCAACTTCTTCTACACTCTTAAGATTTGCGAGGCCGGCAATAGTTGCATTAACAACATTACGCTTGTTGTTTGAACGTAAGCTCTTTGCTCTGATATCCTTAATACCTGCAAGCTCAAGCACAGCACGCGCCGCGCCGCCCGCGATAACGCCGGTACCTTCTTTAGCCGGCTTAAGGAGCACCGTGCCTGCACCTGAAATGCCTGTAACCTCATGCGGAATAGTTGTACCAACGAGCGGAACTCTTACGAGGTTCTTCTTTGCAGCTTCAATACCCTTTCTGATAGCCTCAGGGATTTCAGCGGCCTTGCCTGAACCGCTGCCTATGATGCCGTTGCCGTCGCCAACAACGACCAATGCGCTGAATCTCATTGTACGTCCGCCCTTAACTGTTTTTGAAACACGGTTAATTGCAACAACGTTTTCTTCAAGCTCCATGTTTGTAGCGTCAATTCTTTCAGTCACTTGTTTGCCCTCCTTCTTTAGAATTCCAAGCCGCCTTCTCTTGCACCTTCAGCAAGAGCGGCAACTCTACCGTGGTATACGTATCCGCCTCTGTCGAATACTACTTCCTTGATACCGGCCGCAATCGCCTTTTCAGCTATTGCCTTGCCGACAGCCTTAGCACCCTCAGCGTTTGATCCGTTACCCTCAAAGCCCTTTTCTACGCTTGATGCCGCAACAAGTGTTACACCGTTAACATCATCTATTAACTGAGCATAGATATGCTTCAAGCTTCTGAATACGTTAAGACGAGGTCTCTCCGCAGTACCGGAGATGTTCTTTCTTACTCTGTAATGACGCTTAATCCTAGCCTGATTTTTATCTTTATTCTTTATCATTATAAGAACACTCCTTTCAATTATTTCTTCTTGCCGCCTGCTTTACCTTCCTTGCGTCTGATGTGCTCATCAGCGTACTTGATACCCTTGCCCTTATACGGCTCAGGAGCTCTGAAGCTTCTGATCTTTGCGGCAACAGCACCAACGCGCTCCTTATCAGCGCCCTTTACAAGGATCTGGTTCGGCTGCGGGGCTTCGATTGTTATACCGTCCTCCGGAGTATACTCTACCGGATGCGAATAACCGAGTGTAAGATTAAGCGTCTTACCCTTCATTGAGCATCTGTAACCAACACCGTTGATCTCAAGAGCCTTTGTGAAGCCTGTTGTTACACCGATGATCATGTTGTTTACAAGAGTTCTTGTAAGACCATGAAGCGATCTGTGCAGCTTGTCATCTGACGGACGTACAATCGTGATCGTATCGCCTTCGATAACGACCTTCATGTCCGGATGAAGTGTTCTTGTCAAAGTTTCCTTTGCGCCCTTAACTGTGATAGTATTATCATCAGTTACGTCTACTTTTACGCCTGCCGGGATTGTGATCGGCAGTCTACCTATTCTTGACATAGGATTTTCCTCCTTAACTTAAATTTTCTCTCACACGTCCGCAGCTTGCGGACGGTAAGGTTTTCAGTTATTATATATTAATTATATTAATAAACTATGTTTTGGCTGCGATTACCAGACGAAGCAAAGAACTTCGCCGCCGATGTGCTCCTTGCGGGCAGCCTTGTCTGTCATGATACCCTTTGAAGTTGATACGATTGCTGTACCCAGTCCCTTCAAAACTCTCGGCATCTCGTCAGCACTTGCATAATATCTGAGACCCGGCTTTGATACTCTCTTAAGTCCCGATATTGCCTTTTCGCCTGTCTGGCTGTATTTTAATGTTATTCTGATAACGCCCTGCTTGCCGTCCTCAATAACCTGATAGCCCTTTATATAACCTTCGTTGGCAAGAATGTCTGTGATTGCAACCTTCATCTTTGATGACGGGCAATCCACAGTTTCGTGCTTTGAAGTATTAGCGTTTCTGATTCTTGTAAGCAAATCTGCGATAGGATCAGTGATCTGCATTTAAGTTTACCTCCTTCCACGGTGAAACGATTATCACCGCTGACGTGTTTCGAACACAATTTGTTCTTCTATACTAATTCGGGGTCTTGCCCTGCCTTCCGGCCGGCAATTTACCAGCTTGCCTTTCTTACACCGGGAATCTGACCCTTGTAAGCGAGCTCTCTGAAGCAGATACGGCAGATGCC
This sequence comes from uncultured Lachnospiraceae bacterium, assembly GCA_964579875.1. Classification (GTDB taxonomy): domain Bacteria; phylum Bacillota; class Clostridia; order UBA1381; family UBA1381; genus Ornithomonoglobus. The sequence continues at coordinate 68,588 of CAZOHJ010000006.1, read as the reverse complement.
GAACTTGCGAAGATATGCGTGCGGTCTGCCGCAAATCTTGCATCTTGTATAAGCCTGTGTTGAAAACTTAGGCTTTCTCTGCTGTTTAACCTTCATAGATGTTTTTGCCATGATTTGTTCCTCCTTCTATGATTACGCCTGGAACGGAGCGCCGAAGAGCTTTAAAAGCTCGCGCGCTTCCTCATCTGTCTTTGCAGTTGTTACAAAGTTGACGTCCATACCTCTGATCTTGTCGATCTTATCATAGTCGATTTCAGGAAATATAAGCTGTTCCTTGATTCCGAATGAGAAGTTTCCTCTTCCGTCAAAGCCGTTAGCGCTTACACCTCTGAAGTCGCGTACACGCGGCAGAGCTACGTTGAACAATCTGTCCATGAACTCATACATCTTGTCACGTCTTAAAGTAACCTTTGTACCGATTATCATACCCTCTCTGAGCTTGAAGTTAGCTACTGACTTCTTTGCGCGAGTGAGAACCGGCTTCTGACCTGTGATCGCGGCGAGATCGCCCGTAGCAGCATCAATAACCTTTGAGTTCTCCTTAGCCTCGCCAAGACCGATGTTTACCGTAATCTTAACGAGCTTCGGGATCTGCATTACACTCTTATAACCAAACTTACTCATGAGAGCCGGTGCAATTTCCTGATTGTATTTATCCTGTAATCTACTCATTGTTTAAGTGTACCTCCTCTCATCAATCGTTGAATGTCTCGCCGCACTTCTTGCAGTAACGAGCCTTTGAGCCGTCCTCATATACCTTGATACCGACTCTTGCAGGCTTACCGCACTTAGGGCAGACTCTCATAACGTTTGATGCATCGATCGGCATTTCCTTATGAATTATACCGCTCTCCTGACCCTGCACTCTTGCCTTCTGATGCTTAGAAGCAATTGCAACGCCCTCTACGATAACCTTGTTGGCGGAAGGAATGGCTGTGACAACCTTGCCCTCCTTGCCCTTATCCTTACCGGCGATTACCGCTACGGTATCGCCTCTCTTTACATGCATTTTATTCATTTCCGACTTCCTCCTGTAATTAAAGAACTTCCGGAGCCAATGAAAGAATCTTCATGTATTCTTTATCTCTGAGCTCTCTTGCGACCGGTCCGAAAATACGAGTACCTCTCGGGTTCTTATCGTCTCTTACTATTACAGCTGCATTTTCGTCGAATCTGATATATGAACCGTCAGCGCGCTTTGACATGTTAACTGTCCTGACTACAACTGCCTTAACGACGTCGCCCTTTTTAACAACGCCGCCTGGTGTTGCCTTTTTAACGCTGCATATAATTTCATCGCCAACAGCCGCATATCTCTTCTTTGAGCCGCCCATAACACGGATACACATAACTTCCTTAGCACCGGTGTTGTCGGCAACCTTCAAGCGTGTCTGTACCTGAATCATTACGAAATCCTCCTTCCGAAATAGCTTACTTAACCTTTTCTACTATTTCTACCAATCTCCATCTCTTATCCTTTGAGAGCGGTCTTGTTTCCATTACCTTTACCTTATCGCCGATCTGGCATTCATTGTTCTCATCATGCGCCTTCAGCTTATAGGTATGCTTTACAATCTTGCCGTAGAGCGGGTGCTTCTTATTCTCTCCAATGGCAACCACGATAGTCTTATCCATCTTATTGCTGACTACCTTGCCTATCTTAACCTTACGTCTGTTTCTTGTTTCCACAGAAAAGTGCCTCCTTTCAAGCAATTTGAAATCTGTTACTGTAGTAATTAGTCTTCACGCTCGTTAATTACTGTAAGAATACGAGCAATAGTCTTCTTAACATCAGTAATTCTCTTCGGATTTTCTAACTGGTTTACTGCCTTCTGAAAACGCAGATTGAAGAGCTCTTTTTTATAATCCTGAAGCTTCACTTCAAGCTCAGCGGTTGATAAATCTCTGATTTCGTTTATTTTCATTACTGCTCACCATCCTCACGCTTAACAAACTTACACTTGATCGGGAGCTTGTGCATGGCAAGACGCATAGCCTCACGAGCAACATCCTCTGAAATGCCGTCCATCTCGAACATGACTCTGCCCGGCTTAACTACTGATACCCAGTATTCCGGAGCACCCTTACCTTTACCCATTCGAACGCCTGCCGGCTTAGCTGATACCGGCTTGTCCGGGAAAATCTTTATCCAGACCTTACCGCCACGCTTGATATATCTTGTCATAGCGATACGGGCTGCTTCGATCTGTCTTGATGTTATCCATGCCGGCTCAAGAGCTGCAAGACCGTATGATCCGTTTGTAACCTTATTGCCGCGAAGAGCCTTACCCTTCATTCTGCCGCGCATAACTCTTCTGAACTTAACTCTTTTAGGTATTAACATTACTGCTTACCTCCTTTTGAGTCATTATTTCTCGTGCGTCTTTCTCCTCCGCGGCGGTTGTTTCTGTCTCCGCGGCGACGATTGTTGCTGTCACGACGCTTGTTGTTTTCCTTAGCCTGAGCTTCAGCTTCCTTCTTTCTGCCCTCGGCTACGTTTAAGATCTCACCCTTATAGATCCAGACCTTAACGCCTAAGATACCATAGGTTGTCTTTGCCTCGGCAAAGCCGTAGTCGATATCCGCGCGGAGTGTCTGAAGCGGGATAGTTCCTTCATGATAATGCTCTGTTCTTGCGATCTCAGCGCCGCCTACACGGCCTGCAACCGCAGTCTTGATACCCTTTGCGCCCAGTCTCATGGCTCTGCCCATAACCTGCTTCATTGCGCGTCTGAATGAAATACGGTTCTCAAGCTGCGCTGCGATGTTCTCTGCAACGAGCTGGGCGTTTGTATCGGGGCTCTTGACCTCCATGATGTTTACGTTTACAGTCTTGCCTGTAAGCTTTTCGATCTGAGCCTTAAGCTTATCTATCTCCGCGCCGCCGCGGCCGATGATTATACCCGGCTTTGCAGCATGGATTGTTATAAATATTCTCTTCTGCTTTCTTTCGATGCCGATCTTAGCAATACCGGCATTGAAGCAGGTCTTCTTAACAAATTTTCTTATGCTGTAATCTTCAACCAACTGGTCTCCGAACTCTTTCTTGTCTGCGATCCATTTCGAGTCCCAGTCCTTGATTACACCGACTCTGAGTCCATGCGGATTAACCTTCTGTCCCATGAGTTAACCTCCTTCTGATTAGTCTTCCAATTCCTTAACCACTAATGTGATATGGCTGGTTCTCTTTAAGATTCTAAAAGCTCTGCCCTGTGCGTGGGGCTGAATTCTCTTTAATGTCGGGCCCTGTGCCGCATAGCACTCTGATACTACCAGCTTGTCACGGTCCATGTTATTATTATTAACTGCATTAGCTACTGCTGATGCAAGAAGCTTACCAACATATTCACATCCTGATTTCGGTGTGTTCTTCAAGATCGCCTCAGCCACTGTAACCGGCTTATTTCTGATAAGATCAAGAACAATCTTCACCTTTCTGGATGATATGCGAGCATATTTAACTGTTGCACGTGCTTCCATTAGGAAATCCTCCTTCCAATCGTTTTGGATTGTATTTTACTCTGAATTCTGATTAACGAATTATTCCCGTTCTGATTATCTTGATGTCTTTGAGCCAACATGACCCTTAAAGGTTCTTGTCGGCGCAAACTCACCAAGCTTATGTCCAACCATGTCTTCGCTTACGAAAACCGGAACATGCTTTCTGCCATCATGAACTGCGATTGTGTGACCAACCATTTCAGGGAATATAGTCGAAGCTCTTGACCAGGTCTTAACGACCTTCTTTTCGTTGGCTTCGTTCATCGCATCGATTCTTTTCATAAGACGTTCTTCAACGAAAGGTCCCTTTTTAATCGATCTGCTCATTCTCTGTTCCTCCTTTTTACGAACAATATAAGGACAAAATATTTATAAAATTACTTGTCGTTTCTTCTCTTAACGATAAACCTGTTTGTGCGGTTCTTTGACTTTCTTGTCTTAAGACCGAGCGCAGGCTTGCCCCACGGTGTAACCGGCGCCGGACGTCCGATAGGCGACTTACCCTCACCGCCGCCGTGCGGATGGTCGTTCGGGTTCATAACTACGCCTCGAACTGTCGGTCTCCAGCCCATGTGTCTCTTTCTTCCGGCCTTACCGATCGAAATGTTCTCATGCTGCTGGTTGCCTACAATACCGATTGTCGCCTTACAGTTAAGAGCTACAAGTCTTACCTCGCCTGACGGGAGTCTTACCTGTCCGTAACCGTTTTCCTTAGCCATAAGCTGAGCGCTCTCGCCTGCTGCTCTTACGAGCTGCGCGCCCTTGCCCGGATGAAGCTCTACATTGTGTATCAATGTGCCGACCGGAATATCCTTAATGAACAACGCGTTGCCGACCTTGACGTCAGCGCCCTCTCCCGAAACGACCTTCATACCGTCTGTAAGGCCTTCCGGAGCGATTATATATGCCTTAACGCCGTCCTCATACTGAATGAGCGCGATATTAGCTGATCTGTTCGGATCGTACTCAATACCGATAACGGTAGCTTCCATACCGTCTCTCTGACGCTTAAAGTCTATAATTCTGTACTTCTGCTTGTTACCGCCGCCTCTGTGACGAACTGTGATCTTACCCGAAGCATTTCTTCCGGCATTCTTGTTCTTCTTTGCAAGAAGCGAACGCTCCGGAGTCTTCTTTGTGATCTCAGCAAAGTCTGAAACCGTCATAAATCTTCTGGCAGGCGATGTAGGATTATACTTTCTGATAGCCATTATCCTTTACTCTCCTTATCTATATTACTGGATTTCTTAGTCATTGACGCCTGTGCGTCCCCAATTACATATCAAAAAATTCGATTGTCTTTGAGTCCGGCTTAAGAGTAACGATTGCCTTCTTCCATGAAGCTCTTCTACCCTCGGTGCGTCCCATTCTCTTAAGCTTGCCCCGGTAGTTAATTGTGTTTACCTTAGCAACCTTAACTCCGAACACTTCCTCGACCGCATATTTGATTTCAAGCTTGTTTACGGTCTTCGGAACCTCGAAAGTGTACTTTTTGATTTCATTGCCGTCTCTGTCAAACTCAACCTTCATTGATTTTTCGGTGATGATCGGCTTCTTTATGATATCGTATGAATTCATTATGCATACACCTCCTCGATTTTAGCGACCGCGTCCTTTGAAAGAACGATTGCCTTGTGTCTGAGAACATCATATGTGTTAAGCGTGCCGACGTGAGCCGGAGTAACATCCTTGATGTTTCTTGATGACTTATAGATATTGTTATCAGCGTCTGCCGTTACGATAAGAGCCGATGTAACATCAAGACCCTTAAGCAATGCAGCGATCTTTGCCGTCTTAATCTCTTCAAGCGAAAGATCCTCAACTACGTATACCGCATAATCGTTATACTTAGCCGTAAGAGCCGACTTAAGAGCCGCTCTCTTGACCTTTCTGTTTATGTTGTAGCTGTAGCTTCTCGGCTTGGGACCGAGCGCTACGCCGCCGCCTACCCACTGCGGAGCGCGGATACTACCCTGTCTCGCACGACCTGTACCCTTCTGTCTCCACGGCTTTCTGCCTCCGCCGCGAACCTCGGTACGAGTCTTTGTGTTCTGAGTACCCTGTCTCATATTTGCAAGGTGGTTTACGACTACTGTATGAAGAACCGATTCATTCACCTCAACTGCGAATATTGCGTCTGAAGCTTCCATTGAGCCTGTCTTCTGACCTTCCATATTATATAAAGCCAATTTAGCCATTATTGTTCCTCCTTTCCAAATACCTCTTACGCCTTAACGGCGTCTCTGATCGTTATGAGACTGCCTTTAACGCCCGGTACGGCGCCCTTGACGAGAATCAGATTCCGCTCGGCGTCTACCTTAACTACCTCGAGGTTCTGGATTGTAACCTTATCGACACCCATATGACCCGGTAATACCTTACCCTTGAATACGCGTCCCGGATATGAGCACATACCCATTGAACCGGAAACTCTCTTTGACTTTGAGCCGTGTGTCATAGGTCCTCTGTGAAGTCCGTGCTTCATCGGACCCGCAAAGCCCTTGCCCTTTGAAATGCCGCTGACGTCGATCTTGTCTCCGGCCTCAAAAGCATCTGCCTTAATCTCGTCACCTACATTCAGTCCTGAAATATCGTCAAGTCTGAACTCTCTTAAATACTTCTTGTTGGCTACGTTAGCCTTTGCGAAGTGTCCCTTGAGCGGCTTGTTTACCTTCTTCTCTTTGATATCACCGAAGCCTACCTGAACCGCATCGTAACCGTCTGTCTCTGTTGTCTTCTTCTGAACAACAACGCACGGTCCTGCAAGGATAGCTGTAACCGGGATAACCCTGCCGCCTTCTCCAAAGATCTGAGTCATACCGATCTTTGTACCAAGAATTGCTTTCTTCATGATTTTCCTCCTAAATTAACAGTTATTGGTTCGCGTAAAAGCAGCCGCGAACATGACCTGCATCATAACCTCATACGAGGCTACTGCCGAAATTGTTTTTTTTTGCCGCAATAACCTGACCTGATTATTACTTCTGGATGATGCTTATATCAACACCCGCCGGCAAATCGATCTTCATGAGCGATTCCATTGTCCTCTGACCCGGAACCACGATGTCGATCAATCTCTTGTGAGTTCTTCTTTCGAACTGCTCACGCGAATCCTTGTACTTATGAACCGCGCGGAGAATTGTGATTATCTCCTTATCTGTCGGAAGCGGGATCGGACCCGAAACCTTTGCGCCTGTTCTCTTTGCGATTTCCACTATCTTCTCGGCGCTCTGGTCCAATACCACATGGTCATAAGCCTTTAACTTGATTCTGATTTTCTGGTTTGCTGCCATACTTAGATTCCCTCCTCATAAAATTTAATTCGTTGCACCTGCACGACAGCTCTTACGGAAAATTGTACACTCTCTCGGGTGTTTCTGTATCGCCCTTTTAAAAACCCGTCAAATCCGAGGATTTACGGGTCGTACAAGTCAATTTTCACCACTTTGTTATCCGCGCATAGTCGGGGCACAGATCTCCTGCTGTGCACACACCTATGCCGCGGACGATCCGCCGCAGCGCACACAGGCATAGCGCACACAGGACACAGACTTGGTGGCTTGACTGCCGCCCGATTTCAAGAATCGGACAATCTCCGCGGAAAAACCGGCATTAACTGATACCGCAACCTCCCGCATCATCGTTTGTCTAGTGTCACAACAAACTTATTTTAGCATAGTTATGACAAAAAGTCAATCTTTTTATCAAATTTCTTTAAAAAAGTTTGAACAAATTTCATGAGATTATACACTTATTTTTGTGCATATTTCCACAATAAAAGAGATGCACCATACCGACACATCTCTTAATTTAAATCGTTTAATTGAATTGTATAATCGTCACTGCCTTCTGATTAGAGGCCGCCTTCTCCTGCACCCACGTAAGCGCACTCTCCTGATTGCTCTGCGGTACAAAAGAACTGTTGACAACAGGCTCTCCGCCGTCTGTCGTTGATATATTCTCCTGCCGGAATAACGTGATCTCGATTCCGGGATTTACAAATTGCTTTTTCATTTCTTTCAGCCTCCTATCATCAGTCGTTGTTCGGTTCGTATGTTTCCGCCGTAACACCCGCAGTTGTTGTAATCAAATCTTGTTCAAGGTCGGTGTAAGGCTCCAGCACATACCCCTCAGGCGCTACAACGCCAAAGTATACCGAAGCGTTCTTATTCAATGTAAGCGCTGTTTCGGATCCGTAATATCTGTTATAAGGCACGCCGTCCGACATATAGTTGGCACGTATTCCTATTTTAAACGAAGCGCTGTCATCCCCGGCTGTCTGTGTCACACTGTAAAAGTGCCCCGTGTAAGGATCACCGCCGTCTTCAGCATCAAATGTTTTCTTATCTTCTTCCGTAAACGTTACACCGACCTTTTCGGAAGCGGCGACTGTAACCGTAACATCATTCTGCACTCCGAAAACGGTATATGTATCGGCTTCGCCCGTTGAATAGGTCGGGCTGATCTCCTCGTCGTTCGCCTTTACCGTTATATTATAAGCACTGCCGTATTTAACCTGGAAAGTGACGTCGGCGCCGTGGTTTACAAGCGTACCGTCCGTCGTTAAGCCGCTAACGGTAACGCCATCGGTAACGGTACCCAACTTAACCGCGCATTTTTTAGTCACCGTCGGAGCTACAGTAAAACTGCCTGTACTCTCGCTGGTTCCCTTGGTTGCCGTCAGTGTCATGGTAAACGATGTATATCCCGAATCGTTATCGTTCAATTCAATTCCAATCTGACCATCGTGCGAATTGGCGGCGTTCACGGTATAATTTTCAAAATCCAGACTCTCAACATTGGAAGCTAACTTACAATATATTTTAAATTTAGCTCCGGTATACCTATTCAACTTTATCTCGTAATTGTCATTTTCTTTGTAAAACTCAATACCCGCAGCATCACTCATCCACTGATCGATCTTTGGGTCATTGATATAGCCCAAAATCTCCTCAAAGCTGTCCCCGGGAACAACGGCCGTGTCATCTGTAGGATCCACAAAATAATACGTCACACCGTCTGTCATGGGAATGGATATGTTCGCATAAATGCTCTGTTTCGGCGCGTAAACCGCCCTTTCGTTATCGGCGTCCGCCGCGTATGCGCTTGCCGAAACGCATCCTATTATCGCAGATACCGCGATAAAAACACTCAAACTTCTTTTCATTCCAACCATTTTCTTTTTCCTTTCATTTCACATTTAAATTATCACATACTTTAACATATGTCACATTTTTTTCCATTCTACCACAATAATCCATTATTGTCAAGCTTTTTTAAAAAATTTTTTGTTTTTTTATATTATATTGTATTTTCCGTTATATTCTGTTATAATGTTAAATATCCGCAAATATAAAATCAACAACCGATTGGAGGTAGAAAATTGGAGAAAAACATTATCAGTCTAAAAAACATCTGTGTTTCCTTTGACGGGGAGCGTATTCTTGACAGTATCAATCTGGATATACGCGACAAGGAATTTGTGACCTTCCTCGGTCCTTCAGGCTGCGGTAAGACCACAACTCTCCGTATTATCGGAGGCTTTCTGACCCCGGATTCCGGAATCGTCGAATTTGAAGGCAAGGACATCAAGGCGGTTCCGCCCCATAAACGCAACGTAAACACAGTGTTTCAGCGCTATGCGCTGTTTCCGCATCTCAATGTTTATGACAACATCGCATTCGGTCTTAAGGTAAAGAAGCTTCCCGAAAACGAAATTAACCGCAAGGTTAAGGAAATGCTGGAGCTTGTAAACCTTACAGGCTTTGAAAAACGCTCGATCAACCGTCTTTCCGGCGGTCAGCAGCAGCGTGTCGCTATTGCAAGAGCGCTTGTGAATGAACCTAAAATACTGCTGCTGGACGAGCCGCTGGGCGCGCTTGATTTAAAGCTCAGAAAGGAAATGCAGATCGAGCTGAAGCGTATGCAGCAGCGTCTTGAAATCACCTTTATCTATGTAACACACGACCAGGAGGAGGCTCTTACAATGAGTGACACCGTAGTTGTAATGAACGGCGGCGCCATTCAGCAGATAGGCGCCCCCATTGATATATATAATGAGCCGAAAAACGCGTTTGTAGCGGATTTTATCGGGGAAAGCAATATTCTGGACGGACTTATGGTTCGTGACAGACTTGTCACTATAAGCGGCAAAAATTTTGAATGTGTCGACGGCGGCTTCGGCGAGAACAAGCCGGTCGATGTTGTTATCCGCCCCGAGGATGTAACGATTATCCCCCGGGACGAGGAGCACATTTCCGGCGTCGTAAAATCTGTGACCTTTAAGGGGGTACACTATGAAATGCTGATAGAGGCGTACGACCATGACTGGCTTGTACACTCAACAAGAGCCGCAACGATCAATGACACCGTCGGCCTCAGCTTTGGTCCCGATGATATACATATTATGAATAAGATGGAGGAGTAACCATGAAAAAGATAGTTTCTGCTCCTTATCTGGCATGGATGGCGGTTTTCGTTGTCGTTCCGCTGCTTATGGTCGCATACTTTGCATTCTTTAAAGACGGCCGGTTCACTCTTGACTATGTTGCAAACGTATCGCAGTACACAAACATCTTCATCCGTTCAATATGGCTTGCGGCTATCGCCACGGCAATATGTCTTATCATCGCATATCCCGTGGCAATGATACTGTCCGAAATGGATACGAGCTATCAGGGAACGCTGCTGATGATAGTAATGCTGCCGATGTGGATGAACTTTCTGCTCAGAACCTACGCATGGATGACTATCCTCGGCAATAACGGTGTTCTCAACCGGGTTTTCGGGCTTTTCGGGCTTGGACCGTTCAAAATGCTGAACACCCAGGGCGCAGTCGTTCTCGGAATGGTATATAACTATCTGCCGTTTATGCTGCTGCCGGTTTACAATGTAATGGTAAAGATCGACAAGAGTGTGCTTGAGGCGGCGCAGGACCTCGGCTGCAGCCGCGCAAACGTTATTGCAAAGGTCATTCTTCCCCTCTCAATGCCCGGCGTCATGTCCGGAATAACAATGGTATTCGTTCCGGCAATCAGTACCTTCATTATTTCAAGAATGCTCGGCGGCGGCGGCAATCTGCTTATCGGCGATCTTATAGAAATGCAATTCCTGGGCAACTCGTATAACCCCAATCTCGGCGCGGCAATATCGCTTGTTCTGATGGTCATTGTTCTTCTGATCATGACATTGATGAACCAGTTTGATGTTGACGATGACAAGCCGCTTATATAAGGAGGCGGACAAAATGAAAAAGACTTCGATTATTTCAAAGCTGTATCTCCTGCTTGTAATGCTGTTCCTCTATGTGCCGATATTTGTGCTGATCGTATTTTCCTTCAACACCACAAAGAGCCACAGTCAAATGACGGGCTTTACCTTCGACTGGTATGTAAGGCTTGTTCATAACGAGCTTATTCTCCGCTCACTGCTCAACACCATTATTGTCGCGGTTATCTCAGCGGCAGGCGCCACGATACTGGGAACGGCTGCCGCCGTTGGAATAAACTCAATGAAAAAGGCGTCGAAGGCAATTACGCTGAATGTCAACAATATACCGATCGTAAACCCTGAAATTGTGACAGGAGTGTCAATGATGCTGCTGTTCGTATTCTTCGCGGCAAGAATGAACTTTGAATTCGGCTTCGGTACTCTCATTATAGCGCATATCACCTTTAATGTGCCGTATGTAGTTCTGAATATCATGCCGAAATTCAGGCAAATGAACCCGAACATCTACGAGGCCGCGCAGGACCTCGGCTGTTCACCGGTTCAGGCATTTTTCAAGGTTATACTTCCCGAGATTATGCCGGGAATACTTTCGGGACTTATGATGTCATTGACCTTCTCCCTTGACGACTTTGTTATCAGCTACTTCACAAACGGCTCAAAGGCGCAGACACTCCCGATCACAATTTACTCTATGACCAGAAGAAAGGTAAGCCCGGAGATAAACGCTCTTTCTACAATTATCTTCCTTGTCGTAATCGTAATACTTGTGTCAAAGAATATTTACGAGCGCAGAAGTGCGCAGAAGAAGGGAGGCAAGCGCCAATGAGAAAATATTTATCGCTGATACTCGCTCTCCTGCTCGGCTCCATGCTTATAGGCGGCTGCTCTCATATTGAGGACGATGCCGCGGATGAAGAGCCGTCCGGAGATGAGGAAACAATGACCTTAAATGTTGACGATCCGGATTATTATTCGGCGCTCAAGGGGCAGAATATCACTCTTAACGTGTATAACTGGGGTGAATACATATCTGACGGCTCGGACGGCACACTTGACGTGAACAGGGAATTCACCAATCTCACCGGGATAAAGGTCAATTATACTACCTATGCGACAAACGAGGAGCTTTACGCAAAGCTGAAGGGCGGCGGCTCAAGCTATGATGTGATTATCCCCTCCGACTATATGATCTCACGAATGATCAGTGAGGATATGCTGGAGCCGCTGGATTATTCAAATATTCCGAATATGAAGAATATTACGGATAAATTCATAGATCCCGAATATGACCCCGAACAGAAATACTCTGTTCCTTATACCTGGGGCACGGTCGGCATAATTTACGACAACACGGTCGTTGAGGAGGAGAACATTGACTGGGATATTCTCTGGAATGAGGATTACGCTGACAGACTGCTCATGTTCGACAATCCGCGCGATGCTTTTGCGATCGCTGAAATTCTTCTCGGCTACAGCCTTAACACAGAGGATCCCGATGAGCTGCAAAAAGCGGCGGAAAAGCTCACCGAGCAGAAAAAGATCGTCCAGGCATATGTAATGGATGAAATTTTCGATAAGATGGGAGCGGGAGAAGCGATCATTGCGCCGTATTACGCAGGTGACGCGAGGACGCTTATGGACGAATACGAGGATCTGTCCTTCGTGATCCCTGAAAGCGGAACCAACCTGTTTGTTGACGCGATATGTATTCCGAAGGGAGCGAAAAACAAGCTTGCCGCCGAAATGTACATCAATTTCATGTGCGAGCCGGATATTGCATACTCCACAACGGAATATATAGGCTACTCAACCCCGAACAGCGCCGCATTTGATATGCTTGATGAGGAGGAGCGGAACGATGAGGTCGCGTATCCCAACGACGAGTTTCTCAATTCGCGCACGGAAACCTTCAGAAACCTGTCAGATGAGGCAAACCGGAAAATGCAGGAGCTTTGGACTGAGATGAAGTCAGCCGAGGAGCAGACCCCGAACAGAGTTATCGTCCCGGTGTTCATGCTCCTGTGTATACTGCTGTCCGTTATCACGGTAATAAGAAGACATCTCAAAGCAAAAAGAGATATTTTTTAACTCGCTCTTGCAATTTCCTCTATATTGATATATAATATAAATAACATATTTTAATTCAGGAGGGAAATACAATGAATATTCTCGTTACAGGCGGCGCCGGATACATAGGCAGCCATACCTGTGTTGAGCTTCTCAATGCAGGCTACGATATAGTAGTAGTAGACAATCTTGATAATTCAAACATCAAGGCGGTAGAGGCAATCAAAAGGCTTACAGGCAAGGATTTTCCGTTCTATCAGTACGATCTTCTCGACCGTGATAATATGGAGAAAATATTCGCTGAAAATAAGATTGATGCCGTTATCCACTTTGCAGGGCTTAAGGCGGTAGGCGAATCAACACAGATTCCGCTCAGATATTACCATAACAACATCACAGGCACATTGATACTCATGGAGCTTATGGAAAAGTATGATGTAAATAATATCGTATTCTCCTCCTCGGCCACGGTTTACGGTATGCCGAAAACCGTTCCGATCACAGAGGACTTCCCGCTCTCGACAACAAATCCGTACGGCTCAACAAAGCTTATGATCGAGCAGATCATGACCGATGCTTCAAAGGCTAATCCGAAGCTCTCAGTCACGCTTCTCCGTTACTTCAACCCGATCGGCGCGCACAAGAGCGGCGAGCTTGGCGAGGATCCGAAGGGCATTCCGAACAACCTTCTCCCGTATGTAGCTCAGGTTGCTGTAGGCAAGCTTGAAAAGGTTCACGTATTCGGTAACGATTACCCGACGCCTGACGGCACAGGTGTAAGAGATTACATTCATGTTGTTGACCTTGCTCTCGGTCACCTCAAGGCTATTGAGCACTGCTCAGGCAAGGAGGGCGTGCATATCTATAACCTCGGCACGGGAAACGGCTACAGTGTTCTTCAGATTATCGCGGCATTCTCAAAGGCTTGCGGCAAGGAGCTTCCGTACCAGATCGACCCGAGACGTCCCGGAGATATTGCGGAATGCTATGCGGACGCGGCAAAGGCTAAGAATGAGCTTGAATGGGTAGCGACACGCGGAATTGCCGAAATGTGCGAGGACTCATGGAGATGGCAGTCAACTCATCCCAACGGCTTTGACGATTAATAATTTGTAATAAAAAGACATATCATCATGCGACAAATAATTGATGATATGTCTTTTATATTATATGAATATAGCTTACTTGTTCATCGGCTTCATGCCGCCAAGGCTATTCCACACAAATATCTTGCCGTTTGCGGGCAAGGTGTATTTCTCTGAAATACCGCCATAGAGTTCCAGTCGCGAATAGCTTGTAATTTCATTTAACGCTCCCCGGCTTGTATAGCTCCCAATAATGATATCCGCTGTCTGAGCAGTATCGGATATATTTGTAACAGTAGCCGTATTCCCGGAATAGGTTACAGTAAATGGGGCTGTATCTTCAACTTGGGGCATCGAATTGTAATGTATTGTAAACTCGGTAAAATCCGTCCTATTAATACCCTCTATATTATTCCACTCAATTTCTGAACCCATATAATAAATATCTCGCAAATTATCACAATAGAGAAAAAGATCTTCTCCAATACTATTTATACTATTTGGGATTGTTATGTTTGTGATAGAACTGCAGTCTGCAAAAGCACAGTCCTCTATAATATTTACACTATTGGGGATTGTTATGTTTGTGATAGATCTGCAGTGTGCAAAAGCACAGTCCTCTATAATATTTACACTATTGGGGATTGCTATGTTTGTAATAGATTGACAGCCAGCAAACGCACATGCCCCTATAGTATTTACACTATTGGGTATCGTATATGAAAGTCTGTCTTCCCCATATGCAATTAATTCAGTTTGTTCCTTATTGAATAAGCTTCCATTTATTGAACAATATTTTTGATTTTCAGCATCCACATTTATATTTCCAATATTTTCGATAATACTATACGAACAACTGCCTGCAAAAACGCCGATACCAATATCTTCTACACTTGCAGGAATATCAATCCCCGCAAGTCCGCTGCAATAAAATGCATAATCATCAATTTTCTTTATTCCATAAGGTAAGTTTATACTTTTTAATTCACGACAATGAAAAAATGCATATTTTCCTATACGCTCTACGCTATCGGGAATTTCAATGCTTGACAATCCATGATCATCTTCTACACCAAGATAAAAAGCGCAGTCACCAATACTTGTCACGCCATCTTTTATTATAACTTTGGTATATGTACAGAATCTCCATGGCGCGTCACTCACAACTTCATATCCATTATAGTTCCACATCTCCCCCGTACCACTGATTGTAAGCGTCCCTTCACTGTCAACCATCCATGTTATATTATCACCACATGTTCCGCTGTCCACTATAGTTGCACCCCACGTTACGGAAGGTAACAGCATGAACATCATACATGCTGCCATAAATAAACCAATTAATCTTTTTTTCACTTTGTCATTCCTCCTAAGAAATATAGTTTTGTAAAAGTTAATGAAAATAAAATGTGCCGTGGCAATAACCAAGCGGCACAATAAAAACGCCCGCTTTGATTAAATGCTGCGACACATCTATAACTATAAAGCATCAAAAACAAACAGTTGATGACAAACAAAGCATATAGCGTTTTTTACAAAAACTATACACTGATGCTTTTAATACTTTTATATTAAGTTATAGATTGTCGCATCTTTATAATAACATAATTTTGATTATTTGTAAATAGAAAATAAAAATTATTTACAGCATAAAGCCTGTTCATTTATAAAACCCACGACTGCTCCTGCTGTCCTTAAGATGCCTTTTAATTTTTTTTAAATTCCCTCCTTATTTATATTTTGTTGAATAGTGTTCAACATTTTATTGTGATTATATCATAAAATGAATATATTGTAAATAGTTTTAATTGTGTTCTTAAGGAGAATTTCTATGTTTAAATTGAAAGCCCCTGACGGCACAAATAACATATGCGGGAAAAGAATAGCCCAACTGCGAAAAGAGCGTAAGCTCTCTCAAAGAAAGCTTGCCGCAAAATTACAGTTATGCTTAATCTTGCTCATATGCTTTCGGACAGTGAGGAACGCCGTTACCTTGATACCGTACATCTGCTGCAGCTCATGGATACAAGGAAATCATTTGACGCAATACGGGAAACGGATGAATTCAGGAATATTCATGCTCATCTGGAGTCAATATCACCAAAGAAATAAAGAAAAACGGCTTCACGGGGCGTTTTAAGCGCCTTACGGAAGCCGTTTTATTCTTTAAATATAATCCTTGACAAGCTTTGCTCTTATATATCCGCGTGATTTGTCGGTGGAATCAATATAGAATCCGCGTCCGTAATAGAAACGTATGAGCGAAGTTATTTTTGCGCCTGTGTACAGGTGTACGCTTTTCACGTCCCGTTTCACCATAAGACGGTCAACAAGATTCATGATCGATTTTCCGATACCGTTGTTCTGGCTTGTGACCTTTACGGCAAAGCGCGTCAGCTCCGCCGTGCCGTCCGGGAATACCTCCACGCGAACGCTCCCCACAGGCTCCCCATCGGATAATGCCAGAAGGACAATCTTGTTTTCAAGATCGCGCTTTACATCATCATATGTTTCATCAAGCGCGTCAACCTGCTCGATCCCCGCCATTTCCTTATATTTAATAAATGCCTCGCGGGTTATTTTCATAATGTCGGGTATGTCGTTCTCGTTTGCCGGTCTGATCTGGAACAGGTTCTGATAATATACATGTAACGGAAGCGCCATAAATCAACCCATAAGAGTCGCCATTACAGCCTTCTGGGCATGCAAACGGTTCTCCGCCTCATCAAATATTACGCTCTGCGGTCCGTCGATCACGTCCTCCGTTACCTCAAAGCCGCGGTATGCCGGCAGACAGTGCATAAATATCGCGTCATCGGCAGCCTTCGCAAACAGCTCCTTATTTACCTGATACGGCATAAATACCCTCTGACGCTCCTCCTTTTCGGCCTCCATACCCATTGATACCCATGTGTCTGTATAAACAACATCGGCGTTCCTTATAGCCTCAGTAGGGTCTTGTGTGAGAATAAGCTCCCTGCCCGCCGCCTTGAAGTCCGCCTTGGCATTCTCAACAACCTCAGCGTCACACTGATAATCCGCCGGTGCTGCGATCGCGCAGTCAAGACCCGCCTTTGCGCATCCGTACATAATAGAATGAGCCATATTGTTTCCATCGCCGATATATGCGAATTTCAGTCCTTCAAGCTTGCCCTTGTGCTCATAGGTCGTCATAAGATCCGCAAGCACCTGACACGGATGCAGTAAATCCGTAAGCGCGTTGATCACCGGAATATTAGCCTCCTCGGCAAGCTCAGTAACATCACTGTGGGCGTATGTACGTATCATAATACCGTCAAGATAACGCTCCAATACCTTTGCCGTATCATGAATCGTTTCGCCGCGTCCGAGCTGAATATCATTCGATGACAGGAACAGAGGGTATCCGCCGAGCTGCGTCATACCGACCTCAAAGGAAACACGGGTCCTTGTCGATGACTTTGTAAATATCATACCCAGTGTCTTGCCCTTCAGTATCGGGTGCGGTATGCCTGCCTTTAATTCCGCCTTAAGCTTTATTCCTAACTTTAATAAATTCTGAACCTCCTCCGCTGTGAGGTCATGTAAGCTGATCAAATCCTTCATATCAAATCTCCTTCATTGTCTCGTCTAATGCCTTTATAAATACATCAATTTCTTTTTCCGTTATGTTGAGTGCCGGAGCAAGACGGATCGTAAGCCCCTTGCAAAGGCTTGTAAGCATTTTCTTTTCGTGCAGCTTCTTAAATACCGCTGATGCGATCTCGGGCTTTATCTCAATACCGATAAGCAGTCCCGCGCCTCTTACGTCAACGATCTTTTCCGGATACCTCGCCTGTACCCCCCGGAGCTTCTTTTTGAAAAGCTCTCCCATTACTGCGCTGTTTTCTACAAGTCCTTCCTTTTCAAATATATCAAATACCGCAAGTCCTGCCGCTGTTGCCAAGGGATTGCCGCCGAAGGTCGTGCCGTGGTCGCCCGGCTCAAATGCCGCCGCGACCTCTGCCTTTGCGCATACCGCGCCTATCGGAACACCGCCGCCAAGCGCCTTTGCGCAGGTAAAAATATCCGGCTCTATGCCGTAAAGCTCATGAGCGAAAAGCTTTCCTGTTCTCCCCATTCCTGTCTGAACCTCGTCTACTATAAGAAGAATACCTTTTTCGTCACAGAATTTACGGAGCTTTTTCGCGTATTCGGCATCCATCGGATTTACGCCCGACTCACCCTGAATAAGCTCGACTATGACTGCGGCCGTTTTATCGGTTACAGCCTCCTCAACAGCCTCAAAGCTGTTCGGCGCGATCTGCTTAAAGCCGTTTGTAAACGGACGGTACGGCGCCTGATAATGCTCCTGACCGGTTGCCGCTACGGTTGCGATCGTTCTGCCGTGGAAGGAATGGTCGAGAGAGATTATTTCAGACCTGTCAATACCCTTTTTGTAAAAATACATTCTCGCAAGCTTGAACGCGCCCTCGTTCGCCTCCGCTCCGCTGTTGCAGAAAAATGCCTTATCTGCGCATGTGCTTTCAACCAGCCTTTGGGCAAGCCTTGCCTGATTTTCTATGTAATACAAGCTTGAGGTGTGTACCATCTTATCAAGCTGCGCCTTCATTGCAGAAATAAAATCCGGATGGCAGTGACCGATAGCGTTGACCGCAATACCGCCGAGAAAATCATAATACACATCACCGTTATCGGCATAGAGCTTCATTCCCTTGCCCTTTTCAAAGCATACCGGAAGACGGTTGCCGAAGGTATTCATGTAATATTTTTTATCCAATGCAATTACATCGTTTAACATCTTGTTTTTCCTTTCCAACGTTTATGGGAGCCCGGACATGGGCTCCCGATAGAATATACATATTATACACTATTTTGAATAAAAATGCAAGCGTTTTCCGAAAAAATCTCAGCTTTTAATGAATTTTTATTCATTTATATGAATTTTTCTATCAAATCTGCATAATCATCAAAGCTTCTCGCACCTACAAGCTTTCCCGCTATCTTACCCTGACTGAAAAGAATAACCGTCGGGATCGACACGATCGCGTTCGCCGATGCAAGCTCGCTTTCCTCGTCCACGTTCACCTTGCAGACCTTGACCCTTCCGGCATATTCCTCAGCAATTTCCGAAATAACAGGGCCAACCATCTGACACGGGCCGCACCACGGCGCCCAGAAGTCCACCAATACGGGTATATCCGATTTAAGGACCTCTCCGTCATATATCTGCTTTGTTAATTTAATCTCCATTTCTTCTTCCTCCTTGTATAGTGTTTATTCCTCATATTTGTCTACATATTTCTGATCTATGACCTTTATTTCCGCCCTTCCGCTTGTTATGTCCGCAAGCCTTGCCTTAAGCCGCTCTGTGTTCTTCTTCGGGGAGCTGATAAAAAAGGTTACATCGTTTTCATACAGCGCGTCCTCAATTGAGAAGCCCTCCGCCGCCAATGTATATTGAAGCTTTCCCACCATATCGTAGCTTACCTTTACGGATATAATATCGCACATTGTTCTTATTATTATACCCGATTCTTCAAGCCCTTTTTTTGCTGATGCACTGTAGGTGTGAACAAGTCCTCCCGTTCCCAGCAGCGTTCCGCCGAAATATCGGGTCACGACCACAATTACATCTACAAGGCCTGATTTCCTTATTGTATCCAGAACAGGCATTCCCGCGGTCCCCGACGGCTCTCCGTCGTCCGAATACCGGAATATATTGTTCTCGTCTATCACATACGCGTACACATTATGCCTTGCGTCCGCATATTCCGAGCGTATTTTATTAAGATAAGCAAGCGCGTCTGCCTCATTATCTACCGGCATAACATGGGATATGAATTTTGATTTTTTTTCTGTTATGAGCGTCTCGGATTCCTCCGCAACGGTTTTATATATTTCCCTTTTTGACAACAGCGCGCCTCCTTTCTACAGTATTTCAAATTTTTTCAGTCTGCCGTAAACGGCCTCGTCAATCAGCACCTCAACCTCGGTCCCGCCGGCTGTGTATTCCTCGCTTAATATCTTTTCCTCGCTGTGCAAAGCGTTCAGCACACCGCCCTCCGAATACGGAATAAGCAGCTTATGCTTTGATTTTTTTCCGGGAGCCGTATCCGCAATTGCCTCCAGCAGCTCATTAAGTCCCTTTCCGGTCCTTGCGCTGATGAATACATGATTTGCCTTGCCGCCGTCTGCCGGCATATATTCCGGATTTAAATCGCACTTATTATATACATTGATGACCGGCTTCCCTCCCGCGCCGATTTCCTCCAGCACATTATTGACGACCGTTATCTGATTATCCGTTTCCGCCGCCGACACATCCACAACATGCAGCAGAAAATCAGCCGATGCCGCCTCTTCAAGCGTTGACTTGAAAGCCTCAATGAGATAATGCGGCAGCTTTCTTATAAATCCTACAGTGTCGATCAGTATGATCCTGCGGTTATCCGTAAGGGTTATAGCCCGAGAGGTCGTGTCAAGCGTTGCGAACAGCTTGTCCTCCGCAAAAACGCCCGCGTCCGTAAGACGGTTCAGCAAGGTCGATTTTCCCGCGTTCGTGTAGCCTACCAGCGCCGCAGTGATAACTCCGTCCTTTTCCCTGCGCGCTCTGAGCAGCCCCCTGTGTTTTTTTATCCCGCGGATTTCAGCTTCAAGCGCCGCAATTCGCGTTCTGATATGTCTTCTGTCGGTTTCAAGCTGAGTTTCACCCGGGCCTCTCGTACCGATGCCCGCGCCGAGACGGTGCATTTCAAGCCCCCAGCCGTGCAGTCTCGGCAGCTGATATTTAAGCTGTGCAAGCTCTACCTGCAGCTTACCCTCGCCCGAGCGGGCGCGCATTGCAAATATATCAAGAATAAGCATGGAGCGGTCAAGCACGCGTATACCCAGAAATTCGTTTACATTTCTCAGCTGCGCGGGCGAAAGCTCATCATCAAACACCAGAAGCGCTGCTCCCAGCGACTGAGCGGCATTTTTAACCTCCTCAAGCTTTCCCTCGCCCAGATAAGTTCCGCTGTCCGGCGCCGGTCTGTTCTGCACCACCTCGCAGACGACCTCGCCACCGGCAGTTTCCACCAGCTCTGTAAGCTCGCGCATTGATTCCTCAGTCGTGTCATTTATATAGTCACGGCTGCCCGTGTGCAGTCCCGCTATTATTACCTTTTCCTTTTCTTCGTCCTTGTGATCCATGCAGCCTCCTTTAGCGCAGCTCTTTAATCCCAGTTTTCCTGATACTATATATATGTTAGTATAACAGATTTCACCCGAATAGTACAGCCTTTTTTCAAAAAAATCAAAAAAATTTCAAAAATTACTTGCAAAATCAAAATTATATGGTATAATGGATAGGTATAGCGCTATTACATGAGCAGAAATGCTCTTAACAAAGGAGGTCAGACCGTGAATACATTATTTGTTATTCTGCACCTTATCGTATCAATATTACTTATCGTCATCGTGCTTGCACAGGAGGGTAAGGATCCCGGTATGAGAGGTATTCAGGGTGCTTCGTCAGATATGGGCGATTCATTCTTTAAGAAAGCAGGCGGCACTACTAAGGAAAAGATGCAGGTTCAGCTTACAACAACAGTTGCAGTTCTGTTCCTTATCACAACATTGGTGCTTGTTGTTCTTTCTTCATCATAATTAAAAACATGAAAATCAAGGGTCGCGTCGTTTTGCCGCGGCCCTTTCACTTTATCCTTTTATTCTGAACACGCTTACGCTCATCGGCTTAAACTCAAATTCGAAGGAGCTTGTGCCGGACTTGATCTCACTGTCCGCAGGATAAACCCTTTGAGGCTCCTCAAAGGAATTTTTGTCATTTCTTTCATATCCGTAAAGCTCCGATACAATTCCGTCTATGCTTTCAACAAACGGAATTTCTATAACACCCTTTGTCGGTGCATCATTCACATTTACCGTCTTAACGATTATATCGCCTGTTTCGTCATCTATGCCCGCCGTATAGTAAAGCTCCTCCTGAATAAGCCGTTTATCCTCAATGTCGTTCCACAGCTCACCGTTTATATAGGTTTTAAGCATTCTGCCGTCAACAACAAGCTTAAGCTTATATTCAATACCCGTCTCAACGGAAAATCTGCTCTGTGTAAGGCATGAGGCGTGTCCCTCAAATTTATCAATAATACAGTCCTGATTCTGCCAGCCGCCGATCGACCAGACATGCTTTTTCCTTTCGGATGTTTTTGCAAAGGTCAGCTTAAAGCCGAGATCGCCGCTGGTTCGCTTTGCCGTTAATTCGATCGTATAATGTCCCGATGTGATCTCATCAACCGCCGCGCTGCCTCCGTTTGTAAAGCTCAGATCGTTATATTCTCTTATATCGCCTGTTTCATTATTCGTCACCCGTATATCATAAAATTCCGCACTGCAGCAGTCTGCCATAAGCTCTATCCCGCCGCATATTTTTTCGGCTCCAAGCACGTTCAGCTTATCAAAGCCCTCTTTTTCTGTTTTTAAAAGCTGTGTCGGCAGGTTATTCATAAACAGCTTCTGTACATAATAATTTGCGCTTCCGTATGCGCGGTGATTGTCGAACCATATCATATCCGGCGCCCAGTTTGTATACTGTGCATTGCATAAAAGCGGAGCATAGCACACAAGCGCAACTGCATGAGCGTTATTTTCAAGCCCTGTCATATACGCGGCCTCTGCAAGCGCGCTGTAATAGGTATTGTCCCACGAAGCATACTCGCCTAAGAATACCTTTGCAGTCTCCGCGCTGAAATTATCATACCGGTGATAGTTGGCAATAAACCATTCCGGCGCCATGTAATAGTGCTCGTCAATTATATCCGAGCCGTTCTTCACCGCGCTCGCCCAGCCCTTATCATACTCGCTGCCGTGATTAAACGGGCCTGCGGAATTTATTATTTTTATATCAGGATACTTCTTCCTGATCGCCTTGTGGAAATACTCGTAACGGTCAAAAAAGCCCTGTCCGACCTCCTCATTGCCCACGGCAAGGTATTTAAGTCCAAACGGCCGGGGATGTCCCAGAGCCGCCCTCTTTGCGCCCCACCTTGTTTTACTGTCGCCATTGGCAAATTCTATGAGGTCAAGCGCGTCATCTATCCACTCTCCAAGCTCATCAAACGGAACTCCCTGACGCGAATGCGGGTTATATCCCGCCGGTAAAACCGGCAGCGGCTCCGCGCCTATATCCTCACAGAACAGAAAATATTCATAATAGCCCAGACCAAGGGTCTGATTATACCGCCAGTTATTTCTTCTTGCAGGTCTTTTCTTAATATCTCCTATTGTATTTTTCCAGCGGTAGCAGGCATCACGGTCGTCCTTATTTAGCGAGCCGTCATGCACAAGGCATCCTCCGGGAAAACGCACAAATTTCGGCTTGAGGTCAGCCAGGAGCTGCGCCAGATCCCTGCGAAGTCCGTTTTTGCGCTCCTTGTATGTATCTTTAGGAAACAATGATACAAAATCAAAGTACGCCTTGCCTGTTTTTTTCATTGACAGCAGAAGCCTTGCGGAAAAATCATCCTCCGCGCCCTTGAATACCGCGCTGTGATCCGCCCATTTCTCTGTAAGCGTGAAGTCCGCGCTGTCATACACCTTTCCGTCCGCGCTTACTATTGAGACGGTTATCTCCGTTCCCGCCGCCGCTCTTGCGCGCATTGAGAAATTATACTCCTTCCCGCCATATATCGGCAGACCGGAATTATAGCCCACGTTCCTTACTCCTGCCTTTGTGCCGTCCGTTTCAACCGCCATTACAAGATAGTGCGGGTTTTCCGCATCCGCATAATCTTCATTACGGATCGAAAGCGAGACTCTTGTCCCCTGAGGCTCATATTCCAGCCACGCGGTAAGACCGTTATAGGACGGATTATCTATCGGCGAAAACTCAAAGCTGCGGTTCCTAATCATTTCCGCATAAAGCCCGCCGTCTGCGGCGTGATTTATGTCCTCGAAAAATATTCCGTAAAAGCTGCCTAAAGGCGATAATCTTTCATTTGTTACTATTAATTTATTCATTGGTTTTAACCTCCGATTACTTCACTGCGCATGGCAGCGGATCAATTATCATCAGTATAACATAAACATTCCTGTATGTAAAGAAAAATTTCGGAGGTTTACAGCTGTTAGTATCCCCTTTAAAGCTCAAAGGGTACATAAAGCGTCCTATTCGCAAGCGTGGATAATATCTGTTTATAATTATTTTATGTAAACCACATAACCAAAAAGTTATCCACACCCAATGCGGATAACGTGGATAACTTTCGGAAAATATTGATTTTATCGGAAACTTTATCATGCGTATGTGTGGAAAACCCGGTGGATAAAGTGGATTACATAACTTTTCTTCTGTTTTATGTAACATAGCTGTAATATTTTGCATTAATTTTTACTAATTTTGTAATAATCCTGCCGGTATTCCGCATTTTCCACGTATATTTCCCCCGAACGCAAAAACAGGGATGAACTTTTTCATCCCTGCCGCGTTATTATGTATAATTATCTTACCATTTCGTCCTGCGGGCCTGTTGCCTTGTGTGACTTGATAACCGAACGGATCTCATCAATTGAGCTTGCGCTCATATCGCCGGCAACAGTGTTCTTGACAGCCGAAAGCGCGTTGCCGACCTCAAGAGCACGGGTAATGTCACGGTTCTTAACAAGACCGTAGAGAACACCTGCCAGATATGCGTCACCGCTTCCGATGCGGTCAACAACCTCGATCTCCTTATATGGAAGATCCTCATAAAAGCGCCCTTCAAAGAACATCTTTGAATTGAAGTTATGACGTGTGGGTGAAACCACCTCACGGCGCGTTGTCGCAACAAGGCGGCAGCCGTAGTCGCGGGCGTAGCCCATCATAATATCCTCAAGTGTGCCTGTTCTGCGCAGCATTCTTCTCGAGGTTTCCTCCGATACGAAAAGCATATCAACAAGCGGGAAAATGCTCTCGATAACCGGCTTTGCCTCCTCCTCTGTCCAGAGCGCGGCTCTGTAGTTAACGTCGAACGAGATAAGCGCGCCTGCCTCCTTGAACTTCTTGATTACCTCAAGTGACACCTCGCGCAGCTCCGGGGAAAGCGCAAGGGTAATTGAGCTTATGTGGAATATCTTCGTCGACTCATATACTGACGGGTCGATCTCATCAAGCGTGAGCGAATTTACCGATGCTCTTGCGCGGTCATAGATACATGACGATTTGCGCGGATATACGCCGCTCTCATAGTAGTAGATGCCGAGACGCTTTTCATCTGAGTTATCATATACGATATAGTCGTCCGAAACATTGCCGTAACGGATCTTGTTTCTGATGAAGTGACCCATCTTGCTCTTCGGGATCTTTGTGATGATCGCGCTTCTGAGTCCGAGCATAGCGGCGCCTGACACAACGTTCAGTTCAGATCCCCCCGCATTCTTCTCAAAGGTCTCGCTCTGTGAGATCTTTTCCTTTCCCGGCGGTGAAAGCCTGAGCATGACCTCACCCATACCGACCAGATCAAATTTTGTATTTTCCTTAAATTCAAACATTTTTCATTCCTCCTCTGCTATTTATTTGAATTTTTTAATTTTCGTTCGTTTTGCCCATTGCTGCCGTTAATGAATGCAATGCCGGGATCCCTGTTAAGTAAGCCTCCAAAGGAGCCTGAGCTTTCGGCAGGTATCATCAGACCCGCAAATGTATATGGTTCTATTTCATATTCGCAGCTCTTCGGTTCAACAGGTACCATCGCGCTCTTGTCGGAAATTCTTCGAGGAGCCTCAATGCCGTTTAATACATTCATACCATCGTTCCAGACATCATATATCTTAAGTATCATTATATTACATTTTATAAGAATAATCAAGTGGTTTACTTAAATTTAACAATTTTTACAGCAAATTCATCTTTTATTTGTGGTATTTGACTAAAGCGCTTAACAAAATGTAAGCCTGACACAAAAAATATTAGCATTGGCAAAGTAATTGACAAACACATCTTGCTATGGTATAATTTTTTCCGGAGAAATAAAGATATATATATAGTTTGAAGTAAAATCCTGAGGAGATAGCGGAATATGACGATTGTTGAATTATTATTACTCGCAATAGGCTTATCTATGGACGCATTCGCGGTTTCGGTATGCAAAGGCCTTGCCACTCCCGAGCTAAAGCTAAAGCATATGGTAATAGTGGGAGCATGGTTCGGCGGATTTCAGGCATTGATGCCCACGCTGGGTTATTTTTTAGGCTCGGCATTCACAAAGTATATTACCTCAATTGACCATTGGATTGCATTTATTCTGCTCGGAATGATAGGCGGCAATATGATCAAGGAGGCGCTCTCGGGCGAGGAGGAAAAGGCGGACGAATCATTAGGATTCAAAACAATGCTGCTCATGGCGGTCGCCACAAGCATCGATGCGCTTGCGGTCGGCATCACATTTGCATTTCTCATTGACACTTTAGGTTATCTGATATTTGCCGTACTCTCAATAGGCTGCACGACCTTCCTTCTTTCGGCAGCGGGCGTTAAGGCGGGGAATATATTCGGTTCAAGGTACAAAGCAAAGGCCGAATTTATCGGCGGCGGCATCCTCATTCTTTTAGGGATAAAGATACTGCTTGAGGGCTTGGGAATACTATAAAAAGGCAGCACGGTTGCTGCCCCTTGGGACTTTCACCCCAGACTTACGACATTACCGTTATAACAAAAAACGAGACTAAATCCGATTTGGATTAGTCTCAATGACAGAGACGGCAAATTGCCGTCTCTTGATTAATTATCTGTTAAATCCGTATTCCGCCGTATTGCCAAGCTCCTCCTCGATACGAAGAAGGCGGTTATACTTTGCAACTCTGTCAGTCCGCGCCGGTGCGCCTGTTTTGATCTGCCCCGCATTTACCGCTACCGCAATATCGGCAATCGTGGTATCCTCGGTCTCGCCGCTTCTGTGTGAGACGACAGCCGTATAACCGGCCTTGTGGGCTGTTTCTATCGCGTCAAGAGTCCGGGAAAGAGTTCCGATCTGGTTGACCTTGATAAGAATGGAATTGGCTGCGCCCATGTCAATTCCCTGCTTAAGACGTTTAGGATTTGTTACGAATAAATCATCGCCGACAAGCTGTATTCTGTCACCTATTCTGTCGGTGAGCCGGGCGAAGCCGTCAAAGTCATTTTCTCCAAGCGGATCCTCGACCGAGAAAATCGGATAGCGTGATATAAGCCCTTCCCAGTAGTCTATA
Source organism: uncultured Lachnospiraceae bacterium (assembly GCA_964579875.1). Taxonomy (GTDB): domain Bacteria; phylum Bacillota; class Clostridia; order UBA1381; family UBA1381; genus Ornithomonoglobus. The sequence goes on along the minus strand of CAZOHJ010000006.1, from coordinate 41,502 downwards.
AGCTCATCCGTGGTTTTATAGAACCCCGCTTTCGGAAGCCGGTAGCCGCTGTCCTCCGCCCACTCCGAGGCTGCGGCATCAATAGCTATTTTAAATTCTTCCTCCGGTGTGTATCCCGCGCGCTCAATCGCGGAAACGATAAGCTCCAGCGCTTCCTCATCGGCGCTGAGGTTCGGCGCAAAGCCGCCTTCATCTCCCACAGAGGTAGTCATGCCGCGTTCCGTGAGCAGGGCTTTCAGCGCGAAATATACCTCCGAGCATTCTCGCAGTCCCTCCGAAAAGCTTTCCGCACCGACAGGCATAATCATAAATTCCTGAATATCCACATTGTTGTTTGCGTGCGCTCCTCCGTTTAATATATTCATCATAGGTACAGGCATGGTATGTGCATTGACGCCGCCGATGTAACGGTAAAGCGGGATACCGAGACTGCATGCCGCCGCCCTCGCACAGGCAAGCGAAACTCCGAGTACGGCGTTTGCGCCGAGGCGTCTGAGATTTGTCGTGTTGTCCAGCTCAAGCAGCGCGCTGTCAATAAGACGCTGGTCTAGCACGTTCATGCCGATAAATTCGTCAGCTATCGTTTCGTTGACATTTTTTACAGCCTTTAAAACTCCCTTGCCGTTATAACGCTTTTTATCCCCGTCCCTGAGCTCATATGCCTCATACTCACCCGTAGACGCGCCGGAGGGAACTATAGCGCGGCCAATGCCGTCCGGCGTTGACACCTCGACCTCAACAGTGGGGTTGGAGCGCGAGTCAAGGACCTCTCTTGCGTGTATGTCTGTTATTTCAATATAGGATTTCATTTTGTATCTCCTTTCAACGATTTCCTCTTTATTTTTGACCTTCATTGTTATGTTTATACAAAATTTCAATAACTTTAAATTTGTTGTTTACAATGGCGGAAGCATATGTTAGAATAATAGAGATTTGATTTATCCGCAGGGAAGGAGATATGAAAAATGTCAGTAGTAAAGATAAATACTTCACGCAGAAAAGGAGTAATCAGCAAAAATATTTACGGGCAGTTTGCCGAGCACCTCGGACGCTGTATTTATGAGGGAGTCTATGTGGAGCCGGACAGCGGTATCCCAAATACAAACGGAATGAGAAATGATGTTGTCGCCGCTCTTAAGGAGCTTGATATTCCGGTTCTCAGATGGCCGGGAGGCTGCTTTGCGGATGACTATCACTGGCGCGACGGTATAGGCGATAAGGACAAGCGTCCGTATATGGTAAACACAAACTGGGGCGGCAGCGTTGAGAACAACCACTTCGGCACCCACGAGTTTTTTGAGCTTTGCGGGCAGCTTGGATGTGAACCGTATATAACGGGCAACGTAGGCTCGGGCACGGTTCAGGAGATGCGCGACTGGATCGAATATATGACCTTTGACGGTGATTCGCCGCTTGCCAATGAAAGACGCAAAAACGGCAGAGAAAAGCCGTGGAAGCTGAAATATTTCGGTGTAGGGAATGAGAACTGGGGCTGCGGCGGAAATATGCGCCCCGAATATTACAGCGACCTTTACAGGCGCTTCCAGACCTTTATAAGAAATTACGGTGACGAGCCGATATATAAGGTAGCCTGCGGAGCGGATGCCGGCGATACGAGCTGGACGGAAACCGTGATAAAGAACGCCGGCAGCCATATGGATGCCATTTCATGGCACAACTACACATATGAGGGCAGCTGGAACCGCAAGGGGTCAAGCTTCAGCTTCGGGCCGGAGGGCTGGTATTCAAATCTTGCCGATGTTGAGCGCATGAGAAAGAAGCTTAAGGATCATATTGCGGTTATGGATCGCGCTGACCCGGAGGGAAGGATCGACCTTGTGGTTGATGAATGGGGCAACTGGTATGACTGTATGCCCGGCACAAATCCGGGCTTTCTCTATCAGCAGAACACAATGCGAGACGCTGTAACGGGCATGGTAATTCTTCATATGTTCCACGAGGCAAACCGCCGTGTTAAGATGGCAAATATCGCCCAGATGATAAATGTTCTTCAGGCAATGATCCTCACAGAGGGAGAGAAAATGGTTCTTACTCCGACATATTATCTTTTCAAGCTGATGAAGGGACATCAGGACGGCGAGCTGGTCGATGTTTCATATGACGCGAAGCCATACGAGGCTGACGGAGAGAATATTCCGAAGATAAGCGTTTCGGCATCCGAAAAGAACGGCGCTCTTACGATAACCGCCGCAAATACCCGCCTGGACGAGGAGGAAGAGCTTGAATTTGTAATTGACAGGGAGTATTCTTCTGTTGATGCGCAGGTTCTTACTGCCGCGGATATGTGTGATTACAACAGCTTTGGCGAACCTGAAAAGGTAAAGCCGGAGAAGCTTGAAGCAGAGCTTTCCGGAAGCAGGCTGAAACTGACAGCGCCGAGGATGAGCGTTGTTTCCGTAACACTCAGATAATGGGCCGGAGAAAGTGTAAAAGATGCGGACTGAAAACCGTTCTGAGCGAAGAAGATATAGCGCGGATGGTCAATGAGATCCGCTCAATGAAGGGAATACGCCTTGCGGATGATGATGAGTATAAACGGCGTATTTCAATATGCGGCAAATGCGAAAAGCTCGAATACGGCTCGACCTGCGCATTGTGCGGCTGCGTTATGCAGGTGCGCGCGATGCTTGCAGACGGAAAATGCCCGTTTCCCGCAAGCGGAAAATGGTAATATCAGCAGAAATCGGTTTTCTTTGAAACGAGCGGTGAAAATACCGCCCGTTTCAGGGAAAAAGCCATAAGACCGCTCCGGTCATTTTTCAGCGTTGCCGCACCCTGTAAAGCGGTAAAATCTAATTTTCATTTAAAACGCTTTCTTTGAACCGCGATATTATACACAGCATCTGTTATCTGCCTGACATCTGCCATTGTATTAAAATACCCGAAGGACACACGCACTGAACCTCCCTTTTCTGTTCCAAGCGCCCTATGCGCAAGCGGCGCGCAATGGTATCCCGGACGTACTATAATATCCTTTCCAAGCTTTTCAGCCGTTTTATCACTGTCTAAATCGGTTATATTAAAAGCCGTAATTCCCGTATCCCCTCTTCCGTATAACACAACTCCGTCCATATTCTTAATATTATTTCTGAATATATCCGACAGCATTTTTTCATGTTTGCCTATATTTTCTGCGCCTTCCTTCAGCACGAACGCTATGCCTTCCCGCAATCCCGCTATAGCGGGAATATTCATTGTGCCGCTGTGGAATTTATCGGGCATTACCTCCGGCTGGCGCAGATTTTCCGATTCACTGCCGGTTCCTCCTGTAATTACCGTCCTCAGCTTTTCAGGATTTCGTATGCATAGTATTCCGGTTCCCATCGGACCCATAAGACCCTTGTGTCCGGGGCTGGCGATCATATCCGCGCCTGTTTCCTCCATATCGACCTTAAGAGACCCCGCGCTCTGGGACGCGTCGAGCAAAAACAGCGCTCCATTCATATGCGCGGTTCTCGCAATTTCCGCGACATTCTGAATCGTTCCGCATACATTTGAAACATGAGTGCAGATAACAAGCTTTGTGCTGCGCTTTATTCGTCTGCGCACCTCGGCGGGATTTACATACCCTGTTTTGTCCGCTGCCGCGACAGAATAGTTCCCATGCAGTACAGCGGGGCGCAGGACACTGTTATGATCCATTGCGGTCACTACTACATGGTCATTTCTGTTTAATGTCCCCAGGATCGCGATATTCAGCGCGTATGTGGCATTCTGGGTAAATACTATGTTGCTCTCATTCTTTATCCCAAAAAGCCTTGCGGCAGACTCCTGTGTTTCAATTATTGTCTTTATTCCGCCAAGACTCAGCTTATTGCTGCCGCGGCCGGCATTTCCCCCTCCCAGCAAAGCGTATCTCATCATTGCCGAATACACGCCCGGCGGCTTGGAGCGTGTTGTAGCCGCATTATCAACGTAAATCATTGTTTACACGCCTTCCGTCCTCATAATAATATCCTTTGACCGGAATATTATACTCCGATACAAGTCCTCTTATCCTCTGTCCGTACTGCTCCTTAAACCGCACCGAATACGAGCATCCGCCTTTTTTGATATCGGAGGGTGTATGCACGACCGACGCCGGGCTTTTTATGGTCCTTTCTATCAATCGGGATAATCTCGTTGCTGCCGTTATTGAACCTACTACTACAAGCATGTGTTTCACCTCTCTTTCCGCAGTCGGTTTGCTCTGTAAAATATATTATGCCGGATTAATAATTATCGTGAGTTTCAAAGTTTTCCGATACTGTATCTTGTAATTAGTCCTGTGATATGGTAAAATAATATTGCTGAAAGGAAAGTGAAAAAATGCGAAATAAAATTCTTGATATATTAACAAACGCTGAAAGCTACATATCCGGTGAAGAAATGAGCCGCGTGCTCGGCATTTCCAGGGCCGCGGTCTGGAAGCATATAAGAAAGCTGAAGGAGGACGGCTATGATATTCTCTCCGTCACCAATAAGGGCTACAAGCTGCGGAATATTCCCGATATAATATCGGAGTCCTCGGTAAGCGCGGGACTTAACACGGATTTTATGGCGCGGAATATCAGGTATATGCCTGTTATTGATTCCACAAATGAAGAGGCAAAGCGCTGCTCAGACATGCCGGACGGCACGCTTTTTATCGCGGAGGCGCAGAACGCGGGCAAGGGCAGGCTCGGACGCGCATGGGAATCACCGAAAGGCTCCGGAATATGGATGTCGCTGCTTTTAAAGCCCGGCATTCCGCCGCAGGATGTACAGCAGCTTACCCTTATTGCCGGAATGGCGGTCTGCCGCGTTCTCGGCGGCGGCTCCGGGATAAAATGGCCAAACGATATTGTTATCGGGTCACGCAAGGTATGCGGTATTCTAACGGAAATGTCTGCTGAGACCGACCGCGTAAATTATGTTGTATGCGGCATCGGAATAAACGTAAACACACCCGGTTTTCCCGGGGATCTTCAGGATAAGGCAACATCACTTTTTATCGAAACCGGAAAAACCTGCATCCGCTCAGAGCTTGTTTCGAAAATCATGAATGAGCTTGAATCTCTTTACAAGGTTTTTGAAAAAGAAGGATTTGAGCCGCTGCGTGAAGAATACCGCAATTCATGCATTACGATCGGCCGCGAGATACGCGTTATATACCGCAGGGAAACACTTCTCGGAAAGGCTGTCGATATTGACGGTAACGGCGGTCTTATTGTCGAAACCGAAAACGGACTCGTAAATGTCACCTCGGGAGATGTCAGCGTGCGGGGTATATACGGATATATTTAAACATAACGTCTTAAAATGTTCAAATATGAACGAAAAGTAAATTGTTAGCACTCTCATCAGGCGAGTGCTAATTTTTTGTTGACTTTTTCGGAAAAGAGTGCTATAATATTCTCATAAATATTGATTAGAGGTGTTTTATAAATGGCAAAGGGTAACATTTCAGTAGACTCGGAAAACCTTTTTCCGATTATAAAAAAATGGTTATATTCGGATAAGGATATATTTCTAAGAGAATTGGTTTCTAACGGCTGCGACGCTGTTACAAAGTTTAAAAAGGTCGCTCTTTCCGGTGAAGCCGAGGGCGATGACAGCTATAAGATAACAGTAACGGTCGATAAGGACGCAAAAAAACTCATTATCAGTGATAACGGTATCGGTATGACCGCCGATGAAATTGATAAGTATATTTGTAAGATCGCATTCTCCGGCGCGACAGAGTTCCTTGAAAAGTATAAGGATGAAAACGATACCGGATCTCAGATCATAGGTCACTTCGGTCTCGGCTTCTACAGCGCGTTCATGGTTGCGGACAGCGTTGAGATTGACTCGCTCTCGTATCAGGAGGGTGCAAAGCCGGCTAAGTGGGTATGTGACGGCAGCATGGGATTTGAGATATCAGAGGGCAGCCGCACAGCACGCGGCACAGATGTAATTCTCAATATCGCAGAGGAAAGCGCTGAGTTCCTTGAGGAATTTAAGATACGTGAAATACTCCGTAAATACTGCTCATTCCTCCCTGTTGAGGTATATCTCATAAACGCTAATGAGCCGGAGGTCAAAGAGGGAGAGGACGCGTCTGAGAAGGAAGAGCCGAAGCCTATCAACCAGACCAATCCGCTGTGGATGAAGAAGCCATCGGAATGTACCGATGAGGATTACAAGACATTCTACAGAGATGTTTTCACGGATTTCAATGAACCGCTTTTCTGGATCCATCTGAATGTTGACTATCCGTTTAATCTCAAGGGTATACTTTACTTCCCGAAAATCAACTACGAATTCGCCGGCATTGAGGGGCAGATCAAGCTCTTCAATAACCAGGTATTCGTTGCTGATAATGTCAAAGAGGTTATTCCGGAATTTCTTATGCTCCTTAAAGGCGTTATTGACTGCCCCGACCTTCCGCTGAACGTTTCAAGGAGCTTTTTGCAGAATGACGGATATGTCAGGAAGATCTCAAATCATATCACCCGCAAGGTAGCAGACAAGCTTGTCAGTCTCAGTAAAAACGACAGGGAAAACTATGAAAAATACTGGGAGGATATAAACATTTTCGTTAAGTACGGCTGCATAAGAGATGAAAAGTTCTATGAAAAGGTTAAGGATGCGATTATCTATAAGGATCTTGACGGCAAATATCAGACTCTCAGTGACTTTACAGGCGGCAAAGAAAAGACAGATGTTTACTATGTATCGGATCCTAAGCAGCAGTCACAGTATATAAATATGTTCAGAGAACAAGGGCTTAATGCGGTCGAGCTGCCAAGCATGATGGATACGCATTTCATATCATTCCTTGAAATGAAGAACCCTGACATAAAGTTCAAGAGAATTGACTCTGCTCTCTCAGACATTGCAGACGAAGCAGATAAGGACGATGAAAAGAACAAGTCCATAATCGAAGCCTTTAAAAACGAGCTTAACGATGATCAGCTCAAAATTGAGATGCAGAACCTCAAGAATGAATCAGTTCCGGCAGTTATCCTTTTAAGCGAGGAATCACGACGTATGCAGGAAATGTATAAGAGCTACGGTCAGCAGTTTGCCGGAATGGCAGATATGTTCCATGATGAGTTCACGCTTGTTATTAACGGAAACAATTCTCTTATCAAAAAGCTTGATACCCTTGATGACGATACCAAAAAGCTCGTTATCAACCATGTATATGACCTTGCAAAGATTTCTCACAGCCCGCTTGACGCGGAGCATATGAGCAAATTCATTACACGGTCAAATGAGCTTCTTGAAAAGTTGTTTTAATATTCATTTTAATACTCCTTTAAACCTCCTGTTCCGGGTCTCCCGAACCGGAGGTTTTTATTATTTCGTCCCATAATCAGGACAATCTGCACAAAATAGCACATTTTTCAAAATCATAGATATTGCTTTTCAAACTTTAAATGTTTATAACAGATTGGTATAAAACCTTGATTTTTATCACTATCAGTGATAAACTTAATCTGTCACAAAAGAAAATCACTTTTTATGGAAAGAGGTAATGAAAAAAATGAAAAACAAAATTTCCGTTCTTGTCATTGATGACGATGAAAAATATGTAAAGGAGTTGGTTTCCTACATGAAAACCTGTGGGGATTTTCTGGATGCAGAGTATGCTCTCAACGGTGAGGAAGGATTGGGAATTGCCCTTATTACAAGACCGGATGCAATTGTGCTTGATGCGGTTATGCCGCGTCTGGACGGCATAGGCTTTTTAAGAAAGCTTAACGCAGCAAATCTTGAGAAAAAGCCCGTTATTATAATGAACTCCGCATCTCAGATGTCAAGTATGCTCAATACCGCCATTCACCATGGGGTCAATTATTTTATGGTAAAGCCACAGTCCTGCGCGGACATCTGTGACACAATTTTTGATCTTTTTTCATCAGATAAAGAAGCGAAGCTTTTGGAATACAAAAGGCAAGAGGAAATGTCCCTTGAGGAAAATGTTACGAATTTCCTCCGCTGTCTCGGAATGCCAGCGCATCTTTCAGGCTACAGATACATCCGCTCGGCGCTTATCCGTACCACACATGACATAACTCTACTTAATCCCATAACCCAAAAGCTTTATCCGATTATTGCCAAGGAATTTAACACAAGCGGTAGCTGCGTTGAACGCGCAATGCGCCACGCAATACAAGTATCATGGAAACGCGGAAACAAAAAGCTGCTCAATGATATTTTCGGCTATGGACCCGAAACAAGCGGAACACGCCATCCTACCAATGCGGAATACATTGCCATGGCCGCCGATGATTTCAGACTGCGATTAAAATACGGCAATAAAAACAACACATAAAACCATCCATTATATTGGCGCCGATAAGACGGCGGTATCTATTATACCCTGAGTTTCTTATATCCTGTATAGTCTGCGTTAAGTAATTTGTATTTTAATAATATACTTAATTAGACTATACAGTGCCAAACTTACTATATTTTAATAAGGGGATGTAAAAAAGTCCCATAGAGAAGCGAGGATGAAAATTCCTCGTTTTTTTATAAATCAAAAGGGGCTGTAAAAAGCCCCTTGATTATTATTCATTCATATTACATAATCGCAATAAGTCTTGCAATCATAGCGCACGCCTCCGCGCGTGTTGCGGAACCCTTCGGTACGAATGAAAGATCGTCATAGCCTTCGATTATACCTAAGTTGGCTGCGCCGTATACATAGTCCGCAAGAGAGCTTGAAATGCTTGAGGCGTCTGTAAAACCGACTGCCGCCGAATCAACCGTCTTGCCCTTTATCTTCGCCGCTCCGCATACAATCGCTGCCATTTCCTCGCGGTTGATTGTTTCATTAAGCTGCGTAACCTTAAGATCAAGCCCCTGAGGAATCACACCGTTTTTAACCGCCGTTCCATAGTACGGATCTGCCCAGTTAACGCCCTCCGGTACCGAGCCGACTTCAAATCCGAGTGCCAAATCGACCATCTTAATAAACTGACCCTTTGTTACTGTGCCGTCCGGCTCAAAAATCGTATCTGACATACCGTTTACAACTCCCTTTGCGTAAAGTGAATCGATATTCGGTCTTGACCAGTGATTAATACAATCTATGAAATATCCGAGACCGCCTGCTGCCTGACCTGCCGATACCGCGTCTCCGACTTCGTTCGCGTCAGCCTCGCCTGTACCGCTTGATGAATTATCCACTCTGCCTGAGCCCTGCTCCGGAAGCTTTGATGCATCAAATGCAGCTGCTTTATAGTCATTAGCTACAAGCTTGATATTAGCATCCGGCTGGGTTGTATACGATGAGTTCGCAATCTTATCATTCATGTACCAGCTGATATGCGGCGGCTGGTTATAACAGTTGTTATATGCGCCCGATGTGTTTCTGTATACATCATCATGCGCCAATGTATAGAAGTTGTAGTCTGTCGGAATTGTGGTTGTGTATATTCTTAATGCGTATGTATACTTTGTCTTTGTAACCTCTGCCTCAATATCCTTATTGAATGAGCCTTTAAGTGTGATAGTTTCAGTCTTTGATTCCTCGCCCGTTGTTACGTATGAAACAAATTCTTCACGCCAGTCGCCAATCATATCTCCCTGACCGTTTGTATTACCCTTTGTTGAGTTGATCGAATGCGTACCCTCCGGAACAAAAATATTTTCGGACTTCTTTGCGTTATCATCCCACTTCTGGATCGCTATTTCTTGACCGGCGCCTATGTGATCCTGAAGCTCATCCTGAAGATCTCCGTCCCAATAGATGCGTCCGTTCATTGAAAGACCGAGATCCGAGAGCTTAGTGCCATTATTATCATGATAGCCTGTGCCGCCGGCACCCCACATTACATAGTAGGTATCACCGTAACCGATATTGGCTATCATACCACGACCGGTATCCTTTGTACCATTTATAACCTGAAGGAATTTACCTGTCTTGGCGTCTTGCAATACAGTACCCCAAACCTGCTCTCCAACTGTGGTATCGGCATTAAGAGCATCGGCAATACCCATTGAGGAAAGAATCGGATTTGAATACAGGAAGTGTTCGCCACCCGCAGAATAGTCCTCTTTTGCCGTCATTATCTCAAGCCCCGGGTTGGTCGGGTCGAAATCACCTACATGGATAACGTCACCGTGCTCAAGCTGTGATGACCACAATATTGTACCGTTGTCATCATACCAGAGAGCGCCCGTTGAAACCTCGTCCTTACCGTCGCCGTCAACATCCGCTGCTTCAAGCTGATGGTTACCCTGACCCACATAGTTTTCATAGCCTGACTTATATCCGTCTGAACCCGGCTCAGTATCAAACGCCCATTTTAATGTGAGCTTGCCGTTTCTGTAGTCGTACGCCCCGGCAGCCTGTCTCTGTCTGCCGTTCTTACCGAAATAGTAGCCTCGACCAAACACAGCTGACGGATACTGTCCGTCTAACCATGCGATCGTTGCATTATAACGCTCCGAACGGTTACCAAAATCATCGCCAAATGAAAGCGATACTTCGGTTGAACCTGCGACATTGTTCGGATAATAATCTATAGTGTCCAAAGCAACACCGGTCTTACCGTCAAATACCGTTACATAAAGCGGTGACTGCAGCGCTTTTCCGGCATTCTTGTATGCCCATGAATCCTCATAAGCTCCCGCCTGATTCGGATCTCCTATTATATTTCCTTTTGCATCTATTGTACCGTCCGCGGTTCTTACCATAACCTCGGCACAGCCGTTACCGTCAAAATCGGCAACGCATAGCTGCGTATCATGCGCACCCGCGCGGATATTCCAGCCCATGTCTACACGCCACATAAAAGTGCCGTCCATCTTATATGCGTCAATATACGCCTTACCTGTTCTGCCCGTTGAAGCTGCGTCCTTTGCATCCGAAGGGTTCCACAGGAATATAATTTCATACTCGCCGTCTCCATCGAGGTCGCCGTATGTACCGTCACCCGGCATATAATAGCCATAGGTGATACCCTGACGGCTTGTTACATAATCGCCGTCATAATCAGGAGTATTCTGGAGCGGAATTTCAATGTAGTTATCTTCAAGAACAGCAACCGACTTTGACATTGTACCGTTGCATACAACAGTGTAATAATCGTTTATTGTACCGCTCTTATCAACATAGTTTGTAATCGCGCCCTCCGTGATCTTTTCCTTATTGCGATAAACCTCAAAATTGGTATCTGCCGGCTCTGTACCTAATCTTCTCCATGATATGAATACACCGTCATCGGTCTTGACAGCAACAACGCCTCTATCAAGGTTCTCCATGTTTCTCGTTATTGCCGCAGCAGCAAACGCACCCGCTGTTGTGGGCATAACAAACCCTGTTGCAGCAAGCTGTGCGAGGACCAATGAGACTACCCCTAATCTCTTAAGGTTCTTCTTAGCACTTTTCATTATTAAAGCACTCCTTTCTGCTCCCTATATCCTTAAAATAATATCTTAAGCGCCTATGCGCCTATGTTCATATATTAGACATTATAACATAAATTGTACAGATTTTAAAGTGATTAAGAACATTTTTTTGTTTAAAAATCAGTGTTTTCGGAATCAATAAACGTCAACGCGGATGCGTGGTTTATTATGATACGTGACGCTCAGAACCAGCCCTATCGCTATCATGTTTGTAACCAGAGAGGTTCCGCCGTAGCTTATAAACGGGAGCGGTATCCCCGTTACAGGCGTCAGACCGATACACATGCCCACATTCTCAAACACATGGAACAAAAACATTGCCCCGATACCCGTGCATAAATATCTTCCGAAGGTATTGTCCGCCTTCCTTGCGGCTCTGAAGCATCTGAAAACTATCAGGAACAACAGGCACACAATTATAACCGCGCCTACAAATCCGAATTCTTCGGAGAATACACTGAAAATGAAGTCCGTGCTCTTTGTCGGAAGATAGCCCATCTGGTTCTGGGTTCCTTGTAAAAAGCCTTTGCCCCAAAGCTGCCCTGATCCGACCGCTATCTTTGACTGAATTACGTTATAGCCTCGTCCGAGCGGATCACTATCCGGATTTATAAAAACGTTTATTCTCTGCTGCTGAAACTCATCAAGCACATATTTATATATAAAAGGCAGAGACACGATGCCTACTCCTAATACAGGCAGGATATATTTATATGAAAGCTTCGCAATAAAAAGCATACATGCAAACATAAAGATAAATACCATCGCGCTTCCCATATCCGGTTCAAAAAGGATAAGTCCTACAAGCACCACAACATGGACTATCAGTCCTAACAGAACGGTAGGCTTGTTTACGCGATCCTCGACCTTTGAAAGATGCCATGAGAACGTTATAACAAAGCATACCTTGGCCAACTCAGCCGGCTGTAAGCCTATCGAGCCGAAACGGATCCAGCTTCGAGCGCCCCAGTCGCCTGCCGTACCGAAAAACAGTACGATGATTAATATGAATACCGCAAATAGGTATATATATCTCACAATATTCCCGAATTGCTCATAGTCAAAAAAGCACAGCAACAGCATTGCCGCAATACCTATACAGCCCGCAGCGGACTGCACAACAACATTTGAGTTTGTCCCATAACTTCTCGTAGCCGAATATATTATTACTATCCCTATAACAGCAGCGGCTATAACAAACAACAACAGGAGCCAGTCAAACTCCTTATTAACAATATCCCTTGACGTATAACTCAATTTATTCTTTTTCACCGATATCTACCCTCTTCAATAAGCTCTGATAATAACATTATAGCATAAAAAACAACCGCTTGCAAGATGTGTTCAAAAAAAACGATGCTTTTTATGATCTTGAAAAGCATACTTATACTGATGCTGTTCTCCAACCTGTTCACAAAAAGGATGAGTTCCGAGCATTCTGCACTATTGTAGATAGACATCCCATTATTCCTAACGAATGTGTATCCATTCGCGTAAAAATCGTAAGCGGAAAATTAAATACCGGGGCAGCTTCGTCCCGGCATTCTCGTCAAATATGGGATTTTTCTGTCATTTTATCTGACAGGCATAAATGATCTCCGATCATTGATTTCCATTCCGAAACAAGCCGTTCAACCGACCATGCCGCATTTGCCGGTGAAGTGGAAGGGAGATATATGGCGTCGTGTCCGAGTGCGGCTCTCTGATATCTGATATAGTATTTTTCGGAGGTGCTTCCGTTCACAAAGATTTTTTCTATAGGCGCGCCGCGGAGAATCGGAGTAAGGTTGTTTGCAGCCACATTTTTTATTGAGCTGTCAGAACTTCCGGTGATTTCGCAGGAGGCAATAACATCCCATAAAGCAATATGGTTTTCATGAAGAAAATGTTTCTTATCCTCAATGTTTTTTGGCTCGACACATCCAAAGACCTGTGAAATCACCTTCCAGAAACGGTTCTGCGGGTGACCGTAGAAAAAATTCTGTTCCCTTGACTTCACGGAAGGAAAGCTGCCGAGTATTAAAATTTTGGAGTTCTCGTCATATAATGGCGGAAACGGGTGTTTTATCATTTATATTCTTCCTTTCCATTAAAAGCACGGCGAAGCATAAGCCTTACCGTGCCTGTCTGTATTTTACTGATTTGCATTCAGCGTTATTATCGCTTTAAACAGATCTCCGTCTGTTTTCACCGTGAAATCTCCTCCCAGAAGCTCCGCATAAGATTTGGCGATCGCAAGTCCCAGACCGCTGCCGTCCCCGGTTCTTGCTTCATCACCCCGTACAAAACGCTCTGTGATCTCGTCATCTGCAAAATCCATCTTATATCCGGCTATGTTCTTTATTTCCGTTATATAGCTGGAGCCGCGCTTGTACAGGTCGATATATACACGCGTTCCTTTAAGTGAATATTTTACCGCATTTACCAAGAGATTTTCGTAAACCCTTGAAAGCTTTCTGCCGTCCGAGTTGATCCGGACGTCTGATTTCGGCATTTTAATTACAAATTCCAGTTCAGCCTTCTGCATTTCCTTATCCAGCTCCGCTGCCGCCTGCGAGATAAGCAGCTTGTAATCAAGTTTTTCAATCAGAACATCCTCATTGCCGCTTCTGACCTTTGAAATGTCAAACAGATCCGAGGTGAGCTGCTTTAGCTTTTTGCTTTTTTTATCAATTATCTTGACATAATCATTGGCATCCTCCGGCATCAGGTGCTCGTTCATAAGCAGGTCAGTGTAATTTATTATTGAAGTCAGGGGCGTTTTGAGGTCGTGGCTTACGTTTGTTATAAGCTCAGCCTTCATGCGCTCGGACTTAACCGACTGTTCCACTGCCTTTTCAATTCCGTCGCCGATTGCGTTTATGTCATCCGCAAGGCTTGCCGCAAATGCGCTTTTACATTCGGGTATTTTATATGAGGTTTCCCCGTTTCTGATACGCTTAAGCCCTTTCCTTACAGAGTCCATGCTGTTGATACTCTTATACACCGCATATATGGTCCCTGAAGCCAATGCTGTGATTATAATGAGCATCAGCAGGGCAGCAGGAGGGTCGCCCTCATATATAAATGCTCCCAGAAATGCCGCAAAAAACGTCAGTATGCCGGAATATACAATGACAGCTGCAAGCATGAGCTTAACGGACATTCTTGCCGCGGCTAATTTCTTCACAGCCGCATAAACATTCACTGCCTTTCGGGGAAGTGTTCGGAATATCAGCCTGAGAACAGGGCGGACAACTATCATGCATTTTTCCCAAAGCCATTTTATAAGTCTGACAGTAAGGATCCTTTGCGCAAAAGTATGGTTCTTTAAATTTCTGACGCATGACATATATGATGTTACTGCCGCGGCTGCAAATATACCTCCGATCACCATGCTGTATGCGTCTGTGTCAAAGCTGCTGCTGCGGATGCTTGCCAGAGCAAATATGCCGCAGGCGGCTATAAGCGCCAGAATAACTATGAATGCCGCCTGAATATCTATCGGCACGCGGTCAATGACCATCATGTGTATCTCGTCATCTTTGCCGATTCTGCCGGAGGCAAAGCTCAGATATACAACACCTATAAGAAGCAGCACCGCATAGGTTGGCAGATTTGAGATTATATTTTGTACTATGGCCGCCGAATATTCCCATTCTCTGAGCAGATCGGACAACACTTCGTCCTTGATTTTAATATAAATGACATAATCATCTTCATTATCTTCATTATCTTCGTCAGCTATGGTTTGGTGTATGCCGGCGTCTGCGGGTCTTGTATACCTGTTCCCGTCCTCGTATATATTTTTGCCATACCTTTCAAAAATATAGTATGCGTATTCTTCAGTGTCTGTGTAATAGCTGCGGTCTTTGTTATCCGTGTTTGATATTACTTTATGTGTTTTTAGGTTCTCAGCATAGTATTCCAACTCGTTTGACACCGGAAATTCTTCCGGTACATTATCAGAGCTGTTGATCATCTGCGACAGCTTTTCACTGCCCATAGATAATTTAGTGACGATCTCATAGCAGCTCTCAGGATCTCCGCTTAAAGAGCTCTTGTCATTGCGAACCGCCGCTGTCAGCGACATTATATCCACCGCCGCGCCGGCGGTGACTATGATACACATGATGAATGCCGCCGCCCTAAGCGGAATGCCGTAAAAAATTTTTTTCACGTTATTCACCTCGAAATATAATTTATAAACGAAACGATTATTGCGGATGATTATTTTTTTATGCAGTATCCAATACCCCATATGACCTTTATATATCTTGGCTGTCTGGGGTTGATTTCTGTCTTTTCGCGTATGTGCCGCACATGAACGGCGATCGTATTGTCCGTTACGGCGGCTGCCTCGTTCCATACACGCCTGTAGATGTCATCCGCTGAAAATACACGGTTCGGATTACGCATCAGCAGCTCCAATATCCTGTATTCTATGGGTGTAAGGTGAATGCTTTCGCCGTCCCGTGTTACGGTTTTTGCTTCGGTGTCCATGGAAAGACCGCCTATCATTATAACCGATTCCGGCGGCTTATCCATTGCGCCGAGCTTTGTATATCGTCTCAGCTGAGATCTTACCCTTGCCATCAGCTCGGAGGGGTTGAATGGCTTTGTAACATAGTCATCCGCTCCGGCGGTAAGCCCCAGGATTTTGTCGGCATCCTCGGATTTGGCGGATATAAGGATAACCGGGATATTCTTTGTATTCCTCAGCTTCATAAGCGTTGAAATACCGTCCAGACGGGGCAGCATAATATCAAGCAGCACAAGATGCACTGTTTCACTCATGAGCATATCGAGGGCTTCTATACCGTCATGCGCCTCAAGAACTCTGTATCCCTCGGCTTTAAGAAAAATCCCTGTGCTTTTTGTTATTTCCTCGTCATCATCAACTATAAGTACCGTAAGCTGCATTATTTTCACTCCAAAATCATGTTTCGTTTTATTGATTATATTTTAGCATTCAATCCTTAGAATTTTCCTAATGAAATTCTTAAGATTTTCTTAAGAATAAAATGTTTTTGTATTTTAGAATTATATCACATAATCCGTGAAAAAGCAAATTTTCGTTAAACGCTTGACAAGAAAACATAATTGCGATATAATTACCTTACTGTATATTAAACGCAAAGGTGTGTGAGACTTATGCCGATTAAGATTGCCGACAAGCTTCCGGCCACAAGACAGCTCGCAAAGGAAAATATATTTGTAATGACTGAAAAGCGTGCCGCGCAGCAGGACATTCGTCCGTTAAAAATTGCAATCGTAAATCTTATGCCGGAAAAGGTGAAAACAGAAACGCAGCTTTTAAGGCTTCTTTCAAATTCTCCGCTTCAGGTGGAGGTTGATCTTGTGCAGATGTCATCACATATATCAAAAAACACATCGGACGAGCATCTTACAAACTTTTATAAAACCTTTGATGATATAAAGGGTCAGAAATATGACGGAATGATCATAACCGGCGCGCCGGTTGAGAATATGGAATATGAAGAGGTCGATTATTGGACGGAGCTTACCGGGATAATGGAGTGGTCTAAAACTCATGTGACATCAACGCTTCACATATGCTGGGGAGCGCAGGCGGGGCTTTATTATCACTACGGGATCCCCAAGCATCCTCTGCCTGAGAAATGCTCGGGAGTTTTCAGACACAGGGTAAGGAGGAGCACAGCAAAGCTCGTGCGCGGCTTTGACAGTGTTTTCTACGCGCCTCACTCAAGACACACAGAGGTAAGAGAAGAGGATATAAAAAAGGTTCCGGAGCTTGAGATCCTTGCGGATTCGAAAGAGGCGGGGGTATATATAGTAACGATTGCAAAGGGCAAGAGAATTTTTGTAATGGGGCACAGCGAGTATGATCCGGATACTTTGAAAATTGAGTATGAAAGAGACCTTGCAAAGGGAATGAACCCAAAGATCCCGGTTCACTATTTTTCAAAGGATGATCCTTCAAAGAAGCCTGTTGTGCGCTGGCGTTCGCACGCGCATCTGCTGTTTGCTAACTGGCTGAACTATTTTGTATATCAGATCACACCGTATAATATTGATGATATTAACTAAAGAATATAACCAGACGGCGCGGCAGTATTTTTCATTGCCGCGCTGTTGCATGATGGGTATTTTAATGAAGGAGGGGAATGAAAATAGCTGCTAAAACAAAATCGGTATATATATGCAACGAATGCGGATATAAGTCGTTGAAATGGCTGGGGAAATGTCCGGGCTGCAATAAGTGGAACACCCTGGAGGAAACTCTTGAAACTCCGGCTGGTAAAAGGCAGTCCGCAGCCGCAGGCGCGGAAATGAATGCGGTAAAGAGTGCGCTGAACCGTCCACAGCAGATAACGGCGGTAAAACGTGGTTATGAATCACGCTTTTCAACGGGAATGCGGGAGTTGGACAGAGTCCTCGGAGGCGGAATGGTAAACGGTGAGCTTATTCTTGTGGGCGGTGATCCGGGTATCGGTAAATCAACGCTGCTGCTGCAGATATGTGAAAATATAGGAAGGACAAAAAAGATTTTATATGTATCCGGCGAGGAAAGTGCGGCGCAGATAAAAATACGCGCGGAGCGTTTGGGGGTGAATTGTGAGAATCTGTTCCTTATTTCGGAAACCGATGTGGAAACAATTCTCAGCCACATAACGGACAGCAAGCCGGAGGTCGTTATAATAGACTCAATCCAGACAATGCACATTGACTCCATCCAGTCCGCGTCCGGAAGTGTTCCGCAGGTACGGGAAACGACAAACGCTCTTATGCGTCTTGCAAAATCAATGGCAATTTCGATGTTTATTGTAGGTCATGTTACAAAGGACGGCTCTTTGGCGGGGCCGAGAGTCTTAGAGCATATGGTGGACTGCGTTCTGTATTTTGAGGGTGACAGGCAGCTTAGCTTCAGAATATTGCGGGCAGTTAAAAACCGTTTTGGCTCGACAAATGAAATCGGGGTATTTGATATGCGTGATGTCGGGCTGGTCGAGGTTGCAAATCCGTCACAGATGCTTCTGGAGGGCAGACCCGAGAATATTTCCGGCAGCGCGATAGTCTGCGCTATGGAGGGAAGCCGCGGAGTTCTGGCGGAGATACAGGCTCTTGTAACGCCCACAGGCTTCGGCAACCCGAGAAGGATGAGCGCCGGAATTGATCTTAACCGTGTGTTTCTGCTGATTGCCGTTCTTGAAAAGCGCGCAAGAATGAACCTTTCAAATTCGGATGTTTATATAAATGTTGCCGGGGGTCTAAGAATAGACGAAACGGCTGTGGATCTCGGAATATGCGCCGCAATCGCCGCAAGTATGTCGGATTCGGTAATTCCGCCGGATATGCTGTTTATAGGCGAGGTAGGTCTTGGAGGAGAGCTGAGAGCGGTAGCGCAGGTCGAAAAAAGACTTATTGAAGCCGCAAATCTCGGCTTTAAAACGGCAATAATACCGAAGCAATGTCTGAGAGGCATGACGCCGCCCAAGGAAATCAAGGCGTTCGGAGTAAGGACGATAGGCGAGGCAATTTCAATGTTCAGAAAATAGTTTGAATAAAACGCCGGCTTGCTGAGAGCTTTTTCTTCAAACGGCTTATTATTGAGAAGGAGTTATGGTTATGAAAGAAAAAATATATACAATACCGGTAAACGAGGCCTATGATAAGGACTGTGAGTGTCCGCTTTGCGAGCTTGAAAAGCAGCAGGAGAAGCAGGCGGTAGCTTATGCGCTCGGCGCGGCGATGATGGAGCCGGATTACAGATTGGAGTCCAATGAAAAGGGCTACTGCAACCGCCATTTTGCGCAGATGTTTGACAGACCCAACAAGCTGCCTCTGTCTCTTGTTCTTGACACTCACCTTATAGAGATAAGAAAGAAGCTTGAAAAGCTGGAGAAAACCGCAAAGTCACTTGAAACCGAAAAGACGGGACCGTTCAGAAAGAGCGGCGCGGATAAGGCTGTTGTCGAAATTGATGAGATTCTCGGCAAGACAGAATGCAGCTGCATGGTATGCGAAAAGGTCAGTCGCAGCATGGAGAAGTTTATAGACGTACTTATATACCTGTGGGCAACAGAATCGGAATTCCGCGAAAAGTTTGATAAATCAAAGGGAGTATGCCTGAAGCATTTTAAAATGCTCGCGGATCACAGTAAAAAGAGTGTAAAGGATGATCAGGCGGCAAAATTCATAGGAGCGCTTATCAAAAAGGAAATTGCGGAGCTGAACCGTATTCAAGAGGATATACATAAGTTTACCCTGAAATTTGATTATCGCAACCGTGACATGGAATGGGGAACCGCAAAGGATGCTCCGATAAGAACGATAGAGAAAATTTCGGGATATATTATAAACGATTACGAGGAAGAAAACTGATTTCTGATGGAGGTATTTTTATGTCAACAAAAAAATATTAACATTGGTGAAGGCGAGCTTGAAATAATGAAGGTCATCTGGAAAGCGGGCGAGCCGGTCGCGTCCTTGTTTGAGGAAAAAGCGCTCTCAGACAGCGACATTGAGGAATTGAAGTCGATTTTTACGGAGGAATCAAAGCCTCTTATTGAATAAGGGAGATGATAACAGTGGCAAAAAAAGGACGGATATATGCGGCGATCGACCTGAAATCATTTTACGCGTCCGTAGAATGTGTCGAGCGCGGACTTGATCCGCTGACAACCAATCTCGTGGTTGCCGACAAAAGCCGAACGGAGAAAACTATTTGTCTGGCTGTATCACCTTCTCTTAAAGCTTACGGAATACCGGGCAGGGCAAGGCTGTTTGAGGTTATTCAGAGGGTTGAGGAGGTCAATGATCGCAGACGGCAAAAAGCGCCCGGTCGTGCCTTTACAGGCTCATCCTATGATGATACGGAATTGAAAAAATCGCCGGAGCTGTCTTTGGATTATATTGCCGCGCCTCCGAGAATGGCTCATTATATGCGGTTCAGCACGGAAATTTACAGTATCTATTTAAAGTATGTCGCTCCGGAGGACATTCATGTTTATTCTATAGACGAGGTGTTCATTGATATGACTGATTATTTAAACACCTATAAGCTGTCCGCCCATGAACTGACACGGAAAATGATCCTTGACATTCTCCGCACTACAGGGATTACCGCAACCGCCGGAATAGGCACGAATCTGTATTTATGCAAGATCGCTATGGATATTGTGGCAAAGCATATAAAGCCGGATAAGGACGGCGTAAGGATCGCGGAGCTGAATGAGGAGAGCTACCGCCGCCTTTTATGGAGCCACCGTCCGCTTACGGATTTCTGGCGCATCGGCAGAGGCTATTCAAAAAAGCTGGAGAATGCCGGGCTGTATACAATGGGTGACATTGCGAGATGCTCGCTCGGAAAACCGAATGAGTATTTCAATGAGGATCTGCTGTATAAGCTGTTCGGAATTAATGCCGAGCTGCTTATAGACCATGCGTGGGGATGGGAGCCATGCACTATAGCGGATATTAAAGCATATAAGCCGCAGTCGGGCAGCGTAGGCTCGGGTCAGGTGCTGCAATGTCCTTACGACTGTGAAAAAGCAAGGCTTGTCGTTCGGGAAATGGCAGATATGCTTGCTCTTGATCTGGTTGATAAAGGACTTGTTACAGACGGCATTGTTCTGACGGTGGGTTATGACAAAGAGGGCGTGACAGAAGCCTATAAAGGTGATGTGACCACAGACCGTTACGGACGTAAAATACCAAAGCATGCCCACGGTACGGCAAAGCTTGAACGAAAAACATCATCTGCAAGGCTGATAACCGGAGCCGCGCTTGAGCTGTACGACCGGATCATAAATGAGAAATTATCGGTAAGAAGGATCTACATAACCGCGATCCGCGTTATGAATGAAAACGAGGTCAAGAACGACGTCCGTTATGAGCAGCTTGACCTGTTCACGGATTATGAGCAGCTTGAAAAAGAGCGGGAGAGAGAAAAAACCGCGTTGGAGCGCGAAAAACGGATGCAGCAGACCATGCTGGATATAAAGAAAAAATTCGGAAAAAATGCCGTTATAAAAGGCATGAATCTGAAGGACGGAGCCACAGCGCTCCAAAGGAACAGGCAGATAGGCGGACACAAGGCATGATCGCACAAAAATCAAGCGGCGTATTCCGCCCGTTTCTGTTCCGGGATATGTCAGGAGGGACTATTTATAATGAACAGCAAATACAATGACACACATATCTATGATGATATTATCAATCTTCCGCATCATGTTTCCGATACTCATTCACAAATGTCGATGCATGACCGGGCGGCGCAGTTTGCGCCCTTTGCAGCCCTTACGGGGTACGGCTCCGCGATTGATGAAACGACAAGGCTGACAGAAGAAAAATACGGACAGGAGGGCTCGGGAACACGTCATATTGAGCCTGAAAGCGGATATTGATCGTATAAGAACAATGGACCGGCGCCGTAAGTCAGCCTGTACTTGATCCTGTACAGGCTGACTTTTGCGCCGGTTCATTTTAATTATTTGTCATATTTATTTTGTGAGCAGCTCTGCAAGGTAGTCCTTGATCAGGCTGTACCAGTAATCACCCATCTTCGCATAGCCGTCAGCGTTCGGATGGATTCCGTCTTTCAGATCGGAAAGAGTAAGCGCTGAGTTTATATCGGCTAAAATCACCGCGTCATCCGCTCCGGCTATTTCTCTGACGCCTTCGTTATACGCGTTTACGAGCGCGTCAAGCTCTGCCTGAGATTTACCGGTTTTATTATACACTGCGTCTTCGGCAATATACGGAATCGTCGCAAGATATATCCTTCCGCCGTCGGCTGTTTTTGCTTTGACCCTCTCAACGAGCGCCTCAAGACGTGATTTGGCATTCTCAAGATCATACAGGCTCAGAATATCGTTTGTGCCTATTTGCAGGAGAACTATATCCGGTGTGCTCACCGCAAGCCATGAGTCAACGCTTTCGTAAAGCCCGTTTCTGCCTCTGCCCTCGCAGTCCTCGGATGCCGGGATCTTGGCTATAGCATAACCTGAATGACCCTCGTGATCCTGGTCATAGCCGGTGCCGTTTGAACAGCTTCCGACCAGATCAACTCCCTCGCTCAGTCCGTCAGACAGGATAAGATCGCAGAGACGGTTACGGTATGCGCCGGCTACAGTGAACCCGTCCGTTATTGAATCACCCAGACACATCAGCTTGACCGCGTCAGTGCCTTCGGGGATCACAATGTTCCCGTCCGATGCAGGCTCCGCCGTTACGCTTATGTATTCTATCGCCAGGCCAGCCCATTTGCCGAGCTGTACCGAAAGCGACCGCACGCCGCTGTCGAGTTGTATGGATGTGGCGTACCATTTATCATAATCCGCGCAGCTTGCTTCAACATCTATAACCGAAGAGCCTGCCGTTATCGTGTTCGCGGCTCCGACTGTTCTTTTTGTTGTGCCGTTATTTGTGCTGTAGGGCTTTGCGTATCTGATATTAAGATACTTGCCGGACGGGGCCGGTTCGGGGAGATTTATTGCAAAGGTCACTGTGCCACTGTTGCCTCCCGCGCCAAGGAACAGGTAGTATCCGGAGGTGACAAAGCCTGTGCCGTAAGGGAAGTAGCCCGCGCTTCCTTTATCGCTGCTGCTTATTACGGCGATATTTGAATAGTTGCCCGCGCTTGAAACGCTTGCCGTAATGCCCTGCTTGCCTATGCTGACGTCAGATGCGTCCGAGGTGTCGAATGTCTTGGAGATTTGGTAGGCGTCGAACGAATATGTTATATCTCCGGCCTCTACTATATTAATCTCAATATACGACCATGCGCTGACGCCGTTCATTGTCGCCGTTGCGGTGAGGGTGAGAGTATCCCCGGCAACCGCGTGTGAATTTGTCGTTACAACTCCGTCAGTTACAACCGCCTTGATTTCCGGTGTGACCGACCAGCTCCATTCGGCGCCGGCAACTTCTGCTCCGTCAGCGTCATATGCAGTTGCCGTAAATGGAGCAAGGGTCTTTTCGCTCTGCGACTCTCTTACCTCTGTTTCGCCGCCGCTTATAACTACCGATACAGGCGTCTGTGTGTTTTTGCTCAGTGTTATCACTTCCTCTTTATCCTCGTTATTTACCGACAATGTGCATTCATACGCTGCGTAAGCGCCCGCTGCGGTTGTGATGCTGTAGTTGCCGTTTACGAGAACGACCTTTACCTCGCCGTTTTCATCGGTAGTGAATGTGCGCGGAGCGTATTGTGTGCTGCGCAGACCGCTGATCGTAAGCTTAACGCCCGTTGCTGCCGTTCCGTCCTCGTCCTTTGCCGAGAGCGTCACTATGCTGCCGTACTGTACAGTGATTTTCGGAGGATCAGCGGAGCTTATTCCCGCCATATCGCATACAGCCGCATGAGTACAGCTTATTCCGATACCGGTTTCGCCGTTTACGGTTTTGACAAAATCAGTTATGTCTATATCCGAATAGCTGCCGACAGGGAACATACCTGCCGTATTGGTTTCGGCGCTCAGGATCTCGGCAGCAGGGCTGTAGCTGAAGGTTGAGTAGCTCGCCGTGCTGTCCCAGCCGGTACCGATCTGCGAAATGGTAATATTTCCCTTTCTGTCCTTATCGATCGCGTTCGTGTAAATATTAAGCGATGCGCTTTGTATATGCTCCTTGTCAAGCGCGCTTAAATCAAATTTCATTACCGGATATCCGACTGAATCCTTATAGTAATTAAGGTACATCTTCTCGCTGCTTGCCGTGTCATCTCCCTGATTGATATATGCTGTGTCCGCCGCGGTATACTCGACCGGCGTCTGCGGCTCCGATGCGTCAGGATACCGCGCCATTACGTTATAGAATGCAAGCGCTGACCAGCCTGTAGCCTTATCGGTGAGCGTAGGAACAAACCGTTTGCCGTAGCAGCAGTCAACGGCTACATTGCCGTTAAGCTTTTCGGCTGTAGTAAGAACGACTGTGCTGCCGTTTACAAGCTCTGCCGAGGTGATCCCGACCTCTGTGCCCTTGCCGCTGTTGGAGGCGGTAAGTTTTGCATTTCCGCCCATGCGCACCGTAAACTCCTTGCTGAGATCGCCAAGCGGGATCGTAACAAGCCCATTGGTGATTGCAAGATACTTGTTGTCCTCCCTTAAATACAGTCCTTCGGCTCCGACATTCTTAAATACTATCGTTATCTCGCTGTCGCCTGTTACGGTAACGCTGTCAACAGTCGGATGCTCACATACAACATCGGTCATGCCGTATACCTTGTTGAGCGCTGTTTTTGCCCATGCGCCGCCGACCCGGAGGTTGGATTTTGCGCTGTTGTGGATCGTATCTCCAAGATCGTATGCGCCCGTTCCGGTCACATATACATTCTCATGCGTTTCGGGATAACGGCGCTGAACATCCTTTACATAGCTCCATGCGTCGTAATAGCCGAGTGCCGATGTGGAATCCTGGTTCGCATCGTTGATCTGCGTTGTTATGATCGGAGTATCCTCTCCGAAGAAGTCTCTGAATTGCGCGAACAGTGTTTCACAGAGACTTTCATAGTTATAGGCGTAGTTCTCGTTCATTGTGTCGTTGCAGCCCTGATACCAGATAATGCCTTTGATACCGGTTGACGCCTTATTGTCAAAGCATGCTCTCAGTGCGCTGCCGAGGTAGCCGTCGTTTTCATCACCGGGGCGCACACCCTCTGCCCACTGATATATATTTGTTCCGCCAACCGAGGACTGCACAATGCCTATCGGCACACCTACGGCTTCATTGAGCTCGCGGGCAAATGATGTCACCGGGGAGGTGCGGATTCCTGTCTTAAAGAACCGTCCTTCGCCCGCGGGATGAGTCATCTTCTGCCATGTAACGTCCTCCGGGTAAATTATATGCACGCCGTCGGGAACAGGGTCCTCTGCCGCATAGTCATAGCCGCTTGTCAGGGCGCCCATATCGGTCATGTTCGACTGTCCCGCCGCTACCCAGATATCGCCTACGCCGAACTGCCTGAATTCCTTGCTGAACTCCGCGTATTCAAGGCTCGCGTCATAAAGCCCCGGTTCGAGTGTAAGTTCCAGCGAGAAGTTACCGTCCTCGTCGGGGAGGGCAGTGTATTCGGCGCCGTTTACGGTGACTGTAACCGGTTTCTGATCGTCAGGCGCGTATGACTCCACCTCACATATTCCGCAGAGCGGTTTCATTTTGTCGTCCCAGATAAACAGCTTCATTCCAAGCTCCGGTTTTTCAAGCTTGGCGCCGCCGTTGACAAGCTCAGCCGTTTCAAGTGACGCAAGAGCGCCGTCCCCGTTATAATGCGCCGCATACAGTCTTCCGCTGTCGAAGCCGGTATGTACAGTGCCGTCGCTCCATACCGTAACCGCGGTCGAATACGGCGCGATCGGCTGCGGATCACTGATATGTCCGGCAAATGTAACAGCCGCGGTATTATCCGCTCCGCGCTGGTAGATCTCATAGTCGGCAGGATATTCGCTAAGTGTAAGCTGCTGCTCGCCGCTGCCGATGCCGCCTATGTATTCGCCGTCGGCGTATACCTTCATGCTTGCCGCATTGCGGACATGGTCAAGCTCAACGCTGTACTCATTTTCTCCCGCCGCGGCGCTTATTGTCCGGGTGGCGGTATCAAGAAGTCTGCCCTTTGCGTTATACTGCTCTGTTCTGATTTCTATCTCACCGGCGGTCGGAGCCGTAAGCTTTACATATACACGGAATACGGGCTTGTTGATACGCATACCGAAATATACCTCCGGTATCTGCGTGATCTCTGTTTCAATGAGATCATCGCCCGAATAGCAGGTCTGGCTGCCCGCAACGTTCTGGTGTGTTATCTTAACAATATCAGCCTCCGCCGCGTATGCCGCCGATGCCGCGCCGCATATAACCGCGGCAGCGGCTGTTGATATAAATATTTTTCTTAGCATTGTTCTCCCTCTCTTCTCGCATATTAATATTTACATATATTATATCATTTTCCGGAACGATATTCAATATGTTTAAAATTTCTTTCAGCGAATCGACACCTACATCTTCTATTATTTCATTAAAGCTCCATATTATTTTACACAAATCTTATCAATTATAGCCTCCAGCTTCTTTTCACCGATGCCGCTTACCTCCGTAAGCTCATGAACATCCGTAAAGCCGTCATGCGATTCCCTGTAGTCAATAATTTTTTCCGCTGTGCTTTCCCCAATCCCGTCAAGCTGCATAAGCACCTCAGCAGTCGCGGTGTTAATATTGATCTTACCGTCTGTAACCATTTCAACCGCCGGCTCCGCTTCCTCAGCGGTAAGATCCTCTGTCTCTTCCGTCTTATTCTCCTGTTCTGTTACAGCCGCGGCAGCCTCTGTGTCCGCTCCCTCGGAAGCAAGCTTTGTGTCCTCAGCCACCGCATTTGTGCCGCTATAATCTCCGGGGACTGCCTCAATGACAAATCTGTCATTATTAAGATGCTCCAGAAGAAGTCCGACTCCCGTGATCGCTGCAAATACCGCGATAACAGCGGTAATCCTTGCTTTTCCTCTCAGTTCAATTTTCATAACCTTCCTCCTTTTGCCGCGCTATGAACGCTGCGTCCTCCTCGGTAAGCCACGCTTTTTCAAGCATATCGGGACGCTTTTTAAGAGTTGCAAGCAGCGACTGTTCATGCTTCCATTTATCTATCAGCTTATGGTTGCCGGACAAAAGCACCTCCGGTACAGCTTTATCATGCCACATCTGCGGCTTTGTATACTGCGGATGCTCCAGAAGGCACCGGAAATGCGACTCGTTCTGAAACGAGCCGTCATTCGCAAGAACGCCCGGAAGAAGGCGGGAAACGGCGTCTATTACCGCCATAGCCGGAATTTCGCCGCCGGTCATAACAAAATCACCGAGCGAAATTTCCGCATCGACTATTTCATCGAGCACACGCTGGTCTATCCCCTCATAATGTCCGCACAGCAGAATTATATGGTTATATCGCGACAGCTCAATGGCCTTATCCTGGCTGAACACGCCTCCCTGCGGCGACATAAAGATCGTATACGGCTTATATCCAAGCCCCTTGGCGACCGACATATACGCGTCAAAAACCGGCTGTGCCTGCATTAACATTCCGCCCCCGCCGCTGTACGGCGTATCATCCACCTTCCGATGCTTATTTTTCGTAAAATCGCGTATATCAATGAAATTCAGCTCGATAAGTCCCGCCTTTTCCGCTCGCCCGATTATGGAATCACCGAGCACTGCGCGGAACATATCCGGAAACAGCGTGAGAACGTCAAACCTCATCGTCAAGTCCTTCCATAACGTGAACGGTTATTGTTCCGCCCTCAACATTAATTTCCTTTACGACCTCGTCTATGACCGGGAGAAGAAGATTTTTCTTACCCTCACGCTTTACGTCATAAACATCATTCGCGCCGGTATTGAATACGTCCGCAAGAACTCCGAGCTTTTCGCCCTCCTCGTTTACCACATCAAGGCCGATGAGGTCAACAATATAGTGAACGCCCTCGGGCAGTTCGCCAAGCTCCTCACGATCAGCATAGAGAATACAGCCCTTATACTGCTCTATATCATTTATATCATCAAAGCCTTTGAACTTGACTATAAGATTATTCTTCTGGTATCTTACATTTTCAATTTCGACCGGCTTCATTTCTTTTCTTGTCTTTATAAAAATATTTTCAAGCTCTTCAAAATCCTCCGGATAGTCCATCCACGGGACTACCTTGACCTCACCGCGGAGCCCATGGGTATTAACTATTTTTCCTATCTCAAGTAAGCTGTTATCCATAAAAAATTCCTCCGTTATCAATAAATTCCTCAATAGCTCAAAACAGGCTGTCTCATAGCATACAACTACTGAAACAGCCTGTAAATTCCGATATTTATAAGTCACTGACTTATACTATTTCGACCGAAACCTTCTTATTTTCACGGCTTGCCGCAGCTTTGACAACAGTGCGGAGTGCCTTGGCAATTCTGCCCTGCTTGCCGATTACCTTGCCCATATCGCTTTCGGCTACTCTAAGTTCAAGAGTAATCGTACCGTCCTCATTGTTGATCTCTGTAATATCTACCCGGTCCGGATTATCTACAAGAGCTTTGGCGATGATTTCTAAAACCTCTTTCATCTTAATGCCCTCCATTAGTCGATAATATTGGATTTCTTCAGAAGAGCCTTTACAGTATCTGTAGGCTGAGCGCCGTTAGCGATCCACTTCTTAGCGGCGTCTGCGTCGATGTTAATAGTTGAAGGGTTTGTAAGCGGATCGTATGTTCCGATCTCTTCAATGAACTTACCGTTTCTCGGTGATCTTGAATCTGCAACAATTACTCTATAAAACGGCGCCTTCTTTGCACCCATTCTTCTCAATCTGATTTTAACTGCCATTGTATTTTCACCTCCTGCTGTAAAATGTGTGTCTTTATAATCAATAAATATATTAATTATCTTAAATTATTTTCTGCCCTTTCTGAGCCGCTTTAGCATTCTCTGCTGTTTTCCGCCCGAGAACTGCTTCATAACCTTCTGCATCTCGGCAAACTGCTTTAAAAGCTGATTTACGTCCTGAACTCTTGTTCCGCTGCCCTTTGCAATTCTTATCTTGCGGTTTGCGGCGATTATCTTCGGATTACGTCTTTCCTCAGGAGTCATTGACTGTATTATAGCCTCAATATGAACAAGTCTTTTTGCGTTTTCCTCGGTGTCGACCTTCTCAAGCATCTGCCTGTCAATTCCCGGCATCATGCCAAGGATCTGTGAGAATGAACCGAGCTTTTTGATCTGATTCAGCTGCTCCAGGAAGTCATCAAGATCAAACTGTGATTTTCTTATCTTAGCTTCAAGCTCCTTGGCGCTCTTCTCGTCAAACTCCGCCTGAGCCTTGTCAACGAGCGAAAGAATATCTCCCATGCCGAGAATCCTTGACGCCATTCTGTCAGGGTGGAAAATGTCGAGATCTCCGAGCTTTTCACCGACTGACGCGAACTTGATCGGCTTGCCTGTTATCTGCTTTACCGATAATGCCGCGCCGCCGCGGGTATCACCGTCAAGCTTTGAAAGAATAACGCCTGTGATCTCAAGCTGCTCATTAAAGGTCTTTGCAACATTGACCGCATCCTGACCCGTCATTGCATCAACAACAAGCAGTATTTCTGTAGGATCTGTTTCCGCCTTTATGTCAGCCAGCTCCCGCATAAGCTCCTCATCTATGTGAAGGCGGCCCGCGGTATCAAGAATTACGGGGTCATTGCCATGCTTTAAGGCATATGCGACGGCTTCCTTTGCGATCTGTACCGGAGTTACATCCGTTCCCAGCTGAAACACAGGCTGATTTATCTGCTTGCCGAGAACCTCAAGCTGCTTGACAGCCGCCGGACGGTAAACATCGCAGGCTGCCATAAGAGGACGTCTGCCCTGCTTTGAAAGATGCAGCGCAAGCTTTGCGGTCGCGGTCGTTTTACCTGCGCCCTGCAGACCCGCCATCATGATAACGGTAGGCGGCTTTTTTGAATATTCAAGCCTTGCCGCTTCTCCGCCTATCATAGCGGTAAGCTCGTCATTTACGATTTTAACAAGCTGCTGCGACGGAGTAAGGGATTCAAGTATCTCTGCGCCCAGAGCCTTTTCGGAAACCTTGTTTACAAACTCCTTGACTATTTTAAAGTTGACGTCGGCCTCCAGAAGTGCAAGCTTTATTTCCCGCATAGCTTCTTTAATATCTTTTTCATCCAGTCTGCCCTTGCCCCTGAGCTTCTTAAAAACGCCCTGGAGCTTGTCACCGAGACTTTCAAAAGCCAATTTTATGCACTTCCTTTCACAAGCATATAAATCATATTACAGCCGATATTTTATCAATAAGACTTATCAGTTTTTCACGCTCCGTCTCTTCTGAAATCCCATGAGCAAGCTCACGCATTTCATCAAGACCGCTGCTTATCTCGCTGAATCTTCCGGCAAGCCCGAGCTTTTCCTCAAAGCTCCGCAGATGCTTTTCTCCCTGTTTCAGAAATGCCATGACGCCCTGACGGCTTATCCCCATTTCCTCCGCAATTTCAGCAAGAGACAGATCCTGATTATAATAGCCGTCCAGCGCCGATTCCTGCTTTTCGGTAAGCAAACCGCCATAGAAATCCAGCAGCAGCGCAAGCTTCATATCCTTAGCCATTATATCGACCCCGCTGTAAAGTATTTTTAATTTACAGGTGTTATTATACATTATCTTACACGCTTTGTCAATATCTTTATTATAAAAAATATCCGGATCAAGCCGGATATTTTTTGTATAATATATCTATTTCAGTTTTTTTACAAGCTCTGCCAGCTCGTCGTATGTGATCAGCCTGTTCAGAACATCAAGCAGCATATTTGCAGAAAGCTTTGCCGGAAGTCCGAGCGCCTTTGCGGTCTTTTCCCTCAGCTCTCTTGAAGCGGGTCCCCCGCTCAGGCCAAGCATATAAATATCCGCCTTGGTAATGCCGCTGTCAAGCGAATTTCCGGTCTTGTCATCTATTGTGCAGCCTGCGTCACGGAGAGCCTTTATTATGATCTCCTCTGTCATGCCCTCCACACCGAGCAGCCCCTCCGCGGAGGATACCTTCTTCCGCCTTTCCTTTCCGGCAATATCCGGCACATAGGCATGGAGTACCCGTCCCCCATCCGCCTTCTGCTTTATAAAATTTCTTATCCTCAGTCCCGCGGAATCCGAATCCGTCAGAATTACAATCCCCGTTTCATTTGCAAGCCGTGAAAAGCTCTTTATAAAATCCGGATTTGAATACACCGCAAATCCATGCGTTGTAAGAATAAGCCCGTCTATAAATCCGGAGAGCTTTATTTTGTCGTACGCTCCCTCAACTATTATCGCTTCTTTTACCTTATACATCGTCTGTCACGCTCTTATTTTCCTGCAGTTATCACATCGCCGTACCACAGATTCATATCAAGGTGATCTGTTATATTTCCGAGGCTGCCGGAGGAAGAATACTGCCACATTATATAGTTTCCTGTAAATGTACAGCTGTCCGCGTACTGCGCGACCCATCTGTACCGGACTTCGTTCTCGAATACAGGATCGGTAAGGTAATTCTCCCACCAGTATGTATTAGCGTAAATCCCGACCTCATAGCCCGCTCCGCTCACCGCGTCACAGAAAATCCTTGCAAGCTGACCGCGTTCCTCGCTTGTCAGCGGCTCCTGAATGCTGTCCTCCATATCATAAAACACCGGGAGACTTGCTTTTCTTCCTTCAAGAAGTCTCAATACATGCTGCGCCTCGCTTTGCGCCTTTTCGGGTGTATCGGCATAGGAATACAGATATACTCCGTACGGGATCCCCAGTTCCTCACACGCAGACGCGTTTGCAAGCCACATCTTATCGTCCTGTGATTTAATATTGCTTCCGTAACCGCAGCGTATTATTGCAAAATCGATATCGTCCTTAAGGCTTTCCCAGTCAATTTCCTTCTGATGCTCGCTCACATCAATTCCCTTCATTGTCGGCATTCTGCCTTGGCTGTCCTTTATATCCGAGGGCATCGGAACCTCCGTAGGAGCGCCGCTTTCATCATATACGGGTGACTGAGTGCCGACAGGCTTTTCAGAGGGAACCGGAGTCTTTGCCGGAATTTCCGTCCGACTCTCAGCCGGCGGCTCCGAAGGGGCTTCCGTTACGGTTCGGGGCGGTTCCTCAGTCGGCGCTGATGTTATTCTTGCGCCCGTGTTTACAAATATGCAGCCGTTATCACCGTCAAAATCCACGCGAATCCCCGCATTTTCACTTATAAACCTCACCGGAACCATTGTTTTTGTCTCTCCGCCGGGCTTATAAATAAGCTTAGGAACCACGCCGTCCGGTATAAGGCTGCGCTTGCCGTTTATGTATGCTGTGTTGTCGTTTATATACAATCTTATATATATATTCTTATACTGAACCTCAACGGATTTTTTTTCATTATTGTATTCGACATATGCCCCGCAAGCCTCAAACACCTCGCGAAGAGGCACAACGGCATGGTCGTTGAATATGATCGGCTCCACTGCGGCTTCCACTTTTTCACCGTTGACATACAGATCAAAAATCGATCCGGTATACCAATGCTCGGCGTCATCATAACATATAGTCATGCCCGGATTATATACCTGAGCCGAAACGGGCAGCTGCAATATAAGAATTATTGCCGCCGCCGGCATTGCTATGTACTGTTTTAAATTTCTCACTATTCTCTCCTCGTTTTATCCCTCAAAGGGAAGATCAAAATGCTCATATGCCGTCTTTGTTGCTATTCTGCCCCTCGGAGTGCGCGCAATAAAGCCGAGCTGCAGCAGATACGGCTCATAAACATCCTCTATTGTATTCGGCTCCTCGCCTATTGTCGCCGCCAAGGTATCCAGTCCGACAGGGCCGCCGCCGAAATTCTCAATCATGGTGCGTATCATTCTGCTGTCGATCGCGTCAAGTCCCAGCTCGTCAACCTCCATGCGCTTCAGCGCCATATCCGCAACCTCATAGGTTATCACGCCGTTCGCTCTGACCTGCGCAAAATCACGGACACGCTTTAAAAATCGGTTCGCAAGACGCGGTGTTCCTCTTGAACGCGACGCGATCTCCGCCGCGCCCTCATGGTCTATGGCAACCTCCAGAATACCCGCGCTTCTTTCAACTATCCTTGTAAGCTCCTCGGGAGTATACAGCTCAAGGCGGCAGATCACGCCAAACCGGTCGCGCAGCGGCGCCGTAAGGAGACCCGCTCTTGTAGTCGCGCCTATAAGTGTAAAATGCGGAAGATCGATCCTGATCGACTTTGCGGACGGGCCTTTGCCGATAATAATATCAAGCGAATAGTCCTCCATTGCCGGATACAGAATTTCCTCAACGGTTCTTGACATACGGTGGATTTCATCTATAAACAGAATATCGTGCTCCGAAAGGTTTGTAAGTATAGCCGCAAGGTCGCCCGCCTTTTCAATTGCAGGCCCGCTTGTTATTCTTATATTTACACCCATTTCGTTGGCTATAATGCCGGCAAGCGTAGTTTTTCCGAGTCCCGGGGGGCCGTACAGCAGAACATGGTCAAGCGCTTCCTTGCGTTCAAGCGCGGCTTGTATATATACCTCAAGATTATCCTTCGCCTTTGCCTGTCCGACATATTCCTCGAACTTATGCGGTCTCAGACCATATTCGATATCCGCGTCCTCTTCGATAAATCCGCCGGTTACAAAGCGTTCATCCTCATCCATCATTTACAAACTCACCCCTTTACATAAGCTGAGAAAGAGCCTTTTTGATAAGCTCCTCCGTGGGAAGATCGCCGTCAAGCTTACCCAGAGCATTCTTCGCGTCATTGGGACTGTAGCCCAGGACCACAAGAGCGCTCATTGCCTCCGCCTTATTATCCATAACCGGCGTCTCCGGCTCATCCGTAACAATGCCCTCATTGCCGTCTATGCCTAATTCACTGACGTCTATTTTTTCCTTAAGCTCCAGAATAATGCGCTTCGCCGCCTTTGGACCCACGCCCTGCGCCTTTGTCAGAAGCTTTGTATCCTCCGTGATTATAGCCGCGGCTATTTTCTGCGGTGACGCGGCTGAAAGGATTGCCAGCCCGGCCTTCGGACCCACGCCTGAAACAGAGGTAAGCATAAGATACATCTGCTTTTCCTCCTCGCTTATAAAGCCGTAAAGCTCCATCGCATCCTCCCTGACATTAAGGCAGGTATACATGGTAATCCCTGAGCCTACAGCGCCCGCATTCTCAATATCGGTAAGCGTTGTATAAATAAGGTAGCCTACGCCGCCCGCGTCAACAACAAGATAATTCCCGCCTTTTGCGGCAAGAGTTCCTTTTATATAATAATACATCTTAAATCACCATTTATTTAACATAATAGCATAGTTATTCTTTAAAGTCAACAGAATACAGGTAAACATTCTGTTAATTACCGCCTATCAGCGACGGTTTTACATACACCGTATTATAGCCGTCATATATAACCATCCCGGGCTTTGCGCCGTTTGGCTTGTGAACATTTCTTATTAAAGTGTAATCAACGGGTACCTGCGCGCTTTCACGAGCCTTTGAGTAATATGCGGCAAGCTGAGCGGCTTCAAGTATTGTGCGCCTTGGCACCTCCTTGTCAAGCCCGAGCTTTATAACGGTATGCGAGCCGTGTATATCCTTCGTATGGAACCACCAGTCCGAGGTGTTGGCATATCTGAGCGTCAGATAGTCATTCTGCGTATTGTTTCTGCCCACATATATATCAAAGCCGTCGCTTGATACAAAGTGCATCGGCTTCGATGCGGCGTCCTTCTTTTTCTTATTTCCTCTTGTTTTCCGCTGAATATACCCCTGCTCCGCAAGCTCGTTACGGATCGCGGTTATATCCGAGACCTCCTCGGCATTCTCCGCCATCGCCAGCGTGCTTTCGATATATTCGAGGTCCGCTCTTGCGGTCTTTAGCTGCTTTGCCGTCTCGATCAGCGCGTTCTTTGCCTTATTGTATTTCTTATACCATCGCTGCGCGTTCTTTGCCGGAGATAAGGACGCGTCAAGGGCGATTTTTACCTTACTGCCCGGCTCATAGAAATTTTCCGCCTCAATTTCCTTCATACCCTCCTCCATGCGGTATATGTTCGCCGTAAGGAGATCGCCGTATATCCTGTATTTATCCAGATTCTGCGCGTCCTTCAAGGTTCTTTCGAGAATTGAAATTTTCTTTGCTGTCCGCTCGGCGCTGTTATTTAGCAGCCTAATTACATCGGCGCTTTTCTGTCTCATTCTGTCATGCATATCGCGCTTGTAATAAAAGGCGTCCACAAGCTCATTCATGCTGTCATAATATTCAACCTCCGCAAGCGTCTCATACTGCTTTATATCGATTGCGGAAAACTCTATAATTTTGCCTGTATTTTTATCCGTGACCATACATGGACGGAAATCGCCGCTCCGCACCTTCTCCGCAAGCTTCAGCACGGCAATCTTCAGCTCCGCCGCTTTATTGGTATTTATACTTTCCGCATTCACGTCCGTGGTTTTAAAAACCGAATAGACAAGCTCCCTCGCGGTAAGCGGGCTTATTCCGGCAATAACGGAAATAAGCGCCCTGTCCGCCTTAACAGGCTTATCAAAGCTCAGCATGCAGTCCATACCGAAATCAATCAGCGCCTTTTTTTCCTGCTCCGGCGGCGCCTCGTAAAGGCCGCCCGGCAAAACCTCGCGCACGGAGCTGACCGACTCGTCAATATGCTTTATCGCATCTATTATTCTGTTTTCACTGTTTATGAGAATAATATTGGAATACCTTCCCATTATTTCAACAATAAGCTGCTTTGTTGTCAGATCTCCAAGCTCATCATAGCTTTCAACAGAGATCTTTACAACCCTCTCAAAGCTCGACTGTTCAATTGAAACTATTCTGCCGCTGCCGATATGCTTTCTGAGCAGCATACAGAACAAGGGCGCAGCCGGCGGATTTTTCTTTGACGCCGTTGTCAGATGCAGTCTCGGATGCGACGGACTTGCCGACGCCACCAGCTTGTAATGCTCCTCACGGGTACGAACGTGAATTACGATTTCATCACGCTCTGGCTGGGCGATCTTATCGATTCTCCCGCCTTCAAGACACCGCAGCTCCTCTGTCACCGCGCGAATTGCGACCGCGTCAAGCGCCATAGTATCCCCTCCTTAATTTATCCTTTCCAGCTTCGCAAATGCGGCCATAAGGCGCTTTGTTCCGGCTGTGTCAAAGTCTATAAGTACGATCGAGTCCTTTCCGAATGCCTGCGCGGAAACCACGGTTCCCTCGCCGAACCTTCTGTGGCGTACTCTGTCGCCCGCCGCGAAATGCGACATATCCATTGCCGGAGTATCCTTCGGCTCTTGCGTCTCCCGCCTTACCGGCTCTTTTTTAAGACTGAACCCGAAATCCTCCAGGCTTTGCTTTGCTCTGTTCCTTACCGGGCTCATATCCTCTATATACTCGGAGGGAATTTCATCGTAGAACCGCGACGCATCGCTCTGCTCGATCCTTCCGAACTTGAAACGGCTCATCGCCTTTGTAACATAAAGCCGTTCCTTTGCTCTCGTTATCGCGACATAGCACAGACGGCGCTCCTCCTCCATGTCCTCCTCGTCAATAAAGGCTCTCGTGCTCGGAAACAGTCCTTCCTCCATGCCGGTGAGAAATACAACGGGAAATTCAAGTCCCTTTGCGCTGTGTATAGTCATCATGACAACATAGTCCTCGGTTTCGTCATAAGCGTCGATATCAGAAACAATGGTAACCGATTCAAGAAATTCACCCAGCTCGCCGCTCGTTTCGGGATCCTCATAATACTGTGTTACAAGATTGCAAAATTCTTCTATATTTTCCAGTCTTGTCTGCGACTCGATCGTACCCTCGCTCTCCAGCATTCCCTGATAGCCGGTTTCAAGCAGAACACGCTTGACAAATTTATCTATTGTAAGCTCTCCGGCAAGCTTTCTTAACCTCTTTATAATATCCGCAAACGCCGTAAGCCTCGGAGCCGCCGCCTTGAGATCGGGATAAGCGGATATGCTCTGTATGATCCGATAACAGCTTGTATCCCGCTCAGACGCATGCTGCTGCAGTCTGTCAATGGTCGCATTGCCGATTTTACGCTTAGGCTCGTTTATTATTCGTTTAAGGCTCACATCATCGTCCGGGTTATATATAACTCTCAGATATGCGGTTATGTCCTTTATTTCCTTACGGTCATAGAAACGCAGACCGGCAAGCACCTTATACGGTATCGCGTTCTGCATAAGCGCTTCCTCTATCGCGCGAGACTGCGCGTTTGTTCTGTAAAGGATCGCGCATGATCTGTAATTTCCGGTTTCCTTATATATTCTTTCTATCTGCTCCGCAATAAACCGTGCCTCGTCCCGGTCGGTTGAAGCGGTGTAAGCATAAATTTTTTCACCGTCCGTCTTGCTTGTCCAGAGGTTCTTTCCCATTCGCTTTTTATTGTTTGCGATAACCTTGTTTGCAGCATTTAGAATGGTTGAGGTTGAACGATAATTCTGTTCCAGAGACACCTTTTTCGCCCCAACATAGTCCGACTCGAAATCGAGAATATTATTTACATTTGCGCCTCTGAACTTATATATGCTCTGGTCATCATCGCCCACAACGCATATATTTCCGTAGCCCTGCGCAAGAATGCCTATCATTGCATACTGTGTGTTATTTGTATCCTGATATTCGTCAACATGTATGTACTGGAAACGCTCCTGATATTTTTCCGCTGCATCGGGGTTATTCTTCAAAATCTTTACCGTAAGCATAATAATATCGTCAAAATCAAGCGCACTGTTTCTTTTCAGCTTTTTCTGATAAAGACTGTAGAGATTTTCTATTATCCGGCTCCGCATATCGTTTCCGTATACGGCAGTATAGGCGTCCGGCTCTATCATGTTATTTTTAGCATTTGAAACAGCGCTTAGCACAGCGCGAACCGGAAAAGTCTTTTCTTCTATATTAAGCTCCTTCTCGCATTCCTTCATAAGCGTGCGTGAATCCGCGCTGTCATATATTACAAAATCCTTCTCGTAGCCCTCACGGTCTATGCAGGTTCGCAGAATGCGGATACATATCGAATGAAAGGTGCCGATCCACATGGACTTCGCTTCACTGCCGATAATTTTTTCTATCCTTTCCCGCATCTCCCTTGCCGCCTTATTTGTAAAGGTGATAGCAAGTATGTTCCAGGGTCTTGCGAATGTATTCTGTAAAATATATGCTACCCTGTTCGCAAGCACGGTTGTCTTTCCGCTCCCCGCTCCGGCAAGCACAAGAAGCGGTCCGTCTATAGTAGTAACAGCCTCAAGCTGTTTATCATTTAATTTTTTGAGATAATTTTCCATATTCTATACCTCTTTAAAATAATAATAACTCATTATACAGTATAACACAAAATTCAGAAAAAAGCTATGCTTTTTTACACCAAATCATGAATAAGTTTTGCAGTATAATGTAATCGACAAAATCAGACAATATATGTGTAAGGACGGTGATAAAAATGAACAAAGCCTATAAGGGTTTTACAGCCCTTGCCGCTGTTTTTATGATAACAGCATCAGCCGAGGCAATGGAGGTTATTCCCTCCGGCGAATGTGTAGGCGTCAAGCTGTATACTGACGGACTTGTGGTTGTCGACACAACGGCAGTAACGGCAAAGGACGGAACAAAGGTAGATATTGCTTCCGGCTATGGTATTGAAAAAGGCGATATTATAAAAAAATTAAACGGCGAAAGCATGCTTTCCAATGAAATGATCACTCAAAGGCTGCGCGAGCTTTCAGGCTCGGACGTGACCCTCACAATATCTCATAACAATAAGGAGCGTGATATAACCGTTACTCCCGCGGACACGGAGGACGGGCCAAAGCTCGGGCTCTGGCTCCGCGACAGTACGGCAGGTCTTGGCACGATAACCTGCTATACCGATGACGGCTTTGCCGCGCTCGGACATGGAATATGCGATATTGATACCGGAAATATTATGCCCGTCGGGCGGGGAATTATACAAGGCTGCACTATTCTCGCTGTCACAAAAAGCTCCGACGGAGCGCCCGGAGCAATGACGGGCGATATAGACGGGAATGAGCTGGGAGCTATAACAGGAAATACCGATTACGGACTTTTCGGAACGCTCTCTGACGAGCCGGAGGGTCAGCCTGTTGAGGTTGCTGATAAATCCGAGGTCAGATGCGGCGAGGCAAAAATCCTCGCCGATATAGACGGCGAGGGTGTAAAAGAATATTCAATCGAAATAAAAAGAATAGCTCCGCCCTTGTTCGGAACCAAGGACATGGTTATAAAGGTTACCGATGAGGAATTGATCGGCAAAACCGGCGGAATTGTACAGGGCATGAGCGGCGCTCCTATAATTCAGGACAATAAGCTCGCGGGAGCGGTAACTCATGTTTTCGTAAACGATTCTACCTCCGGCTATGCAATTCTCGCGGAGCATATGCTGAAGGATGCTAATTAATACGGGCCAAGCTTATTTGTTGTGATTCCGGTTATACCCATATTTATAAGCTGCTGCGCGGTGGAGGCGTCATCCACCGTCCAGCATTCCACATCAAAGCCCGCCTCCTTCATAAATTCTATATAGTCTTTATCCGCATAGTGATAATCCACATCAAGTCCAACACGATTAGTGGAATTTTTCAGCTCTGACAGCTTCCACTTAAGCTCATAATCCTTAGCCGAGCATACATACAGCAGCCGCAGATCCGGCAGCGCCGACGTCTCCTTTATTATCATAAGAGCGTTAAAATAACTGCTTATCCATGTTATTCTGCGCTCCATATCGTATTTCTCAGCTATATCTATAAGCTGCTTTGCGCGGTCCGCGGTAAAGGCTTCTCCGTCATAAATTTCAACATAGGGGTTCAGCCCCTTCTGTCCGCACAGCTTTATCATTTCCTCATATGACGCGACAGGCTCTTCCGCATAACCGGTGTCCTTATAAGCCGAAAACCTGAACCGGCGCAGCTTTCCGAATGTTATATCCGAAATATCGCCAAAGCCCGCTGCGGCGTTTCCCAGGTTTCCATCATGAGATATAACAGGCACATTATCGCTTGTCCACCTTACATCACATTCGATATATGAATATCCGTTTTTTGCGGCAAGATTGAACGCGGAAATTGTGTTTTCCGGCGCACCGAAGCTGCCGCCACGGTGCGCAGCCGTGCGAAAAATCTTATCATAATCCGTAAGAGACGGCATATAGTTGAATTTCACCGGATTTCCCGCACCTGTATCAATAGCCGCTTCATCCCGGTACTTTGCCGCAATACGGTATATGCCCGGCGGCATATATATTTCACCGGTTCTCCAGCCGGATTCGTAGGTCAGCTCATAGTCCTCATTATAATGCGCAAATTCAAGGATAATACTATCTCCCGCATATACGGTACACGCGGGGATATTTAAATAGTCGGATATTATACCATTGTCTGTATCATATTCATTGCCCTCACTGTCAATTAAACCGTTCTCCCACTCCGGGGCGCTTATTCTTGACATAAATACCGTAAACTGCGCTCTTGTAACAGGCGCGTTCATTTTCAGTCTGCCGTCCTCAAAGCCGCTCAGCAGCCCGCGCTGCAGAGCCGCGGCGATTATATCCCTGTATTCCCCGGCAACGGAGCTTTGGTCGGTGTATTGATATAAAACCGATTCATCA
The DNA here is from genome assembly GCA_964579875.1 of uncultured Lachnospiraceae bacterium. Lineage (GTDB taxonomy): Bacteria > Bacillota > Clostridia > UBA1381 > UBA1381 > Ornithomonoglobus. The sequence continues at coordinate 961 of CAZOHJ010000006.1, read as the reverse complement.
ACATATTCGGTGCTTAAGCCCGATGCGCGCACGATCGAAACAACAAGATCATTTCTCGTTATATAAACATCAGGCTCAAAATAGTTTCCGTATGCCGGGATTATGTGATAGATACCGTTTATATTTACATAAGGCTCATACCATGAGGACGCGCTTACATCATCATAGCTGTATCCCTCATCGGACGGAATATCGCCGCCATATATATATGAATATATAACCTTTGCGGCCTCTGCCCTCGTTGTGTACCCTTCAGGGGCGAAATGAGTCTTATCATACCCCCGGAACCAGCCCTTTGCGGCTGCCTCCATAACATTATCCCTGTACCACGCGTCCTCGGGAACATCCGAAAAAAACGCATGAACAGCCGCCGGAAGCATAATAAGCGCCGCGGTTATTCCCGATACAATAACCGCTTTTAAACAACCGGAAATTTTTCTCACGAAGCTTTTACCTCTTTATCTTTTTATAGTCTCCCCATATTGTAGCATAAAATATCAAAATGTCAAGATAAAATTTATCCATTGCCTGCGTTTCGGTAAAGCTGCCGCAAAAAAAATCGAAATAACCGGAGCTTATCGGTCATTTTTCGTTGTTGACGCCGTAAAGCGATTATGCTATAATACTACTGAAAAAAATTATAAGAGGGCAAAAAAATGAATGCAAAACAACAAATCACTTCTTCGGAGCATTATCTCACCTGTAGTCATTAATACATATAAGAATGCGGCTGTCGGAGTTCGTTACAGATGAATATTAACGTGAATCCGCAGCAAATTTATAATAAAATATTGAAATTCCGAATGCGCTGTGATATAATATCATAAACAGAGAAAATAAGGGGGAGTCCAAAATGAGGCTTTTATCACCTACTCTTAATATTGTATTTAAAACACTTTTCACATCAAGGAGCTGATAACGATGGCAAGGAATATTGTAAAAGCGAAGCTTGACGTCATTT
>CAZOHJ010000005.1:0-88627 GCA_964579875.1 uncultured Lachnospiraceae bacterium | reverse complement strand
TTTTAAATTTTCCAAAAAAATTTTCAAAATTTTTACTGACTTGTAAACCGGAATTTGGTGTATTACCGACTTTCAAAGAGCTCCGACAGGATCGGAGCTCTTCTATATGGTAGCGGTAACTAGATTCGAACTAGTGACACTGCGGGTATGAACCGCATGCTCTAGCCAACTGAGCTATACCGCCGAACGACAATTGCTATTATACCATATTTTTTTCATTTGTCAAGCTTTTTTGGGAAAATTTAAAAAACTTTTTTTCAGAAAAGAATTTTTTCCGCATTCTTATGTGTAATAAGCTCTGTTTCCTCCTCCGACACCCCCGACGCTTTAAGGAACGCCAGCGATTTCCGCGGGTCCTCCCAGGGGGAGTCCGAGCCGAACAGCACCCTGTCCGCGCCGCGCCGGTCTATAATTCTCCGATACTGCTCAAGGCTTATATACCGGCTTACCACAGAGGTATCTATATACATATTAAAATCATTGATCAGCCGCTCCGCCTCATCCCATTCCATAAACGCTCCCATGTGGGCAAGGATTACCCGGGAGCTGTCAACGTGCTCAAGCAGCGGGCGCAGATGCTCCGCCACCGCGCGATAAGGCGGATATATTCCGAAATCCTTCCCCGCGTGTATCGTTATATACAGCCCCAGCTCCGCGGCGCGCCTTACAAGGGAGATGAATTTTTCGTCATCGGCATAAACGCCCTGATAGTCGGGGTGCAGTTTTATCCCTTTAAAGCCCCGTGACACAATATCCTGCAACGTCTCGTCTATATTATCCTGATACGGGTGCAAGGACGCAAAGGAGATGACGCTCCTTCCGTCCGTGATTTCCTCCGCGTATCCGTTAATCGTCTTATACTGTGTGACCTTTGTCGCAATCGGCATAATAACGCTGATATCCACCTGCTTTTCCGCCATTGCCGCTTTCAGCTCCGCCAGTGTTCCGCCGTAGCTCAGCTCCTGCTTTATATTATATACCTCGGACATATTCCTCTGCAGAACAGCAATTGTTTTCTTTGCAATCCTGTCCGGGAACACGTGTACATGAAAATCTATCAACATATATAATTCCTTCCTTCTATATGCTTTACAAATAAATATTTTAACATAAAAATGAATAGCTTTCAAGCATTTACGGCAAGATAAAAGAAACAATTTCACGCCGCGAATATATGACGTTAATATTTGAAAAATATTGTCTTAAACCTGCACAAATAACCTATTATTTCGGTATGAATTATGTGAAATACAACGAATTGGAACAAACATCAAAAAATCTATTGACAACAGGTACAATTTGGAGTACAATAGTATAAAATACATTTGAACCGCTGTTCATATGTTGTTTTTTACAGAAAGGACTGAATACAGATGAAAACTGTATATTTAGATAACAATGCAACAACAAGCATTTCGCCTGAGGTCGCGGACGCGATGAAGCCCTATCTTACTGATATATGGGGAAACGCGTCATCAATTTTCTACTCAATAGGTCAGAAGGCGGAAACTGCCTTATCGGAGCTTCGAGCAAGCGTTGCGCAGAGCATCGGCGCGGCGCATTCCAATGAGATCTACTTTACGTCATCGGGCTGTGAGGCGGATAACTGGGCAATCAAGGGTATCGCCTACGCGCACAGGCGCAGAGGAAACCACATTATAACAACAAAGATCGAGCATCACGCCGTACTGGGCGCCTGCGAATTTCTTGAAAAGCAGGGCTTTGAGGTAACATATCTTGATGTTGACGAATACGGTCTTGTTACACCGGAGCAGGTGGAGGCCGCAATCACGGACAGGACAATACTTATCACGATCATGACCGCGAATAATGAGATCGGCACAATCATGCCGATAAAGGAGATCGCCGAGGTCGCGAGAAGTCACAAGGTCATTTTCCACACCGACGCGGTCCAGGCAATCGGTCATATGCCGGTCAACGTGCAGGAACTGGGCGTGGATATGCTCTCGCTCTCGGCTCACAAGTTCCACGGGCCTAAGGGCGCCGGAATGCTCTATATCAGAAACGGAATAAGAATTGAAAATCTCATCCACGGCGGCGGTCAGGAACGCGGAAAGCGCGCCGCAACGGAGAACCTTGCCGGGATCGCCGGACTTGCCAAGGGTCTTGAAACGGCGGTTGCAAATCTTGACAAAAACACCGCTCACATGAAGAAAATGCGCGATAAGCTTATAAAGGGGCTTTTGGAGCGTATAGACTACGTTAAGCTCAACGGCCCTGCGCCCGAGGACAATCGCCGTCTTTGCAACAACTGCAATATATCATACGAGTTTGTTGAGGGCGAAAGCATACTCATGCGTCTTAACATGAAGGGCGTCTGCGCGTCAAGCGGCAGCGCCTGCGCGTCAGGCTCCCTTGACCCGTCACACGTTCTCATGGCGATCGGCGTTCCGCATGAAATCGCCCACGGCTCGATTCGGTTCAGCGTCGGCGAGGACACAACGGACGAGGAAATAGATTATGTGCTTGAGGTAATGCCGAAGATCATTGAGGGACTGCGCGCAATGTCGCCTATGTACGAGGAATTTGAGGAAGGAAAGCTTGAATCCTTCACAAGAAAATTATCTGAAAACAATTAAGAGGAGGAATATATAATGTACAGCGAAAAGGTAATGGATCATTTCGAAAATCCAAGAAATGTCGGAAGACTTGAGGACGCAAACGCTGTCGGCGAGGTCGGCAATGCGGTATGCGGCGATATAATGAAAATATATATGAAGATAGAGGACGGCATAATAAAGGACGTTAAGTTCAAGACATTCGGCTGCGGCGCCGCTATCGCTACCAGCTCAATGGCAACGGAGCTGGTAAAGGGCAAGTCGATACAGGAGGCATTGGAGCTTACAAACAAGGCGGTTATGGAAGCCCTTGACGGACTTCCGCCCGCAAAGGTACACTGCTCGGTGCTTGCGGAGCAGGCGATCCACGCCGCGCTCAAGGACTACAGTGAAAAAACCGGCATTGACCTCGGCTTAGGCGAGCTGGAGCATGAATTTGACTGCGCGTCATTCCATAAGGACATGGCGGCAAATAAACAATAATATCAATACGGGACTGCCCTCGGGCAGTCCCTTTTTTATTCGACAACCGTCTTTTTAACGGCATTATGTATTTTTCGTCTTTTGTGCGGATGGCGGTTCTTTTTTTGCGAAAAGTCCATCCCCGGATGCACCTCTCCCCTTTTCAGCTCGAAGCACTCCTCGATCTCCTCAAAGCTTTCGAGACTGTAGTCCTCCGCGATCTTCAGCAGCGCCCTTGCGCAGGCGTAGGCATCGTCATACGCCTGATGATGATTGAAGACAATGCCCAGCGCACCGCACAGCTTGTTCAGCCGGTGGCTTTCCAGCTCGGGATATGCCTTCTGCGACAGCTTAACCGTACACATGTAAGAAAAATCCGGCAGCTCTATCCCGAAATGCTGTAAGGTACGGCACAGGACCCGCACATCAAAGCTTGCGTTATGTGCAATAACCATTCTGTTTTCAATATCCGGCCGTATCCGTTCCCAATACCCGTCAAAGGTCGGCATATCCGCGACCATTCCGGGTTTTATCCCGTGTATTTTTATATTATACTCGTTAAATTCAAACGGCTCCGGTCTGACAAGCACCTCTTCCCGCCGCACGATCCTGTTATTCTCAACCACGCACCAGCCCAGGCTGCATACGCTCGTAAAGCTTGAGGTTGCTGTTTCAAAATCTATCGCCGTAAAATCCATTTACGTTCACGTCCCCTTTTGTTATTTTCTGTTAAAATAGTTGATCTCAGATGATGTAAGATGCCTGAAGCGTCCCTCAGGGAGATTGCCAAGCTCTACAATGCCTACACTCTCGCGGCGGAGCTTTTTGACCTTATGTCCCACAGACTCAAACATTTTCCGCACCTGACGGTTTCTGCCCTCATGGATCGTCAGCACGACCAAAGTCATTCCCATATCTATCTCCATGATCTCGCATTCCGCCGGAGACGTCCTTCTGCCGTCAATGACGACGCCGCGGCGGATCCTGTTCAGATCAGAAATAGTAAGAACTCCCTTTAAAACCGCGAAATACTTTTTCGACGACTCAAAGCGCGGATGAGTGACCTTGTTCGCCCAATCGCCGTCATTTGTCATAAGCAGCAGACCTTCTGTTTCGTAATCAAGGCGGCCCACAGGGAATATTCTCGTGTGGATCTCTTTCTGCACAAGATCCATAACCGTGGGGCGATCAAACTGATCCTTCACTGTGGTAACATAGCCCTCCGGCTTGTTGAGGGCAATATATATTTTTTTCTCAACCGCCTTTACCGGCTCTCCGTCAACCTCGACCCGATCATTGCCTATCTCGACCTTTACACCCTGCTCGGTCACAGGCGCACCGTTTACGCTTACCCTGCCCTCGTCAATCAGCTTTTCGGCGGCGCGTCTTGACGCAGCTCCGCTCATAGCTATATATTTTTGCAGTCTTACTATTTCGCCCATTGCTGTTTTCTCCTGTTTCTTATAATAAATTTTTTATCAGCGTCATTATCGTGAACATAAAGCACGGTCTGACCGCCGCTCCGTTTCCGGCGGCAAAATCCTCCTTTGCGATAACATCCACACATCCGGCGCTTCTGCCGTTGCACAATATTTCAATATATCCTGTCTTCTCGCCCTTATTGAGCGGAACGCCTTCCAGATCCGGTATGTGGGGCACAATATCAATGCTGTTATGCCCCTCCCCGTTCACGGGAATATTAAACTCCTCCGCCGCAACAAGATCGCAGGATCTTCTTCCGTCCGCAACATGCCCGAGGCAGTCGCCCGCGGACACGGCATTTATGAGCCGGCAGTCACTGAACGCAAGCTCCATAAGCTCCTTATGCTCCTTCCAGTCATCGGCGTCGTTAAGTGTCACGGCAATATATTCCGCCCCGTTACGCTCCGCCGCGCTGACAAGGCATCTTCCGTCCGCCTTTGTGTAGCCGGTCTTCACGCCCGTACAGCCGTCCAGCGTGCCCAAAAGCTTGTTATGGTTTATGTATTCCATGGAGCCTTGCGTTCCGTCTGCGCGGACAAATTCCGCTGTATAGAGCTTTGTTGACACTATTTTACGGAAACGCTCATCCCGCATAGCATAGCGCGTTATATCGGCAAGATCACAGGCGGTGGTATAATGTCCCTCCTGATCCAGACCGTTAGGGTTCATAAACCGTGTGTTTTCCGCGCCGATTTCCCCTGCAAGCTTATTCATTTCCGCCGCAAAGCTGTCGCAGTCTCCGCTGACATACTCGGCTATCGCCACAGCCGCATCGTTGCCGGAATTAAGCATAAGCCCATATTCAAGAGCCTCTATAGAAATCCGCATACCGGCTTCAATATAAGCGGACGAGCCCTCCGTTGCTGCGGCAGCCGCCGAAACCGTTACAATATCATCCTGTGATGTTTCCTTTAACGCAGTAAGCAGCGTCATAATCTTGGTCGTGCTCGCCATAGGCAGCCTTTCACCGCTGTTTTTCTCAAACAAAATCTCTCCGGTAACAGCATTCATAAGACACGCGCTCCCCGCCGCGTCGGCATATGCCGCGGCATTAAGCCGCGGAGCAAGGAGCAGTACCGACATTATGAACAAAACAATCCGTCTCATCAGCACCATCCGCTCTATATGTTTTTTTTAGTATAACTATTATTATACACGAAAATCATTATTTATGCAAGTGTTATTTGACATCGGCTCCGCATTATGTTATAATTGGCTTGATTATTCGTAACGGAAGTGAAAAAAGAATGACATATAACGAAGCGCGAAAATACATAGGATCCCTGGAGCCGCGCGGCATACAGCCGAGGCTCGGGAGCATAGCGGCGCTGTGCGCGGAGCTTGGCGATCCGCAGAATTACCTGAGCATTGTCCATATCGCAGGCACAAACGGCAAAGGCTCGGCGGGCGCGTTTCTCGCCTCGGTCCTGAACGCGGCGGGAAGAAGCGCGGCGCGATACGCGTCACCCGCGGTCGGCGGCTATCTTGAAGCATTTACAGTCAACGGTATTCCGATAAGCGAGGTCTTATACACACGATGCACGGAGCGTGTCAGAGCGGCGGTTGAAAAGCTTGAATACGGATCCGTCTTCCCCACCTCCTTTGAGGCTGAAACGGCAATAGCATTTCTCGCATTCAGGGAGCTTTGCCCGGACTATGCTCTGATCGAATGCGGTATGGGCGGCAGACTGGACGCGACGAATATAATAACAGCTCCATTTGTCTCCGTAATAACATCAGTCTCGTTCGATCATGAAAAATTTCTCGGAAACACTATCGCGGAAATTGCGGCAGAGAAAAGCGGAATAATAAAAAACAACTCCCCCGTCATCACCTGCCGGCAGACCGATGATGCTATGGAGGTCATAGCGGCGGCGGCAAAGAAGCATAATTCACCTCTCTATATCGCCGATGATATTGAAAATATACACTATTATCCGGATAAAACGGTATTTGAATTTGAAAATGAGGAATATTCGATCCGCCTTGCCGGAGCATATCAGCCGCAGAACGCGGCAATAGCGGTAAAGACCGCGCAGCTGCTCGGAATAAGCGGCAAAAATATCCGTGAGGGACTTGAAACGGCGGTATGGGAATACCGTTTTGAACGGCTCGGGAAATATATCCTTGACGGAGCGCATAACGAGGATGCCGCCCGCGGGCTTGCGGAGTCAATACGGCAGTATATTCCCGGAAAACGCGCGGCATTCATATGCGGCTGCTTCCGTGACAAGAACTATGACGCGATAGCGCGCATTACAGCACCCCTTGCCGACGCCGTATACTGCATAAAGCCGCCGTCGGAGCGCGGACTTGAAAGCAGCGAACTATGCCTCGCCTTTGAAAAGCACGGCGCACAGACGCAAAATGCCGTGTCTCTTGAAAATGCCCTCAAAATGACGGCGGAATATGATACGGTCGTGATTTTCGGCTCGCTCTCGATACTTGGCGAGGCAAAGCGGCTTATAAAACAAACGGAAGGTAACGATAATGCAAAGATGCAACAGAATTTATAATCATCCTCAGTATCTCAGCCGAATGGCATATATTGAGGAGGCGGAGAGGGACAGAAAATTCTGTCCGCACGATCTGTCACATTCACTTGATGTGGCAAGGATAGGCAGAATCATGATACTTGAGCGTGGACTTGACATAGACATAGCGCTGTTCTACGCCGCGGCTCTTCTGCATGACGCGGGACGCTACAGCGGAACACCGCATAACGAATCGGGCGCACGGCTTGCGGAGCGAATAATGCCCGAATGCGGCTTCACCACTCAGGAAACGGAGCTTGTTGCAGAAGCGATAAGAGGACACCGCACGAAACAGAACGGAGCGGACTTTTCTTCAATATTATATGCGGCAGACAAAAAATCCCGCCTGTGCTTTGCCTGCCGGGCGGCGGACGACTGCTACTGGAGCAGTGAAAAAAGGAATATGGATATAGAGATATAGACAGTCTCCCCTTTCATTGGAGCCATTAAAAGGAGAAATTATATGAAGATAGGAAACAAGAAATTTGATGAAAACCGTACGCACATCATGGGCATACTGAACGTAACGCCTGACTCCTTCTCGGACGGAGGTAAATGGAACAGCATTGACGCGGCGTTAAAGCACACGGAACGGATGATCTCGGACGGCGCTGCAATAATAGACATAGGCGGCGAATCCACAAGGCCGGGCTACACGATGATATCCGACGAGGAGGAAATAAGCCGTGTTGTACCGGTTATAGAGGCTGTAAAGCGAAGCTTTGACATCCCCGTATCGGTCGACACTTATAAGAGCGGTGTTGCCCGCGCGGCGCTTGCCGCGGGCGCAGACCTGTTAAACGACATATGGGGCTTTAAATACGACCAAAACATGGCGGCTGCCGCAATGGAATATAATGTTCCCGTCTGCCTGATGCACAACCGCGATAACACAAATTACGCGGACTACCTTAACGATGTGCTCTCCGACCTCCGCGAAAGCATAGAGATCGCGAAAAAAGCCGGCATCACGGACGATAAGATCATCCTTGACCCCGGCGTGGGCTTTGCAAAAACATTAGAGCAGAATTTACAGATCACAAACCATTTAGAGCTTGTCCGCGCCCTCGGCTATCCTATACTGCTCGGAACCTCGCGAAAATCCATGATAGGTCTTACCCTTGACCTTCCCCGTGACGAGCGTGCTGAAGGAACCGTAGCCACCTCGGTCATAGGCTGCATGAAGGGCGCGATGTTCGTAAGGGTGCATGACGTAAAGGAAAATTACCGCGCGGTCAAAATGACCGAGGCTGTTATCAACAGCTGAAACGATAGGACGCGCAGACGCCGCCGTCCATCTCGTTTCACCGTTTGTTCTGATATAATACCGTATTTTATAATACTTAAATGTATGCGGTTAAGACCTATTTTTAATATTCAATCGTAATCGTCTGTGTCGCGTCGTCCCAGACTATGGCAAAGCCGGCCGCGTCGGCAACGTCCCTTATTTTGAAATAAGCGCTGCCGTTTATATTATACGATGTGATAGCGGTCTGCTTGTCGTTTATAAATACAGGCGCGCTGTTTTCAAGAACATTGAGGGTCGCATCAGCATAACTTGAAAGCTCTCCGCCGATAGGAACATAATCCGCGCCGGGGATGATTTTTATTCCGTCCGTTTCGCTGTCCCATTCAACATTGAACCTTGCCGAGGTATTGCGCACAAGCATTGCAATGTCACGAATCTTGAAATAATTGGAATCGTTCACATTGTAGCCGCTGATCGTATAGCGTGTGCCGTCCACAATGATAGACGCGCCGGAGACGTTGGCGGAAATGCTGTTTACCATATCATATGACGCAATAAAATCGCTTATCTTGGTTCTGTTCGGATAGCCGTTCTCCAAAAGGTTGCTGCTGTACTTATCGCTGTAGGTTATATGAGAATACGGGCTTACATCGCTCTTGTTTATCTTAGTCGCGGTGAGCCTATTGTCGGCAAGCTCCAGCTTGTAATACGCGATATGTGACGCATAGCGGGGCACCTCCGCGCCGACAAATATATATCTGTCATTTTTAATATACACATCAATATTCTCCAGGCACTCGCCTATGATATTTGACGGAACCTGAATATCGGTAATGGAGTTGCTCACCATAGTAAAGCCGCCGCCGATATTTCCGTATGTACCCTTCTTAATAACAAAAGCCTCCGGAATACCGTTTCTGTCAAGATCGGTCAGCACAACATCGGTGTATGACGGATCCTGTGAAATTGTCTTCATAAGGCGCGTAACAAACGGATCACGCCAGTTTTCGGCTGCGGCATTCACAGCCGGCACGCTGACCGCCGACGCCGTCAGAGCTGCGACCAGCATAGAAATAATCTTCTTTTTCAAGGTTATCTTCTCCTTCCTGTACATTCTCCTCACAATTATACCACACAATTTAACATTTGTCAAATTCCCGTAACATTTTCTTAAATTTTTCCGCAAATACGTTAATTTCCGTATCAATTTCTTTCCTTATTCAGAGCAAAATATACAAAAAACTCTTTACAAAAATGAAAAAATAATGTAAAATTACATTATGAGGTTTGACAGGAGGACGTTACCGTGAAAAACTTGAAAGCACAGGACACGGAGCCGGAGACACGCTTTGCCGGAGCCGAGATTGAATAAAGGGCGGATATGCCGATATAACGTTAGTACGTCTCTAAAAAATTATGAATTTTTTATAAAATCAATATAAATTCCAAAAAAACAGTTGAGATTTAAATACTGTTGTGCTATAATAGAAACTGTAAATGTATATATAAAAGGAATGATAAGGTGTTCGGATATGTCACGGTGGAAAAAAACCGGCTTACTGAGGAGGAATACAATACCTACACCGCATATTACTGCGGGCTGTGCAAGGCAACCGGGAGGTATGCCTCGCAGCCTTCAAGGCTTGGACTGAGCTATGATATAACCTTTCTGGCAATAGTTCTTTCCGCAGTGTCATTTGATTTTTCGGAAAGCCGGTGCGAGCGCTGCATCGCCCACCCCTTAAAAAAAAGAGACTGTATTAAAAACGATCCGGCGGTGGACTATGCGGCGGCAATGGGCGTTCTGCTCAATTATTTAAAGCTTGCCGACGACTGGCACGATGACCGCAGCATAAAGGCGCTTGCGGCAATGGCGGCGCTTTTCCCGGGCTGGCTCAGGATAAAAAGGCGGTATCCGCCGCAGCTTACTCTTATAAAAAAGCAGCTCGGAATACTCAGCGGGCTTGAACGGAGCAGATGCGCCTCGGTTGATGAGGCGGCCGACGCCTTTGCAAAAATACTTGAGGCTCTTTTCACTCCCGACTTTATAAAGAACGAGAGCTGCAGAAGGGCACTGGCATGGTTCGGCTACAATCTCGGACGATGGATATATATTATAGACGCCTTTAACGATCTGGAGCGAGATCTGGGATCCGGCTCCTACAATCCGTTTATAGAGAGCGGTTTCCGTGACAAGTCGGCGTGCGCGGCGGAAATTGAGCTGAGCCTGACATTTACACTTGAAAATATCGCGTCGGCCTTTGAGCTGATGGATTTTAAACAGAATAAAACCATTGTAGGCAAAATGGTATATACAACGCTTAAGCACAAGCAGAAAATGATTCTTTCCGGATCGGAGAAAGAAACAAAGCGCGGACGCTTCTGGCGGAGAAAGGAAGCTTCATGAATCCATATGAGGTTCTCGGCGTCAGTGAAAACGCCGATGAGGAAACAATAAAAAAAGCATACAAGGAGCTTGTTAAGAAATATCATCCCGATAAATATATCAATAATCCGCTTGCAGACCTTGCGGCGGAGAAGATGAAGGAGATCAACAAGGCCTATGATATGATAACGCATAAGACCGCAAACAACCGGCAGAGCGGCGGCTACGGCTCTCAGACCGGCTACGGCGGTTACGGCGGCGGAGCGGGAGCGCCGGACTTCCTGACGGTACGCCGGCTGCTTAATATGCGCCGCACGGCTCAGGCGCAAATGCTGCTGCAGCAGCTGCCCCGCACTGCGGAATGGTACTATCTGTCCGGCATGGTCTCACTGCAGCAGGGCTGGAGCACACAGGGCATAAAATACATCGAACAGGCTGTCTCAATGGATCCGGACAACACTGAGTACAGAGATACTCTTAACAACATAAAAAACAGCGCAGACTCATACAACACCGGACCGTCGGTTTACACAACAACCGGCGACTGCTGCTCGTCAATGCCGTGCTACTGCATCCCGTGTCTGCCATGCTGCTGCGGCTGCTGAAAACACAGATTGAAAGGAAAAAAAGATTTTGGCTAAGAAAGAACAGCACATAACCTCCATCGGCGGTCAGGCGGTAATGGAGGGCGTAATGATGCGCGGTCCGTATAAAACTGCGGTTGCCGTGCGCAAGCCTGACGGAGAAATTGCGGTAAAGATCGACGAGGATGGCACAAAGACCCGTCCCGCCTTCTGCAAGCTTCCTGTAATAAGAGGCTGCGTGAATTTTGTAGACAGTCTTGTAATAGGAATGAAGGCGCTTATGTACAGCGCGGAATTTGTCGACCTTGAGGACGAGGAAGACGAGGAAAGCGAAAGCAAATTTGACAGATGGCTTGAGGATAAGCTCGGAGACAGGATTAAGGACGTTGTTATATATTTTGCGGTATTCATCGCAATAATATTCAGCGTGGGACTTTTCATTCTTCTCCCCTCCGCCCTTTCCGGCGCGGTCGAGGCGATCCCCGCGCTGGAGCCGATAACCTCGCCGCAGGCATTCACAAGCGTGTTTGAGGGAATTTTAAGAATGGTGATATTCCTCGGATATATGGCGCTGATCTCACGGATGAAGGATATAAAGCGCGTATTCGAATACCACGGCGCGGAGCACAAGACGATCGCCTGCTATGAGGCCGGCGAGGAGCTTACCCCCGAAAATGTCAGGAAATATACACGCTTCCATCCGAGATGCGGAACAAGCTTTCTGCTTTTCGTAATGATCATAAGCATCATTGTATTCGCGTTTTTGCCGCGTTTCAATGAATTTTCAAGGATCATATCAATTCTTTTAAGACTTGTCACAAGATTATGCTGTCTGCCGATAGTTGCCGGATTATCCTATGAGGTGATCAAATGGGCGGGCAGAAGTAAAAACAAGTGTGTGGGCGTCCTTTCAAAGCCCGGACTCTGGCTGCAAAGACTTACAACCAGAGAGCCGGACAAATCGCAGATCGAGGTCGCAATAGCCTCTATGACGCCATGCATACCGGAGAATAAAGAGGAGGACAAATGGTAATCGGCAGGTTGCGCAGCGAGCTGCGCAAGCAATTAGATGAGAACGCTCATGAGGCGGACTGGATAATATCTCATGTAACGAAAATGTCCCAGTCCGATTTCGTTCTGCATCCGAGGGAGATCACAGACGAGGAGCTTACAGCGATCGAGGAGATAGTTCTGCGCCGTATAGCGGGCGAGCCGCTCCAGTACATTCTCGGTGAAACCGAATTTATGGGAATGACCTTCAAGGTCAGCGACCTTGTTCTTATTCCCCGTCAGGACACCGAGACGCTTGTTGAAACGGTCATTGAAAAAATAAACGATATGGCTGAAAAGGCTGAGGGCAGGAAAATAAGAGTGCTTGACGTTGGCGCCGGCAGCGGCTGTATCGGTATCAGCATCGCAAAGCTGTGCCCCGGAGCCGAGGTCACTCTGCTTGATTACAGCGACGCGATTTTAGGCGTCGCCAGGGATAATGCCGCACTCAACGGCGTAAGCGTAAAGACAATGCGCTGCGACATATTGGAGGAGATTCCTGAGGGTGAATATGACGTGATCGTATCAAACCCACCCTATATTGAAACCGACACAATATTCAGTCTGGACAACATAGTAAGCAGCTATGAGCCTGTCGAGGCGCTTGACGGCGGTTTTGACGGACTTATGTTCTACCGGCGGATCGCGGAGGAGGTCGCAAAGGAGATCATGGCGGAAAACAGTATTATAGCCTTTGAAATCGGCTATAATCAGGGTGAGGAGGTTTCTGATATTCTCCGTGAAGAGGATTTCTCAAACGTAAAGGTCATTCAGGATGCGTGCGGCAGGGACAGAGTGGTAATTGCAAGGCTGAAGCCTGCCCTGTTTGCGGCATTTGATTAAAATAATATAATGTAAAGGGGACAAACAAAATGCACAAGATAGGTATACTTACAAGCGGAGGCGACTGCCAGGGACTTAACGCGGCAATACGCGGAGTTGCAAAATCCCTGTACAACGAATTTCATGACGATGTTGAAATCTACGGTATCCAGAACGGATATTACGGTCTTATCCACGGCGACATAAAAAAGATGTCTAAGAGTGACTTTTCCGGTATTCTGACGCTCGGAGGAACCATTCTCGGCACCTCGCGCCAACCGTTCAAAATGATGCGCGTTATAGATGATGTGACAGGTATTGACAAGGTCGAGAACATGAAGGCGAACTACCGCAAATGGGGGCTTGACTGCCTTGTTGTCCTCGGCGGCAACGGCACACACAAGTCGGCAAATATGCTGAGCGAGGAGGGACTTAATGTTGTTTCTCTCCCCAAGACCATTGACAATGACGTATGGGGCACAGATATGACTTTCGGTTTCCAAAGCGCGTGCGACATTGCCACAAACGTAATAGACTGCATCCACACAACGGCAACATCCCACGGAAGGATATTCATCGTTGAGGTTATGGGGCACAAGGTGGGCTGGCTCACACTCCATGCCGGTATCGCGGGAGGCGCAGATATAATCCTTCTTCCCGAAATTCCGTATGACATAGAAAAGGTTGCGATATATCTTAACAAGCGCGAGGCTTCGGGCAAGAACTTCTCGATCCTTGCGGTCGCGGAAGGCGCGATCTCAAAGCAGGAGGCGGCGATGAAAAAGAAGGATCTCAAGGCGTTAAGAGCCTCGCAGACCTATCCTTCTGTTTCCTACAAGGTCGCGGATGAACTTAGTAAGTATATAGCAAACGAGATAAGAGTTACCGTTCCGGGTCACTTCCAGCGCGGAGGAAGTCCGTGCGCATACGACCGTGTTCTCTGCACACGCTTCGGCGCGGCGGCGGCACGGCTTATAAAGGAACAGAATTACGGAAACATGGTCGGACTGAGAAACGGTGAAATCGTTCCTGTTCCCCTTTCGGAGGTCGCGGGCAAGCTCAAAAAAATCCCTGTTGACTGTCCGCTCATCAGCGAAGCAAGAGAGGTAGGAATTTCCTTTGGCGACTGATAATGCCGATCACATGAGCCTTACCCCGTGCCAGCAAAAGGCCGAGGAGCTTTTCCGCTCCGGCTATAACTGCTCACAGTCGGTCATAGGCGTATTCTGCGACAGGCTCGGGCTTGATTTTGACACTGTAATGAAGCTTTCGGAGGGCTTCGGCGGCGGCATGGGACGCATGCGTCTCACCTGCGGAGCCGTATCGGGAATGACAATGGCGGCAGGCGCACTCCTTTCACGCGGAGCCGGCGAAGGAAACACGCGGGCGGCAGTGTATGCAAAGGTTCAGGAGCTTACGGGAATTTTCAAAGAAAAGAACGGCTCTGTAATATGCGCCGAGCTTCTGGGGCTTAAAGGCAAGGAAAAGCAGGAGCCTGTGCCGGAGACAAGAACTGAGCAGTATTATAAGAAGCGGCCGTGCATAAGATGCATCACGGACTGCGTAAAAATTATTGAGGATAATTTATTAATACGGAAACAGGCGCCTTAACCGTTTTTTGAAGGCTTGCGGGTCTTCAAGGCCAAGGCGCAGCATATCCTCGGCAGCCGCCATAGAAAGAAGTCTGTCCTTCTGCACGCTGTCCTTTATTTGTGAAATGACCCTGCTGCGGTATTCACAAAGTATTCCGCACAGCTCATCATATTTCATAATATCCCTTATAAGGATTGCGCTCAGCTTCGGGTATCCGGTCGTCACGGCAGCGGTGATATGCTCCCCGCTGTCCGATGCGGCGACCTCAAAATCGCCTTCACCCTTATAGCATACAAGCGCTCCCGCAGCCCGCGCTTCCTCTGCGATCCGCCGGTTAAGCTCCTCGCTGTCAGTCAGGGCAAAAACCGCAAAAGCGTCTTTCAGATCGCTTTTATCATAGCTCCTGATCACCGTTTCCGCGTCAGGCTTATCCGACTCACAGGCGGTATTCTCCGCGATAATACGCACATTGGCTCCGGCACTGACAAGTCTTTCGGCCTTAATACGCGCCGCCCTGCCGCCGCCGATAATCACGCACAGTCTGTTTTTCACATTAAGGTTTACCATATATCCCATAGTCATCACCCGGATTTAAATAATAAAAAACAGTGAATAATGAATAATACAACAGCACTGTTTTACAGCGCCATTCATTCTTCACTATTCACTATTCTCTCAGCCGTCACAGGACGGCGCTGTTGGTGCGAGGGACCGGACTTGAACCGGCACGGTTTCACCCACACGCCCCTCAAACGTGCGCGTCTGCCTATTCCGCCACCCTCGCAGATATTTCCGTTGATCTCAACAACGAAAATTATTATAGCAGAAGTTTCATCATTTGTCAACACTTTTTTTAAATTTTTTAAAAAATATATAATTCATTTGCAAATACTATATTTTTATGATAGAATATAATAGGTGATTAATTTGACTGATATAAAAAGACTTGTTATAGGAATACTTGCCCATGTTGACTCCGGCAAAACCACTCTTTCGGAGGGTATGCTTTACCGTTCGGGAGAGATTCGCAGACTCGGCAGGGTCGACCATGGCGATGCTTTCCTTGACACAAATGAAATAGAACGCGAAAAGGGTATCACAATATTTTCAAAGCAGGCTGTTATGAATTTCAATAACAGTGAGTTTACTCTGCTTGATACTCCGGGACATATAGATTTTTCGGCGGAGATGGAAAGGACGCTGCAGGCGCTTGACTACGCGATTCTCGTGATCAGCGGCACGGACGGTGTTCAGAACCACACGGAAACACTGTGGAAGCTTCTTATACGATATAACATACCCGTGTTTATATTCATAAATAAAATGGACATTTCCGGCAAAGAGCGCGGGGAGCTTATGGAGGAGCTTCGCGCTAAGCTTGATGACGGCTGCATTGATTTCGGAGAACGCGGCACGGCGGAGTTTGCCGAATATGCGGGAATGTGCAGCGAGGAGCTTATGGAGGAATTTCTCGAAAAAGAGAGTGTTTCCGATACGTCCCTCGTTTCAGCTATTGCCGGACGGCATATCTTCCCGTGTTTTTTCGGCTCCGCGCTTAAGGTCGATGGGGTTGACGAATTTCTTAACGCTCTTGACAGGTACACAAGACCGATCGAATACGGCGGACAATTCGGCGCGAAGGTCTTTAAAATAACCGAAGAAAACGGCGTCCGTCTTACCCATATGAAAATCACGGGCGGTGCGCTCAGAGCAAAGACAGTTCTTGACGGCAGAGGACAGGACGGCGCTCCGTGGAGTGAGAAGGCGGACAGAATAAGAATATATAACGGCGAAAGGTTCACAATTGCAGACACGGCGGAGGCGGGCGCCGTCGCCGCGGTCACCGGGCTCAGCGCGACCTATCCCGGAGAGGGGCTGGGCTGCGAGAGCGATTCCGTCATGCCTTTCCTTGAGCCGGTCCTCACCTACCGTGTCGAGCTGCCTGACGGAGCAGATGTTCTGACGGCGCTTAACCGTCTTCGCCACCTCGAACAGGAGGACCCCCAACTGCATATTATCTGGAACGAGCCATTGCAGGAGATCCATATTCAGCTTATGGGTGAGGTTCAGCTTGAGGTGCTGCGCCGTATAGTTTCGGAGCGTTTCGGAATGGAGATCGACTTCGGACAGGGCAGTATTGCATATAAAGAAACAATTTCGGGCATAGTTGAGGGCGTTGGGCACTTTGAGCCGCTCCGGCACTACAGCGAGGTGCATCTTATTTTGGAGCCGCTCCCCCGCGGCAGCGGGCTAAGATTTGAAACCGCCTGCTCCGAGGATGTCCTTGACCGGAACTGGCAGAGACTTATCCTCACACATTTAAAAGAGAAAAACCATGTCGGGATCCTCACCGGCTCCCCGATCACCGACATGAAAATAACGCTTGCCTCAGGACGCGCGCATAAAAAGCATACCGAGGGCGGCGATTTCCGCCAGGCCACCTACAGAGCGGTTCGTCAGGGGCTTATGAACGCGCAGAATATTCTGCTTGAGCCGTTCTACAGCTTCCGTCTTGAAATACCCTCGGAAAACGTGGGGCGGGCGATGACGGATCTGCAGCGGATGGGAGCGGAATTTTCACAGCCGTATCTTACAAACGGAACGTCAGTCATAAAGGGCAGCGCTCCCGTTTCGGAGATGCGCTCATACCACTCCGACATAACCGCATACACCGCCGGACGCGGAAGGCTGTTCTGTACGCTTAAGGGCTATGACGTATGCCACAACACCGACGAGGTCGTTTCGGCATATGGCTATGACGCGGAGGCTGATCTTGACAATCCCTGTGACAGCGTATTCTGTGCGCACGGCGCGGGCTTTCTTGTAAAGTGGGACGAGGTGCCGCGGTATATGCACCTTGAAAGCGCTCTTGCGCCGGAATATGACGAGGAAGATACGGAGCTTCGTGTCTCGCGTTACATGAATGCGGTCGTAAACGACGAGGAGCTTTTGCGCATATTTGAGCGCACCTACGGCCCTGTCAGACGTAAAAATCCCGACGCTATGCGCAGGCGGATAAAGCACGAGAGCGCACCGGCCGCACGCAAAAAGGCTCCCGTACTCACAGGTCCGACTTACTTGCTTGTTGACGGATATAACATAATATTCGCATGGGAGGAGCTTGACGCGCTCGCAAAGGACAATTTGGAGCTTGCCCGCGAAACACTCATAAACCGTATGTGCAACTATCGGGGCTACAAAAACTGCGAGCTTATCCTCGTATTTGACGCGTATAAGGTAAAGGGCAATCCCGGAACCGTTGAAAGGATCCACAATATAAACGTGGTATACACCAAAGAGGCGGAAACTGCGGATGCGTATATTGAAAAGGTTACTCATGGCCTCGCAAAAAAACACCGCGTACGCGTTGCGACTTCGGACAGCCTTGAGCAGGTTATAATTCTCGGCAACGGAGCCACAAGGGTGAGCGCAAACGATTTTCACAAGGAGGTCGAGGATGCCGAGGAGGAAATCAGAAGGTTTATCAAACAGACATTTTAAGGTGACTATATGGCTATAGGGATCATTTCGGAATTTAATCCGTTTCACAACGGACACAAATACCTTATAAACGAAGCGAAACGGCTCTGCAATAACGCGCCGGTGGTATGTGTTATGAGCGGCTCCTTTGTCCAGCGCGGAGAACCGGCAATAACGGACAAGTGGACCCGCGCAAGAATGGCGCTTGAAAACGGCGCGGATCTTATTCTGGAACTGCCCGTCACATTTTCGCTCAACACCGCGCAGAAATTCGCTTACGGCGCTGTTGGCACACTTTATGCCACAGGTGTTGTTGACACGCTTGCGTTCGGATCAGAGAGCGGCAATGCCGGAGAGCTTAAAAAAGCGGCGGCGCACTTTTCGGACGAGCCGCCGGAGGCGTCTCAGAAGCTTAAGGAGCTTTTGGCGGAGGGCATGAGCTATCCCGCCGCCAGAGCGATGGCATATGAGGGGCTTATATCCCCCGCGCTTCTCTCCTCCCCCAACGACATTTTAGGTATTGAATATCTGCGCACGTCAACGGAGCTTGACGCGGGATTTAATATCTGCGCGGTCACACGCAAGGGAGCCGGGCATGACAGCTCCGAAAGCGCGGACGAATTTGCAAGCGCCTCGGAAATTCGCCGTATTATTCTTGAAAACGGCAATATAAACGGATTTGTGCCTTACGCCGGCAGTTTTCCCATATATGACGCGTCACTGCTTGACGCGGCGGTCACGGCACGTCTGCGCACCTGCGGCAGCGATCATATCAGCAATATCAACGATGTTGCCGAAGGACTTGAAAACAAGTTTATAAGGGCGGCTATGACCTGCCGCACAGTTAATGAAATATGCGGCGCGGTAAAATCAAAGCGCTATACCATGAGCCGGATAAGGCGCATAATATGGTCGGCTTTTCTGGGGATAACAAAGGAGCTGGCGGCTCTTCCGCCTTCATATATACGCGTACTCGGCATGACAGTACAAGGCAGATCACTTCTTAAGCAGATGAAAACGGCGGCGCGGCTGCCGGTTATCATCAAGGCGGCGGACTACCGCGGTGACGAAATATTTGATATAAACAAACAGGCGGAGGACATATTCGCTCTCTGCGCCGTTTCTCCGGAGCTGAGGAAGGGCGGGCGCGATATTACCGTATCGCCCGTCATTGCAGAATAACAAAACCGTTCTCCTGATACACCCCCTGTTTTCATTCTCAACGGCAAAAACCGTTCCCGACAAAGTAATCAGCATACATATTGATAAAATCATTACAAACGGAGAGGGACAGCCTTTGATTTATATTCGGGAATTAAAATTTAATACAACCATAACAAGCACCTGCCTAATATAATTAAGTATATAAATTATATTGGCAGGTGTTTTTATGTTAAACGCAGTTTTTGAATGGCTGAGAACCGTTGTTCTCATGGCGGGGTATGTGTCGGGGAGCGCGTCCTTCCCGAAGCCGCTGGACGCTGAGGAGGAGTCGAAGTATCTTGAGCTGTACGCAAAGGGCGACGAGAACGCGAAAAATATACTTATTGAGAGAAATCTGCGGCTTGTGGCGCACATCGTAAAAAAATACTGTGACGAAAAGAATGCTGACGACCTTATATCAATAGGCACCATCGGGCTTATAAAGGGAATAAATACCTATAACCGCAGCAAAAGCAAAAAGCTTTCGTCATATATTGCAAAATGCATTGAAAATGAGGTCCTGATGTATCTGCGCAGTATGCGCAAGCGGCGCAATGAGGTATATATTGATGACGGGATAGGAACGGATAAGGACGGGAACAGTATGACGCTGGCGGATATACTTCCGAGCGACGACCCGGATATTGCCGATGCGGTTTCAGACAGTATAGAGGCGCGCAAGCTGTACAGGATCATGCACAGCGTTCTGACCCCAACGGAAATAAAGATCATCACCGCGCGCTACGGACTGTGCTGCACCAAAAAGCTCACACAGCAGCAGATTGCCGATTCCCTCGGAATAAGCCGCAGCTATGTAAGCCGTATTGAAAAAAAATGCCTCAGCAAGCTTGCCAAGGCATTCGATCCTTAATTTTTCAACAGCTCTGTGATCATTTCACAGTAATCGCTGAAGGTTGTTGTCAATACATAGTTAAAAACAGCAACCTCATCGGCGTCATACCTTCTGACCTCATCAAGTAGATTTCCGCCGAAGGAACGCGGGTCAATAACGACCACCCTGTAATAGTCGTTAAGCAGCCATGGGATCAGCGCATTCGCATATGAATCCTTTACAATAACGACAGTCCTGCCGTCAGGCTTATTGTTATTGGTTATTTCCATAAGCGGCTGGTCACCGCCGAAGAACAGTGTATAGTTACAGTTATTTGTATCGAACACAGGCGTCTGTGTACCGTATTCCGTTACACCGTCCTCGGCGCGCATGAGCATAGAGAAGCTGCCATTCTCCACAGTATCGTAATAGAACATATTGTCGCCGGTATCCCAGGGCAGCTGTGACTTTGCTTTAAGATAGAGCGAGCCTTCAAAGTCTCCAAGCTCCTTCATGCTGTAAATCCCCTTAGGCTCAGGCATTCTGCCCTCCGCCTCCATAAAAGCCGCGTATCCGAGGTAGGAGCCGTTCATTGTCCAGTGGTGATCCGTTTTGAAATAGAGATAATCCTCCCCCGCTGCCGCCGCCTCGGAAAGTCTGCCGTAAACATCAACCGTAGTTATATTCTTCAGTCTGCCGTAAACCTTTTCAACAGTCTCCCTCTGTGAATCCTGAACCCCCGCATAAAGCGGATCGCTGAATTCGAGCTGTGTCGGGATAAGCATTGAATACATCTTAACATTATCGGGGAGCGCCTCGCGGACGGTGTTCAACGCATCGGCATACTCCTCCTCCACCCCGTCATTGCTTAAAAACATTTCCATTATTTTGCCGTCATACAGTACAAGATGCGTGTCCTGAGACTCGCTCGTGCCTATATCCTTTGTTGTGGATATAATCTTACCCATCCCGTCCGGAAGGAAGCCGAAATGTGACTGTATTTTATCCGACAGCGTCATGATCCTGCCGCGAAAGCCGATATTATCGTTTACATAGTCGTCGATCTGCGCCATATAGCTGCCGGTCCATACGGAGCTTGCGCTGAATGCCGGGAACTCCTGAGGCTCACGGTTTTCCGCAAGAACACTTTCGGTATCCGCCGGACACATAAGCGCCACACCGGAGCCTATAAGCATAATCATGAATAAAATGGTTATTATATATTTTCTCATAGTCCGCCCTCCTTAAAATCTGAAATACAGGAACGGGTTTGAGGTAGCGCCCGTAAGCAGCGCAACGCAGCTTATAAAGAGCGCGCACATAACCGCCGCTTCTATTATCCAGCCGATTTTACCGATTGAGATCAGCTTTTTATATACGGTATACGGCAGCGGCGTTGAAACGAGCACGCATACCGCAAGCAGCACACTGTAGGAGCAGAACGCCGAAATCGTAGTAAAGTCATACAGGGCGCAGCCGCGACCGAACAGCTGTCCTATAAACTGCACAAGCTCCGAAAAATCGGTAAAGTAAAACAGTCCCCAGCCCAGCACAACAAGAAACATCGTGGTTATATGCGGCAAAACGGGCGTCTTATGCCAGTTCTTAAAGAACAGCTTTTCTATTATGAGCAGAACTCCGTAATAGAGTCCCCATAGCACAAAGTTCCACGACGCGCCGTGCCACAGTCCCGTAAGCATCCAGACAACCATCATATTCATGAGCCAGCGCCACTTTGCGCAGCGGTTGCCGCCGAGGGGAATATAGACATAATCGCGGAAAAAGCTGCCAAGCGTCATATGCCAGCGTCTCCAAAATTCAGTTATCGACTTTGAAATATACGGATAGTCAAAGTTTTTCGGGAACCTGAAACCAAGCATCTTACCCATGCCTATCGCCATATCCGAATATCCGGCAAAGTCAAAATAGAGCTGCAGGCTGTAGAATATTATTCCGAGCCACGAGGAAAGCACAGTCGGATTGGTCGCCGGAGAAAACAGCAGATCCTTTGCCTCTCCCGCGAAGTTTGCCAGAAACACCTTTTTTGAAAGTCCAAGCACAAACTGAACAGAGCCGTCGGCAAAATCCTGTATTGTGGTTTTTCGGCTGTCAAGGTTTACAGCCACCTCGCTGTAGCGCACGATCGGCCCGGCAATGAGCTGCGGAAACATCGACACGAAGGTCAGAAACTTAAGATAGGACTTCTGAACCGGCGTGTCACCGCGATAGACGTCAACCACATAAGTAAGTATCTGAAAGGTATAGAACGAAATACCCAGCGGCAGACCGATCTGCGGCACGGGCAGCGCCGTTCTGAACACGCCGTTAATGCTGCTCAAGGCAAACCCGGCATACTTGAACACACCTATCATTATAATATCAAAGGCAACCGCCGCGCCGAGAATAAGCTTGTCCCGGCCCGTCCCCCTTGCGCGGTTCATTACGAGCGCAAGCAAATAGTTTATGAGCGACGCCGCTATCAGCAAAATTAAAAACGACGGCTCACCCCACGCATAGAATACAAGCGACGCTATCGTTATAACCGCATTCTTATAATTAATGCTTTTTCTGAGCAAGTAAAAAA
This sequence comes from uncultured Lachnospiraceae bacterium, assembly GCA_964579875.1. Classification (GTDB taxonomy): domain Bacteria; phylum Bacillota; class Clostridia; order UBA1381; family UBA1381; genus Ornithomonoglobus. Next base: position 65,787 of record CAZOHJ010000005.1, on the reverse strand, counting down.
TCAATACTATGGGCAGAAACAGACATAAGAATGTCAGACTTGAAAATACCACTGACTTATCCCCTCTCTTAAACTCAAATCTTCACATTATAACATTATACTACTAAATTTTTTTTGTGTCAATATTATTTGTTTTATTTATTACGCTTAAATTTATTCCCCTTGCAATAATCCCGGATATATGATATACTGAAAGTGAAATCAGAACAATAAAAGGAAGTGTATTTAAATGAAAAAAATAATCTGCTTCGGCGACTCAAACACCTACGGGCACAATCCGCCCGATGGGGCGCGTATGGAAAAACCGTGGCCGTCGGCGCTCGCAGAGCTGCGTCCTGACTGCGCGGTTATAAACGAGGGAATGTGCGGCAGAACGACGCATTTTCCTACACCGGACAGTGAGCTTCACAACGGACTTGCACGCTTTAACGAGCTGCTTAAAGAGGACGGCGCGGATCTTCTTATAATCATGCTAGGAACGAACGACACTCTGAAATTCTTCGACTGCCCCGTTTCGGAAACGGTTGAAGCTCTCCGCGGATATATCCGCTCATGGCGTGAAAAATTCGGACAGGACAGCAAAATTCTTCTCATATCCCCCATCCTTATTACAGAGGATAAGAAAAACAATGAGTATTTTGATGATGTTTACAAGCCTGAGGCAATCGGCAAATCTAAAATGTCCGGCGCGGCATATAAGACGCTTGCGGAGCAGGAAAAGGTTCTTTATCTCAACGCTGCGCGTTTCTGCAAAGCCTCGTCCTGCGACGGCATACATATGATGCCTGAGGAGCACGCAAAGCTTGCTCATGCGGTATATGATCTTATTCTTAACGAAATATGAGGTGTTTTATGAAAAAGCTTATTCCATTCCTGTCAGCCGTTCTTCTTCTCACCTCCTGCGGAGCAAAAACAGACAGCGGCAGCGGAGAAATCCCGCAGCAGCCGGAACAGACAGCGGCGTCCCCCGCCGATGGTATGACCACAGAGGAAAAGGTGGGACAGCTCTTTATGATGCGCTGTGACAGCGGCAATATGGAGCCGGTTCTTGAAAAGCAGCCCGGCGGCATTGTCATGTTCGCGGTCGACTTCGAGGGACTTACAGAAAAAGAGGTCAAGGAAAAGATACGGGGCTATAAGGACGCCTGTGATATTGAGCCGATCATCGCGGTTGACGAGGAGGGCGGCTCCGTTGTGCGCGTAAGCTCCAATCCGAAGCTTGCGCCGGAGAAATATAAAAGTCCCCAATATTACTACAGAGAAGGCGGTATAGAAGAGCTTATATATAATACAACAGAAAAGTCAAAGCTTCTCACCGGACTTGGAATAACAATGAATCTTGCCCCTGTCGCCGATGTATCAAGCAATGAAAATGATTTTATATATGACCGAAGCATGGGAACCGGAGCGTTGGAAACTGCCGACTGTATAAAAAATATTGTGACTGCCATGAATGCCAACAATATAATGTCATGCCTTAAGCACTTCCCCGGCTACGGCAATAACGTTGACACCCACACCGGGATCGCGGTAGATGATCGCAGCCTTCAATCCTTTGAAAATGTGACAACCGACGACAGCGGAGAAGAATCGGGAGGCGATCTTATTCCGTTCCGTGCCGGAATTGCGGCGCACGCCGCCGCCGTTCTTGTATCGCATAACATAGTCAACTGTATGGACAGCGCTCAGCCCGCCTCTATCTCACCGCAGGTACACAGTCTGCTCAGAGACGACCTGGACTTTAACGGAATAATCATGACGGACGATATGTCCATGCAGGCAATGGCGGAATACGAAACGCCGTATGTCAAAGCCGTGCTTGCCGGAAATGACATGATAATCGTATCCGACTTTGACGCGGCATACAGTGAGGTGATCGAGGCAGTACAGGACGGCACGATCTCCGAAGAAGTTCTTGATGCGGCGGTCAACCGCATTATAAGGGTAAAGACAGAATACGGTTTTACTATTGACTAAACGCATAACAAAGGATTCACCGGGTTCCGCCTTTTCACGCATGAAGTCAGGCTGCATTTCACTTGTTATATCCTCCGGTGAATTGCTTTCATTAACAGTATATAAAGCCCTTCTTATCCAACACAATGCCACGGTTGACAGCATATTTTATAAATGGTATAATCTTTATATAATTACATTAAGAGGAGAAACTATTAAAAATGGCAAAACAGATGAAGCTATCAAAGCTGTTCAAACGATTTTTACCGTATTACAAAAAGCACCTGGGCGTGCTTATATTTGACCTTGCGTGCGCAGCGCTCACAACAGTATGCGACCTTGTGTTTCCTAAAATTGTAAGTCATATCACCAACATCGGCATTTACGATCCGCAGCTGCTCACGATCGGACTTGTTCTGAAGATGGCGGGACTGTATTTTGTGCTCCGTCTGCTTGACGCCGCGGCAAACTTCTATATGCAGAACACCGGACATGTTATGGGCGCGAAGATAGAAACGGATATGCGCCGTGACCTGTTTGACCATCTGCAGAAGCTGTCCTTTTCGTTTTATTCAAACACCAAAATCGGCCAGCTGATGTCACGTATTACCTCAGACCTGTTTGATGTGACCGAATTTGCGCACCACGGACCCGAAGAGATCTTCATTGCAGGGTTAAAGATCGTACTTTCCTTTATAATCCTGTGCGGCGCAAGTCCTCTGCTGACTGTAATAGTATTTGCTGTCATACCGTTCGTGTTCATATTCGTAAAATACTATAATACACGCATGAGAAGAGTGTTCAAGGAGCAGCGCGTACAGGTCGGCGAGGTCAACGCCCAGGTTGAGGACTCGCTCCTCGGCATACGCGTTGTAAAGTCCTTTGCTAATGAGGATATTGAAAAGGCAAAGTTTGAGGACGGAAATGAGAAATTCCTCGAATTGAAGAAGAAATCCTATCTGTATATGGGCGGGTTCGGAAGTGTAAACCGTTTCTTTGAGGGAATTATGTACCTGACGGTGGTTGTGGCAGGCTCTGTATTCATGATGCATGGCAAAATCACTCCGGGCGACTTCACCGCATATCTGCTTTATGTAAGCGCACTGTTCGCGTCTGTAAAGACCATTATCCAGTTTACAGAGCAGTTCCAGCGCGGCATGACCGGCATTGAGCGTTTCTGTGAAATCATGGATACGCCGGCGGATATTGTTGAGCGCGAAAACGCCGTTGAACTTACAAATGTCAAGGGCGAAATAAGCTTCAATAATGTAACCTTCCATTACAGCGACGATAACACCGAGGTGTTGAGCGGAGTTAATATCCGTATCCCCGAGGGCGGCTCGGCGGCGCTTGTCGGTCCCTCCGGCGGCGGAAAGACAACAATGTGCAATCTTATTCCCCGATTTTATGATGTTACCGAGGGCAGCATCACTATTGACGGCATTGATGTAAGGGACGTCACCCTCAATTCCCTCAGAAACGCGATAGGAGTTGTTCAGCAGGACGTTTATCTTTTCTCCGGTACAGTTATCGCGAACATTGAATACGGAAAACCCGGCGCGTCCCGTGACGAAATAATTGAGGCGGCAAAAGCGGCGGGCGCCCATGACTTTATAATGTCGCTGCCCGACGGCTATGATACATACGTTGGCGAACGCGGAGTAAAGCTTTCGGGAGGGCAGAAACAGAGAATTTCGATCGCGCGGGTATTTCTCAAAAACCCGCCGATACTTATTCTTGACGAGGCGACCTCGGCGCTTGACAATGAGAGCGAAAGGGTCGTACAGGAATCCCTTGACCGTCTCGCCCACGGAAGAACCGTTCTCACGATCGCCCACAGGCTGACAACGATCAAAAACGCTGACACAATACTTGTCCTCACCGATAACGGCATTGAGGAGCAAGGCTCACATGAGGAGCTGTTAAAGAAAAACGGTATTTACGCGGGACTTTACAGTATGTATTCAAGTATGTAAGCCGCGCACAGGAGTAAGCTATGATAGAAATAATTTCATTAATATTATCAATAATATCGGCTGTGGGAGTTATAGCGGTCATTATTCTGGCGCTTTCCCGCGAGGAGAGCGGCGCCGACGCCGAAGCGATCCGCCGCGAGATCCGTCATGAAATGCAGAGTTTCGGCGGAATGATAAAGGACAATCAGCGTGATATAGGACAAATGCAGTCGGAGCGCTTTGACGATATGAGCCGCGTAATAGAAGATACCCGCGCGGCGATCGACCGCCAGCTCACGGCGATCCGTACCGAAACCGACGCGAAGCTTGAGCGCATGAGGACTGCCACAGACAGGGCGCTGGAAAAAATCAGAACCGATAACACCGCAAGCCTTGAAAGGCTGCGCCGCGACAATTCCGAGCAGCTTGTTGAAATAAGGAAAACGGTGGACGAAAAGCTTCAGGAAACCCTTGAAGCGCGTATTACCAAATCCTTTAAGCTTGTAAACGACAGACTTGAGCAGGTATACAAGGGCTTGGGTGAAATGCAGGGACTTGCGCAGGGTGTGGGCGACCTCAAAAAGGTGCTCACCAATGTAAAGACCCGCGGCATCATGGGAGAAATGCAGCTCGGCGCGATACTGGAGCAGATCATGGCTCCCGAACAGTACGCGGTAAATATCGCGACCGTGCCGGGCAGCAAAAACATTGTGGAATTTGCGATAAAGCTGCCGGACAAGCAGGGCAATACGACATGGCTGCCGATAGACTCAAAGTTCCCCGGAGACGCCTATGCCGCCCTTGTTGACGCGTACGAAAGCGGTGACAAGGCTGCCGCGGACACTGCGGCAAAGCAGCTTCGCACGCGTATTCTTTCCGAGGCAAAGGACATACACGAAAAGTATGTATCGCCTCCGGCAACAACGGATTTCGCGATAATGTTCCTCCCCTTTGAGGGGCTGTACGCGGAGGTTGTAAACCGAGGACTTGTGGAAGAATTACAGAACACCTACAGGGTCACGGTTGCCGGTCCGTCAACCATGGCTGCAATGCTCAATTCGATCAGTATGGGCTTCAAGACCCTCGCCATAGAAAAGCGTTCCTCGGAGGTATGGCAGGTTCTGGGCGCGGTAAAAACCGAATTTACAAAATTTGAATCGGTACTCACCGCAGCGCAGAACCGCATCAATCAGGCAAACGCGGAGCTGGACAAGCTTGTCGGCGTAAGAACCCGCGCAATAAACCGCAAGCTGAGAACGGTTGAGCAGCTTGAGGAGGATAAGACCGATATTCTCGGCACAGGAGATGGGGATTATTCGGACGATTTATTTTAAGCTTAAACTATGTTATCCAAAAATTAATGCAAAAAAGACCTGAAATATCAGGTCTTAAATGGAGCGGAAGACGAGATTCGAACTCGCGACGTTCACCTTGGCAAGGTGACGCTCTACCACTGAGCCACTCCCGCATATTATGTTGTGCCGCTGCGAGCTTATCTCTCTCAACGACATGAATTATTATAGCAGATGTTGTTTTGTTTGTCAAGACCTTTTTCAAGAAAACCTATTTAAAAAGTGTGCAACGTCATAAAATATTTCTTGACATCATAATTACAGTGTGATAAAATACCGCATGTGTACTTTTATTGATATATAGAGCCGGATAAAAGCCGTATATCATTAATATTCTTTTATAAAAACAAGGTGGTGTAAAATATGCGGATAACCTATTGCAAAAAGTGTAATCATTTTTTCTATTCTCCGACCATATCCAATTACTGTCGCGGCTGCAAAAAGCCGGTCGTAGAAGTGCCTATGGATTACGGGGATTTTCTGGAGCTTTCCATTAACGAGCGCTACAGACTTGCCTACAGACTTACACACGAATATGACGCGCTTGCAGAAGAATTAAAGCAAAGAAAACACTGACGGACTGAAAGGAATATTCCTTTCAGTCCGTCAGTGTTATTTTTTTAATTTTTAAGATATTCTTTGAATGCCGTTTCCGCCGCCGCATAATCCGCGCACACAACCATAATAACCGCATTTTTATATGTTGTTAAATATGCACTGTCTATCTTGACCGCCTCGGCAGGACGGTACACAAGATAATTTGATTTTTTCTGCGAAAGGTAGCTTTTTAATTTTTCGGTTACATCTGCCGGACTGCTTGTTTCAATAATTGCGAACTCATCACAGGTTGACTGCGTACCAACATACATTGTAATTTTGGAATACTCGTTAGGATTAAGATAAAGCAGCTTTGATGAGGTGGTGTTATCAATTTCGGTAAGCGTTTCCGCAAAAGGAACCTCGCGGCATAACACTTCGGCAAACTCTGCTCCCGACACCTCTCTTTTCTTTCCGCAGCCTGTGAAAAGAGCTGTACAAAGCAATATTGCAATAAGCGAATATATTTTCTTTTTCATCAGCTTCACTCTCCAATCAGCCCGTATTGCCGGTGCTCTTAAGCACGTTTACAGTAGGCGCCGGTTCCTCTACGGTCCCGCTTTGCTCCGCGCCCGTTTCCTCTGTGCTGTCTTTATCATCCGAATTTTCGTCAGTCGTATTCCCAAGGCTGTCAATATCCTCCCCGTCATCGTCGGATATATCGGCAAGGCTCGGTATTGACGCGTCTGTCTGAGCGTAGTTGATCAGCTTTGCGTAATAGGTCTTGTTCAGATTCACACCGTCCGCCGAAACCCCTGCCGGCAGATAGTTACCGCCAAGCGCGGCAAAGGAATCCACATAATACACCTTCTCCTGAGCGGCAAGAATTTTCAGCGATCTATTATACTCCTTTATTGTCCTCAATGAATATCCCGATCCCGCAACGGACGCTGTTTCTGCAACCGGCGGAATTGAAATTATATAAATATTGGCGCTCTGCTGGTATGACTTCACCTTCCCGAGCAGCTCTTCATAAGCATCCTCAAATTTTGACGCGTCAGCCCATGAAAGCTCCATCTCTCCGAATGAGATAAACACCTTGGTGAATTTCTGACTTTTCAGCTGATCTATTACGGCAACGGAGCTGTTATTTGCAGCGGTCGTATTAACATTGTCAAGCGTTATATGTACACCGGCATAAAAATCCGTATAAGGGAGCAGGCCATATGAATCGATTCCGGCGGCAAGCGCATTGCCGATAAATACCGAATTATCAAAATAATCGGCATTCACGGATACATCCCCCTGTATTCCGTAGCCTGCGCCTATAGGCTGAGCAGTCTGCTCCGCCGCGGCTGTGATCCGGGGATCATCGACCTCTGTCTGCCGTCCGCTTTTAAAACCTTTAATGACGATTACAGCAACAGCAATTGCCGCCAGAATAAATACGGCTATTGCAATATTACGCCGCCGTCTTGCACGTCTTGCGCGTTCGCGTCTTTTTCTTTCCTGCTCGCGCAGCCACATACGTTGTGAAACCGCCATATGACTATCCCCTTTCGTGTATTAGTTATCCTTCAGCACCTCAAGAGCCTTCTGAAGCTGTGTATCCTCCTCATGCGGAACGCTTGACGCATAGTAATCCTTATACTCTTCCGGCAGTTTGACCTCATAGTCCGGCTCAATTCCAATGCCGTGTATACATACGCCGTTCGGTGTATAATACTTTGCAATCGTCATAGAAACGCCCGACCCGTCATAGAACGGATATACGCTCTGCACAATTCCCTTGCCAAAGCTGTTTTCTCCTATGACCACCGCCTTGCCGTAGTCCTTTAATGCACCGGTCAGTATTTCGGAGGCGCTTGCGCTGTTTCCGTTAATCAGAACAGCCATAGGAATATCAAGCTCCTCCGGATCCGATTTATATTCCTGTTTTTCACCCTTTCTCGTTTCCGTATAGGTGATTATACCCTCAGGAAGGAGATAATCGGCAATATCGCAGACAACATCCAGAACGCCGCCGGGGTTATCCCTTAAATCGATCACCATTTTCTCCATACCCTGTTCGCGCAAAGCGTCTACATTCTCCTTAAACTCGGAAAAAGTGCTTTCGTCCGAACCGGATTCATTCGTATTAAAGCCGGTAATCCTTACATACCCAACGTTATCGTCAAGCATTTCCGACTTGACGGAATTTGCGCTTATCTCCCTGCGTTCTATAGCATAATCCTCAATCTCCCCATCGCGCTCAATAGTAACGGTAACATTAGTCCCTTCTTTGCCGCCCTTTATTGCGCTCACACATTCATCCATCTGATTACCGGAATACTCCGTTCCGTCAACAGCGAGTATATAATCTCCCGGCAAAATTCCTGCCTCGTACGCCGGAGAATCCTCTGTCGGGGATATTATAATAATTTTATCCGCATCCTCGTCAATTGAAATAACCACGCCTATTCCGACATAGCTGTCTTCTACCCCTGAAATGTAGGAATCAAACTCATCCGCGCTGTAATAATGAGTATACGGCTCGTCAAGAGCCTCAACATAAGCTGCAACCGCATCATCCGCCATTTTTTCCTCGTCATAATCATCATAAAGATAGTTATTTTTGAGATAGGAATTAACGACATTGAGCTTCCTTGTAACCGCATTTGTCGTTACCGATGCGCTGCTGCGGCTTACGGCATACAATACCGATGTGCCGGAAAATGTTACGGCAGCTGTTATTACTACTGTTATTGTTGTTTTCAAAAATGGTTTCAAATTTTTACACCTCTATATAACTGACGTTCAATAGTTAAAGGGCTGTCCGAAAGCCGGCTAAGCATCGAGACAGCCCCTCTATTTATACAGCTTTTATCATATTTTCATAGGATTAGACTGCAGATACTTATGTACCATCATTGCTACCTTGAACACGATCGCCTGATCAAATTTTCTGAGATCCAGACCGGTAAGCTTATAAATTTTCTCAAGCCTGTATACCAGCGTGTTTCTGTGTACAAACAGCTGCCTTGAGGTCTCGCTTACGTTAAGGTCGTTTTCAAAGAACTTGTTTATTGTGAGAATTGTTTCATCGTCAAGCGTTGTAATATCGCCCTTCTGGAACACCTCTCTCAGGAATAACTCGCAAAGCTTTATAGGGAGCTGATAGATAAGACGACCGATACCGAGGTTATTGTAGCTCAGTATATTCTTCTCCTCTTCAAACACCTTGCCTACCTCAATGGCAATCTGTGCCTCCTTGTATGAATTATTCAATTCATCAATATTCGCCGCAACGGTTGAAAGACCGATCACGACCGGATACAAAACCTCCGAATTTACGGTATCAAGTATTGACCTTGCCATTTCCTCAAGCTCGTTTCCCTTGAGTCTTTCCTTAAGCTCCTTGATCAGTACGATGTTGTTTGAATCAATATTGATTACAAAATCATGCTCCTTATCCGGATACATATTTCTTATAACCTCATATATACCGCTCTCGCCCGTGCCCGTAGCCTTAATATAGAACACGGCTCTCGGCACATCGCAGTCCACATGCAGCTCACGCGCTTTCTGGTGAAGATCGAATGAAATGAGATTATCAAAAATTATATTCTGCATAAAATTCGTCTTATCGTACTTTTCATCATAGTAATGGCGAACATTGTTAGCAGCTACCGCAACGGCATTGCAGCAATATTTGGAGATTTCATCAGTACCCTCCACATACACAACATATTCAGCATAAGGTTTGTTTGACATTGCCCTTATGGTGAATCCGTCCTTAAACAAAAGCTTTTCACTGTTTGACGCAGCAGCTACAAGACCTTCCATCACATCCTCAACCGGTTCAAATCCGTTATAAGCCAGAATCAAGCCGTGAGAGTCAGCAATGCCGAACCTCTTCGGAAAAACCTCCGCCATCTGTGTTACAATATTCTGAAATGCTTTACTTATCATTGTATTTATCCTCCGAACGCCATATTCCAAAATCCCTAAGGATCGTGTGGTTTTTATAGTTATTAAATTCTATATACAAATTTATTATACTACATTTGTCACGGATTTTCAAGCATTTTTTATAAATATATTGTATATTTTTATTTTATTTTTATATTTGCTATATAAGGCAAAGCTTTTTTAGCGCGGCCGTAATGCCCTCAGAGGCGACCGTGCCGGTAATTGATTCGCAAACCTCCTCAAGCTCCGGACGGTGATCTCCCATAGCAATTCCATGTCCGGCATTTTTCAGCATATCATAGTCGTTGACACTGTCGCCGAAAGCGTAGGTATCCGAAATATCAACTCCCGCTGCCTCCGCAATTCTTGAAACCCCCACTCCCTTGTTGTTGCCTATCGGATCGCAATCACAGGATTTTCCCGCGCGGTGAAGACCTAAAACGAACTTGCCCTCAAAGACCCTGCAAAGCCGTTCAAACTGGCCTTCCTTGTCGCAGCTTAAAAACATCTTATTCGCGCGCAGCCTGTCCGCGTCCTCAACAGGTCTGAAATTGAGCCGGCTTATATCATAAAAATCAAGCAGCTTCATAAAATCCTCGTTATAATACCCGTTGGTATAGCATAAGTCCTGATTTTCAAGAACATATATATAGCCTAACTCCGCTGATCTGTCGACCAGCTCTCTTACAAGCGCATCGGGCACCTGCCGGTCATACACGGTTTTCCCCGCGATTTCAGCATACGCGCCGTTTGAGGCTATTATGCCGTCCCAGGTTATTCCCGTATCGGGAACATAGCTCTTTGCTCTGCCCGTTGCCAGAACAGCGTAATGCCCGTTTTTACGCAGCTGCCCTATGCTTTCCAGAGTTGCCGCGGTAGGGCGGTAGATCTCCGCCTTTTCGTCAACCAGCGTGCCGTCAAAATCAAAAAATACTATTGCCATTATTGTCTCCTTATAATTTGAACTGACTGTTATAAAGCTCCGCGTAATATCCGTTCCGCCTCATAAGCTCATTGTGCGTGCCCTGCTCAACAATTTTACCGCTGTCCATGACAAGAATAATATCCGCCTCGCGGATCGTTGAAAGGCGGTGGGCAACAACAAAGCCGGTTCTGCCCTGCATAAGGCTGCTGAATGCCTTCTGTATATTGATTTCCGTACGAGTATCAATTGATGAGGTCGCCTCGTCAAGAATGAGCATCGGCGGCAGACATAGCATGACTCTTGTTATGCATAAAAGCTGCTTTTGTCCCTGCGAAAGACTTCCGCCGTCCTCGCCGATAACTGTGTCAAACCCGTCCGGCAGTCTGCGTATAAAGCCATAGGAGTGTGCGGCAATTGCCGCCTGCCTGATTTCCTCATCGGTCGCGTCAGGTCTGCCCATAGTGATATTTTCGCGGATCGTGCCCGATTTGAGCCATGTTTCCTGCAGCACCATGCCATAGGATTTTCTGAGGCTGTGCCGGGTAACGGTTCTTATGTCTTTGCCGTCCGCATCTATCTCCCCGTTATTGACGTCATAGAACCTCATAAGCAGATTTATAAGCGTTGTCTTTCCGCACCCTGTGTGTCCGACGATCGCAATTCTCTGTCCCGGCTTTACGCTGAGATTGAGATTTTCAATGAGCTTCCGGTGCGGCTCATAGGAGAAGGAAACATTTTTAATGTCAACACTGCCCTTTGCGTTTTCAATAATCTCCGCGTCCGCCGCATCCGGCAGCTCGGCTTTTTCGTTTATAAGACCAAGCAGTCTTTCCGCGCAGGCAATCGCGTTCTGCAGCTCGGTAACAACTCCGGATATTTCATTAAACGGCTTTGTGTACTGGTTCGCATAGCTAAGAAAGCTTACGAGATTTCCGACCGTTATCGCTCCGGCAAAGCTGCTGCCACATACCATTACCGCGCCTGTAAGCGCGACCGCCGCATAGACGATATTGTTTACAAAGCGTGTTGCCGGATTTGTTATTGATGAGAAGAACACCGCCTTAAGGGAGCATGAATATAATCTGTCGTTTATCTCGTCAAATTCCTCAACCGACTTATTCTCCCTCGAAAATGCCTTTACAACCTTGAGGTTATTTATATTTTCATCAATAAGCGCAGTCTGCTCACCGCGGGTCTCCGCCTGCTTTTTGGACATTGCATAAGTCCTTGTCGCGATGAACTTTGCAACAAGCAATGAAACAGGAGTGAGAACGACCACCACAAGCGCAATCCAGATATTTATTCTGAACATGAAAAACAGCGTACCCAGAATTGTCATAATTCCGGTGAAAAGCTGAGTAAAGCCCATAAGCAGTCCGTCGGCGAACTGATCCGCGTCCGCTATTACGCGGCTTACGATCTCGCCGCTGCTGTGTGAATCGATATATGACAGCGGAAGGCGCTCGATCTTTTTAAATGCCTCATCTCGCAGATCACGGACGACATTGTAGGTTATCCTGTTGTTTATCGTATTCATGATCCACTGACCGAGCGCGGTAATACCTACGACAACCGCAATTCTTGTAAGTATCGGAATAAGTTTCTCAAAGCTTACATTTCCCGGACCGACAATGCTGTCTATGGCATAGCCCACAAGGATCGGCACATACAGCGTGAGAACGACCGTCAGCGCCGCAAGAAGGATCGACAGCACAAGATATGCTCTGTACTTTTTTATATATTCCCACACCTCTTTCAGTGTGCCTTTGTTATTTGTTTTTTTCTTATCAGCCATTTATCTCACCGTCCTCCTTCGGGAACTGCGAATAGTAAATCTCGCTGTAAACCTCACAGCTGTCAAGCAGCTCCTCATGCGTCCCGATGCCCGCCGGCTTGCCGTCGTCAAGGACTATTATCTTGTCCGCATACATGATAGAGGACGCTCTCTGTGAAACGATGAATACCGCCGGCTTATACGGCAGCTCCTTTATTGCCGCTCTGAGCTTTGCGTCTGTTGCAAAGTCAAGCGCCGACGCGCTGTCGTCAAGAATGAGTATTTCCGGTTTTTTCGCAAGCGCTCTTGCGACCGTAAGCCTCTGGCGCTGACCGCCGGAGAAGTTCCGTCCCTCCTGTTCAACCTCGCCGTTCACACCGTTCTTTCCTGAAACGACCTCCTCTGCCTGAGCGGTTTTAATTGCCTCCGTTACATCGGCGTCTGAAATGCTTTCGCCTCCCCACTTCATATTTGAGTCGATCGTACCCTTAAAAAGCACCGCTTTCTGAGGAACCACTCCGATTTTTTCACGCAGCGCCTCGATATTGTAATCACGCACATCAATGCCGTCAACCTTAACTGAGCCGGAGGCTGCATCGTAAAATCTCGGAATAAGATTTACAAGCGAGGTTTTGCCGGAGCCTGTGCCGCCTATGACGCCGATCGTTTCCCCATGCATCGCCTTAAAGGTAATATCCTCAACCGCCGTTTCCTTGCTGCCCTTGTAAACGAGCGACGCGCCGTCAAATTCAACCGCCGGAGCGCCGGCAAGTCCGTTTGTAATACTGCCGCTTTCAATGCTGTTCTCTATTTCCATAACGTCCGCGATTCTGTTGCCGCAGGCAAGCGCCTTCGTGAGCGAGATTATCATATTCGCAAGCTTTACAAGCTCAACAAGTATCTGGCTCATGTAGTTATAGAGCGCAACAACCTGTCCCTGGGTAAGCGCTCCCGTATTGACGCGAACCGCGCCGCTGAATATCAGAATAATTATGGCGGCGTTTATGATCACATAGGTAAGCGGGTTCATAAGAGCCGAAATTCTTCCGACATATTTCTGTATTTTGACCAGAGCCTCATTCTTTTCCTCAAAGCCGCTGATTTCGCTTTCCTCCATGCAGAAGGCTCGGATCACTCTTGCGCCGGTTATATTCTCACGCGTTTTGCCGAGTATGACGTCAAGCCCCTTCTGCGCTTTTTTATAAAGCGGCATTGTAATGAGCATAATGCCGAACACGACCACAGCCAGAACCGGAATTGTCACAACAAACACCAACGCGCACTTCACATCAACGGTAAATGCCATAATCATTGCGCCGAACACAACAAACGGCGAACGCAGAAACAGTCTGAGCACAAGATTAACACCCGACTGCACCTGATTGATATCCGAGGTCATACGCGTTATGAGCGTAGCTGTGCCGAGGGTATCAATTTCGGTGTGCGAAAGTCCCTCGATATGCGCGAACAAAGCATGCCGCAGCTTAGTGGAAAAGCCCACCGCCGCTTTTGCGGCAAAAAACTGTGCCGTAATTGAGCAGCACAGACCTATAATTCCCAATGCGACAAGCGTCAGGCACATACGAATTATATATCCGTAGTCGTTATTTGCGATACCCTTATCAATAACCGCCGCAACAACCAGCGGGACAAGCAGCTCAAAGGACGCCTCCAACAGCTTAAAAAGCGGTCCGAGAACACTCTCCTTTTTGTAGTCCGCGAGATACTTCAAAAGTTTTTTCACTTATGTCACTCCTATATAGCATGATTAAGTACTTCGAATTTTAATAATACTTAATGCATACGGTTAATGCCTCTTTGCAATAAGTTTTCTTCATTACATTGAATACAGAAAACTTATTGCAAAGCATATAAACAAATTTCTTTGTATATTATAATACATAAATATGGCATTGTCAACGGAAAAGTTATGGCATTCCCCGGTATTATACTGTTTTTGTTAGTCTTTGCTAACTTATTCCCCAAAAAAGGGTAATTCCGATTAGTATCATCCAACCAAAATTACCCCATTTATATAGCTTTTATTCCTTGACGCTTCCAACCGTCATACCCGTTACAAAATATTTCTGTAAGAACGGATAAACAATAAGGATCGGGACTGCCGCAACGATCGTGGTTGCAGCTCGTATCGAAACCGGAGTTACCTGATTTGACGCGGCCTCTGTGTTTACGACATTTGCCGTGCTTGCGCCGCTCTGGTTCATTGATGACTGCAGCGCCGCCATAAGCTTATACTGCAGCGGGTGCAGACTCGGCGTGCTGCTGCAATAGATCATCGTATCAAACCACTGGTTCCACTGACCGACCGCGCTGAACAGCGTTACGGTTGCAAGAACAGGCAGTGACAGCGGCAGCATGATCTTCACAAATATTGTAAACTCACCCGCCCCGTCGATCTCCGCCGATTCATGCAGACTGGCGGGAATAGTCTTCATATATGTGCGTACTACAATAAGGTTAAAAGCGCTTACAACACCGGGTATTATGTATACGAGAAAGTTGTTGAGCAGTCCGAAGGACTTGTTAACCATATATCCCGGTATAAGTCCGGCATTTACATACATAGTAAGCACATATAACAGTGTGACAAACTTGCCTAAAACAAATTCTTTTCTGGTAAGCGTATATGCAACCATGGCCGTAAGAGCAACGTCTACACCCGCTCCTATGACAGTACGGGCTACAGATATCATGAACGCGTTGCCGAGCTTCTGAGTTGCCCAGATGGTCTCGTAGTTATGGAATGTCCATATTCTCGGCCAGAGGTAAATTCCGCCTCTTACAGTGTCTGTTGCATCGTTGAAGGAAACGGCAAGAGTGTTCAATATAGGATATATCGTAACTACCGCAAGACAAATCAGAAAAATTGTGCTTAAAGCGGTATAGATAACATTTTCAATGCCGTTATCCTGTCTTAACTTTTTTTTCATTACCGTTTCTCCTTATACCAGTTTTTCTTCGCCAAGCTTGCCGGAGATCCAGTTAGCGCCGAATACAAGTATAATACTTATAGCGCTCTTGAATATACCCGCGGCAGTGGCAAGGCCATAGTCGCCCTTCTGCAGACCGTATTTCAGCACGAAGATATCAATTGTCTCCGAAACCTCCTGAACCGGTCCCGTACCTAAAAGATACTGTACCTCAAAGCCGGCTTCAAGAATATGTCCGATATTCATGATCAGAAGAATTACGAACGTGCTCTTTATCGCAGGGAGCGTAACATGAAGCATTTTATTATATCTTCCCGCGCCGTCAATCGAGGCAGCCTCATAGAGCGACGTGTCAATTGAACTCATTGCCGCGAGATAAATAATCGTGTTCCACCCGACTTCTTTCCATACATTGGACGCCCCGACAATTCCCCAGAAATATTTCGGTTCGCCGAGGAAATTGATTTTAGAGCTTATAAGTCCGAATCTCAGCAAAAGATCGTTTACTATACCGCTGTCTGTTGAGAGTGTGTTCTGAACAATACCCGCAACGATTACCCATGACAGGAAGTGCGGCATATATGATATGGTCTGTATCGTCCGCTTGAACATTACATTCTTTACCTCATTGAGAACAAGAGCTAAGAATATAGATGTTACGAATCCGAGAATAAGATTTATAAAGCTCATTGCCAGCGTGTTTCTTATGTCCATAAGGAACACCTTGTCGCTGAACAGAAATCTGAATTTATCAAGGCCTACCCATTCCTGTCCGAACACAAGCCCTTTGGCCGGCTTGAAGTTCTGGAACGCCATCGTCCAGCCCACAAGCGGAAAATAAGCAAACAATATCTTGATTATTACAGGGACCGCTACCATTGCGATGAGTACCTTCTGCCGCGCGCATTTCTGCAGGAAAGTCAGCCCCTGCTTTGACCTGACAGGCTCTGTCTTTGCTGTTTTCATTCGCTTTCACATCCTTTCCTTTTAAATTAATTAAAGCATTGGGCGGATATTATCCGCCCATATGATAGCTCGTGGTTTGAATCAGTCCTCTGTCCAGTTCTCAACTCTCCACTTGATCACTTCATTCATACGATCCTCGTAGGACTTTACATCAACAGTCGCTATATCATCCGTATATGACTTCCATTCATCCTCGAACCTATCGCCCGCCATGATAATCTTCGGAAGATGCTTAACCGATGTGTCTGTAAGCTTCTGGTTAGCATAGTCAGCCGCTGACGCGTCTACGAGATCAATATCCCATGCCGGATAATAAACCGGATTATCACGCTGTGGATTAAGGAACTCCATCCATGTGTTTCTGCCATATTTCTCAAGGAAATTCTTATCATAGTCATTAAGGCTTGCCTGGAACTCCTCTAACTGCTTTGATGCGGTCGTGCCGTTGCCGTCTGAGAATGAGCCTTGGATCTTGGGAAGATCCGCGAAAAACGCGTCGAGCTTGTTCTTTGTCTTCCATATCGGGTCAGCCTGCTCATCTCTCATTTCCTGAGTTCTGTAAATTCTGCCCTCATCGTTTACAACGTAGTCCTCGCCTTCGATACCCCACTGCAATATTTTCTGCCATTCCTCCGAAAGCAAGTTATCAAGCATTTTTACAGCCGCCTTAGGATCCTCGCAGTTGACCGAGATACCGTAGCCCTGGTTCACGTTGAGAACCGCCATATCTCTGTACCACGGCTCAATGCTCTCATCATAGGTTATCGGGAGCGGAACATACTGTCTTTCGATCAGCTGCTGCTGCTTTAAGCTGTCCTCTGCTGTGCTGAATACCCAGTGCTGGTCAAACATACCGAGAACTCTTCCCGATGAAAGCTTTGAAAGATATTGATCCTTATTCTGAGTAAATGCCTCGGGATCGACTATACCCTTCGTATATTCCTCATTGAGCTTCCGGAAATACTGCTTTGCGGTATCTGTATTCGCATAGATATGAGCCTCATAGGTATCATTGTCAACCTCAACATCACCGTTGTTCGGATTGCCCGCAAGGTAATTCGGCGCGGTTGTCATAACCCACTCATAACCTGTTGTAGCAAGAATTTCAAAACCGATCGTGTCCATTCCGTTTATCTGAGGATTCTTTTCCTTGTAGTTTTCTATAAGCTCAAAATACTGGTCAAGCGTCTTGATCTCCGGATAGCCCGCGTCCGCGAGCACCGCTTTCTGTACCCAGAATGCCGGGCCCTGATAAACCGCCTCGTTATCCTCGCCGTAAATGCGGTTATAGTTCGGGATCACGTATATATGCCCGTCATCATATGTAATCCTTTTCTTAATGGTTGATATGTGTTTATAGAGGTTCGGCGTTTCCTCCTCTGAAATATATTCATCCATAGGTATTAGCGCACCCGCCTGAATAAGCTTTGTGTCATCGCACGAAACAAGATCGTCGTAGTCTCCGCCCGCAATCATAACTCCGATCTTCTCGTCGATGTTTCCGACAAGGTACTCAAAATCAAAGGTGTAGCCAAGCTCATCCTCGATTTTCTTTAAAAGTTTGTTGTCATCGCTCGGCGGATTTGATGTATCGCTTATAAACACCGAGAAATGTGTCTGTGTTCCGTCCCCTACCGTTGCTGAGTCCGATCCGCAGCCCGCAAGAGCTATAAGCGATACAGCGGCAAGTGAGCCGGAAATTATCCGTTTTAATGTTGTCTTCATAAAAGTATTCCTCCTCTTACATATTCTTACTATGTTAATTATAAAACAAAACAGTGTCTTTTTGAATTATCAAATTAATAATATTATATGGAAAAAAACAATATTTTTAGGGATTTGTTTTTTTAGTCCGAAAAAGAGACAGATTTACGTCTCTGCCTCTTTTTCCTCGTAATTTATTCTTATAATAACCTGAGTCCCCTCATTTTCCTTTGAATTGATCCGCATATCGGCGCGTTCTCCGAAATACAGCTTCAGTCTGCGGTATACATTCTTGACGCCTATGTGTCCGCTGAAATCCTCCTCGTCAAGTCCGGCTCTTATTTCGCTAAGCTTGTCGGGAGCTATTCCGTTACCGTTATCGGCAACGGTTACGGTAAGAATATTGTCTGAAAAATCCACATCAACACTCACATATCTGTTGCCCATAATACCTTGAAGTCCGTGACGGCACGCGTTTTCAATAATGGGCTGTATTATCATCTTCGGTATACTGCATCCGTCAGCGCCGCCGCTTACGTTTATGTCGTAATTAAACTTATCGCCGAAACGGAACTTTTCAAGCTGCAAATATGTTTCAATAAAGCTTATTTCATTGGACAGAGGTTCACTGTCATCCGACCAGTCCAAGAGCCGCCTTATCATCTTTGAAAGACCCGAAATCTGAGGCACGATCTGATTGTAGCCGTTTTTTACAGATGACACTAAGATAGCGTTGAGAACATTGAAAATGAAATGAGGATCCACCTGGCTTTGCAGGGCGCGCAGCTCCGCGCGGGTTTTTTCAAGCTCTGTGCTTTTGTTAAGAGCTTCGAGCTTATACACATCGTTGATAAGAATATTTATTTTATCAACCATATGATTATAGGTCTGGATAAGAGCGCCTATTTCATCATGTCCGCAGCTGCCGCTGACAGGGTTAAATACTTCATTTTCCACCTCGCGCATTGATATCTGAAGCTGTGAAATACGGCTGCTGTATGAACGGTATATAAGATATACGACGCCTACCATAACCATTCCTATAAGAAGATTGATAAGCAGTATAAGCGCAACGTTCGTTATCTGCTTCTGCCGCATTCTGCCGCTGTCATATACGCCCACGACCTTCCAGTCCTTAAGATACGATATTTTTTGAAAATCACTCTCACATATAATATAGTCCTTGTCCGAGACTAAATCCGACATATAATTCCCGTCCTCGTAAAATACATTATCGCCGGGCACATATACGATATTATCGGCTTCGTTGACAAAGCAGAAGGACATATAATTCAGCTGCTGAGAAAAAAGCTCTCTCACCGAGCTCATTTTAAGACTTATCTTCACATAGCCCATCATTCTTCCTCCTGCCGCGCCGTGATACAGCTTTCTTATAAAGCACATACGGCTGCCCTTCTCGGAGGGGATATATACATTATCCGAGCTGTTTACATCCTCCTCGTTATACAGTATAATATTGTTCCTGTTATTCTCCAGATCTTTATAAAATTCGCTGTTTTTTTCTTCTTCTGAAATTTTCCAGAACAGTCCGCCGTTTAGCAGCGTGTCGTTATCGATATGTACCAGCACATCCTCAATATTTCCCTTCTGAGATATATACGCAGCAAGATAATCTCTCAGATTATTGTCGGTAAGATAGCTGTAATAATCCGTACCGGAGGTAAATTGCCTTCTTGCCAAGCCCTGTATCATGTCGTCATTCGCTATAATATTGCTCAGCGCGACGGCCTCGTCGAAAATACTGTTCAGCTCGGAAGCCGTGTTCTTTACCATGAATTCAAGATTATCATATTCATGCTCATAAAAGCTGGCATTAATGCTGTACGAAAACGCTATGCATGAGAGCATGATCGGCAAAAATACGCAGAACAGAAAAATCAGTATAAATTTTGCCACCAGAGACTGATTATTTATATATTCGAGTATCTTAGCTTTAAAGCTGCGAAGGATCTTCTTGCTCATTTGTTTATTAATCTCCGTTTGTTATTTTACAATAAATTCAACAGGTCTGATTCCTGTAAGCTCTGCGGTTCTCTCATCCGGCTGTCCGCCGCTTATGCAGATTTTAAATCCGTTCTTTGCCGCGAAACGTTTTCCGTTCCCGTCAACAAGAAGCAGCTCGGAGCTTTTTACCGTAAAGCTGACCCGCTTTTCCTCCCCTGCTTTAAGATACACTGCCCGGCAGCCGCGCAGCTCCGAGGCCGGAACCCTGCATTCGGGCGCAAGCGGCGCCGCGTATAGCTGTACCTTTTCATAGCCGTCGACAGCGCCCGTATTCTTAACGGTACACTCAAACGTCATTTCGTCCTCCATCGCAAGCTCCCCGCCGCCTTCATATTCAAAGCTTGTGTAGGATAAACCGTAGCCGAACGGATAAAGAGGGGCGCCCTTAAAATATCTGTAGGTGCGGTTTTCCATGCTGTAGTCGGCAAATTCCGGTAAATCCTCCGTTCTGCGGTATATCGTAACAGGCAGCTTGCCTGAGGGTGAATACATTCCGAACAACAGCTCCGCAGCCGCGGTTCCTCCCTCGCCGCCCGGATACCACGCCTGAACGACCGCCGCGCATTTTTCATCGGCTTCGCACATATCCATTGCGCTTCCTGTCATCGACACAAGAATTACAGGCTTTCCCGCAGTAAGGACCGTTTCCAAGAGATGACGCTGTATTGCGGGATATTGCAAATCATGCTTATCTCCGGAGCCGAACTCGTTTCCGGCGTCGCCCTGCTCGCCCTCAATTGTGGCGTCCAGTCCAAGACAGAGAACAACCACATCCGACTGTTCCGCAACTGTAAGCGCTTCACTGTCGCGGTCATGCTCCAGGGCAAGAGCGCTTGTTCTGTTCTTCCATAAGTGACAGCCCTCAGAATACATAACGCGTATTCCGCGCTTGTCCGCCTCATTCATTATACCCTCCAGTACAGTTACATTCTTAAGCGGCGTTCCGTTGTAATTGCCGAGCAATGCCGCGCGGCTGTCGGCGTTAGGGCCGATCACTCCGATCGTCTTAATATTATCCTTTAACGGCAGTATACCGTCATTTTTAAGCAGAACCATACTTTGTCTTGCCGCCTCAAGAGCGGTATCCCGATGTTCCTTACACGCAACAACGCTGTACGGGATATTATCATATTCCGTTTCCTTATCAAACATACCAAGCTTAAGCCATGTCATCGCAAGCCGTTTAAAGGAGGTATTTATCATTTCCTCGGTTACCATTCCCTTTTTATACGCCTTCATAAGATGCTCATAGGTACAGCCGCAGTTTAAATCGCAACCGTTCTTAAGCGCGAGCGCGACAGATTCCTCATTATTTTTTGTAACCTTATGGTTTTCATGAAAATCCCTTATCGCCCAGCAGTCGGAAACAACATGACCCTTAAAGCCCCACTCGTCCCGGAGAATATCCTTTAACAGAGTTTTGCTGCCGCAGCACGGCTCTCCGTTTGTTCTGTTATACGCTCCCATGACCGTTTCAACATTCCCCTCGCACACGAGCGCTTTGAACGCCGGAAGATATGTTTCCTCCATATCCTTCGGAGACGCCTCGGCGTTAAATTCATGCCGCAGCTCCTCCGGGCCGCTGTGTACAGCAAAATGCTTTGCGCACGCGGCAATTTTAAGATGTTTCCCATGTCCCTGAAGTCCGTCAACAAAGGCAAGACCCATCTGAGTTGTTAGATACGGATCCTCGCCGTAGGTTTCATGTCCCCTGCCCCAGCGCGGATCACGGAATATATTGATATTCGGCGTCCAGTATGTAAGTCCCTTGTATATATCATAATCGCCATGTGCGCTCTGCACATTATACTTTGCTCTGCCCTCGGTTGAGGTTATATCCGCAATTTTATGTACCAGCGGCACATTAAAGGTTGCGCCCAGACCTATACACTGAGGAAATACCGTCGCGGTACCCGCTCTTGCAACTCCGTGCAGAGATTCGTTCCACCAGTTATACGGATGTATTCCCAGCCGTTTTACGCCCTTTGCGCTGTGCAGCATCTGCTCCGCTTTTTCCTGTACAGTCAGTCTCGCCGTTAAATCTTCGGCTCTTTCCTCGATACTGAGACTTTCATCAAGATATTTTTCCATTTCTCTATACTCTCCTTTTATTTATGTGTTACGATACAGCTTCTTATATTCCATAGGCGGCATTCCGAAGCGTTTTTCAAATTGTAAGAAAAAATGATTGTAATTATTATATCCTACCTCATGGGCAACCTCGCTTATGGATTTATCGTCACACGAGTTCATAAGTCTTACCGCTTCCTCCAGCCTCAGACTGTGAATATATTCCTTTATGCTTACGCCCGTCTTCTTTGTAAACACCGTCCCGAGATAGCCCGGGCTTGTGTAAATAAGCTTTGCCAGATCCTTTATGACAATATGCTCCCTGAAATGCTCTCTTATATACTTCTCGATCACATCAAATATCCCGTCGGTATCGTCCGCTTTTTCATCGGCAAGCCTTTTTATCGCCATGCGGCATACCATATGCGACATATTGCAATAATCCGAGATGGTATGCATTTCACTCGGATTTTTTATGCCCGTTTGTTTCATAATATCGGTCGGATTATCAAAATTGACAAACTCACGGTTAAGACGCATTACAATATATGCGTAAAAGGTTTTCGCGTACTGCAAAGGCTCCGCGCAATCCGGCAGCAACTCGAAAAAGCCGTCGATAATGCTTTTTACTGTCTCCGCATCACGGAAAGCTATACCTTCGTTAAGCTTGTCGGCATACTTGCCGAAATCCGCCGCAGAGATCCTGTTATTCTCATGCTCCGCCGCTTTGTACAAAGAACCCGGCTTCGGATGTAAAAGCCGCATCAGCGAATCAACCGCCTTTTCGCGGCATTCGTTTATATCCTTACCGCAGGCGTAACAGCCAATGGCGCCGCTGTCATTTTCAAGCAGCGTGTTAAAAAAGGAATTGACCTTGTTTTCGTTATCCTCCGAAATTCCGATATAATACGCGGTCATTCCCTCTGTGTGATCAAGGATCTTACAGCCTGAAATATCAGGCTGTCCGGGCACGTTTTTTGTCATCACGGCAACGACGCATTTGTCCTCAAAGATGCCCGGAGCTTCATTCCGTTGTTTTTCACGCAAAAGCAGCTTTCCGCCCCGCTGCCTGTCAAGCAGCTTTTTACAATCATCAAGCGCCTCATACAGCTCGTCCGGATCTATCGGCTTTGCGGCAAAATGCCTGATTCCGAACCTGAGACACTCCCGCGCATACTCAACATCAGCATATGCCGTCAGTATTATTATCTGACAGCCGATTCCCTCCTCCTTCAGCTTTCTTGCTATATCGATACCGGTCATGCCCGGCATCTGTATATCTAAAATCGCTACCTCGGGATCAAGCTCTTTTATCAGCTCAAAAGCTTTTTCTCCGTCATTAGCCGACGCGGCAAGCTCAAATCCATGGCTTTCCCAGTCTATCATAAGCTCCAGCCCTTCAAGCACAAACGGCTCGTCGTCAGCTGTAATGACTCTGTACATTATTTTTCCTCCTTTTTATCCCTCCGGTTTCTCCGGTAATCCGACGGCAGTTCTCCGGTAAGCGCCTTGAATTTATTGGTAAAATAGTAATAATCGTTATAGCCTACCTCGGCCGCTATATTCGTTATTTTTGTGTTTGTATTTAATATCAGACGTTTCGCGTTCTGTATACGCACATAGTTCAGGTAATTATTAAATTTCATTCCGGTTCCCGTTTTTATCGCCCTGCTTATAATTCCGGAATTGATATGAAGACTCTTTGAAATTGAGGTCAGTGTCAGATTTTCGTCATAATGCTCTAATATAAAATTAACGGCCTCTTCGGATACCGCCGCCTGACTCCATCCGCTGATTTTTTCAGAAAGCCGGATAAACGTCTCAAGGCACTCGCGGCAGAGCATTCGTACAGTATTAACGTCATAGGCATTATTTATCGCGTTTAACGCGTCGTCAAACAGACTTTCCATATTTATTCCCGTGCGGTTTGCGCTGCGGCACATACAGATAAGCAAAGCCGAAGCGTAACTTGACGCGGCGTCTGTCGGAATATCCGATGAGAGATCCCCGTCAAGTCTTTCAAAAGCCTCCTTTTCCTTGCCGTTCATAGCAAGACTCAGAACATCGCTCGGATTACCTTTAATTTTTTTGCCTCCGCCTGTACCCGGCTTGATCGTCTGCACATTCTCCGCCGGTATGGAAAAATGCCTTATCGCCTCGCGGTAAATATCCGTCAGCTCCGCAAATCCGTCGGCGGATGCGGTATAAACTCCGGTGAAAAAATCGGTGGCGATCTCGGCTATTCCGCCGCATGACAGTTCCGGATCCTCAATATCAAGCACCACATATGTTTTGTCGCCGACGCGAAAGCCCGCCATTCCTGTTTCTCGTATAAGATGCCTTATACGAGATCCGAACGCGTTCATCTCGTCCTCTCCTATTCCGTTGTTTGCGCGCATTATAACAACATTAACAGCAATGTCCGGTTCCGCGCCCAGCAAAAATCCGGCGCGCTTATACAGCTTATCGTTTTTTTCACCGAACAAAACGCGCTGAAAGGTTTCCTGACGAACCGCGTCAAGAGCCTCCTCCTGCGCCTCGGCAGCCTCACGGCTTTCGTATATGTGGCTGCTTACATCTCTTAACGCTTCGGTAATCTCAACCGGGTCTATCGGTTTCATAATGAACCTTACCGCTCCGTACTTCATTGAAGCGCGCACATATTCCAGCTCACCGTAACCCGTAAGCATAATAAATTCCGGTCTGAACCGTTTTTCGGAGCATATTTTAAGCAGTTCAAGACCCGATAGTCCCGGCATGTGTATATCCGATATTACAATATCGGGGTGAATACTGTTGATCATTTCAAGCGCGGTCTGCCCGTCTGACGCCTTGCCGACAGGCTCTATTCCAAGCTCCTCCCAGTCCACCATTATTGTCAAGCCCTCAAGCACCCACGGCTCATCATCGGCAAAAAGTATTTTAAGCATAATAGATCCGGACTCCTGTCTGTAGTATTTATTTTATTATATCACAAATACAAATTTTTTCAACTGTATAATTTGATGCATTTGATCCATTCCAGATCAAAGCTGCTGCCGGGCATAAATATAATGCTCAGATTTTTAATACCCGGTTCGCAATCCAGACGATATTCACGAATTGTGTCACTGTCCGTAAATTCGGCCGCGATTTTCGTCTCACCCGTCTCGTCACGGAGCCGTATATGAATTGTATTCCCGGCAATATGCGATTTGCCGCATATAATAATACTTTTTATTCCTTGCTCAAAATTAAGCCCGTTAAAATCAAGCACAACATTATTTCCGATATTGCGCACAGCCGTTCCGTCCACACGGAAGCTGTCACCGTAAATACCGCCGCATTCCGCCGCATTAAGCTTTTCATAGGCTCTGTTGATCCTTCGGAATGTAAAGCCCTTTATATGCATCTTTGCTTCTGTTGTGAAATAAATATCATGTATTCCCGTAAGTCTGCGGTCAAGCCGGAATATCTCACTCTGATATGTGTTCCATATCGACGGCTTGCAATATATGCCGTCGCAGAGAAGAATACCTCCGTTTTCGGGGCTGCCGTCCCATATCCGGATACTGTATTCCTCGGATGACAGCGCAAATATCGGTATTTCAACCTCAGCAGCATAATCCCCGCCGAAATCCACGCCGGCAAATCCTACAACGGTTTCACATTCCCGCGCCGTCGCGATCCCCTTTTCGTTTCCGTTGGATACGTGACCGTTTGACACGGAATACAGTCCGCCCGAAACGAATTTGTATGGGTTTATATGCGGTTCCCCGAACCCCTCGGAAATATAGTCAAGCTCCGATATAACTTTGATCTTATCATAGCCGTTCTTTGCCATACAGCGTATCCTGAACCGCCCGTCGCCGGACACGGTAACCACCGCTTTCCTGTCATGAGGTTCAACTGACGCGATATTTGATTCAACTCCGCTGTCGGTTACCGCCTGCCAGATAAGCTCCTGCTCCATGCTCCCGTGAGGCAGACATACGGCGCTTATCTCAAAGCTTTTACAGTCTGCGGTTATTATGCTGCCGGATCTATTATCTGTAAGCTCTATTTTTCTTGCGGCAGCTGAGCGGTTTTGCTCCGGGTCTCCCTCGCATTCATCTGTCATTATATCCGCTGTGCCGGGAATTACCTCTGCCGGAACAGTCTTTAGCGTAAGCCGCGCATCAATCAGTCCCTCCGACTTCGCCGTTACGGTCAGCTCTCCCGGGAACACCGAGGTCTGCGCGATCACAAGCAGCCGCCCGTTAAACAGCCGCCTCGATGACGATTTATATGACGAATAATCCGTGCTGTCGCCGTTATCCAAGCCTACAAGCGCACCGGCGCCGCTTACTTCTATATCAATAAGGCTGTTTGCGTTTTCAACACGGTTTCCGTCCTTATCCAGCGCATTGATCTCTATGAATACAAGGGATTCTCCGTCAGCCGGCAGCTCCGCGCGGTCTGCGGTCATTATAAGCTTCTCCGCATCGCCGAAGGAGCTTACGGTATCCTCGGCAATAATTCTGCCGGTTTCGTCATAAGCCAAAGCGCGGAGCTTGCCGGGGCTGTATTTTATGCTGTAATCGGCGATCAGCTTTTTTCCGTTTATATGGTCGATGGTTTTTCTGCCGAGACTTTTACCGTCCTTAAACAGCTCCGCCTCCGGCGCGTTTGTGCAGACTCGAACATCAATCGTCTGCCCTTCATTAAAATCCCAGTAGGGGAAGATGTGAACCATCGGAGATTTTTTATGATCCGTCCATGCGGACTTATATATATAATATGAGTCCTTCCTGAAGCCCGCCGTATCAAGCTGCCCGAAATATGAATTTTTCGTATGGTACGGTGTAGGCTCTCCAATGTAATCAAAGCCTGACCATAAAAACTGACCCATCGAATATTCCGCGTCCCTTTCTGAAATTATACAGTCCTCTGAGCTTTTCGCGCCCCAGCTTGTTGAGGAATTGCCCAATGACGAGCATTGCTCATCCTCATCCGCAAGCAGCGGCTGTGAAAGAGGGAAATGATACACTCCCCTGCTCTGAACAGTCGATGACGTTTCACTGCCGTAGATTATCCGACCGGGATTATTCTTGTGATGCTCGTTATACAGAGACGCTCCGTAATTATAGCCCGCAAGGGTTACGGCGTCGGCGCATTTCTGAGCGTTCTCCCATGCCATATAGTTTGAGGCAAGCGTTACACGGGCATTCCTATACGGGTCATGCTTTTCTGCCTCAGCCTTTAATTTCTCCGTTATTTCAAGACCCCGCTCCGACGCGTGGGTATCGTATATTTCGTTTCCTATGCTCCACATTATTACCGACGGACAGTTTCTGTCGCGGCGTATCCATGAAGCGACGTCCTCCTTATACCACTCATTAAAAAACCGGGAGTAATCGTATTTGTTTTTCGGCAGCTCCCACATATCAAACGCTTCGCTGAGCACCAGAAATCCTTCTTCATCCGCAAGCTCCATGAATTTTTTCGCAGGCATATTATGCGCCGTTCTTATCGCATTGACTCCCATTTCACGAAGCAGTCCGAGCCTTCTTTTCATTGCGTCGGCATTGAAGGCGCTGCCAAGCGCGCCGAGATCGTGATGTTCACACACGCCGTTAATTTTTAAATGCCTGCCGTTGAGGAAAAAGCCCTTTTCCGCGGAAAACTCAACGGTCCTGAACCCAAAGGTATTATATACCGTTTCGGTCTCTTTGCCGTTTTCATAAAGTGTTGTTTTAAGCTCATACAGCACCGGATTTGTTATATCCCACAGCTCAGGAGCTTCCGTCACCGTTTCCGCTGTGTGGATACCATTTGATGCGCCGCCTTTGTATTTCCATATTACCTCACCGCTCCTTTTATTGTACGCGGTATGTGAAATTTCAAGCGCCCTGTCTGCTTCAAGCTCCGTTTCCACATGAAGCCGCCAACCGGCAGCTTCTTTCCTTGATGAAATGTATACACCGTCCGGCATGATCCTGTTTTCGGGACGGACGCAAAGATATACGTCACGGTATATGCCCGCGCCTGAATACCAGCGGCTGTTTGGGGTTTTATGGGTCGCATACACTTTCAGCGTATTTTCCCCGTTCTGCAGAGCGCCGCTCAAATATGCGTCAAAGGCGGAATAGCCGTACTTCCACTCCTTTATGAGTATGCCGTTAAGCCATATCTCCGCCTCCTGATAAACGCCGTCAAACCTCAGATAAACGATCTCGTCCGGCTTTACTGTCCAGCCAAACTTTTTTTCATAGCAGCCGCAGCAGTTTTTATACAGGTTCCGGCTGTCATTTATCATCATGTCATGCGGTATAAAAACACTGCGCGGCTCCTCCGGCTCACAGTCCTCGTCATACCGTGAAAACTGCCAGCCGTCATTGAATTTTTTTATATAATATTTACTGTTCATAATCAATATATCTTTCTTTTTTTCTCATCGGGGATCCCGGATTTGCGGTAAAAGTATGTATTTATAATATCACGCCATTCCCGCGCGTTTGAAAGCTGCATGAACAGCCTTTGCAAAACACGCTCGTATACATCCTCCGGCATATATTCTTTTATACTTTTCCACATTTTAATAAAGTCCTCAACATCCTCACAGCCCTCAAAGTGAGTATTGTAAATATGCTGTATCACCGTTTCCCCGCTGTGCAGAATATGCGTATAAGGCAGATGGTGGAAGAACAGCACAAGGTTATCCGGGCAGGTATCCGTACTGTTATATAGATCACATACCGTCTTACTGTACTGCTCTACATAACCTGTTCCGCTTCTCGTCCGGTCAACTCCCGTTCCGTCACGGTCTGAATAGTGATAGGTTCCCCAGCGGCTGTATTCAAAGCCGTCAACATCCGGTCCGTAATGATCAGACGGCGACACCATCCATCCGACGCCGAGAGGCGCGGTATACTTTTCATATGCCGGCCATGACCCCATAAGCATCTTGGTTATTGTTTCAAGGAGCTTCGGATCTCTGCCGTATGTCATAGCGATCCATTCCGCCGCGATCTCCTCCGGGGAAAGAGAGGCGTCAAACGCAAGTCTGCCAAAGCCGTAAAGATTTGCCGCGGCAAGATCATGACCTGTCCAGTTGTAATCATCACCCGTATTTGTCACAGCCGCTATACCGCAGAGCCTGTTTCCGTATGCTCTGCCGCTTATATAATCGGCGGCTGTATCATTTTCGGGATTAAGATACATTCTGAAATCAAGAATTTCCTTGAACCACGGAATAAGGTAGCATAGATCACGCTGCTGTCCTGTATATTCCTGCGCAATCTGCACCTCCATCATCTCATTGGTGTGGGGCGTCGCGCCGAACAGCGGAGCGACAGGCTCCCGCACCTGAAAATCCATAGGTCCGTTTTTGATCTGGATAATTACATTATCGTCAAACTTACCGTCAAGCTCACTAAAATAGTCATAGCAGGCGCGGGCGCGGTCTGTTTTGCGGTCACGCCAGTCCTGATGACAATTATATACAAAGCAGCGCCAGATAACTATACCGTTATGCGGCTTCAATGCCCGCGCAAGCATATTCGCGCCGTCCGCCTGATCTCTGCCGTAGGTGAACGGCCCCGGTCTGCCCTCGGAATCAGCCTTTACCAGAAAGCCGCCGAACTCAGGCAGCGCCATGTAAATCTCATCAGCCTTATCCGCCCACCACTGCGCGACCTGTTCATTGCACGGGTCGGCGGTGTCCATTCCTCCTATATCTATCGTTGATGCATAGTTTATACTCAGAAACAGCTTTATCCCGTAATCGGCAAATATGTCCGACAGCTCACGCAGTCTGCCGAAATACCTGTCCGTTATTAACTCCGTGGCGTCGCTTACAACATTGACATTATTTATAACAATCGCGTTTATGCCGACAGAGGCGGCAAACCGCGCATAATCATATGTGCGCTCGCCGATTATTATCTCACCGTCACGGAAAAAGAAGGATAGTCCCGAATAGCCGCGCTCAATCGAACCGTCGGCATTATCCCAATGATTAAGCATACGGAGGGGATTGTCAGGCACATGCTTTTCGCGTATTCCGCGCAGCTCCTTACCGCACTGTATTTTGCGTATCAGCTCAAACGCGCCCCAAAGCACGCCCGCGCCGCTTTCCGACATAACGGTTATAAGTCCGTCCTTCTCTGTAATTGTATAGCTCTGCGCTTCGATATCCGTGTATTCACCGCCCTTGCCCGCGCAAAGGTAAATTCCCGTTTCCGGCAGCTTATCCGTTTTTTCCGTATCCGGCTCTCTGCCGCTCATTGCCGAAAGCGCGGTCTTTAGCTCCTTAACCGCGGAGATCACCTCGCCCAGAGATGAGTTATAGTAAATCATCTCCATGCCCGCGCAGTCATATTCCGTCCGTTTATAATCAAGCCAAAGCCTTGAATATTCCATGCTGTTCCTCCTTATTGATTTTTCTTGACAGGCTTCATTTCGCTCATACTGCTCCAATAGAATATTTTTACACCGTTTTCTTCACTGTCCGATGTGATCATATCTGTTGTTATATTTTCTGTTTTCAGACCGACAAGCGCGCCTTTTTCATCATAATGCGCCGTGATCTTAACACATTCCACGGCGGGTTCGGTCGGTTTTTCGGTTTCATCCGATATGTCCGGCTCTGCATTCACATAGGTCGTTACCGAGCGCGGCGGCAGCTCTATTGTGAGCACACCGTCTTTGACTTCAGATACGCCTATTCCGTCAAGATTTTCCGTTTCCGAGGTCCTGTAAGCATAAAATCCGGTTTCCTCCGAGCCTTTTAACGTTATTGTCAGAGTCTGTGAATTGACATTCGCGTTTTCCGCGACGATGATCTCTTTCCCGTCCGTATTCCTGTATGCCGAAAGATACACATCCGAATTAGGGATAAGAGTCGAATCCACGCGTCTTGCGCCCGGACGAACATACTTTGAATAATTTCCTATCGTATAATAACGCTTCGGCAGCACATAATCGTCCTCGTATTTGTTAAGCACTATGACCGCGCTGTTGCCTCCGTCAAACCGGTGAGCAAGATACCAGAAGTTCCATTCGTTTGCACCCGCCTGGGCAACCGCCTGATGGATACGCTTTGCCCAGAGCAGGCCGTCAAGCATTGTTTCATCCTGAGCGTTATAACCCATAATCTCCGTCATCCACAGCGGCTTTCCTGTTGCTTCAACATTCGTGAGATGTGTAAAATCCTTCGTATCATAGCCGTGTACACCGAATATATCCGTTGCCGCGGCGGCGTCCTTATCGGAGAGAACAGAGCTGAGCTTGTTCTCGCGGAAACGCATTTCCTCTGCCGCAAGTATCCTTGTGTCAAGCCCGCGCTTTGTCAGCGTCGGCTTCAGATAATTTTTAATAAAGTCCGCAAGCTGATCCTCAGTCCATGTGCAGCCGTCATAATCAGGGCTTAGATCAGGCTCGTTGCAGGGAGAGATTATATCTATTACTATACCCAGTTTTCTGTAGCCCTCTATATAATCCGCAAGATAATCCGCAAAATCCTGATAATGCTCAGCCGCAAGCGATCCGCCTATTGTGCTGTTGTTATCCTTCATCCACGCCGGAGGCGTCCAGCAGGTGGTCATTATCTGCTCCGCTCCGTATTTCCGGCATTCCTCCATGAGCCATCCCTGCGCCGAGTCAGCGGAAAGGTCAATTACTCCCTCCTCCGCCCCGATCTGAGGTGTAAGCATATTCCTGAGTACCGTAAGTCCTATTCCGTTTTCCGCGTCGAACAGCAGCCGCATGACCTCCTCCCGCTTTTCATCGGGAAGGTTTTTTATTGACTGCGCCGTTCCGAACGCGCCGGAGGCGCCAAAGCCTTGAATCTCCTGCCGCTCCGAATTGAAATCTATCTCCGCCGCAGCCTCCGTAACGCTGTTAGCCGCTGTCGGGAACTCCGTTATAGGCGGATATTGCGAACCGGCGGCGTTTGTTTTATACATTTCAAAATCATCCGCGTAGAAATCCTCGGTATTTGTGTCTGATGAGCAGATATATATATACGCCTTGCTTAGGGGCAGCTCATATTCTTCAAGGCTCAAGGCGCCCGAAAGCTTTATCCATTGTCCTGTTTTCGCGGTCTGATTGTCTATTATCGGATATGTTGAGCTTCTGCCCGATTCCTGCAGCTCCGCCTGTAAATAAAAATTGCAGTCGGTATCCGAAGGCGCGTTGTCCGCCAGACGGATCCACACCGAAACATAATATGCGCCGTCCTCCTCAATAATATCGTTTACATCATACTCTATGCCTGTCCATGTCTGACTTCTGCCGCTTACATACGCGCAGTAATTTCCGCCGTGCGGGCTGTCCTCCGATATGCCGCAGACCGAGCTTCTGCCTTTAAACGGCGAAAGAGCGCCCGACTCGAAATCTCCGTTTGTAAGAAGGTTTACCGGCGGAACGATCTCCGCGCCCGGCTCAAACGCCGCGCCGCAGAAGCTGCCCTTTGAACCGCTTACATATGCGTAATAGTCCTTGCCGCTTTCAACATTTATGCTCATTCCGAAGCTTGAACCCGTTTCCGTACCCGCTGCGCTGTCTATTACAATCTGACTCGCTCCGCCGCCCTCGGACATATAAAAGGTCTTTGCCGAATTCATGTTTGTTATATACGCGGTAAACACTCCGTCCGACGGCGCGTGAAATTTGACGCTCGGACCCTTTGCCGCTCCCGCCGCCTTGTCCCATGCTCCGTTTTCGCTCGTATGCGATATGTAATAATCAAACTCAACACCGTTTATATTAACATAGGTTTCACCGGATTTGTCCGGAGTCCATCCGATCGTAAGATTGCCGGACGCATCGAGAGCATCGCCCTTTTGCCTTGACGCGTCCGCCGCCGACGCCTTCCATATAACATAATCCGCCGCCTCCGTTCTGTCAAGCGTCGCGGAGTCCGCCGGCGGCGTACTCAGTATTACCGCGAACGCCGCTGCCGCCGCTGTCAGTTTCTTCAATATCGTTTTCATTTCACTTTCCCCAATTCAAAGATAAACGCAAATAACCCGCAAAAGCAGGCGCCGTGAACCGGCGTCTGCTTTTACAACTTAATCAAAAACCGCGTTATATACCATTGTGCCCATAAGCTCATAGCCCGCAACATTCGGATGCAGACCGTCGCCGCAGTCATAGAGCGTGTTCAGATAACCCGGCTTTTCGGGATCCTCCATTGCCTCCGCAAAATCGATCACGCCGTCAAAGCCGCTGCCGTCGCTCTTAATCCATGTGTTGATTTCTCCTCGGAGCTGCTCCTCGTAATCGCTGTAATAGCTCGTATAGTTCCCGCATGGCAGAATTGTGCCGCAGTAAATCTTTATGTCATTTTCATGCGCCTTTTCGATAAAGCCCTTATATACGTCTATTATCTGCTCCGAGTACGACGGTTCCGCGCCGACCGCCGATTCCTTGCCTATGTCGTTTATGCCCTCAAGGAGTACGACATACTTAACCCCCGCCTGACTCAGAACATCCTTTTCAAAGCGGACGGAAGCCATGGGGCCTACCGAACCGGAAACCACAGCGTTTCCGCCGATACCCATGTTGAGAACCGAAATATTGCCGGTTGCCTCATTTTCCTTGCAAAGACCCGCAAGCACATCCGGCCAGCGGTTGTTTCCGTTATCCGTCGAGCCTACGCCGTCGGTTATCGAATCGCCGAAGCACACGATCGCCTCATTCTCTGCCGGAGCAAGCACGTTAATTCCGGCAAGGAACAGCCATGAGCTTACCTTTGACGCGGAGGACATATCCTGCGTTGAAACGGGAACGCCGCTCTTTACATACGATGTGCTTCTTGAGTTCGAATGACCGGTAAGACCGGTTGAATATGTGCTTATCACGGATCTGTACGGCACATCGCCCACGCTTATAGTTATAAACAAATCCGATAAATCCTCTGTGCTTATATATACCGGATCGGACACGACCGTCATTCCCGCCGGAATAATTACCGAGCCGACGCCGTCAAAGGTTATCGGCGTATCGGTTTCGGGCTTGATCGCCGACCCGTCCTCGGGAATCGCCGCGTGAGCCGCCGTTATCTCAAGGGCGCCCGCTCCGAACTGGTTTGAAAGCTCTACGGTGAGCTTGTCTCCGCCGGTTGAAAGATGAACCCTCTGGCGAATCGTTGTATTTGAAAGATTGCCTGTCACATCATTAATATTCGACTCGAAAAATTCCTGCTGCGCCGCCGACCATGTTCCGACCATAGCCGTCTGCCGCATAACGTACTTGTCTATAAGCGCCTGCTGCTTATCGTTCCAGATATAAACCGTGTCGCCTTCCTCCGCCTCAAATGCGACCTCGTTATTCAAGGTGTTCGCGGGGATTTCGGCATTTGTCAGCTTAACGCCGCTGAGAGCGTCATCCGTGTACTTTGCCGTGTAGATCGTTATATTCGCGTTGTCGTTTGACTTGTTGGAAATAACCGTAACCGCGCCAGTGTCCGTAAGCTCGGGAGTATATACCTCAATGCCGCCTATTCCCGGCTCCATTGTCGGCTCCGCGGCGGTTTCCATTGCGGAAAGCTTGAAATAGCTGTAGGTATGTGTTCCCGACGGATGGAGAATGTGGAGATATACAACGTCGTCCTCGCTGTACGCGAACGCGCCCTTTACAACGACATTCTGATCCTCGCCGTCCGTTCCTACCTCCGTTGTTGTCTTAAGTCCCGCTGTT
Organism: uncultured Lachnospiraceae bacterium; assembly: GCA_964579875.1. GTDB lineage: Bacteria > Bacillota > Clostridia > UBA1381 > UBA1381 > Ornithomonoglobus. Next base: position 30,958 of record CAZOHJ010000005.1, on the reverse strand, counting down.
CTGCCGTCGGCTGTTTCAAAGTACGCGTTTATATTTGTTCCGCCCCAGTAGTAGCTGCGGAATACGAACGAAGCCTCGAAGGTGTCTCCGCTCTTTGCTTTTTTCAGATACTCGGTTACATTTATCTTTACGCCGTTTTCGGTATTCCAGCTATAACCCTCGTTCTGCTGAAAATTCACGTATCCGTCATTCGGAGTAACGGTTCCGTTTGCCGGATCATGCACCTCAAACTCGCTGTAGCCCTCAAGACCCGATGGCTCGAAAATCACGGTTTTCTCTATATTGGGATCCTCTGTCGGATTTGAAGGAGTCTTTGTCGGATCGGAAGGCTCCTCGGAGCTTTCGATTACAGAGAAGCTTATCGCCTTATACTGATGCTGACCGCCGCCCTGCGTGAAGCAGAGATATACAGTATCGGTATCCTCAAATTCAAGCGCCGCTCTGCCTGCGATAACAGCTTCGTTATCAGCAATATCGTCCGCCGAATCCGGGCCCTCGCAGATGCTGACGATTCGCTCGTCTCCGTTTTCCGAAACGACCTTAAAGAACGCCTTTGCCTTGTTTATGGTGTCATTATCGCCGTTCCACGCCCATGTTGTAATGGCGGCAGAAAGGGTAAATTCGCTGCCGGAATATCCCTTGACGTATTCGGTTATATTTGTCTTTACGCCGTTATTACTATTCCAGTCATTGCCCATACTTGCCTGTATTCCGTAATTATCCCAGACTGTTATTTCGCCCGCCGTATTGGAATCATCATATATTGTGAAGCTGCCTTCCTTATATATGTCCGTACCGAACAGCTGCGTTTCCTTCTCATTGGGATTCTCGGTCACTGTCGGCTTTTCATATTCGCCGAGCACGAGAGAAATGTTGTCATAACGGTGATTTCCGGTATGATGCGTCATACGGAGATACACGGTGTCGGCTTCGGTAAATGTCAGTACCGCCGAGCCTGTAAATGTGGTAAACTCTCCCGCTGCGCCTGTTTTCTTATCAAGCTGCACCGTAGAGGTCGTTCCGTCCTCGGCAACCACGTCAAAGCCGAGAACGGCGTCGTTGCTGTAGTAATCCCATGTAAGAAAGTCAACGGACGCGCTGAAGGTTTCTCCGCTGTGACCCTGTACATAGCTTGTAATATCTGTCTTTATACCGTTATCCGCCGACCAGCCCTCGTTAAATTCAGCGCTGATATAGCCCGAATCGGCTGAAAAGGTCTTGGTTGAGTCCGCAAGGTACGGAGTGTAATTGTTCAGCTCCGCCGCATCCGTAAAGTCGTGGCTGAACAGAAGCTCCGAGCCTTCCGCCGGCTCCGCCGCCGCAGCCGGCAATGCGGTAAGCATGGCTCCCGCAACCGAAACCGCTGTAAATAAAGAAATAAACCGTTTTTTCATGAATATGATCTCCTTCCAAAAATTTTTCACATACAGTAATTTTATAACAAACGCTTCGTTTTTTCAATTAACAAACTTATACTTTTATACTGAAAAAACGGTACGGAATTGATTTCCGCACCGTTTTTACAAATGTGCGTTTCTGAATATCAATAATCCACTATGCAAATCATCTGTTTCGGATTCTCATAATTCATTGTTATAAATATTTCCGTGCAGTTTGCCGGATCGCTGACATAATCGACAATATCGCCTACCGTGCCCGTATAGCTCTCCTCGCTGCGCTTGTTGTATACCACAATGCTGAACTTGTTGAGCGGAATAAGCACCATATCGCTTAAATCCGCCGAGCTGCCCGGCTTTGAAGCCGAGAAGTAGCCCCAGTTGCCTTCGCGCTGATAGATGTATCCCTTGCCGCTGTAGTCATAATCCGATATGATCTCGCCGCTTGTCTTTGCTTCCTCTATCGCGGAAATTTCGCCGCTGCTGTTTATGCAGATCTTAACTATAGTTCCCTTACCCCACTCGGATTTCCAGAGGTCTGAGTCCTTAAGAGTATATTTATAGGTTGAACCGTTATACAGCTCAAGTATCTTGGACTCATCGCCGGCGGCGTTAAGACCGTCAAGAACTTTTGTTATTACATAGCCTTCATTGCTGACACTGTTGCTGGAGCTTGAAAATTCGACCGCGTAGCCCGTAAGAAGGCTCGAGGAGCCGGCTTTAAACGGATATATCTCATAATCCTGCCAGCCGAAGCTGCTCTTGGTCTTGATCTCATAGTCGGAGGTGTCGCCCAGATCGTCCGGTACGCTGAATACAATCGCCTCGTCGCTGATTGAGAAGAAGTGATTTTCCGTATTATTATAGAAGGTTCCGGTGCTCTGCTTGTAGCTGAATTTCTCGTCCTTTGTAATGTCAATTCCCGGCTTAAGCGTATCATCACCGTCTGTCGTGTTTACCGCGGTATCTATACGCGTTATTTTCTTATCGCTGTTTGCCGAATAGAGAATTATTCTGTTTTTAGCAATGCTCACGTTGCTGCCGTCCGACGCGTTTATATGGCTTATAAGCTCCTCCGCCGCATCCTCCGAAGAATATTTTGTACCGTCTATGTTTACGTTTGTCGCCAGAACATAGTCGATGAACTTGCCGTTCTCGGAGAAAATTCTCACCGTGTAATCATCCGCGCCCTCATCGACAAAGCATTTGTTGATGAAGCCGGCCGTCATTCCCGATGTCGTACCCTCGCCGATATATACGACGTTATTGTTCATGTCCAGATACGCGGTAACATTCTTACCCAGCTCCGGCATTGAATAATTATCGTTAAAGTAATCCGAAACGTTATATACAGAGCCGTCTATGTCTATTTCTTCATCTCCGGTTCTTTTGATAATACCCTCCGCCTTATTGCTTGTAACGATAACGTTTATTTCCTCGCCGTCAAGCGATGACGCCGCCTGAACAACGTCGTCCTCGGCAATCGAGCTGAAGGTAAGCTCCTTGCCGTTCTTGTCGGAAATTGAAATGTTTATATCCCCCGCGTCATAGTCGAGCTTCAGACTGTCGTTGTTCTTTGAGTATATTGTTTTGAGTCCGCGGTTCACGGCGCTTACAACATAAATGTCATAGCTTGTTACAACCACGGTGCTGTAATTGCCTGAATCATTCGCGATAAGCTTTACCTCGCCCAAAACCGGTTTCATAAGCTCATCGCTGTAGCCTGTCGTTACCGATTTGCCGTTATAGATAAGATTGAAGTCCTGTTCAAGCTTTATCTTCTTTGTCCTCGTCCTCTCCTCGGTCGCGTAATACTCATACTGGTAATCCGCGTATTCCTCAATATCCTCCGCCTTTATTGTCAGCTCGTCATTTCTGCTGCTGTTTACGGCAATATAGAGAAGCGTGGGGTCATCGCCCTTATCCGGCTGCACGGCTATATATTTGACATAATAGCCCACAAGCTCGTTCGCTCTTGTGTTTCCGAGCCTGAAATCGCTGCCGTTTATATCCACAATATCCAAGCCCGTTGTGCCGTTTGATACCGTGCTTGTATTGCTTGAAACAACATATCCCTTTTCATATATACCGTCGTAATACTCCGAGAGAATATTGGCATTCTTATCAAGATAAAGGGTGTTCTTGTTTCCGTAATCTATCATATAAAGAGGCGCGTCGATCGCCGTTTCAAACAAGGCGGTGACAGCTCCGCGGTCCATAGGGTCGTCATTGCCGTAGCCTGACACGCCTATATCCTGCTGTCCCGCAGCCGCAATATAGCCGGAGGGATAGCCGCCGTTACTCTGCGCCACTGTATCATAGCCCATTGTACTCATCAGCATTTTTACCGCCTGCGCATATGTTACAGTATCGTCCGGGCCGAATAATCCGTCCCCATAGCCGTCGCATATACCCGCCGATACCGCATAGCCTATATAGCCGTTGGCAAAATGATCCGCCGGCACATCGGTGAAGCTGTCGGTCGTGCTCTGTACATCCTGACGCTTTATAAGCCTTAAAAGCATTGTCAGGAACTCCGCCCTTGTTACCTTATTCTCAGGCTTAAAGGTCCCGTCCGGATAACCGTCCATAACCCCTAACGCCTGCATTATCTCAATCTGCTTTTCATATTTCGTTCCGACAACATCGTCGGCAAGCTCAATGCCGGAATACGTTACTGTCTTTTGCGCCGCCGGCTCCTCTATCTGCGGCTGCTTAACGCCCGCCTGCGCGAAGAATACATCATCCGCATAGAAGGATTTGCCGATACCGTCGTCGCTTGTTTCAAGGTTAAGATTAAGTATCTCGATATTGCCCGTGTAATCCGCTTTCCACGTCCCTTCGATCGCTGTCCAGGTATCGCTGTTTACAGTCGCGCTTCCGATCTGCGGATATGTCGTGCCGCTGAAGTCTTTCATTTCAAGGGTCATCTTGACCTCGAAGCTATCTCCCGGCTCAACCGCCTTAACGTATGCGACCGCCTTATAGTTCTCATCGAGCTTTATTCCGCTGAGACCTCTCGACGCTCCGTTCCACGCGTCGCCGCCGCGCCCTTCGACTATAAGAGACGACGTCCCCGAATGCGCGTCCTCCGCAGTAGCTGCAACCGACGCCGTCCCGCGCGCGCTGAAACCCGCCTCGCCCGATTCAAAGTCCGCGCTTACGATAAGCCCGTCCTCGGCGTGAGCGGCTGTAAGCATACAGCCGCACATAATCGACATTGCGGTTATCATTGAAAGTATCTTTTTCATAATTTCCTCCCGTTATTTCCAATTAAGCGCTCTGTGAATTATAACAGCCGCTTCGGCTCTTGTTGTGTTGTCAAGCGGAGCGAACATATTATTTTCCCTGCCGTTTATTATGCCGTTCTCGCTGAGCGCCGCCACGGCGGCTTCCGCATAATCCGCTATATAACCGGCGTCGTCAAAGCCGGAGATCTCCTCCGCCGGTCCGATTGCGAACGCTCTGTAAATCATTACCGCCGCATCCTGCCGTGTTATCGGATTCTCAGGCGCAAAGCTGCCGTCGGGCATACCGTTTATAATGCCCGCTTTGACGCCGATCGCTATATAATCATACGACCATCTTGACGGGTCAATATCCGTGAACTCCATATCGCCCTTTTCCGTTATTCCGAGCGCCGTAACAACGAGCTTTACAAACTCCTCGCGCGTCACATTGTTCTGAGGTCTGAAGGTGTTGTCCTCATAGCCGTTTAATATTCCCCGCGAAGCGAGTACCGAAACAGCGTCCGCGGCCCACGGCGCCTGCGACATATCCTTAAACTCCGTATTTTCCGCAGCGGTATCATATACCGGAGCCTGAGTCTGCGTCGCGAGAGTATTCGCGCTTGCGCCTACCGCGACGGTTCCGCCGCCCGATGAGCCGGAGGAGCTCGAGCCGCCGCCCCCTCCGCCGCCGCTGCCTCCGCTCGTATTGTTAGAGGAGGATTTGGAAATTCCGGCGTTAACTAAGGTTTTTAACGCGTCTATCGTTGTCATCGTGTCGTTTATATTCGCCTGAACATACTTTGCCGTATCGGTGTTCAGAGCCGACGCCGAAACGCCGATTACCGACGCGTTGGCCTTTAATATATCAAGCACCGTTGAGAAATGCGCCGCATCCGATATTGCGGCGTTTATAACGCATGCCGCGAAATCGTTTTTGAAGCTGTCCGCGCTCACATCCTTCTGCGAAAGCTTTGACTTAACGGAGGAAACGAGTTTATCCTCCGCGTCCGTAAATGTCTTGAACGCCTCAAGCTCGCTTACTCCGAGCGACTTAGCGTTATCGGTGATAAGCGTTTTCCATTCATCGGCCGAAAGCGATGACGCCGCGGAGTTAAGCACGACAAGCAGATCGAAGTCGGCCGCCGCCTGCGCTCTTGTTTTTCCGTTTTCAAGCAGCATATTCTTAAATTCGCCGCATACCGCGCTCTGAGCCTGCGCTGTAAGTCCGTCGTATACGTCAAAATATTCGGCGCCTATGATAACTCTGTTTGCAGCCTTATCCTGACCGCCTATAAGCGATGAAACGCTTTCGCCGTTCTTAACCCTCGCGACAAGCTCCGCAAACGACGCCGCGTCCGCATATGAGAAATCCGACGCCGCGCCTGTATCTGTCATAACAGCGCGATAGCTGCCGATTCCCACAGCCGTGAGCGGTACGCTGTAGGCTCCGTCCGCGCCTATAGCGATATGGACGGCCGACACGGGAGTCCCGCTTTCGTCAAATACAACGATACATTCGTTGTTCCCGGCATAGTCCGCTATTGTTCCCTCAGCCGTTACTCCGCTGCCGTTATCGGTTATCTTCATTGCTCTTTCAACATCTGTTTCGCCGCTCACCGCTTCGGCATAGCTGCCCGCGGCTGAAATGCCGCTTAACAGGTTCATGCTTGTAAGACTGTCAACAAGGAATACCATTTCATTATCACCGGCTGCCGGCGACTGATGACCGTATTCAAGAGCAAAATCCTCAACAGCCGCGCCCGACGCCGTAAACGTGAGCTTCTTTGCCGTCGATGCGCGTACCGCCCTTGCTCTTAATCCCTCGGTCGAGGTTGCGCCGTATACAACATTGTCATCTTCCGGCGGAGTATCCCATACAACATCGGTTTCTTCTATAAACGAGCCGCCGTACAACACGCTGACCGTCTTAACGCTGTCAAGCTGCGACCAGTCTGACACCGCCGTATCATATACCTTTGCCGAAGTATAAGGTATTTCGATCGCGACATTGTCAATCAGCCAGCCGCCCGCGCCCTGCGTTATGTTTATTATCATTTCATCCGTTCCGGGATCGTACGCCGTAAGGTCGTCCTCAGCAACAATTCCCGAAACATGGATCATATTGCTCGTATCCGTATCCAGACCCGACGCCGCGTCATAGGACTTCCAGCCCTTTGCGTCGCTGCCGTATCTGAGCGATACGTTCACCGAGCTGCCGCCCCAGTAGAAGGTCCTGAAATCAAGAGCAACCCTGAAATCGCCGCCCTTATAGCCTTCTCTCATGGCGTCCGTAACATTTACGCTTACGCCGTTTTCCGCGTTCCAGTCACTGTCGTAGCTGAAATTGGCCATGCCGCCGTCAATCGTCGGATCCGTTTTAAAGGCGGTGCTGTACGGAGTGTACTTCGCAAGCTCCGCCTCGCTGTCAAAGGTATCTATGTATATCCGCTTCGCGCTTGACGGCATATAGGAGCCTGTGTTTACCTTGCCCGATGTAAGCTGTACAATTCCGTCCTCATACGGCGATTCCGCCGAAATTATTATATTATCATAAAAATGCGTTCCGCTCGGCTGTGTCACGCAGAGATATATCTTATCCGCCGCATTAAAGCTGAGTACCGTATTTCCCCGAAGGTATACGTCGCTTCCGACATACGCGTCGTTCTCGTCCGGGCCCGTTACAACAGTCTTCTGCGTTGCCGCGCCGTCCTCTCCTACGATTTCAAAAAATACCGAAGCGGGATGCTCGTATACTTCACCGCTGCCCCACCATGCGTTCATGTCCAGTGAAACGACAAAATTCGTTCCGCTCCCGCAGCTCTGTATTTCACTCGTAACATCGCGCCTTATACCGTTTGAAGCGTCGTAATCGTTGCCCGCCGTATACTTCAGTTTTCCGTTGTCGAGCGCGAGCGCGTCGTCGGTGTTTGACGCCGAATAGCCGTCATACAGCGAAAGCGCCGAGCTGTCGCTGAAGCTGTCGTTCACAATCGCGTTCGGATCGGCCGTTGGCTTTGGCGTGGGCGAGGCCGTCGGAACAGCGGTCGGCGGCTGCGTCGCCGTTTTTGACGTGTCGCACGAAAGAGCTATGCTGTAGTATTCATGCATTCCGGCAAGCTGATAGTATACAAGATTTACCTGTGAAAAGTCGTCAAAGAATATATAATCGCCGCCGGAGAAGATGTATCTTTCGCTTGTACTCTCTCCCGCTTTCTTTTCGAGAACCGTTTCCGACGCCGAACCGTTCGTTACAACCTCAACAGCAAGCGTTCCCGCGTTGCCGTCCCACCAGGTTGAACGGAGATCCAGCGACGCGCTGTAATAATGTCCGCTGCCCGTGCTTTTCACAAAATCGGTTATATCCATTCTGAAACCGTTCTTGTTTGTGGAGCTTGTCATTGTTGAAAAGGTCAGCATTGAATTATTCGCTTCTATTGTAATTCCTGTGTCGGTTTTGTCATAGCCGCTGAAACGGCCGAGGACGCCGCTGTCCTTAAAATCGTCGCCCGAATAGCTGAACAGCTCGCCGCCCTCCGGCTTCGGAGCCTGCGACGGACGCTGTGTGGGCGCCACAGTTTCCGTCGGAGTCTTAGTAGGCGCCGACGTTGCCGCCGGGGTCTGCGTGGCGGCTTCGCCGCCGCTCTGATATGAGATCACCACGTTATCGTATAAATGCGTGCCCGTAGGCTGCGTTACGCAGAAATAAACCGAATCGCCCGCATTGTATGTAACCGCCGCGCTTCCTGTAAGCGTTATCTTAGTCCATGTCTCTCCTCCGGGTCCTTCCGAGGCGAGCTGTGTTTTTACTCCGTTTACTTCAATAAACACTTGTGCCGGATTGTTATACCATGAGCATGAAAAATCAAGCGATACGCTTAACGTGCCGCCGCTCTTAAAGCCCGCGTCCGCAAGCGCCTGCGTAATATCGCGCTTTACGCCGTTGGTGCTGTTCCAGCCCGAGCCTTCGTAAAACTTCACCGCGCCGTCCTCATTGGCGATCGTAGGATTGTCCCCCGCATTGAGATCGTATACCTCAAAGCCGTCAAGCCCGCCGTCATTAAAATCCGCATTGAGAATTGTTATATCCGCAGCGGATACCGTTACGGACGGCGCCGCCGGCAAAGCCGACAGCAGCATAACCGCGCCCGTAACAAATGAAATTAGCTTCCTTTTCATAGTATCCTCCAAAATTACTTTGTATTTATTGTAACCGTCTGTGTATCCTGATCCCACTCAACCTCCGCGTTAAGACATTCCGCCGCAAACCTGAGCGGTATGAGCGTTCTTTCATCGACTATGACCGGAGCGGCGTCAAGCGTCTGTTCGGCTCCGTTTACCGTGGCTGTTGTGTTATCTATCTGAAGAGTTATATCCGTTCCGTCCTTCGCCGCCTTAACGTATCTTCCTTCTTCAATATATTCAACGTCCGCGCCAAGCTCCTCAAAAAGCTTTCTGAACGGAACCATTGTTCGCTCGTTCATGATTACCGGCGGGACGTCAAAGGTCAGAGCGCTGCCGTTAAGGATAACCTTTATTCCATCCTCCGCAGACTCCTCTGTTTCTCCGCCCGTCACACTGCCGTCCATACTCAGCTCAAGCTCGCCCCAGTTTTCGGTATTGCCCCACGACAGGTCTGTTATATCGTTGAATTTGGCGATTGAGGTTCTGTTGCCGTCCCCGGCGCCGTCGTCGTTTACCTGAGCGTCGAAGCCGATCACGTCGCCCGCTTTTTTAGGCGAGCTGAACTTGATCGCAAGCTCAACAATATAGCCGCCGTCGGTCTTCTTTACCGCCGACTCGATTCTGTCCTCGGAGCCGTTCGTTCCGAAGCTGTGCTTGTTCTCGCAGCTCACGCGGAACTGCGCGTCGTCATCCTCGTAATATGTGGTTTTTGCGTTATTTTCGTCAATAAACGCCTCAACGCTGTCTTGCAGATAATCCTCCGTTCCGGCCGTGCTGATAAGCGGATCGGTAATTTTATACAGGGCATAAAGCTTATTTTCATCCCATTGCGTCTGAACGGTTCCCGTCGCGCCCTGCCATGCCATTACATAGCGGTCAAGCTTGCTTGACGGCGCATTGTTCCATGACTCGTCTATTTCACCGTCGATTACCGGTGTGCCGTATACCGAGCCGAGTCTCTTTACCACATTGCTTGTAAGCGGATGCTCCTCCAGATACTTATCCGGGTCAAGCAGTGCGTAATACGCTTCCTTGGGCTGAAAATCACCGTCAAACACGCACGGATAGCTCTCCGCTCTCCAGCTTGTGGCGTCGTCAAAGCCCCAGAGCGTTACCCTGTCTATAACGTCGCTGTATTTCTTATACAATTGGAACAGCTCCGCGTACTTCTGCGCCTGCTTTACATATTCCGCCTGCGTGGGAACGTCGCCGGCCTGCATACAGCTTACATCAAGCTCCGAAATCGAAATCTTAACGCCCAACTCGGCAAATTTCTTAATTGAGTTTTCAACAGCCTTTATCGATGTGTTCACGCTGTAATGCCCCTGCATTCCGACGCCGTCGATTTTTACGCCCTTTGACTGTAAATCCTTAACGAGCGTGCAGACCGCGTCCGCCTTTACGGCGTCGTCAAGATTGAAGTCGTTATAATACAAATCGGCGTCCGGATCCGCTTCGGCCGCAAAACGGAACGCCTGCTCGATGAAGTCGTCGCCGATTGCCTTATGCCACGGAGTATCGCCCAATATTCCCGACACCGTGCTTGAATCGGATATATCCGAAATAGCCTCGTTTACAACGTCCCAGCTGTAGCACTTGCCCTTGAAATGCTCGCCTACGCTTGTTATGTAATCCTTCAGATTCGCGAGAGCCTCCTCGCGGCTGAGACCCACATTAAGCCACGACGGAGTCTGCTGATGCCATACGAATACATGACCGTGTACTTTAAGCCCGTTCGCAAGCTGAGTGTCTACCATCGAATCAGCCTTTGAAAAAGTAAATCTGCCCTGCTTGGATTCAAGGTAATCGGGCTTCATATCGTTTCCGAGAGTTACGATATCAAAATGCCGCGCTATCATTTCATCATCAAGCTGACCCGCCTCGCCGGTATTCGAGCCGCGCGCGGTGCCGAGAAGGAAATAATCCTTATAGACGTCCTTTAACGGCGTTATTTCCGTATTGATCCACGGATGCGCGTTCGTTACGGTTGAACCGCCCGACGGCGGCTGGGTAGTGTAACCGAAGCTGAAATCATCAACATAGAAGTTGTATACGTTATCATCCGCGCTGCCTATATAAAGCTTCAGCTTTGAAAGCGGGAAAGCGAAGCCCTCGGTTGAAAACACACCCTTGACCTCGATCCATTCCTCGCTGCTGGCGCTGAATTTCACGATTGACGGGTACTCCGTGCTTTCGCCCTCGGATTCAAGCTCCAGCTGGAGATAAAAATCGCCCTTAACCGGTGTGGAGCTGTCAAGCTTGACCCATGCCGACGCCTCATAATTCGCGTTCTGAATTACCAGATCTTTTATATTTGTTTCGATACCGTTCCAGCCCTGCGTTCTGCCGGATACGCTTGCGCCGTACTTTCCGCTGTGCGCCGCCGCTTCGGTGATCTCAACCGTGCTTGTCCTTGCCTCAAATATACCCCGGCTGCCGCTCTCAAAGCCGCCGTCGTCGAACATATTAACGCCTTCGGGCGCGTATGGCGTAGTTATTATCTGATCCTCGGCAAGCACTGTGACGTCGTCTATAAGGAAATCGTCCGTACTGTCGATCCCGTAGATAATAAGCTCTGCGTCCGCATCGTCAAGCGTTACGCTGCCCGCGATTTTTGTCCATGTATTCGCCGGGAGCTTTGCCGAATTGACCTTTTTGCCGCCAAGCTCTGCGGTAAGCTTCTGTCCGGTTTCGGACCTGACCCACACGGTAACATTATAGACCGTGCTTTCCCCGGCAAGCTCTACGTCAAGCTTTGCTCCGTCATCAAGCGCGGTTCTTCCCGAAAGCTTTACAGACCTTTCACCGCTGTGTCCCGCCTTTTCGTACAGGCTTATTTTACCTCCGCCGCTCGGCTCGAAATATACATTATCATCATAATCGAAATTGAGCAGCTCAACGCCCTGTGCCGCGGATACGGGCATAGCCGGCATAATGCCGGCAAGCATAGCCGCGGATAGAGCAAATCCCGCAATTTTTCTTTTCATTTTTTCCATTCCTTTCCACCGGCCGCAGCCGGTATATATAAGCAATGATATTATATCATATGGATGATATATTGTAAATTACCAAATTTACAGAGTTTATATGAATTATTTATAATTTTCAGGCTCCATTATAGCGTAATACGCTTTTTTCGGGCTGAGATCCGAATTAAACATAAGCGGATACTGCGCCGACCGCCAGCTCGCGCCGTCATTATAGCCCCAGAAGGTAACACGGTCTATTATGTCCGCGTTCGCCTTATAGATACTCATCAGCTCGGCATACTTAGCCGCCTGACGTGTTTCCAGAGCCGGCGTTAGCGTTACGCCCGAGGAGTTATCGCCCAGACCGTTGTCAAACACCTGATTAAGGCATATGTCAAGCTCCGAAATATTTACATGAACGCCTATTTCACGGAAACGCTCTATTGATGCGCGAACATCATCGGTATTCGTCAGCAAATTATAATGCGACTGCATTCCGATCGCCTTTATGAGATTTTCGTCCGTATTATATTCAGACTTATATCTGTCGTTAACGTGCTTTACAAGCAGCGCGGCCGCCTCGCGCTTATAGGGGTTGTCGAGATTGTAATCGTTATAATACAGCTCCGCCTCCGGATCCGCCGCGCGCGCCCATACATAAGAATTATAGATATATTCCGGGTTGTTCGTTCCCGTATACCACGGAGAATCTGTTCTGAGTCCCTGCTTCCATGTTTCCGGTTTTGAGGAAAGCCCGTCGCTCAGCGCTTCGTTTACAACATCCCAGCCCTTGACTCTGCCCCGGCAGTGACCGGCAGTCTCCGTTATGTAATTTTTGAGGTTTTCCGAAACCTCCGACGCCGTTCCGCTTGTGAGCCAATCCGCGGTCTGCTGATGCCACACGAGCGTATGCGCTATAACTTCAAGACCGTTCCGCTCCGCAAAATCAAGGAATACGTCGGTATCGCTAAAATTATAAGTTCCCTCCGACGGCGCTATATACAGGGGCTTCATGAGGTTTTCCGCCGTGACCGCGTTAAAATGCTTTAAAAGGATCTCTTTGTCCGCGCCGTAGAGGTTTACGGGATTATATATATTGCCCATAAGAAAGTAATCCTTATATTTTTCTTTCATCTCATCTGTTTCCTCCTCCGCGCTGTAGTTTCCCGTGCCGTCGGCGGTAACAGTCACGCTGTTCATATACGGTCTCATTTCGCCGTCCCACGCCATTATTTTAAGAGTGTCCGCGCCCGAGGCGTCAACCGCGCCTGTGAACTCTCCGTCCTTCTGTTCAAGACCGCTGACATTCCGCAGCCTGCCGCCGCTGTAAAGAGCGGCGCAGAGCATATCGGCTCCCTCGCTTCCGGCGCCCGTTATCGTAACAGAGCCGTCCCGCAGCTTATTGCCGTCAAGTCCGTCTATGGTAAGGCTTTTGATAAAATCCTCCGTACCGTAACGCTCTATCTTTAAATCTTTAATATGCCAATAGCCCCTTATATTTTTTATCACAAGATGCACGCTGTCGGAGGCTCCGAATTCAAGCTCGTCCGTTTCATCGCTCGAATACGCCGTCCATGTATCCGCGCCGCCGGCGTCCTTAAGCTCGTAAGTGTTTTTTGTGCCGTCGTTATGCCTTATTTCAACAAACGGATCTATTCCGTATTCCGTTCCGTTGTATCCCATCGACTTATATTCCATTGAAAAACGCAGTCTGTCGCCGTTTTTCACGTATTTTGTAATATTCGCGCATATCCCGCCGTCGGGCGAGCCTTGATAGTTCTGCCCGCAGTATTGAACGCCGCTCACCGTGTAGCCGCCGCTGTCGTCGGGGCAGTTCACACTGACGGCCACCTCCGCTGTGTCGGTATCCTTGTACACGGTATAATTCAGCACCGCTTCGCCGCCCGCAAAGCTTTCTTCAACCACCGTGCGCCAATCCGCCTCCGCCGCGTGAGCCGCGCCCGCCGCCGTTATAAGCATTGCCGCGCCCACCGCCGCAGCCGTTGTTTTTCCGAATCGCATAATTTCCTCCTTTTTAATGAATTACCTTATACGCCAAAACGGGGCGCTCCGTCCGACGGAACGCCCCGTATGTCGTTTGACTTTAAATTTCGGACTTCTGAAATCAGAACACAAGTTTAGTATAACTGAGAGCGGCTACTACGCCCTTACTCTTCAGCTCGTCTACGTCGGTCTTTGTGTTGGAGAAATCCTGACTTGACGCCGTTGTGCATATTTCTTCACTATCGAATACGGAAACTTCTATTTTCGGATTCATATATTTTTTCATTTTACTTACCTCCGTTTTTTTACATTATTCAATATTAATGCTTGTGATACTTACGTTTTCCGGTATGTCCGTTACAATAATACCTACTACGGCGTCGCCTTCACCCGATAAATTGGTTGAGGCTTCAAAAGACTGTGATGTTTTTTCGGTACCGTTATCATTAACCGTTACCGTAATCGTCGCCTTGTTAAGCTCAGCCAGCGATACGCGATTTGAAAATGCAAAGCCTTCCTCGTGTGTTACTTCCGGCGTTTCATCTTCTACCGGGTTAATGTATAAATTGAACAGTTTAAAACTGCTGAAACCGGCAGTCACGCCTGTATATGGGGAAAGATATACCATATAAGACTCGCTGTACTCAGGTATTGTAAACTCAAAGTTATCGATTGTTCCTTCATCAGCGTTTCCTATACCGCCGCTACAGCCGTCGCTTGTAACAAGCGCCTCATCTGCAATAACGCCATCAACAACATTATAAACCTTCATATAGGTGGTTGTACCATAATTGTTTGTACCGAATTTAAGACTAAGATTTAACTTAGCGCCCGCTTCTGATCCGGTCATGTTTACAAGGATACCGTTTCCGTCAGGGAGATTGCCGCTTAAACCTTCAATCGCCATAACCTTTGTTTCATAATGGAAAACAATACTTAAATATGCTTCATCGGAACCGGTGTATTTTAACGAATAATATTTCGGAACGCTGCCTGTTCCCGAAGTAAAGGTTGAAAAATCATCGTTTACCGCCGTTGCTGCCACATCGCCCGGTGTGATTGGTTCATCCTCTTCGTCCGATAACTCGACAACAGATACATCGTCTACATAGAAATCGGCGGTATTGTTTTCCGAATAGATATGGAAAGCTCCCTGTTCCCAACTCGAAAGAGTTACATCGGCTGTAATTTTCGTCCACTTCCCTGCTTCACATTCTCCTTTTGCTGAGCCTGCATCCTGCCAGTATCCGCTTGATAACCGACAGTGGAAGGTATCTGTTTCCGTGGGATAAATGTATGCCGTTATTCTATAGGTCGTATCGGCGGTCGGCTGCACAAAGTAGTTGCCCGCTCCCGAACTCACGCTTGCTCTGTCTGTAACCTTCAATGAATAGCTGCCGCCGTGGGATTGCTCGTCGGATCTCGCAACGCTTACAGTATCGGTTTCATTGCCATCATCGTCTTTATTTCCATCGGTCTTTGCAAACCAATAATAGGGAATATTATTGTCATCCGCATACTCCATATCGCCCTGATGGATCAACTCATCACCGGCAGCGGCATTCACCGTTACAGGTACAGCAGCTATTGTTCCCAGCATTGCCGTCACGGCAAGGAAAGCCGTAATTTTTTTGAATTTCATAAAATAAAACCCCTTTCATTAATATAATTACATGGCGATACGCACTCGTGAATATGTCCGCAAATATTACGCAGACGCATACCGCCCATCGATATTTTTGCTTAATAGAAGTATACTATAATTTCACTGTCGCTTCAATTAACAAAATAATGATTTTGTATATAAAAAATCATTATTTTGTTATTTTTTTCACGTATGGGCGTTTTTGAGTCTTGAAGAAAGATTATATGGCTTTGCCGAACAGCGTCTCATACGCGTACCGTCCCATCTTCTCATAGCCTTTCGGGCTTGGATGCAGATAATCCGTGCTGTATTCATCAAGCAGCTTTGTCGGATCGTCGGGATCCGCAAGCAGCGTTTCAAAATCAAGATAACCGTCATATTTCGCCGAATCATAGCCTTCCTCGCCCGGCTTTACCGTATTGGTGTTTTCCTTTATCCAGTCATTGATCCTGTTTCTGCACTCCTCCTCAACCTCCGTATAGTAGCCGTTTCCTCCGACGGGGGTTATGGTTGCGCCGTAAATCTTTATCCCGTTTGCATGGGACTTTTCTATAAAGCCCTTAAAGCCCTCTATTACCGCGTCCGCGCGCGACTTGCCGTCCGCGGCGTCCGTCGCTCCGCCTATATCGTTAACGCCCTCAAGAACAAGAACGTATTCCGCATTTGCAGTACCGAGAACGTCGCGGTTAAAGCGGTCAATACCCCTTTCGCCGATTCCGCCGCTCGCAACGGCGTTTCCGCCTATGCCGCGGTTTATTACGGAATACTCTCCCGAAAGCCCGTTATCATTTATAGCG
The DNA here is from genome assembly GCA_964579875.1 of uncultured Lachnospiraceae bacterium. GTDB lineage: Bacteria > Bacillota > Clostridia > UBA1381 > UBA1381 > Ornithomonoglobus. The sequence continues at coordinate 14,734 of CAZOHJ010000005.1, read as the reverse complement.
TTCGCAAGATAATCGCTCCAGCGCGTATCCTTGTTTGTTATACAGCCGTAGCCATCGGTTATCGAGTCGCCGAAGCATACGATTGTATGACTGTCCGTGTTCTGCATAACATCGATATTTGATATATAGTACCATGACTCGATGCTTTCCTCAGCCGCCATCGATGAAGCCGACACGTCAATATCCTTTCCTATATAGCTTGACGTTCTCGCGCCGCCGTGACCCGTTACCTGTGATGAATACTGCGCCGGCTGATACGGTACGCTGTTTCCGAGCTTCATAGTAATGACAAGCTTGCCGCGCGCGGCCGCCTTGAAGCTTACCGGGTCGCAGTATACACTCTCGCCCGCCGGGATCGAAACGCCTGTTTCTCCTCCGAAGGTAAGGGCTGTATCTGTTGAAATATCGATCTTTGAATTGATAACTCCCTCCTCTGCCGGCGACGCGATATGCACCTCGGCAATGTCAAGCGCCTTGTTTCCGTAAAGGTTTGAAAGCTCCAGACGCAGCTTTTCGCCGCCGCCGGAAAGAGTAACGCTCTGTCTCAGAACCGTGCCCGCTTCAAGCGTTGTCCGGGGGAGGTTATTCTCCCAGACATTGAGCAAAGCGCAGCCCCATGACGGGTTCCACGCCGCAGCTTCAAGCGTTACGGTCTCTATATACGGTTTCATGTCATCATCCCAAACATATACTTTGTTTCCCACAGCCGCTTCAATCGTAATATCTCTTGTTCCGCTCTCGGCAGGTACGGATTCCACTGTTTTTGTCAGCTTTACAAGCGCGCCGTCGTCTCCGTATTCCGCAGCATAGATATTCAGGAGTACGTTCTTATCCGTTGTGTTTGTAACGGTCATTGACGCCGTTTTTCCGTCGCTGTTCATAATCGGCTCGTAAACAATAAGCTTCGGCTCCGCCGTCGGCGTCGGCGTCGGCTCCGTTGTCGGAGATGGCGTTGGCGATGGCGTCGGCTCCGTCGTCGTAGATGGCTCCATCGTCGGCGTTGGCTCCGTCGTCGGAATCGGAGCGTCCTCATCCGCCTCATAATACATCGTTATATCATCAAGCCACATAGGCGAGTTTGTCGATGTGATGCACAGATATACAGTATCATCCTCACCGAAGGTCAGAACGCCTGTGCCCTCCGCCGGCTTTTCAAGCCAGTTATTCCCAAGTGAAACGCCGGTTTCCGAATCGGTAATCTCCATTGTGCCGTAATCCGGCGGTGCCGCCGTTACAAGCGGGATCTGCGTTACAGCGCCGTCCTTGCCGACTACCTCAAAGAACAGCTTAACATTGTTTGAGGACGTCCATGAATATGCCGGCTTAACATTCGCCGATGCTCCGAAGGTTTTTCCGCTAAGCTCCGTGGAAAGACCTATATTATCGGTAACGTTGATTTTAACTCCCGCCGTTGCTCCGTCGCCGTTCTCATATTTGAGAACGGGGTTCGCGCCGCCCGATACGGTTCCGCCGTTTTCTTCATACGGCTCGTACATGGCCGTTTCCGCCGCCTTGTCGGCATTGAATGTGTGCTTAAATATGTTTACCTTCTTTGCGGCGTCGCCGTCCGAGGAGCTGACATAGGTTCCCCATAGCCTGATGTTGTCATATAAATGCGTTCCCGAATTATGGGTTATGCATAGATATACTGTATCGGTATCCTCAAACACAAGCGCTGTTTCGCCCTCTATGCCCTCTATCTTGGTTCCGTTCTCCGCGTCCGCGGTCTGCGCGGTCGCTATCGTTTCCTGACTGACTGTGCCGTCAGCCGAAACGACCTCAAAGAATATTTTTACGGGAGATGAACCGTAATACCAGCAGGTGAAGTCAGCCGACGCGCCGAAAACCGCGCCGCTGTGTCCCTTAACATACGCCGTGACGTCCTTTCTGATACCGTTTGCGCTGTTCCAGCCGTCCTCGTTTGACACTTTAAGATAACCGTTATTTACCTCAAACTCCGTAGGCTCGCGATCCGCGTCATACGGGCTGTAGCCGTCTATCTGAGACTCGTCCGAGAAGTCATTCGAGAAAAATTCCTCGGTGGTCTTTCCGGCATAATACCAGAGCTTAATATTGTCAAAGCTCGTGTAGCCGCTCCACTGGGTTACGCACAGATATACCTTGTCGTCCGCGCCGAAGCTTACTCCTTCGGTCTCGCCTTTGAGTGAAAGACTGCCGTCAACATACTCGCTGCTTGAAGCGAAATTATACGTTGTCTTTGTTCCGTCCTCGGCGACTACCTCTATAAACAGAGCCGATGCGCCTGATGCTGTTGAATATACGTCCGCCGAAGCGCCGAATTTCATACCCGACGCACCCTTAACGAGATCGGTGACGTCGGTCTTTATGCCGTTGCCTTGGTTCCAGCCGCTTTCAAATCCGCTTTCAATCAGCTTGCCGTTTGAATATGTGATCGTTCCGTCTCCGTCTGTATACGGCACATATCCCGCCGCTTCGCTCTCATTGTCAAAACCGTTATTCAATACCTCTATCTTTGACATTCCGTCATTTGACACAAGCTCAATTGACGTTATATCGGCAGTTCCATTTTCCGTCTTATATGTAAGCCGATATTCTCCGGCTGTGATTTCATCCTCCGTTGCGCCTGTGCATATGCCCTTTTCCGAATCGTATTCAGCCTTTGCGATCTCTTCACCGTTGAGCATTATGCTTATAACGGCGTCCTCCGATACCGTGCCGTTCACATTAACGGCATAAGGAGCCGTTTTTGAAACTACAATGTCCTCCGTACCTGCCTCAACCGTACCCGGCACAACGCATATATCCTCCGCGCAATATGACTCAAGCGGCTGCTGCTCAACCGTATTTCCCACAATATAGGTCGGAATCGCGCCGAATGCCGCCGATGAAAGCGTGCCGCTCTCCGACACGACAAGCTTCTGCAGAACCGTTCCCGATTCAAGCGAAAGGAATCTTATCGTGTTTTCGCCCTCGTTGAGCGTAATTTCCGAGGTCGTTATACGCGCGTTGTTTATACATCCCTGACTCCATAACGACGCGTTGCCGACGTCAAAATTCTCCGGAAGCGTATAAACCGTATCAACATCGCCGCCGTTTACCGCCACACCGTAGGGCAGTCTGCCGCCGTCCGCGCGGTTGTTTGTCGGCGCGGTATAAGCTGTGAGGTAATAGACGCCCGACGTTGGAGCGTATACCTTGTATTCAAGATACGGCGCGTCGTCCGCCGTGTAATCGGCAGTGAAATCCGCCGCCTTCATTGACGATTTTTCACGCCCGTAATTCTCCATTAAGATCCAATCGCCGCCAATAGCGGAATAATCCTCCGCAAGCACGGCGGCCGTGCCGTTCTTCGGCATTACTGTTTTTTCCGAAATTCCGCTTACGCTCTGAACGTCCGCTTTAACGGTAATTGTAACCGTTGAATCAAGCCCCGTTATTGTTACCGTACCCGTGTCCGATGCGCTTAACGCGCTCCAGTCAACCGATACTCCGATAACATCGCCGGTATATACCGTTCCGCTCGTTTTTGAAAGCTTTATCCAGTCCTTGTCGGCCGATATGCCGTAGCTGAAGCTGCCGCTCCGGCTGTGTGAAACAGTAACGGCCCTTGTCTCCTTATAAAGACTGTTTAAGCTTATTTCCGTGCCCTCCGGCTTTGCCGCGGTTTTGCTTGTGTCGGTGTTTACTATAAGCTTATCCGCCTCGTCGTCAGCCGGCGCTATATATTCTCCTCTCGGCTCAACGTAGGAGGTTGGATTATCATATGAGGAGTTCCAGTTGTTATAGCCTATATGAAGCTCCCGGCTCTGCATACCGTCCCATTTGCCGCCCGACATTTCCTTATTGTAATATTTCTGCAGCGAAACGTCAAGATTATAACATTCGTCAACGAGCGCCGCATATTTATTCGCAAGCATGCTGCCCTCCTCGGCATACATGCTGTTAAGAGCCGAGTATACGCACCACCGCTCGATATTCGCGGATGCGGCCGCCGGATAGAGCACAAGCTGATAATACGCATCCTTCAGCTCCGAAGGAACCATATCGTAATACTTCCATGCCCTGTCGTATAAATCGTTTGCCTTTGCAAGCTGTGTCTGAGCCTCGTTGTAGTCGGTCAGACTAAAGGTTGACGGGAACATCTTCTCCGGCTTTCTCGCGCCGTTCATCTTAAGGTAATCCCGAAGGATCTGCGCGATTGCCTCCGTTGTTTCATCGTCGCAAGCGTATCCGAACTGCTGCTCCGCCCAAAGGCTGTAATATTCCTGAGCCGAGTTTACCTCGCCCCATTTATCCATATCGTATGCAAGATCGAGGAAGAAGGAGATGTTAAGCTCCATCGGCTTGAAATCGCCGACATTAACCACCCATACATTTTGAATGCCGTAGTCATATGCCGCCGTCATATTCTCCCAAGTCTTTTCAAGCTGGTTTGTCGCGATCCACTTATAGTTGTGAGGTCCGCCGACGTAGTCAAAGTGATAATACATACCCCATCCGCCCGGGCGGTTTCTCTCGTCCTCGGTCGGAACTGTTCTGAGGTTTCCGAAGTTGTCGTCGCAGAGCATAATGTTGGTATCGTCAAGCGGGTTACTGCCGTCAACCTTCCAGTCCTTCAGTCCCTCAACATAATTGCCGTCCTCATCATAGCCTCCGTACCAGTATTCCTCAACCTCCTTATAAAGACAAAGAGTCGTGTCCGGCACATCGCCGCTCGATTCCTTCATAATATCCATCTGATCGGTTATAACATTTTTAAGGTTCTGCACACTGTCCGAAAGCGACAGTCCGAGCGATGAATCCGCCTCGCCCCGCATACCTACGGTTACAAGGTTTTCAAAATCCTTGTTTCTGTTGTAGCCGTCCTTCCAGAACTCCTTAATGGCATAGCCGTAATTAAAATAGTCCCATGTATCTGCCGAGCCTTTTTCCGCGTCCTCAGCCGTAAGATAGTTTTTATATTCCTGTCCCCACTCGTTTCCGGCGCGGCACATCGGCTCATGGTGCGAGGTTCCCATTACTATGCCGTATTTGTCGGCAAGCTCCGCGGACGCAAGAGCTGTTTTATCGCTGTCGCTGATCCCGTCAAGACCATCCTTGCTGAACTCGTTGCCCCACATTGCGGGCCATAGGTAATTGCCCTTAAGTCTTAAAATAACCTCAAACATGGTTTCATAGAATTTATAGTTGCGTCCTCCGAACGCTTTATCCGTCCATGATGTAAGGCACGGCGACTCATCGTTAAGGAATACGCCTCTGTATTTGACCGACGGCTCCTTTGACGTAATGCTCAGCTCATCGGCTGAGAACACAAGGCTATCCTTATGCTCCGGCGTTACATCGCCGTAGTATACCCACGGGCTGACGCCTATCATTTCCGATATATGGAATATGCCGTAGATCGTTCCGCGCTTGTCGCTTCCGATTATTACAAGCGCTTTTTCAATATTCTCCGTCGGATTCTCAACAAGCCGGATCGTGTAGGTCTCCCATGTACCCTCAACAGCCGATACATCAACCTTGCCCGACTCGACAATACTGCTGATAAGTCCTCCGTCATTCTCGCCGACCGCTCCGGCTATTACCGGGATACCGGTTAAATCAGCCGCATCCGTTACAATTTCAGGCTTCTCGCCGCTGACGCTTTCAACATCCTTTGCAAACGCCTCTGCAATAAGTGAAAGTCCGTCGTATTCACTGCCGTCCGGATCGACATAAACCTGCGCGGCATAGCCCGGCGACGCAAGCACGAAATCGCCCGTTACATTATCCGCATCCGCCGCGGACGCCGCCGTAAAGACAGACCCCAGCACTGCCGCCGCCGAAATAAGCGCGGTAAATCGTTTGAATTTCATCATTTGACCTCCTTTTGGAATTGTATTATTTTTTTGTATTATATCATTTTTTCCCGTAGGATTCAATTAATAAAATAATGTTTTTGTATGGAAATAATAAAGCAATGAAAAAATCCGGCATATCAATTGTGTCTTTCCACAATCAATATGCCGGAGCTATAGATAAATCTCTCCGCTTAGACCGGCTGACGCGCATTGTCCGGCGGTGCGCTGTTATTTCCCGCCGGCGCGTCCTCCGGCTGCTTTGGTTCGGCTTGCGGTATATTATTTTCCTGCCTCGGTTCATCCGGCTGTTTATTATATGCTTTATTGTCCGATTGCGTGGGCTGACTTCCCTGCTCCGTATCGGGTTCGCGCTTTGGTTCGGCGGTCTCCGGCGCGGTATTCGTCAGATTGTTTTTATCCTGCTCCGCGGCGTCCTGTTTTTGCTCTGCCTGCGGCTGTTTATCAGACGGCGCGGCGGCATTGGAATTGTATCCGTCAGACTGTTCGGGATCATCGGGCGCACTTTCGCCGGCTTGATTTTGTATGCTGTCATGAGTTTCTTCCCCTGTTGTCTGCTGACCGTTTTCCGATGGCTTGTCGTCCCGGCGCTCTTCCTCTTCCGGCTCTGAATCCCCCCATTGCGGGCTGCTTTCTCCTTGCGCTGATGTGTTGTCCTGCGGTTTTGCTTCCGTTTGCGCCGGCTCGCCGTCAACAGGCTGTTCCCGCTCCGCTTGTATTGCCTCGCCGTCGTCGGACTGTTCCCGCTCCGTTTGTATTGCCTCGCCGTCATCAGACTGTTCCCGCTCCGCTTGTTCGGGCTTGCCGTCGTCAGACTGTTCCCGCTCCGCTTGTATTGCCTCGCCGTCATCAGACGGCTTTTCCTGCGCTGTATCCCCCGTTTGCCGAGGTTCGCTTTGCGATATGCCGTCGCCCTGCGGTTCTTGTTCCGGCTGCGGGGGCTGATTATTTTCGGAATCAATATTCCGATCCGATAGCTCGTTAATTTCCGGTGAAATTTCCCGGAGTCCGCCGTCAGCGTAAACAGGCATATCTTCGTACGCCGTTTCCTCGCTTTGCGGCTGCTGTTCAGCCGGAATTGTATTCCAAACGCGTTTAGGTTCGCCGATTGAGAACGTATTACTGTTTATGGTATCAGACGTCTTATAATTCTTATTTTCCTGAGATTTCGGCTGCGCCTGAACTTTTTCGCTTTTTCTCTCCTGCGGTTCAGGATCCGGCGAAGGTATATGATCCGCTCTTTTATCGGACAGGCTGCCGCTATCTGATAAATGAACGTTATCGGCTGAATCGCCGTTATCAAGCATGAGCTTCTGTATTTCCTTTACTGATTTATCACTAAGCCTGATCGCGTTTGAAAACAAATCTCCGCCGTTTTTCTCGGTGTATTCCTCAAGGATCTTCGCCTTTGCAACCGATACGCCGATAGCTCCGGCGATCCGAAATGTTTCCATATCCGCGTTTTCTTTTGTAATATCTATATTATTATACTTTACGTTTTCAATATCCGGTTTTGTTATCCTCGGAACTACGTTCAGAATGACACTCCTGTTATTATCATTTATATACCCGACGTCCTCCGAGGCTTTTATCAGCATTTCAACAGAATCCTCCGCGCTTTTTCCTTTTATATCTATTTTATTCAAAAGAACATCGGCGTCATCGTTCAATGATTTGACGCCGATAACTCTGTTATAAACATTGACCGTCATTATAAGACTTGGATTAATATCAACGCTTACATACCCGGCAGGCATAAAATACGAGCCTATGCCGGCGCACACAAGAACAAAGCTTGCCGCCGCAGCGCGCAAACGTCCTGTGTCCGGAATGATATTTACGTTATCGCCTACCGAATAATTCGTGTCCTTAATATTTACAAACCTTCCGCTCTTTGTCAGAATCACGGCTCTTCCGTTTCCGGTTTCCATTATAACTCCCTGCATGGCTCACACCTCCTTCATATTGAAATATGCGGATATTTCGGGATAATCCCGGGTTACAATAATTACCGCCGCTATTATGTATTTTCTGTGCCTTTCAAGCGTTTTCCTGTTCAGAGAAAGTCCCTCTGTTACTTCTTTTACAGGGAGAATATGCTTATTGATAACCGTTTCAAAAAGCTTATTGTCGTTTATTATATAACGCACCGCATCAAAGCATACCCGTTTTGTTTTGCGGCTTTTAGGCGATACGTCCGCAAGCTCAAGGAAGGATATTCCAAACTCCGTAAGCTCGGCCGCAAGCGCCTCGATTTCCCATTTAATATCGTGGTTGTCATTTGACGGAATATCAAACGGCGTTCCGTTCGCGTTTTCAAGCTCGGAAAATGTCAATGTCTTATTTCCGGAATTGCTGCGCAGTTCATCTATAAGACGATTGCGTATAATCATAGAGGCAAAGGATAAAAATTTGCCTTTGCTTTGATCATAACTGTCAATCGCTTCGTTAAACGCTATCATCGCTGTCATAAATTCGTCGTCACTGTCCGTAATTACGCGTTTAAGAGTTTTGCACGCAGACGATAATATGAAATTGCGGTATTGTCCGATAATCTCATTTTTCAGTTTTGTGTCTCTTGCGGCAGCCGCCGCTCTTTCGTCTAAATTCATATTATTTCTCTCTGAACTGTATACATTATATAATTCGTATCTCTTTAAATAAAAATAGGGGTATATTTGAATTTAATGATATTATAGCATATATTCGGTAAATTGTAAATAACATTTTTCCGTGGCTTCGTCTGCCGTAAACCCAAGCCGAAAAATCGGCGCCGGGATAAATCCCGACGCCGATTTTTGCGCCTTTAAATACTTTCGTCCTTTAAACATTCCTCATTATATTGAGCAGTCCGGCATGACAGCTGTTAAGCTCAAGACCTTTTTCCGCATTCTCCCTTGCCTTGACCTTATCACCCTTTCCAAGCCGGCCGAGCGCCGCCATAAAATAGCAGTGAACACGGTTTGATTTATTAAGATCACCTTCAAATATAAGAAAATCGGGCAAGGATACCGCAAAATAATCAATTCTTATATCGTCATGCATATGCTCGTCCGCATACTTGATGAACATATCAAAGCGCTTCTGCGCCTCTTGAATATCGCCTAACGCCTCAACAGCCTTTGCGGCATAATAGTTCATCTCCGGCGGGCGATCGTTATAGTACATCGCCGATGTAAGCAAAAATTCGCCGCGCGCCGCCATTTTATACGCCCATTCCTTCTTTTCCGGCTCGGTGTAAAGTCCGCCGAGCATATAGTATATATCATTGTCAAGATTACCTGCAAGCTTGCCTTCGCCAAGGTTATCAGGATATGTCAACGCCTGCTCAAGATACCCGATCGCCTTTTCCGGCTCCGCCTTTGCCTTATTCATAAGCGCGCTGCGGTACTGCGCAGAGATCTTGCCTTCGCCGCCCTCCCATACGTGGAAAACATGGTTCATGATGCGGTTATACGCATTGTCATACTCACCGTTGAGGTTAAGCAGCGTGATATACTCTGTATACAAATCATCACGCTTCTCCGTAAGCTCGCTGTGCGCGTTCATATTATCGAGTCTTTCCTTTAATGAAAGATTGAGCGTCTTATACAGTTGGTCAAGCTCGAAGAACACACGCGCGTCTGTTTCATCCATCGCAAACGCTTTTTCAAGCGCAGTCCTCGCCTTTTTTGCATCGTGCATTTTATTATAATAAGCGAGTGAAAGGTTTCTGTATACCGTCGGGAGCGTTATATTCTCCGCGCAGCTCTCCCACAGCTCCACCGACCTTTTCCAGTTCCCTTTGTCATAGTACAGACAACCGAGGTAATACGCCGCGTATTGTCCGCCCTCCGCCGCCGCGGCTGACAGAACATGTATATCGTCTGTTCTGTTCGGGAAGCAGTACAGGCTTGACGCAGCCTCCGCCTTTGCAAGCTCCGAGCTGTCTTTTGCGCAGTAGTAACGGTAGTAATGAACCATAGGCTCATCGTCGCACGGCGCAAGCGCGAGAACCCTGTCCGCCTCGTCATAAAGATATGCCGACATGTATGTCAGAGCAAGCTCAATATAGTTATGATTGTCACCGCGCATAACTGCTTTTAATTCATCAAGTCCCGCGCCTGTTAAGAGATACAGCTCGTAAAGGCTGCCGTGGTCGAGCGCATCAAGCCTTCTTGTTTCCTTTGCAAAGGCGATCGCTTCATCAGTCTTCCCTGTAAGTCTTAAAAGCGCGGTTTTAAGCGTTCTCGCCTTCATATTATGAGCACCTCCGGCAAGTGACTTTTCAATATACTCCATTGCCTCGTCATAACTTCCCCTGCCGGCAGCGATATTTGCAAGATGATAGAACGCTCTGCCCTGCTGGTTTCCGTCCCAGACCGCTTTATAGAATAAATCAAAGGCCTTGTCCGCATCACCGAGCGCTTTCATCGAAAGACCGAGATTATAATACGGCTCACAGTCATACGGGTTCGGATTTTTCCATGTTGACGATCTTACGGCGGCTGTGAAATACTTAGCGCTTTCCGCAAAATATCCGCGGTTATACAGATACTTTCCGTAGCTGTTATTCAAGCGAATATCCGACGGGTCACGCTTAAGGCCTTCAAGATAGTACGGTTCCGGCGAGTAGGTTGCGTGTCTGTACTGCTCCAAATGCGTTGCCGCAAGAAACAGCTTTTCCGTTGTTTCAAGCTTTTCCGGCTCGGGAATCGCTTCCGCCGGCGACGGTACAGGCTCGCTGCTCTTTACCGCTTTTGCTTCAAGTATCTCTTCCCCGTTTTCCGAAAGCGACAGCGCCAAAGCATCAACGTCAAAATCCGCAAGCTCAACGGTCTTTTCATATACCTGAGCGGGACTGAGACTGATTTTCTCACAGTACACCTGCTGTCCCCTGTCCGTAAGCTTAACCTCCGCCCCCGACAGCTTGCCCGGAGCATAGACCATTATCCTTACTCCGCCTTCGACCGGCTCGAAATTCATCGCCGCTCCGGTTGACGCGTTCTTTATTGCCCCGACCTTTTTATACGGCATAAAATACTGCGTGAAGGTCTTTTCCTCATACGGCTTTAAGAACGTAAAATCCGGCTGGTTATCCGTGAACACGCCTGTCATAAGCTCAATATACGGGCCGTTTTCATCTGTGAGGTTTCTGTCCCATGCGCGTCCGAAATCACCGCTGCCCCATGTCCACTGCTTTTTGCCCGGTGATATATGGTGATCCGCGACATGGAGAAGTCCTGCCTCCTGTTTGTAGTCATAGTTGCCGATAAAATCAAAATCCGAGTGATATGCCATGTACGAGGTCGGGACCGGAATGTTTTTGTAACGTGAAATGTCCGTGCCCGGAGCATAGTCAACCTTATAATACACACCGTCCGCAATAGGGAACTTTGAAACGCAGCGCTTGCCGTGGTCCATGACCGCGTTTACATCTGTCGGGAAAATCGACTGCGTATAGTCGTTTACGGCAACGGCAGGATTTGCCCACCAGAGGAAGGTCTGCGGTCTGTCTGTCGGATTATATACCTGACCCTTTATTTCCAGATACGCTTTATCGGGATAAACCGTAAATGACGCCATGCCCTTCTGATGGAACATTTTCTCAGTCTCGCCTACCGATACCGTAACGGAGCCGTCCTCATTTTCGGTTATCTTGTAATCAACCGCGTCAAAGGTTGACGGTCTGTGATGCTGCGGCCAGTTGAACTCTATGCCGCCCGAGATCCAAGGGCCTGCAAGACCGACAAGCGCGGGCTTGATAACTTCATTATAGTACACGGCGTCATAGCCGTTTGTTTTATCATAGAGCCGCTGGATCCTGCCTCCGATTTCCGGCAGGATCATTACCTCAATATAATCATTTTCAAGGAAAATCGCCGTATATTCCTTATCTGTTTTTTCATTTGCCACACCCTCGCATACCGGATGAGGATACACTCTGCCGCTTGAGCCCTGATACACTCTCTTTTCAAGAAACATCGGGTTTTTGTCATAAGCGTTGATCTCGTATGTAGGGATCATTACCTTTTCATTTCTCAATATAACCTTTGCCACAACTATTGTCCTCCTGTCGGCAATTTTTTATCTGATAAATCAAGTATACATCATTCGCGGGATAATTTCAAGTGTTCCGTGCTCAGCTCCGTATAAGCGCGGTTAATATCCTCCTCATTTTCAAACCCGTAAAGCGTGTAGGTTTCACCGCCTTCAAGGCTAAGAACAATATAATCATTCTCTGTTCTGCCCGTTGCCTTGCTTACATAAAGGTCATCGGCTTGCTCCGGCCTTATTTCATTGCCCTTTGAGTCTGCAGCCTTGCCCAGCTTTATATTCCTGCCCACTATCTTATATTCACCGCTTTTTGCCGGAGAGATCCGCGCAGCCGTAAGATAGCCGCGGTTCCAAGCCATATCAACCGTTACATTTCCTCTCGCCTTTATGCCTGAGACGCTTCCCTTTTTCCATGCGGACGGAAGCGCGGGGAGCAGCTCAATCGCATCGCCCTGGCTCTGCAGAAGCATCTCCGTCATACCCGCAGTCGCGCCGAAGTTGCCGTCTATCTGGAACGGCGGGTGAAGGTCAAACAGGTTATCCGCTGTCGACTCCTTCAGCAGCTGCTCCACCATCGTGTGCGCATGATCCCCGTCATGGAGTCTCGCCCAGAAATTAAGCTTCCATGCCTTGCTCCAGCCTGTACCGCCGTCGCCTCTTGTATTGAGAGTAACCTTCATTGCGTTGATATAGTCATCATCCTCCCTGCTTCTGCCCGCAACAACCCGGCTGCCCGGATGCAGCACGAACAGATGGTTTGTATGACGATGCCCGTTATCGCCTGTCACATCTATAGCGGTTTCGTCCTTCCACTCCATAAACTGTCCGCCCAGACCGATCTGCAGATTGTCTGAAAGCTTATCATACGCAGCCTTTATTTCCGCAATATCCGCATCGCCGCTCCTGCCGAGAATATCTCCGGCATTCAGCACATCATTAAATATTTCCCATATAATGCCCTGATCACAGGTCGCGCCGAGAGAAAACGGCCCATGCTCCGGCGAGTATGAAGGATTTGCAACAAGCGTCCCGTCTCGCTCGTCCTCCCACAGGAAATCGACCCAGAACCGGGCGGCCTTTAATAATGTGTCATAATTATCGGCAAGGAACTGTTCATCATTCGTGAAGCGGTAGTATTCCCATATATCCTGACAGATCCATGCGGCGGCTGTCGGGAACCAAGACGCGCTCGATTCACCCGGAGCGGCATTGCCCCAGATATTGCATTCATGCCCTACAGTCCAGCCGCGCACGGGAGTTTCACCGTCCGACTGTATATAATAATGATCAACCATATTCTCACCGTACTTAACAAGCGAATTAATATAATCTATCATCGGCTTGTGACACTCCGCAAGGTTAGTCTGCTCGGCAAGCCAGTAATTCATCTGTATATTTATATTTGTATGATAATCCGCGTTCCATGCGTTGGTGAGCCGGTCGGCCCATATGCCCTGCAGATTTGCCGGAAGAGCATCCTCTCCTCCTCTGCTGCCGTCGGCATTCTCAAAGCCGTCACGGGAGCTTGATATAAGCAGGTAGCGGCCGAACTGGTAATACAGAGTCTCAAGATACAGATCCTCGTCCTCCGTATTCGGATCTTCTCCCCTGCCGCCATAGCCCGCAAGAAGCTTATCTGTTGTTTTCTCCGGCACTGCCTTTGCGCCAAAGTCCGCCTTTTCAGCGTCAAATAATCCTTTGTAATCCTCCAGATGCTTAGCCCTGAGTCCCTCATATCCGAGCTTTACGGCGTCGCCAATGCGTTTCTCCACCGCATCCAAGGGATCCTCATCATAGAAAAAGTCATAGCTGCCGTCTGACGCCTGCTTATAATTTGTTCCGGCAGTCATGTAAATAATGATCTCGTCAGCGTCATCCACATAAACGGTTTTTCCCGTAGTGAGCGTTTCGGCATTGTCTCCGCTTACCACTACCTTTATCTGCTGGGCAAATTGTTCATGTGGTATGTCCTCTCTGTGATCCGATGGTCTTCCCGCCATTGTAATTGTATTCTCAGATACATCTCCCGTAATCAGCTTATTCGGCTGTATGGAATCAATGCTTATCTCCTTGGAGAGCGCTCCGGCCTTGTCAGCCCTAAGACGCACCGCCATCATATTATAAGGATTGCTGATGAAATACTCGCTTGTATAGTGAACGCCCTTCTGATCATATTCTATTGTAAGAATACTGTTGTCAATATCCAATTTGCGCGAATAATTTGTATAACTGTCATCCCTGTCGGCATTTGCTATGTACATATCTCCCAGCGTCTGATAGCTCCCGAAATGATCCTTTTCTCCGAACATGCTCTGAACCTTATTGCCGAGATCGCCATAGCCCGGATATTGATCGTAGTTCTTGGCGGCAAGCCTGCCGTCACTGTCAAAGTGAGCCTTATAATTCCGGTCATTGCCGAAGCCGGTTACAAGCTCCTGCAATCCGTGCTGTACCTCTAAAAGCGTTTTCTTTATCGTTTCGGGATCACCCTTCGCGCCGCCGTCATAGCTCTCGCTCGCTCCCGGCCCGCCGGACCATACCGAGTGCTCATTAATCTGAATTTTGTTGATTCCCACTCCCCCGTGGACCATTGCACCCAGAAAGCCGTTGCCGAGCTGAGACGCGTTACGCTCCCAGCCATTGTGCGTTGTGTCCGCAGGCGCGTCATATTTTGCGGCAAGCGGTACAACCTTTGTTTCTATATCCGGCACAACAGCCGACGCCGAAATCTGAGCCGCGTCGCGCGGCATTGTAATCGCCGTGCTCAAAGCAATACTCAACACGCTTTTAAAAGGTTTTTTTGACATTATTATGACCATTCCTTTCTGCTGCGCTCCAAGGCACAAAAGTTGATGAAA
>CAZOHJ010000004.1:41910-88630 GCA_964579875.1 uncultured Lachnospiraceae bacterium | reverse complement strand
AAGGCTTATGTATGGGACGGAGAAATGAAGCCGATCACCGCAGCGATCGGATATAAGATAGATCCAGCTGAATACGGAGACAATGACTTCAAGGATGAATGGGATTTTTAAAAGGAGGCGGATTATATGAAATTCAATAAGCAGATCTCAACATTATTGACAGCCGTTATTACAGCAGCTGCGTTTTCCGGACTCACTCAGACAGCAAGCGCATCTATAAGCGGGACAAGCCTTGTTGATTACGTGAATGAGGGTCAGGCAGAGTATAAGGATGCTGAATTGCAGACAGAAGAAGAAATTAACAGCGGTATATATGTAGGCAGCAAGATCCTTACAGATAAAGGCTTGACATTCGGTGATGTGACCGCTGCATATGACAGTGAAACAAAGGGAGTCACTTTATCAGGCACAGGAACTATAGCATCAACACAAATCAATATAAACGGTGTTAATACACAGGGAGCAGGTATTTTTACAGCAAATGAAGGAACGCTTACAATTAATCTTGCGGACGGTGCGGATATTACCATAGAGGGCAGGAGCCACGAAATTTACAGCGCATCATATACTATATACGCGCCGAATGCCGATATAAAAATCACAGGAAAGGGCAGGCTTACGGTCAAGGCGCCGGAAATCTTGTCGAGCGCACTGTCAAGGAAGTCAAACGCGATTCAAACAAGCGGAAGTGTGATTATATCAGAGGCAAAGGTATATGCGGTAGGACTTGAAGAAGCCGACGGCTATGGAAGCCGCGGTATTGAAGCAACGACAGTCAGCGTAGAAAATAATGGAGGATTGCTGGCACAGGGCGCAACAAGAGCAATACATATAGCAACTGACAGTATTTTATCCTATTATGAGGGCGCTTTGGTAACAGCATCAAACAGCTATGACGGGGCAAATCCTGTCGAATTTGTTAACGAATACAGCTTACATATCAAAAATTATAAATATATTTGCGTGATGCCGGCAGAGTCTCCAAGCGGTGTGTATGTAGCCAGCAAACAAATCACAAGCATGGGCATATTAAGAGACGACATATCGGTTTCATATGATGCAGATACGCAGACTCTCGGCTTATCAGGCACAGGAACCATAGCATCAACACAAATAAGTGTTGACGGTGTTAATACGCAGGGAGCAGGCATTTTTACAGCAAATGAAGGAACGCTTACAATTAATCTTGCCAACGATGCGGATATTACCATAGAGGGCAGAAGCCACGAAATTTACAGCGAAGCATACACTGTATACGCGCCGAATGCCGATATAAAAATCACAGGCAAGGGCAGGCTTACGGTCAAGGCACCGGAAAGCTTGTCGAGTGAACCGACAAGGAAGTCGAATGCAATTCAGACAAGCGGAAGCGTGGTTATATCAGAGGCAAAGGTATATGCTGTAGGACTTGAAGAAGCCGGCGGCTTTGGAAGCCGCGGTATTGAAGCGGCGGCAGTCAGCGTAGAAAATAACGGAAAATTGCTGGCACAGGGCGCAACAAGAGCAATACAGATGGCAACTGACAGTATTTTATCCTATTATGAGGATGCTGCGATAACAGCATCAAACAACTATGACGGGGCAAATCCTGTTGAATTTGTCAATGAATACAGCTCAAATATCAAAAATTATAAATATATTCGCGTGATGCCGGCAGAGTCTCCAAGCGGTGTATATGTAGCCAGCGAACAGATCACAAGCATGGGCATGGTAAGAGGCGGCGTATCGGCTGCATATGATGCAGATACGCAGACTCTCGTCTTATCAGGCACAGGAACCATAGCATCAACACAAATCAATATAAACGGTGTTAATACACAGGGAGCAGGTATTTTTACAGAAAATGAAGGAACGCTTACAATTAATCTTGCGGACGATGCGGATATTACCGTAGAGGGCAGAAGCCACGAAATTTACAGTGAAGCATACACTGTATACGCACCGAATGCCGATATAAAAATCACAGGCAAGGGTAGGCTTACGGTCAGGGCGCCGGAAAGCTTGTCGAGTGAACAGACGAGGCAGTCGAATGCAATTCAGACAAGCGGAAGTGTGGTTATATCAGAGGCAGAGGTATATGCTGTAGGACTTGAAGAAGCCGGCGGCTATGGAAGCCGAGGTATTGACGCAGCAGCAGTCAGCGTAGAAAATACCGGAGCATTGCTGGCACAGGGCGCAACAAGAGCGATACAGATGGCAAATGACAGTATTTTATCCTATTATGAGGATGCTGAAATAACAGCATCAAACAGCTATGACGGAACAAATCCTGTTGAATTTGTTAATGAATACAACTCAAATATCAAAAATTACAAGTACATCAGCATAATGCCGCCGGGACCTTCTTACGAAAACAGCGGCGAGCAGATAATATTCTATAAGGATACGCAGCTTGATCTTGCAAATGAACCGCACACTGAAAAGCTTTATAAGCTGTTTATCGGATGGAGAGATGCAAACGGCAATGCGGTTTCAAACAATATAACCTATCAGGCGGGGACGGTGCTTAACGCAGAATATACTGATTTTAACGCAGACGGCGAAAATGACTTTGTCGTAACAGGCGCACAGTTCAGAACGGAGGACGGCGATGTTCCGGAGGGACTTCGATTCATTACGAATGTGAGCAGCAGAATAAGAACAGAGCTTGATCCGTCAGAGTACGGCGCTGTTGCAATTCCGCTTGAGATCGCAGGCATTGGTGAGCCGGAGCTTGGAAAAGTGTTTACATATAATGGTAAGGAATATCCGACAGGAAGCATCAGTGCAGAGAAAATTTTCGCTCAGGATGATAACAGCTTCAAATACACCATGTGTATAACAAACCTTGAAGGCAAATACACAAGACAGTATATTGTGCGCGGATACATGAAATATAACGATATCAACGGTATCTCAAGGATTCTCTATACCGATCAATTCGGTGCAAACGCATATGCGGCGGTAAAGACGGAGCTTGCTGATGAAACGGTTACAGATGAGAGAAGAACGGCGCTTACAGCGGCTCTCGAAAAAATGGAGACTGAGCGTGCTGCGGAAAAGGCTGCATATATGAGTCAGCCGTCAACCGATGTGGTCGGCACATCGGCGGATAAAAACAACTGGATATATCAGCTTGAAAACGGAATAATGGTACGTGAGGCGGAGATAGACAGCGGCAATGGCGGAGATCCGGTAGAGATCGTTCAGATTACGGATACTCACTTCAACTACTGCAATGACAAGGATTATGCTGAGAATAACAAGCAGGTAATTAACAGCGCTAATATAAATGGTTCTAATGCACACGGCGCAACACTGCCGAATGTTTTGGCGTGTATGAAGTATGCTTCCTATTCTGACAAGACTATAGTAACAGGCGACACATTCAGCTATCTTTCACGGGGCGGTATAGAGCTTATGTATAAGGCTATATGGCAACAAAATCCGGAGACGCTTATTGCAATGGGCAACCATGAGCCAAGACGAGCTATAAACGGCTCCGATGCGGATACGGCAGCCGAGAGTGAGAATTATATGTTTTTGCAGTCGCAGTGGAAGCATGATATATATTATACATCAGAGGTAGTAAAGGACAAGGTTATGGTTGTTGTAATGGATAACCAAAAGCACAAATACTGGGAAAGTCAGTATGATTTGCTTGCTGCGGATATTACTTCGGCGCGAGCAAAGGGCATCCCGATACTGATATTTGAGCATACGGCGCTTCTGTCAAGGAATCCGGCGGAAGCAGCGCTTGGAGTGATAAGACACGGAGATACATCAAGGAATGTTTGGAATTTCTATGAGGGCGATTCAGGTCTTTTGAAATACGGACAAGGAGACGCAGCAACAGATAAGGTTTACGACCTTATTGTAAACAACGGCGATGTTATAAAGGGTATCTTCTGCGGTGATATGCATGAGGATATGTATTCGGAGGTCATGGCAAAGACGCCGGACGGAGAAAATACGGTGATCCCTCAGTATATCCTTAACGGAGCGTTCTATGATAAGGGGCATGTGCTGAAAATTACCGTTAAATAACAGTAAAATCAGAGGGGCTTGGTGAAAACTGCAATTGTGCCGAGCCCTTCTTGCGTTAGATATAGTAGAGGGCAGAGCCGATTTTAAGATCATGCCTGTCAAAAACATATAAAAAATGTTAATGTACATAAGATATAAAGAAATATTATATAGTCTGTGAGGGAGCAGGATATGCTGATTATTGATTATGAATCTTATAGAAAAAAAGTATACGGGTGCTTTATGGGAAAATCTATAGGAGGAACATTGGGAATGCCGCTTGAGGGAGATCTCTCGACGAGAAATATCACATACTATACCCCTGTTCCAACCGAAATGCTGCCAAATGACGATCTCGACCTTCAGGCGGTCCATCTTGAAACTATACTGAGAACCGGATTCCCAATATGCCGTTATCATTTGGGCGAGGTCTGGAGGCATCATATTTCTGATTTTGCGCCGGACGAGTACGGATCGGCAAGAAGCAACCACAAGAATAAGATATATGCGCCGGTGAGCGGCAGGTTCAGAAATAAATTCGACTGCGGAATGGGCGCTGCGATACGCAGTGAGCTTTGGGCATGTCTTGCGCCGGGCAGTCCGGCTTTGGCGGCGAAGCTTTCAAAAGAGGACGCATCAAGCGACCATAGCGGCGAGGGGATATATGCCGAGATGTTTCTTGCGGCAGTGGAGAGCGCGGCGTTTGCGGAATCGGATATAATAAAGCTCATAAACACAGGACTTGAAAATATTCCGTCGGAATGTACGCTGTACAGAGCGTTTAATGATGTGCTTCAATGGCGGAGCGAGGATGGAGATATATTTGCGGTTCGGGAAAAAATCTTAGAGAAGTATTCCGTTCCGAACTGGACAGATGTTGTTATCAATCTTTCATTTATAGTTCTTGCAATGCTTTCGGCAGAGGGAAGCTTTGATAAGGCAGTGTGCAGCGCGGTATCTCTCGGCTATGACGCGGACTGTACAGGCGCAACGATCGGATCGATTTTTGGTATAATTGATCCTGATTCGATCGGAGAGCAATGGAAAAAACCGATAGGTGATAAGCTTATTCTTACAAACAGTATTATCAATATGCACGAGGCGGCAACAATCGGCGAATTTTGTGAGATGGTCATCGCCGTCGCGGCGGAGGCGGAGAAGTATTATAAAACGGAAACACATATAGATATGCCTGAGGGTGCGGCGGCTGTAAATATCGCATCGCCGTGGACACGAAAGCATGAGCTTGTAACAGATTGGGAGTTGGATTCTCCGGAATCGCTTATAGCATGTGAACCATTCCTTATAAGCCTGATCTATCCCAAACAGGTCGCGGCATATCCGAAAAAAAGCAACGGATACAAGCTGAGAATTACCAATATATCTGATACTGATGTGGAGGGAACGGTCATGCTTGCCGCTCCGAACGGCTGGGATATTAAGGGAGGAAGCCAAAGTATCAGCATATCGGCTGACGCAAAGGCAGAGCTTACATTTGAAATAGTACCGCGCAGAACGGTAAAGCGTTGTCCGCTTAATGTCCTTACAATAACGGTCAAGGTAAATGGTCTGAGCTTTGCCACAGAGGCAGGACTGCCTATATCGATTCCGTGGACGGTTACAGACAGTAACGGGAGAGTAAGCGTATTGGAAAACGCGGAACCTTTTTTTGAGCCGGCAGAGGGTGCGTGTACATATAGGAGCGTTATAAAGTCAACGGCAAATAAGCGCGTAAGGATCGCCGCCTGCGGCACAAGGTCAAGCCGGCTGTATCTTAACGGAGAACTGAAGTGGAAGCATGACGGAAAGCATTATGTCCCGGCATTTCACCGTGACGAAGGGTGGTTTGATACGGAGCTGCTTAACGGGTCAAATGAGATAAAAATCGAGTTTGACGAGAGCGGAGGAGGCGAGTTCTTCCTGGGCTTCGGCTCAATTTACTTCTGCACACAGTGGGATGACACGATTGAATATATAGAACCGGAGGAAAAGAAAGATGTATGATGTAGCAATAGCCGGAGGCGGAACAGCCGGGGCGGTCGCGGCAATTTCTGCGGCACGTGCCGGACTTAGAACGATTGTTATCGAGAGCGGGTCGGCTCTTGGCGGAACGCAGACACTCTCCCTTGTAACTCCGTTTATGGAGCATTGTTTGCCGGATGAGAGCTTTGTAAATTCATCAATAAGCGAGGAGATCATAAAGGAGCTGAGAGCCAAGGGACATTGTGAGCGGCTGTGGTTCGATCCGGAATACTTAAAGCTAATACTTGAAGAAAAGGTAATCGGGTCAGGCGCAGAAATATTATATGACGCCTCGGTGATAGGCGCGGATATGGCAGAGGGCAGGATCAATAAAATAAAAATATATAACAGTGACGGCATAGGTCAGATCGAGGCAAAAACATTTATTGACTGCACCGGCGATGCGGATCTGGCAAAGATGTGCGGTGCGGGAATAATGAGTGGAAACCGGGACGGAGTAAATCAGTCCGCATCACTGAGATTTGAAATGGCGAATGTGGATCTGAAGGAAATGTCAGTTTATTTGAAAACCACCAATCAGACTGACTGGCTGGATGAGCCGCTGCTGCAGATCTGTAATGTAAATCCGGGGTGTTCCAAGGATTTTATGGCAAAGGTCAGGAAAGCGGTTGAGGAGGGAAGGCTGACGTCAGTCGAAGCAAGTCATCTTCAGATGTTTTCAATACCGGGCAGACCGGGAACGATAAATTTCAACTGTCCCGAAACAGGAACAGGAAAACATGTTTCCTCGGCAGCCGAAAAGACAAAGAGATATATCAGGGGACGGAGATCGGTCATGAGGATCGCGGAATTTATGAGGAGCGAGGTGCCGGGCTTTGAGAATGCGTATGTGAGCATAACAGCGCCTATGCTCGGAATACGTGAATCGGAGCGTATCATAGCTGAATATGAATACTCGATACGTGATATTGCGGCATACCGAAGGTTTGACGACGCCATTTTAAGAAGCGCATATCCGGTAGACGTACACGGTGCGTCATCAGAGATGGATGGGGATTTGGACTATCCTCCGTGCGAGCCGGAGAACAGATATTTTGAATATCCGTATCGTTCGCTTATTCCGAAGGGGATCAAAAATCTTCTGGTATGCGGCCGCTGCTCCGGCTGTGATTTTTATTCTCAGTCCGCGCTGCGTATTCAGTTTTCCTGTCAGGCGATGGGTGAGGCCGCGGGGATTGCCGCGGGTCTTGCAGTCGGAATGGGTATAGGCTTTTCGGAGGTGGATGGCGTCCGTGTTCGGGAAATCATGAGAGAACGCGGGTCGGACTTGTAATATGGGGAAGGAGGAACAATAGGTTTTATGAGAAAAAAAGCAATAGCTTGGCTTATGACAGTCATACTGCTTGTCGGAGAAGTACCTGCGGCATTTGCCAAAAGCGATAAAATCACGCAAGGGACAGCGTTAAACTTCCTTGCTGCGATAGGATGCATAAATGAAGAGCTTGCGGCAGAGCCGGATGAAACCGTAACACGAGGCGAGTTTGCGGATATGGTGTTGTCACTTATAAATATGCGTGATCTTGCAACTTATGATAAGCCGATTTTTATGGATGTAACGCTCGGCACACAATATGCGGCTCAGATAAACACTGCGTTCAGTCTGGGAATAATATCACGGGACAGCACAAAACGGTTTTATCCGTCAGAGCCTCTGACTATGAATGCAGCGGCAGAAATACTTGTCCGTCTCCTTGGCTATGCGAATGTAGCAAACAACAGCGATGGTGAGTGGTATCTGACATATGCGTCTCAGCTTGGACTTTTTGACGGCGTGACTGCTGCGGAAAATTCAGTGCTTACCGTGCGCGGCGCTGCGGTAATGGTATATAATGCCCTAAATGCGCAGATGATTGAGCAGACAGGTGATAATAAGTTTGAAAAAAGCAATGCGGCTATGATGGAAGCTGTTCTTCATATTTACTGCAGAACGGGAACCGTAACAGCAGCGGGAAATATGAATCTGGAAGACGGCGGCTATTTGAGGGAGGGTACTATAAAGATCGACGGCATTGAATACAGCCTTGAAGAAACCGGATTTTCGGCGGTTCTCGGTCAGAGTGTAAGATTCTGGTATTCGCTTGATGATAATGACGAACGTATTCTTTGTTACATAGAAAATACCAATGAGGATATTTCGAGCCTGTTCATTGACGCGGAGGATCTGGAAAAGGAAAACAGCAAATTTTCAGCAGATACCGTCGTTTACGATACGGGCGGCGGAAAGACGAAAACCGTTAAGCTTGATACTGACAAGGCTGTGGTAAACGGAATTGTCAAGCAGCTTACGATGAATGATTTCGATTTTACCGGCTTTGATGGAGGCTATGTAAAACTTTCGAGAAACGATAAGAATGAATATAACTATGTTGAGATAGTCAAATATAATAACCATGTTGTTTCCGGCGTCAATAAGAGCAGCATGACGCTGTGGTTTGAAGACAACACCGGTTTAAGTCTGGATAAGGATGATTATGCCGGAAGCGTATCAATAAACTTAACGGATATGTATTATACCGAGAAGACGATTGATGATATCCGTATAGGTGATGTATTGAGTGTTTACAAAAGTGCAAGCGGCAATTTTGTAGGCGCATTTGTATCGTCGGTAAGCTTTAACGGAACTGTGCAGCTGCTTTCAAACGAAGAAAAGGAAATAAAAATTGATGGGAAGATTTATTCTGCGACCTGTGACCTTAACTGTACAGTTAACAGGGAATACGCGTTCAGCATGGATTTCAGAAATAAGATCGCAAAAATAGATACGGTAAGCGCAAGCGCAAGCTATGTTTACCTGATAAGCGCTTATCAGGATGAAACGGAGGACACTTATTTCAAGATGTTCGATCCGTCAGCGGACGCGGTTAATAATTTTAAAGCTGCATCAAAGATCAGGGTAGGAGGAGTTTCGTATAACAAAACGGATTTTTCGAGAATCAGCGAAGCACTGGCGAATACCTCAGACCAAAACAGCGACAGCCGTCATGTATCGCAGCTTGTTCAGATCTCAAAGAACAGCACAGGGGAAATAGTTGTGATCGACGTGGCTGAGAACGGTTCAAACGACAGCAGGTTTTCGCTGGATTACAGTATGGAGAGCGCTTACAGTGCAAGCTTCGGATTTATTCAGGGACGGTTTAGTACGACAGACAATTCAACCTTAATCATACGCGTTCCGAAGGACAGAACTGATTATGAAAAATATACGGCGGAGGCAGGTATGCCTGTTTCCTGTAATGTGAATACATATGTGTACGATATAGATACAAGAACTAATATTCCGGCGGCGATAGTAGTGGATATGGGCACGATAGTCTACACCGATGACTTGCTTGATTACAGCCCATACGCGCTTGTGGCGGATGTGCGCGAGGAAGCGGTGGGAGGCGATATCAAGCTTGCTGTTACATATTTCATTCTGAATAAGGAAGAAAAAGTATACTATGACTCCGATGACTATCTCACTGATAAGGCCAATAATGATATAATAGCTGTTGCCGGTCTTACAAAGGGCGATATTCTTCAGGCTGCGCAGAGTTCGGCGGGATTTGCGGCGGTAAGGATGATCTATAAGAGTCCGGCGAGGGGAAAGGATCACGGATTTATGCAGGGTACTCATATAGGAAGCGTTAATGGCAAGTTTGTTTCCTATGGGACTGTGAGATCTCTCTACGGTCAGTATATCATAGTCCGGAATCCTGACAGCGGCCTTGAGCTTACTCTTAATATCGGCGGCGCAAGAATATACCGCTACGATGTAAGCCATAATGAGGCGGAGATCGTAAGCCGTGCAGAGCTTGAATACGGACAGAATATTGTATTCAGATCTGTTGATGCGCAGATGGGTGATATTGTGATAATTAAGGAGGATTAACCGGTGAAAAAAATGTTAAAATCGCTGTCGTGTGTAACGGCGGCAGCCCTTGTTTTCAATGCAGCGTCGTTTGTGCCGCATGCGAAAGCAGAGACCGACGCCGTGCGGCTGTTTGAGCTTAAGCTTGATGAACTAAGTATCGGCGCCAAGGATATTCCGGGAGGAATCCTGACTGATGGAAGTCCGTCAAACATGTTTCAGGTTACGGCAGTGGACGAAAGTATTTCGCAGAGCGGAAAGGCTCTTTTAGGAAGCGGCGAAGGGCCTGAGATCTATTTTGACACAAGTGAGCCGATCGTTGCTTCCGGTGTTTCGGAGGATACCGATTACTTTATAAAAATAAAAATGAGAACGCATACAACAAGTTCAAATGATATGCAGTACAAGGTAGCGTTTCTTGCTCAGGATAATTACAGTAAGAGAGTGGGGTTTATAGGAATCCAGGGCAATAAGCTGCTGTTTACCGACAAAGCGATCAAAGGAGATCTGTGGTATAACTATTTTATCAGACTGCATGTTGGGAAGAACGGCGGAGAAACGTATCTTGGAGAAAAAATATATCCTGTCGGCGAGGCTGAGCCGGAAAACTGGGATATATATTCAAACGCCGATTCGATTTCAAATCATTATGACGTCTATACTGTTGTCGACCGTATAGGCGTTAAGGGTTGGCTGCAGGACGGTTGCGGGCTTGCGGATTTTTCGGCATATAAATACGGAGCGGAGTCTGCAGCGGAATATGACTCTATAAGACGTGAGCTGTCAGATATAAGCGCTGTTGCCGAGGATATGGGCGCCGATGAGGTCAATGCTCTGCTGACCGGACTGCAGGCAAGAATTGATGCTTTTCCCGGTAATGCGCAGGAGCTTCTGAGTGATGCGATAAAACCCATATATGAACAGATGGAAAAGCTCAATGCTGCAGAGACTGAATTTTCAGCCTTGAAGAATCTTGAGATCACCTCCGATACGATCTTTCAGATATATCAGAAGGCGGAGAGTATAAAAGCATCGGTTTCCGAATCCGTATTTACCGGAATAAGGGATGCTTTGTGTGCGGAGATCGATAATTGGATTGAAAAAAATCTTGAACCGGCATACAACGCGTTTACAGCATCGGATGATATGAGTTATTCCTCCGGATCATCTATGAGCGGCGGCAGCGGCTGGGATGGCGCATGGAGCGTTACCGGAACTGTTTCGCTGGACAATGGATTTGTGCTGAACGGTACAGCGGAGAGAAACTTTGCCTCGCCTATAGACGCCGGATTCAAATGCGAGTATGTGTTTGAGCTTAAGGATGTGCTTACGGGTAATTCGGGCTTTACGGCTGAGTGCGGCGGAATAAGCTTTGGAGCGAGCTCAGACGGCGTTTCACTGTATCCGGCGATTGGAGATACTGTCGGAACGACCGCGTTAAAGAGCGGAGAAAAATATACATATATGATAAGAGCAAACACAGACGGTACTGTAAAGCTGCGAGTTTACAGCAGCGACAGCGTAATTTCAGAGATGACGGATGTCTCGGTTTCTTTAGCAATCTCAGATGGCGCATTAATTAAGCTTACCGCTGACGGAACCTCATTTGGTAGAGTTTCAAAGGAGGTATATCCGGCAGATTATGCAGGAGACGTTGAAGCGAGGTTTTTTGAAATCATAAAGCTTCCGGCGGATACCGAAGAGGATCTTGCGCAGAAGGAGACGCTTGTAAATGAGATGAAAGCTGCTGTTGACGGAATAAGAAGCGGGGCAGTGCGCGATTATGCAAAGTCGCTCCTTGAAAGAGCTGAAGACGATGTTCTTGTTTCAAAGCTTGATTCACTTATAAAAAAGCTTGAAAGCAACACGACAAAGGCTGATACGGAAGCGGCGGCTGCTCTTGCCGCAAGCCTGAATAACACTGTGTTAAAAACTGAATATGAGGAGAAAGTAAAGAAATTTGAGGATTATATAGCAAATACCGCACCGGTAATAGAAAGCGCCGGAATTGAAGGCGAGATAAAAGCAGGCGAGACCGTAACAGCCAAGGTGAGCATAAATGATCCTATAGGCAACGGTGCGGGTTATAAAGCGGAATGGCTTATAAACGGAGGCGCTGCTGGAACAGGAGATGTGTTCATCATCCCTTCAAATGCGGGTACGAAAAAGCTTTCATTGCGTATAACCGTTATGAATACAGCAGGAAAAGCGGGTAGTCCGGTAACAACGGATCCCGTGACGATCTCCGGGCAGTCACAGGGCAGCACTGTATTCGGAGGCGGCGGAGGCGGCGGCTCTGCCGGTAGGGTAACGTCTATTGTATCACTGCCTACAGCCACGCCGGATGCGACGCCGTCAGTTACAGCGGACGGCGTGGTATCCGGAAATGCTCCGACAGCAGACGTCAGCTTTATTGATGTTTCAGGTCATTGGGCAGAGGAAGATATCATGAATCTCGTGCAGCGCGGAGTGATCAACGGTATGGACGAAAATCATTTTGCTCCCGATAACAGAGTGACCCGTGCTGAATTTGTAAAAATGCTCACAGCGGCAATCTGTATTGATCCGATCGAATATAACGATTGTTTCAGTGATGTGTCTGCGGACGATTGGTTTGCCGGCTATGCTGCGGCGGCGAATGCGGAGAATATTGTAGCCGGTGATGATGATATGAATTTTTTACCGTATGCGGCAGTTACCCGTGAGGAGGCGGCGTTGATGCTTATAAGAGCCTATAAGCGGTATTATTCAAACATACCCGCAGGAGATATGGGTGGCTTTGCCGATGCGGATTCGGTAAGCGATTGGGCATATACCGAGCTGAAGTCTGCAATAGGCGCAGGGCTTATAGGCGGCAGAAGCGCAACAGAGCTTGCGCCGCAGCAGGAAACGACCAGAGCAGAGGCTGCGGTCATGATCAAGCGTCTTATAACAGGCATTATAGATGAAAGCTAAGAAAGGAGACGTGAGGATTTTGAAAACTGCTAAAATTGCGCGGACGAAAAGGAAAACGTCATTGGTGAATAAGAAAAAGCTTTTCTTAAACAATATAGGGCTGTACATTATGCTGCTGCCGGGACTGCTGTACATTATAATATTCAAGTACCTGCCTATGTACGGTATAACGATAGCTTTTCAGGATTTCAACATTTTCAAGGGTATCGCCGAAAGCGAATGGGTAGGAATGGCGCACTTTAAAAAAATATTTTCCGATCCTGAATTCTATCAGGTATTTAAAAACACTCTCATTATAAGCGTATCGAAGCTTGTGTTTTTGTTCCCGCTGGCGATCGTCGTAGCGCTTATGTTAAATGAGGTGCGTTCTGTATGGTTTAAAAAGACGGCGCAGACTGTTGTGTATTTGCCGCACTTCATCTCATGGGTTATTGTAGCGGGCATATTCACATCGATTCTCTCTCCATCCTCCGGTCTTGTGAATATTATAATCACCGCATTAGGCGGAAATCCGGTTTCGTTTATGATGTCTAACGCATGGTTCAGGAAGATACTCGTGTTCAGTGACGGTTGGAAGGAGACAGGCTACAGTGCGGTCGTGTATATTGCTGCAATCGCCGGGGTTGATCAACAGCTTTACGAGGCGGCAAAGGTTGACGGCGCGGGCAGACTGAGGATGATATGGAGCATAACTCTGCCCGGTATTGCAACTACAATAGTGCTGCTTTTAATTCTCAGGCTCGGAAGCATTCTCGAAGCGGGAACGGAGCAGATACTCGCCATGTACAATCCGACCGTTTATCAGAGCGGAGATGTTATCGGAACATATGTATACCGAATGGGTCTCGG
Source organism: uncultured Lachnospiraceae bacterium (assembly GCA_964579875.1). GTDB lineage: Bacteria > Bacillota > Clostridia > UBA1381 > UBA1381 > Ornithomonoglobus. Next base: position 74,928 of record CAZOHJ010000004.1, on the reverse strand, counting down.
ACAGCAGCAGTATAGTATGACTACTGCTGTAGGTCTGTTCAACTCGGTTGCAGGATTTATATTGGTCGTAAGCGGGAACTTTTTAAGTAAGAAGATTTCCGGCAGCAGTATCTGGTAGGAGGTGACATAATGAAGATCAAAAAAACTGCGGAGGATTGGTTTGTTGACATAGTGGCATACGGATTCATGATCATAGCGACTCTTATTACGATCATTCCGTTTCTGAATGTAATTTCAAAGGCATTCAGCGCTGATTGGGCTGTAACTGCCGGAAAGGTTGGGATATGGCCGATAGGCTTTAATCTTGATTCCTTCAGATATGTATTTTCCGACAGCACCTTCTGGCATTCCATGCTGATATCTGTATTGGCAACGGCAGTGGCCACGGTATGCGGAATATTCATAACTGCCGTAACGGCATATCCGCTTTCCAAAAAGCATCTTCCTGGGATGAAGCTTATTCTGTTTATGTTCGTGTTCACTATGCTGTTTAGCGGCGGAATGATACCGGATTATCTTAATATGAAGCGGCTGGGACTTATAAATACATTTCCGGTTCTCATTCTTCCCGGGCTTTTAAGCGTATATAATATGCTCATTATAAAGAGCTATTATGAAAATTTGCCCGAAAGTATAGAGGAGTCGGCAAGAGTGGACGGAGCCTCAAATCCGAGAATATTTTTTATGATTATCGCGCCGTTGTCAATTCCGGTTTTTGCAACAATAGTGCTGTTTATATTGGTTTCTTTCTGGAACAGCTATATTCCGCCTATGATGTATACAACAAAGCCGGGACTGAAAACCTTGCAGCTTTATATTCGTGATCTGATCATGGAAGCAACATCCTCTGAAAGCAGCAGCACTATGACAACGCAGGACTGGGATAATATCAGCAGTGAGGGAATGCGCAGCGCTACGATCGTCATATCGGTCGTACCGATGCTGATTATCTATCCGTTTCTGCAAAAGTACTTCTTAAAGGGAATTTTAATCGGTTCGGTTAAGGGCTGATTTTTAAAAGAAAGGAATGAATGACGATGAAAGTAAATGCAAAAAGATTTATCGCGGCAGCTATGTCTGCGGTTATGGCAGCGGGAGCTTTGACCTCTTGCGGTTCGGAAAACACCGAAACAGCGGAGCGCAAGCCGAGTCTTAAGATTCTGATGAATAGTATCAGAGCGGATCCGAATACGTATCCCGTGGCAGAGATGCTTGAAGAAAAGACGGGGTATCATGTTCAATATGATTTATTGCCGAGCGATGATGTAGCCGAAAAGATCAACCTCATTCTGTCATCGCAGGATGATTATGACGGCATACAGATTATGGGTACCTACAAGGATAAGTATGTCGATTATGCAAATCAGGGCGCTCTTTTGGAGCTTGACGAGCTTATTGATAAATACGGTCCGAATATAAAGGAAGCGCTCTCAGATGAAACCTGGGAGGTCAGCCGCGTAAACGGAAAGATCTACGGTATAGTAACGGCAAGCTCTAAGGATAAGGATGAAAACGGCAACGACAAGCCGGATCCTATGACGAGCATGATGATTGTGCGTACGGATATTATGGAAAAGGCAGGAATCCAAAAGATGCCTGAGACTATTGATGAGTTTACAGAAATGCTCAGAGCGATGAAAAAGCTTTACAGCGGGAATATGGTACAGGCGCCGCTCACAACCTTATCCACGCTTGATCTGCCCGGAATTGAAGGCGCTTTTGGGATTGAATGCAAATGGGTGGAAAACGGCGACGGAAAGCTTGTAAACAGAATAGAAACGGAGGGCTACAAAAAATATCTCCTGTATCTTAAGAGCCTTTATGATGAGGGACTGCTTGATTCGGAGCTTCCGACAAATAAAACGAATAATATGCAGGAAAAATTCACGTCCGGTAAGTCGTTTGTCATGCCTATGGCATATTATGAGGCTGCAACGATAATGGATGCCCTTGATAAAAACTATCCGGATTATAATATCGAGTATATGCTCCCGCTTACAGGGGAAAACGGTCAGCGCGGCTATGCTTACGGAACCGGCAGACTGGAAAAGGTATTTGTTATTCCAAAAGCGTCAAAGCATCCTGAGGATGTCATAAAGTGGATCAATGCAAAACTTGAAAAAGAGACATTCAAAGAAATGGTATTGGGCGTTGAAGGCACTGATTATGAGGTCAAGGGCGGCGCGTATTATCCGATACTGCCCGCATTTGATAACGATCGCGGATTGGCAAATGATTTCCTTACCGGCAGCCGTGAGACGGAATATCGTGATTACTGGCTGTGCCGTGTAAGAAAGGATGACAGAATTTATCAGAAGTTTCTTGAAACAGGAACCGATGGGGTTTTAAGCGCCGCACATAAAAATCCGGACGCAGACGCTCCGACAATGGAGGCGTCAAAGTACACCGTAACTCTTGACACAATTATAAACGATTACGCTCTCAGCGTTATAACCGGAGCCGATTCAATAGATAACTACGATGCATTCTTAAAGAAATGGAGAACTAACGGCGGTGAAGAACTTGAATCAGAGATAAATGAGTGGTACTCACAGAATAAGTAAGGAGGCGGCTGTATGGCAAAAAAATTGTTAACAGCTATTATTGCGGCAACCGCAGTATCGGCATTTACATATGCGAGCGTGAGCGCTGCGGATTTCACGTGGAAGATAGCTGAAAATTCAGGGCAGTTTGAGCCGTTTGACTATAAAAGCCGCGATTATTCTCTTGACGCTGATCCCGGAACATATTATGACGGTAAAAATCTATATTTGCTTTATACGTCTCCAAACACAAACTGGAAACGATATATGGGTACAGGTATGGATGATCTTAAGGAAATAGAGGAGTCAAAGCTTATAGGCTTTGACTGTCCTCACGGTGACGATAAATATTGGCTGTGCGGATTGTATGTTGATGAAAAGACCGGAATATGGTATACTACCGTTCACGTGGAGTTCAACTATTCCGACGGAAATGTGCATGAGCGGCATATCCGGTACGCGACAAGCGCTGACAAAGGCGCGACATGGACACTTGGTGACACAATTATAAGCGGGGATACTCCGGAATTTGCTTCCGAGCATCCGGGACGCTATGAAAGCTTTGGGAATGCCGATCAGAAAATGTATGTGGATGAGGCTTCGGGATATTTCTATGTGTACTATATGAAGTCATGGATCGATAAGGAGACGAATTATATGTGGAAAACATGGCAGGTCGCGCGTTCTCCTATTTCCGAAGGAATGAAACCGGGAACATGGCAGAAGTGGTATAAAGGCGAATGGTCGGAGCCGGGGATAGGCGGCCACGATTCACCGCTCTTTTCTCCGCCATGCACGGGCGTTCTCGTTTTCTACAGCACATATCTTGAGCGGTATGTCGCCATTGGCATGCAGAAGGACGGAAATGACGGATTTATTTCAACCTGCACCGATCTGAATATTCAGAACTGGGAAACGCCGCAGAAATTTATGGATCGGTCAAGAATGGGAACCTACAGCTGGGCGATGGATTCGGAGACATGGTCGAGAACTCGTATAGGCAAGGATTTCAGATACTATACCTCATATGGTGACGCGGCGCCGATGAAATATACCGATGTAAGCTTAGGAAAAGGTGAAACAACGGCGGACATGGCAGAATATTTTTATCCGAATTATCAGACAATTAAAGAAAGCGTAAATGATTATAATGATATAATTGATTTTGTCCCGGATTATGCTTACAGAGAAGATTTTGCGCATGGCACTGATTCATGGAAGCCGGCGTTGGGCAGTGGGAGCTTCGCTGTTGAGCGACAGCAGAATGCGATGGCTATTAAGGATGACGATGCTTTAAGTCCTGTTGTTTTTGCTCCGGAGGATGCACCGGTTCAAGGAGACGGAATCGTGAAATATACTGTTCTTTTGGACGGCGCAAAACAATTCGGTCACGCTTTTGGCATAGCTGATGACGGAAGCTATCAGATGGTTTCATATAAGGATAAGTGTTTCATTCTCACAAATAGGGACGGCAGTACGGAAAAACTGTTTAAGTTTGAACTTGCAGAAGACAGCAACCGCGCATATACTATTGAGGTTATAACGAAGGGTGAGCGTCTCACGGTCAAGATCGATGATAATGTGAAATATGATGAGAAGATCTCGGGCTTTAAGGCTGACGAGGGCCGGATCGGTCTCGTAGGCTTCCCCGGTGATGGGATGCTGTATGATGATTTTGCATATTACGATGGGATATGCGTAAAAATTGACGGAACGCCTATAGGGTTTGACGTCAGACCAAGGATAGAGAACGACAGTACAATCGTTCCTATGCGTAAAATATTTGAGTTGTTCGGCGCAGAGGTTTCATACGATGACGATACAAAGACCGTGACCGCAGTAAAGCCGGGCATGACAATGAGTATTACCGTTGGCAGCGACACAGCCATTCTTAACGGTCGTGAGGTCAATGCAGGAACAGCGCCGGTGATTCAAAATGACCGTGTACTTGTCCCATTGAGGTTTGTTTCTGAAGCATTGGGAGCCAAGGTCGATTGGGACGGTGAAAGCGAGACTGTTGATATAGTCTCTAACGGAAAATTGAGAATCGGACTGCCAAAGATAGAGCCTATGCAGCTTGCTGAGTTTCATGATCTGTCAGCGATAGGCTATATCGATAAAATGGACGACCCGACGCTTCCGTGTGTGATCGAAGGCAATACTTATTCCAAACCGGATAACAGAACGCAGTTTGATGTCACACTGCGCCTGTACAACACCGAGGCAGGAGCCTCATTTTCGAGGACATATGAGCTTAAAACCGAGATCAATACGCTAAGCATCGGCGTATATCAGCGCGGGGGAAGCCCGGACGGAGCGAAGGTGTATGTTTCATCAGATGGTGAAAGCTGGTCGGAGCCGATTATGAGCACTGTTTCCAGAACCGAGGATCCCAATCAGGCTAATATGTATTTCACTGTTCTTGCAAATGCCGCTCCGATTGATGCCGCAATGCGTTATGTCCGTGTGACTGTAACAACCGACGAGTATAACTATTCAACTCAGCTTTATAAGGTCGCGATAAATGAAGCGGCGGTCGAAGAATATTTACAGACCGATGGCTTTGACGGATTTGTGGATACATTAAACAGCTTTTCAAAGACGGAAAGTGTCAAGGGTGAGTTTTTGGAGGAAGCCGATAAGCGTTCGGATTACGGGATATCAAAGCGTATTTATAAAAGTCGTGCTCTTGATGAAAACTATTTGCAGTATGTCTTTGAAGCTCCCGTTACGACAGTGTCAGCGATCGTGTATGTAAAAGGCCGGAATCCTGAAGATTATTTTGATATATGTCTTTCGGAGGACGGAAGCAGCTGGGATAAGGCGGAGCTGACAACTGAATTTATCGAGCGGGATACGGTCAACGATAAGATGTATTTTTCAAAAATAAGCGCCAATGCGGAAGAGAGCGGTGATTATAAACACGTTAAAATTGTTCTGAAATCATTTAATGAGAACTGGGCAGGTCAGCTTGCACGGGTCGAGATACAATAAAAGCATTGATTATTGAGAAAGGAAAAATTATGATCAAAATTTATCTTGTAGATGATGAGGCTTTTATAATTAAAGGAATAACCGCGTTTATAAATAATAAGTTTAGCTCAATGGAGATCGTAGGCAGCGCCAGAGACGGTGTAACCGCACTTAAAGAAATTCAAGAGCTTAAGCCTGATATAGTCATTACCGATGTAAGGATGCCTGGGCTGAACGGCGTGGAGCTTTCAAAAAAGCTCTGCGCCGCTATTCCGGAGCTGAAAATGATTTTTATCTCCGGCTATAACGATGTTGACTATATCCGTAACGCGCTGAAAGTAGAGGCAATAGACTATATTTTGAAGCCGGTCAATATAGATGAGTTGGAGCAGGTTCTTTTAATTGCAGAGGGAAAAATCAGCAAAGAAAGGGCGAAGAAAAAATATTCCATTGAAATGGAACAAAAGCTACTGCAGAGCATGCCCGCTTTGCGGCAGCGCTTTTTTTTCATGATTATCAATAGATATAAAAGAGGTGATCTGCGGGGTAAACTTAATAAAACGATGATCTGCAGCAGAATGAAATTTCTCGATATAGATCTTCCCTATGAGGGAACATTTATTACAGTTACATTGTGGATCAAAAATGAGGATCATATTTATGAGCCGGGCAATGAGTTGGAAATGCAGATGTGCTCATTTGCCATTCAGAATGTGATGCAGGAGATTATCAATAAACATACGAGAGGATATGTATTCGAGAACGAATATAATGAATTTGGAGCAATTCTTCTTTTTGAAGATGAATATGAAGATCTGCTTTTACGTATTGCGGATATGCTGCATAAAACAATGCTTGATGTTTTCGGATTGGATACGGTGCTGGGAATAGGCGATGAGGTAAAGAATCTCAGTGAGATCAGCAGGTCATGGAAGGCTGCCAATAACTCGGTCAGAGCAAAAAGCTATCTCGGCGCCAACCACACGATCTATATCGCTCCCCACGAAAAAAACAATGATTTTGAGACGGCTTCTGAGATGTTTGAAAATCTGGAGGAACGACTGCGAAGTGAAGGCAGCGATGCGGCGGACGAGTATCTTGAACAGCTTTTTCAGTATAACGGCAGCTACAGTATAGAATATTATAAGACATTATCCATACAGCTGTTGCTTTTGGGTGGCCAGGCTCTAATGGAAAAAAATTCAAGCTTTGACGCATGCAATCATGAGATGCTCATGGCAATGCAGAATGTTTTTGCCGCCTCAAGCTCAAAACAGCTGAAATCGATTGTCGAAGCTTGCTACAGGCGGCTTTACAGTAATACGGCTGCAAATGATGATCATGAGATGTCAAATGTTGTTTCAGAGATAAAGGGCATAATAGATAACCGGTATAATGAGAAGCTTACTCTAAGCGATATTGCTCGGGAGGTATTTCTGACGCCGACCTACGTCTGTCTTGTATTCAAGGAAAAGACCGGATTCACGGTAAACGAATATATTACGAGTGTGAGAATGGCAAAGGCAAGAGAGCTTCTGAGTACAACCGATATGAAGTTTGCGGGTATTGCCGAGACGATCGGATACTCCGATGCGAGTTATTTCAGCAAGCTCTTTAAGCGCTACGAGGGGATGCTGCCGAGCGAATACCGTCAGAAAAACAGGAAATGATCGTCAGGAACAAAGGAGATGTGAATCATGAGGAGAATAATAGGCAGGATTACCGAAAAATTTTCAGATAACCGTTTCGTTACAGTTGTGTTTAGCGTGATCACGATTTCTTTTGTAATATTTACAATTTGTTATTTTCGGATATCTTCCGCGTCAATGAAAAAAGAGTTCCTTCAATCCACCGATGCGGCAATGGAGCAGGTAAGGGATAATCTCGCGCGTAATTTTGACACGGTAGACAGTGTATCCGAGGCGGTTTTTGCAAATGACACGGTCCAGAGCGCTCTTGCGGCGGTGGGAGACCCAAGGGGACATCTGAATGAGTATCGTATGCTGGAAAACTTTTTGAACAGCATGGAATATAACAGAAATATGCGTATTTCACTGTATGTGTCGGATAAGAAAATGTATTCTGCCGACAGAGTGCATTTTTATCCGTTAAGTGAAGCTGTATCAGAGCCATGGTATGATCCGGTGGCGCGTGAAAACGGAAGGGTACAGTGGATAACCGGAGGAATGTGCCGTATGAATGAGCTTGATGAAGATGTTCCGGTGATATCCTGCGCCCGCCTTATTAAAAGTAAAACGGATTTCAAAAAAAGCATCGGTATTGTAAAAGTAGATGTTCTTGTGTCTGATATTCTTGATTTTATAGACAGTATTGTCCTTGTCGGCGATCACAGGGCATTTCTTATGGATGCACAGGGCACGGTTCTTTTGTCGTCGGAGGGTGGAATGAGTGATTCCGAGCTGTTTAATTCGGAGGAAATGACAATGTATTTTACAGAACCGTCAGGGATTTTTGAAAGAAAAAATAACGGCGAAAAGGAGTGTGTAATATATCGGCAGCTTCCGGAGCAAGACTGGTATCTTGTGACGGACATACCCAATAAAGAGATCTCCCGATATAGAACCATATCTTATATTGTTTCGACGTTTTCGGTTATGTTTGCGCTTATCATGCTCTTTTCAATTCTTTGCATATACGCAGTGTACAGCAGGATCATAAGCAATAAGCTTCAGGATATGGTCGGAAAAATAAATGTTGAAGACATTGAAGTGCTCCCTAAGGTTGTTCCCGAGAGCAAAAGCAAGATCGATGTTCTTGAAAGCAGAGTTGATGATGCGATACGGCATATAAACAAAATCACGAAGGCATATTATGACTCCAAGCTGCGCGAGGAAAAGGCGCTGATGACCGCGCTTCAGGCTCAGATCAATCCGCATTTTCTGTATAATGTCCTTGACGCGATCAACTGGGTTGCGATCAGCAGTAATAACCGGGAGATCAGCTCTATGATTTCACTCCTTGCAAGCTATTTCAGGCAGAGTCTGGGAATGGGAAAGAATGTTGTAACAATAAAGGATGAGATAGAGCTTGTCAGAGTTTATATAGAAATACAGCAATTTCGTTTCCAGAATAAAATTGATGTGAACTATGATGTCGAGGAGGAATTACTTAAATATTCTATTCCCAAAATGACCATGCAGCCGATCATTGAAAATGCAATCGAACATGGGATCTGCAAAAACAGTGTTTCAAATGGCAGAATTGATATAGAGGTCAAAAGAAATAATGATATGATATATATATCAATAAAGGATGACGGCTGCGGGACTGATGAATCCAAGCTGAATGAAAGTATTATTCACAGCCGCAAAGACGGTGATTCGTATGTAAAAAGCGGATACGGACTGCACAACGTCTATGAAAGAGTTGTCTTGTTCTCTGATAATTCTGAAAAGTGCGGGATAAGAGGAAAATCATCGTCAGACGGTACAGAAATAACGATTATTATAAAAGCAAAGACAGATGAGACAACTAAGGAAGCGCTGTAATTAATCAGCGCTTCCTTACGTTCGTTAAATGCCACTATATTCAATGCATATTTTTCTTATATTTCCGCTTCTCATAAATATCTCATGGCTTAGCTCCCGCGGTATACAAAGAGAATTGATAGTGACGGGGTTTTTGCTGCTTTGATATAGCGTAACTGCATTTTTTTCGCCCGATATGCAGATCACCGGCACTGCGCAGAAGGTGAGTGCATAGGAACCTATGGGGAGGCGTATGGAATGTCTGCTTGTATCAACGGCAATATACTCAAATTCAGCCTCTGAGGACAGCAGCTCAGTTTCATCGATAAGCTCCGGTTTATAAACAATGCAGCCGTCTTCAACTACAATTCCAAGCTCGGAATATCTTGCGATAATATCCTCCTTTACCTGCCCTGTCATTACAGGCTGTGATGCGCCGCCGATGTATGGGGTATGCGAATAGGAGTCGGTAGGAAACGCTCCCCATTCCTCTGCAGTCTTGTTATAGCAAAGCCCGGAGCATATGCTGATATAATGCTTTTTGAGAGAAGAAACGGCTTTGCTGTCACCGGATTTTACTGCACGAAGGAGTGTTTCCATAACGGCAACACGCAGCTTTGAATTTTGATGCCAGTATATGCAGCCTATGCCCTCGTATTTGTACATTATTTGAGAGCGGCCTATAAATTTACTGTGTCCGAAAACCTCGTCAAAACATTCAAGAATAAGGCTGTAATCCTGTTTCACAAGTTCGGAATAAGCGGCGTTATTACTTAGCGTATTGATCGCGCTCTTTAAGGCTTTTACATCACAGATATGGTCATTAAATCTTATTGTACCGCAGCGGTCTTTGATTACCAGCTCGATATTGCCGTCTTTTATGAGCGCTGTGAGGAGCGAGGATTTTTTCTTGTAAGAATCAGGTATTATATTTCTTTCCATAAATCGTTTTGTGAGCCTTGGCGGATACAGATAAAAGCTTTTATCACGTTCAGAAAACAGCTCGCTTCGTTCCATTGCAGAAAGCAGTCCCGCCGATTCGGCGCTGCTGAGGATCCCGCAGTCGAGCGCCGCCACCTGCCCCTCAAGCATAAGACTTAGCGGATGCACAGCTATTGAATGCTCGCTAAACAACATGATATTGTATGAATGGTACATGCCGTCATTTCTGCGGTTTTTATTTACTGTATATTCAATATATTGAAGAGCAAGTCTGAAAAAGCCAATGATGCGGCTGATTCTGCATTGCGTCTTGCCGGTAAAGCCGTTGGTGTATATTTTCCGCTTATATCCGTCAAAACAATATCCAAGCTCGGATAAAATCGCATAGCGCGCTGTGTCATCGACGGAATCCGTTTTTATTATGCTAAGATGCTTTTCAAGCACGGCGATGATTGAGTTAAGCCAATCCGCCGTTTCAATTGTCATCATAATAGCGCCGTCCTTATACGCCTTGAAGATGTCAAGCAGCTCTACGATATAGCGGCGAAGCTGACAGGCTGTCACAACCGAAAGTCCGTATCCGGCAAGCGCGTTATTTGCGTCATTCCATTCCGCCTTCTGCGTGTTCATCCATATGCCGCCTCCTGCGACGAGATTGGACATTTTGCTCATTGCCTGTACTGTCAACTTTTCGGCAAAGGATACGCAGTAAGGTCTGTCACGGTTCATTATGAACTTATAGTCTTCTCCGTATTTCAAAGCGTTTTCAGTGATGCGTTTGTTTCGTTCGGCATTAAAACGAATAGTCCATTTTGGGTTTTCAAGCATATCGTTAAACTCCGCAAGCTCATACGGTGTGTCGGCATAGGTAAAAATATCGTTTTCAAAAAGCGTATTCAGTCCGTTGGGATTAAATTGTCTGAGACGATCGATCAGTCTTATCAGATATATTATCTGATGATCACCGGAATAACCGAATGACGCCCATTCATCCACGCTGTCCGGGGTTTCCCATTCGAAACCATATTTATTTATTTTTAAAGGATTAAATCCGTCTGCCGTTGAGTTGTTCAGAAATTTGACTATTGTGTTTTCGTAGAAATCCGGAAAGCTCATGCAGAGCGCTTCCCAATTCTGAAAAACATCCCTCCAGTTCCCTTCATAATATGTAATAGGATCACCGTTATTATCGCTGAGTATGATTGAGAATTTATTCCATGGGCGGGAAGGGTCACCGTGCCTTCTCGAAAAGCTTACCGGAATGTATTCCAGACATAACCGGTACAGATCTGAACAGTCGAATCCCGCCAAAACCTGCTTCAATTCGGGAATTGCTGCAATGCCTTTAAGTGTGTTGAGAAAAGCTATATTTTCATTATATATGAAAATATTTTTTGCTTTAATAAACGATATAAAATCGGCAAAGTTCAAATCATACCCGTTTATAAATGTCCCGCCGCGCATATCATTGTATATAACGCAGCTCAGATGATGAGCATATGAGGTTTTATCGGCTGTGAGCTGCAAGCCGTCCGTCATTGCCGCAATTTTGCAGAGCGCGATGGAAGAAGCCTTTATATCCTCTTCGAGCGGTATGGAATTTGTACAGTGAGATATTTCGGCTATGCGGCTATGGTTCACGCCTATATCACCAATGATAGACCATTCTTTTTCTTTTTCTGCATTAAGATCTGCTATAAAGCTTATTAGGTAGCAGCATCGTTCACCGATACACTCTCTATTATATTCAAGCGTTCTGTCTCTTGCAAAATCATCCAAAGCGTTCTCATAAAAGTAAACAGTGTTGTCAAAATCCGCATTGTTCCAAAAGAGTGTTGCTTTGAGAATTTCAAGAGCTTCCGGCATATCAGAAAACGCGGAGGTAAGGGCATATACCGCAGTGCCCTTATTATCTGTAAATTCGGCTCTTTTGTAACCGTCAACCATACAGCTGCTCGCCTTTTGGAGCGCTTCTGAAACACCGTAGGGGAGGATGTTTATTACTCCGTCAAGCACCTCTGCTTTTGATGCCGTGCCAATGCTTGTTAATGTTGATGTTCTTACTAAGCCGTATTTATTGCTCGTTCGCCATTGATATTTGAACACCATGTCAAGAGAGTGGTTGATCTCTTCAAATATAACAGTGTTTCCGAGTACACTTTTATACAAATTTCTTTCGGTTTCGTATGGCTGCATGAGCGATGCGTCAAACGGCTGCCATAGATATGTTTTACCCTCAAGTTTAACTTTTACAAGCGTCTTTGAACCGGTATCGGCGCTGTGATGCAGAACGTCCTCCGGGACATAGGGGAAGATTGCAGTATCGCTTGAACATCTGCCTGCGGTTATGCCGCCATAGGTAGACAGATGTATCCATAAATCGCCGCTTGTGGCAAGCGTGAAAAGAAACGGCTTCATATCCGCATAATCAGAGATTTTGTAATATGCAGTTCCTTTTATATTTACAAATGAATCGTTTAATATTTTATTTTGCATAGAATTAGTCCTTTCATTGATATTCTGCCTTCGTTTAAACAATAATATCATAACAAAACAAAAAAATATACAGCAAAGGATAAATATTTAAATATTACACCATCGAATAATAATATTTTACATGTTTTTTTTTGTTTTTATATGATATAATAAGGGCAATCCTGATGATGAGGTAAACGGTTTTGCAAACATATGGCTCATGCGGCAAATGGAGTGCGGCAAAGCATTGGGTAATGAGCAGATAAAACCCGCCCCCACAATACATAGAAAGGATCATATATATGATAAAGCTTGTACAGAATGATGAAACCTGTTGTTTCAAGAAAGTCGGATTAATGGTGGACTGCTCCAGAAACGCAGTGCCGACAGTAGAAACAATAGAACGGCTTGCGGATTTGATGGCAGAAATGGGCTACAATATGCTCATGCTCTATACCGAGGACACCTATGAAATAGAAGGTCAGCCGTATTTCGGTTATATGCGCGGCAGATATGCGCTTGAAGAATTAAAGAAAATTGACGATTACTGCTGCGAACGCGGGATTGAATGCGTACCGTGTATTCAGACGCTGGCTCATTTAAATGCCTTTGTAAGATGGCAAACGGCGCGAGAGTATACAGACTGCAATGATATTTTGCTGGTGGGTGATGAAAAGACCTATGAGCTGATAGACGCTATGTTTGCCTCAATGTCCAAGGCTTTCCGCTCAAGACTTATTCATATTGGCATGGATGAGGCATATATGGTCGGAAGAGGAATGTATCTTGATAAAAACGGTTATGCTCCGGTCGGCGCGATTATGCAAAGGCATTTAAACAGAGTTCGGGAGCTTGCGAAAAAATACGGATACCGCATAATGATCTGGAGTGATATGATATTCCGCTCGGTAAACGGCGGAGAGTATTATATCAACAATCCTGAGATCATAGGGCAGGAGGCGCGCGACGCGCTGCCTGAGGATGTGATCCCTGTCTACTGGGATTATTATTCAACGGATAAAAAACACTATGACAATATGATAGAAGCGCATGAGAGGCTGGAAACGCCGGTCTGGTTTGCAGGCGGTTTTTGGAAATGGCTGGGGCTTGCTCCGCTCAACGGATTCTCTATAAGGGCGGCTGCCGCGGCGTTAAGAGCCTGTCGGGAGCATCATGTGGAAAATGTTTTCTTCACCATGTGGGGCGATAACGGAGCAGAAGCGTCTCTGTTTTCGGTTCTGCCGGCGATGTTTTATACCTCTCAGCTGATAAAGGGAATAGAGGATGAAGCGGAAATTAAAAAGAATTTCGAAGAGTTTACGGGAATCGCATTTGACGATTATATGGAGCTTGATATCAAGGGAATTTCGGAGCTTCCGAAAAATCGGGATAAGACTGTAAACCCCTCAAAATATATGCTGTATAACGATTATTTCTGCGGCTTGCATGATTCCGTAACAGATGCGGACAGGAATGAAATATATGCGAGGTCGAGCGAGAGACTTGCGATATTGACAAAGGATGGAAGCTATGGATATATTTTTGCTACGGTAAAAGCGCTCTGTGCTGTTCTGGCGTTGAAAAATGACATCGGAATAAGGACGCGGAGTGCGTATCGGTCAAAAAATATAAATGAGATCAAACGTATTATTGAAGAGTACGATGTGATTTCAGAAAGATTGGAGGTGTTTTATAAAGCTTTTCGTGATCAGTGGTTCCGAGAGAATAAGCCGTTTGGCTTTGAGGTACAGGACGCCCGTATCGGCGGGCTGATGCGGAGAACAAAGAGCTGTGCGGAGCGGTTAAGAGCGTTTGCGGACGGCGTGATTGACCGTATTCCTGAGCTTGAGACGGAAATTCTCGACCCTGAATGTGCCGGCGGCAGCAGGAGGGAGCTGCAATATAATAATTGGGAAGGCGCCTTTGCGGGCGTCATGTAAGGAATAGCATAAATTGTCTATAAAACGAGGAGGAAAGAAAATGACAGGCATTTTAGATCAGTTTAAGGAAAATCAAGAGGTAAAAACGATAGACGCCTCAAAAAAACTGAAGGTTGGTATTATCGGAACATGCTGGATCGCAGATGCGCATATTACAGAATATAAAAAGATGCCCGATGTGGAAATAGTAGCCGGCGCAGATTTGATTGACGGTAAAGCGGAAGCTTTCTTTAAAAGATGGGAAGTAGATGGCGTGCGCTGTTATCCCAATCACAAAGCTATGCTTGATGCGGAGGAATTGGATGCTGTAAGTATTTGTACATATAATATGGCTCATGCTGAATGTGCGGTTTATGCTTTGGAAAAGGGCGTGAATGTTCTGCTGGAGAAACCAATGTGTGTTACCATTGAGCAGGCAGCGGAGATTTGCCGCGCTGAGAAAAAGAGCGGTAAGATCATCTCCATCGGCTTTCAGCCTCGTTTTGACCCGAATATGCAGATGATCAAAAAGATTGTGCAGTCGGGCGAGTTGGGGAAGGTTTACTATATTCAGACCGGCGGGGGACGCCGCAGAGGAATCCCTACATCGTTCGGAACTACCTTTATTAAAAAAAAGACCGCCGGAATAGGTGCGCTTGGAGATATCGGATGTTATTCACTGGATATGGTTCTCAATGCGCTCGGCTATCCAAAGCCGCTTACGGTAAGCGGATATAAATCGGCATTCTTCGGCACTCGTCCGGAATCCTATCCCACGCATCCGGAATATGCGGAATTGTTCGATGTAGACGATTTTGCCGCAGCGTTTATCCGCCTGGAAAATGACATAATACTGGATTTCCGTATTGCATGGGCAATGAACATGGATACGACCGGGGATACCATTATTATGGGTACGAAGGGAGGCTTGCGCATTCCTTCTACCGAGTGTTGGAACGGAAGCGTCGGAGGCCCGATGACGCTTTATCACGAGGTTGCAGGGGAGCAGGTTGAAACTGAAATTCCAATTATTAAGCCGAGTAAAGAAGGATTGTTCTACGATAAGATCCGTTCTTTCTTAGACGCTGTTAAGGAAAACGGCGCCTCGCCTGTTCCCACAAGTCAGATCTTATATAACCAGGCAATTCTGGACGGCATCGTGAAGTCGAGCGAACAGGGTAAAGAAATTAAAATTCAGATCCCGGAGATATAACCGGAACAGTAGAATCTATGGCTCCGTACATGTAATAACAGTTTCGTGCGAGGAAAATAGGGAATATGGATATGATTTTTATCCTGTTACGGCAAATTGTATAAGAGCGTATATATTACGGTAAATAAAACCCGTTGAAAAGGAGGAAGCGTTTATGAGTAAGTTTAAAATAGGTCTGCAGTTGTACAGTATCCGTGAAGAAATGGCAAAGGATATGGATGCGGCATTGAAACAGGTAAAGGAAATCGGTTATAGCTGTGTGGAATTTGCAGGTTATTTCGGTCATTCCGCAAAGGAAGTCAGAGCAATGCTGGATAAGTATGGGTTGGAATGCGTATCGGTTCATCAGGATCCGCAATTGATTGCCGAAGAAGGGCAGAAAGCGGTTGATTACCTGAAAACGATCGGCGCAAAATATTGTGCAATTCCGCATTATCCGAGGGAAAAGCTGGCAGGTACGCCGGAGTGGGAGGAAACCGTGAAGCTGTTTACCGAAACAGGCAGACTGCTTAAGCAGAACGGAATTCAGCAGTTGTATCATAATCACGATTTTGAATTTCATAAGTTTGAGGGTAAATTTCTGTTGGATTGGAATTATGAAACAATTCCGGCGGATTATCTCCAGCCGCAGATAGATACTTGTTGGGTGCGCTACGCAGGTTGTGATCCCGTAGAATATCTGCTGAAATATGCCGGTCGAATCAAGGTTGTACATTTAAAAGATTTTGTCTGCGAAAAGCTCTGCAGCGGACCTGTCTATGATCTGATAGGCAAGGACGGTGCTGAGGAAAAGAAAGCGACAGCGGAAGAGAAGGGCTTCGATTTCCGTCCGGTTGGATATGGCATTCAGGATTTCCCTGCAATTATTGAAGCCGCCCAAAAGGCAGGCGCGGAAATATTGATAGTTGAGCAGGATCAGTCCTCACAGCGTCCGCCAATGGAAGCGGCAAAAATGAGCAGGGAGTATTTGAAGTCTTTAGGATTATAAATAAAATAATACGAGGAGGGAGAAAATGAAGGGACTGTGACCTTATGAAAACTGTATTTAAAAATCTTTGGATTAATGGGGTGATTACCGATATTATTTCGGAAAACGGCGTAATATCGGAAGTAGGGAAAACAAATGAATTCGGCATTGATTTTAACGGTAAACGCGCTTATGCCGGATTAATAGATATTCACACTCATGGTATCGGAGGTTATGATACTATGGACGCCGAGTTCGGGCTGATGGCCGATTTGCAGGCAGAAAACGGAACAACTACGTTTTATCCCACAACCATGACCGCATCGCACGAAGATATTATAAAGGTTCTTAATGCGCCCATACCGCAATGCGGAGCAAAAATGGGTGGATTTCATCTGGAAGGCCCATATATAAGTGAAAAATATAATGGGGCGCAGGATAAAAAGCACATAAGGCGTCCGGAGCCGGCTGAATTTGCCGGCTTTTCAAATGTAAAGCTGATCACAATTGCACCTGAGCTTGACGATGCAATTGAGTATATAAAATCATGCCGCAGTGTTGTGTGTCTGGGACATTCAGGTGCAGATTACGATACCGCCGTGAGCGCGGCGCGAGCCGGAGCAAAATGTCTTACGCATACTTTTAACGCAATGCCGGGTCTTCATCACAGAAACCCATCTCTTATAGGAGCGGCGGCTGATTCGGATATGTATGTACAGGTAATATGCGATGGGAAGCATATTCATCCGGCAGTTGTACGAATTTTATACAAACTGTTCGGAGCGGACAGAATGATTCTTATAAGTGATTCTATGCGGGCAACAGGACTTTCAGACGGTACATATGAATTCGGAGGACAAGAGATAACCGTAATAAACGGAACGGCAAGAACACCCGATGGTGCACTGGCAGGCAGTACATCTACATTGTTTGATTGTGTAAAATGTGCAATAAATTTTGGTATTCCCGAAGCCGATGCTTTCAGAATGGCAAGCGAAACACCCGCAAAGCTGCTTGGATTAAGCTGCGGCAGAATTATTGATGGCTGTGACTGTGATTTTATTGTGCTTGATGATAATAATAATTTAGATACGGTTGTCATTAACGGAGAAATATTTGGAAGGACAGTGAAACAATGAATTTAATTTTATGCGAAAGCTATGAGGAAATGTCAAAAAGAGCAGCAGAGCTTATTAAGAAACAAATAGACGCAAAACCGAACAGCGTGCTCGGACTTGCAACAGGCGCAACACCTATCGGCACATATGGTCGTCTTATTGAGATGTATAATAATAAGGATATTGATTTTAAGAATATAGTTTCATTTAATCTTGATGAATATTATCCGATAAGCCGTGAGGATCCCCAAAGTTATTACAGCTTTATGAAGGAACATCTTTTCGATTTTATCAATATTGATGTGTCCAATATACATATTCCCAATGGAGAAGCGGCAAATCCAACAGAGGAATGTACAGCATATGAAAACAAGATAGAAGAATACGGCGGTATTGATTTGCAGCTTTTAGGAATAGGCAGAAACGGTCATATAGCCTTTAATGAACCGTCAGACACGCTTAATTCAAGTACGCATCTTACAAACCTTACAGAGGACACAATAGAAGCAAATTCACATTTTTTTGCGGATAAAAGCAAAGTCCCGACTCACGCTCTCACGATGGGGATGTCAACAATATTTAAAGCAAAAAAGATAATACTGCTTGCAAACGGGCGTTCAAAGCTTAATGCCGTAAAAGCGTTGTTTTCAGATGAAATAACAACTGATATACCCGTGACAATGCTTAAAATGCACTTTGACATTACGGTTATATGCGATTATGACGCCTATGTCGATACGGAAATAGGTATAGACATAGGCGCGGGAACTATAATAAATGGAAAGATTTAGCCCCAGAAAACATAAGATCCGCTCTCCACTTCATAAATCTTGCCATCAATAATAATGACCGATGGTACAGGAGCTTCAATTTCATATCGAACATCATCGCCGATATATTTCCATGCCGATTTAATTCGTCCGTATTTTGTATCAAGAGATGCGTTTATCCAGCCGAGCCGCTTGTCGGGGAGAGGAGAGATTATTGCTTTTTTGTATCCGGGCTCGTCCTCTTCCGGTCTGATCCCGGCAGCAACCGAGTATAGCCAGTCAATAACGGAACCGTATGCATAATGATTATATGAATTCATGTCTGCGCTCCATAGCGTTCCATCATCGCGTATACCGTCCCAATGCTCCCATACGGTTGTAGCTCCTCGGTTTACTTCATATAGCCATGATGGATATTCTTCACCGAGAAGCAGGTCGTATGCCGTATGTGCATATCCGTTTTCACTCAGCACATGCAGCAGATACGGAGTACCTACAAATCCGGTCTGCATCCTGTTTCCGTTTGATTCTATCATTTTAACCAGAGCTTCAACGGTCTTCTGACGATTATCGGTAAGATTTGCAAAAAGTGCGAGCACATGCTCTGTCTGCGTTTTGTATTCATTAAAGTGTCCTTTGAACGTACTGACAATGTTTTCATACAGCTCCTCATATTCCTGTACATTTCTCCCTATTACTTTGCCGGCTTTAACAAGCAGCAGAGTAGAAATGGCATAAAATGCGCTCGCAATAAAATTATCGTCAGTTGATCCTTTATAACTGCCCGGATCGGCGTCCATCGCTAACCAGTCGCCGTAGTGCTTGCCTTCATCACTGCAGGTCCACAGGTATTTGTCGAGAGTATCATTTGTCATGTAATCGACCCATTTTTTCATAGCCTCAAAATTATCCTCGAGGATTTTTGTGTCACCATACGCAATATATATCTGCCACGGGATGATTGTTATTGCGTCACCCCATGCGGCGCTTGCGGTTTTGACCTGCCACGTATTCGGCACAATATCGGGAACGGAACCGTCCTCACGCTGTTCGGTCCGCACATCCGCCAGCCATTTTTCAAAAAATCGCTTAACATTATAATTATAGCTTGCAGTTTTGGCAAACACATGTGCATCACCGAGCCAGCCCATGCGTTCATCCCGCTGCGGACAGTCGGTAGGAATATCAATAAAATTCGATCTCTGTGACCATAGAGTGTTACTGAACAGCTGATTTACTTTTCCGCTGCCGGTTTCTATAAAGCCGGTTCTTTCCATATCCGAATATACTGCAATAGCGGTGAAATTATTCAGATCCGCTTCACCCGGATAATCATCCAGTCGAATATAGCGGAAGCCGAAAAACGCAAAATGAGGCTTATAGCGCTGCTCTCCGTCTTTGCAGATATATTCAATTCTTGCCTGTGCGGTACGGTAGTTATCTCTGTAGAAATTACCGCCCGAATCCAGAATTTCAGCATGGGATATAACGACCCGTTCACCGGACTTGGCATTAATACTGAATTCTATGTAGCCGGCAAGATTCTGTCCAAAATCAATTACCGTTTCACCCTTCGGCGTTGTAAAAATACCTGCCGGCTTTATCCGTTCATGCTCACATATTTTTTCACCTTCCTGCGGTACAAGTGTACCGCGGTATGCATTGTCAAGCACCGCCGCCGCACCCATCTCCTCCGAATGGCGGGCTGCGTCATATATCTCGCCGTCATAAATATCCGAAAAAAGGATCCCGGTGGTTCGCACATTCCATGAATCATCGGTAAAAATACGCTTTTCACTGCCGTCCTCATAGGTTAGCAGCAGCTCCGCGCACAGAGCGCATGGAGTGTTATGTATATCGGCGCTCTTTTCACTGATACGCCCTCTGTACCAGCCGGAACCCACACATACACTAAGCTCGTTCTCGCTCTTAAGCATATCCGTTACATCATAAGTCTGATACTGCATACGCTTTCTATATACGGTACATCCGGGAGCGAAAACGTAGTTGCCAACTCTGGCATTGTTTATGAACGCCTCATAAACGCCTATCGCCGTTATCGAAAGCTGCGCTTTTTTGACCGATCCGTTTACTTTGAAATTTGTATAAAATTCCGGACATTGATTTTTGTCGGCATTTACGCTGCCGATCCATGAAGCTTCGTTAATCATAAAAAATCCTTCCTATTATCGTTCGGTTTTGAATAAATTTATATCACCAGCTTATACATGACCGCCTCATAAGGTCTCAAATGCATTTGATCAGGTCTGTTTACGCTGTCCGTATAATTACTTAAAAGCATTGTACATTTAATACCGTCCATTTCATACTCAAAATATGCCGGATTCGAACTATAATTGCAAACGACAAGGATTTTTTCGTTATCTCCTGTACGTTCATATGCGAAAATCTGTTCATCCTCCTCGTAAAGCATATTGAAGCCGCCGTAGACTATCGTTTCACTTTGCTTTCTCAGCTCAACAAGCTTTTTATAGTGGTGGAATATAGATCCTCTGTCCTTCAGGCAGGTTTCCGCATTGATATATCTGTAATTATCATTCACCTTTAACCACGGTGTTCCATCGGTAAAACCGGCATTTTTTCCGCTGTTCCACTGCATTGGTGTTCTTGCGTTATCGCGCCCGGAAGTATATATTGATTCCATTATTGCTGACACGGATTCACCGTTTGCAATACGCTCTGCGTACATATTTTTAGTTTCAATATCATCATATTCATCAATGGAATCAAGACGGATATTTGTCATGCCGATTTCCTCACCTTGATATATATACGGTGTGCCCCGCATACCATGTAAAAGTGTGGCGAGCATTTTAGCGCTTTCAACCCTGTATATGCCATCATCTCCATACGCAGATACCGCCCTTGGCTGATCATGATTGCACCATACCAAAGTGCCCCAGCTATCGCGCATAGATAGCTGCCACTTTTTAAATACACGCTTCAAATCCGTAAGCTTATAGGGAACAGGATGCCATTTATCGCCCTTCATTGTTATGTGCTCAAACTGAAATGTCATACTGAGCTCATTCCTCTCGGGCAGCGAGTATAGCTTGGCTGTTTCGGGGTCTGTACCAAAGCATTCACCCACGGTAAGCAAATCATGCTTACCGAAGGTATTACGGTTCATCTCTTTAAGATACTCGTGTTCCATCGGCCCGTTATCCGTTATCATCTCAAACGGTTTTTTGCCGAGCATCTCAATAACATCCATTCGAAACCCGCCGATGCCTTTGTCTATCCAGAAATTCATCATGTCGTATATTTCTTTTCTCATTCTTTCGTTTTCCCAGTTGAGATCAGGCTGTTTCCTACTGAAAATATGCAAATAGTATTGCCCGGTCGTATCATCAAGCTGCCATGCGCTTCCGCTGAAAATCGAGGTAAGATTATTCGGCTCATGACCGTCCACAGGGTCGCTCCATATATAGTAGTCTCTGTACGGATTATCCTTCGACTTTCGTGCCTCAACAAACCATGCATGCTCGTCAGAGGTGTGGTTTACTACCAGATCCATAAGGATCCGTATTCCTCTGCGCCCCGCTTCTGCTATCAGCTCCTCAAAATCCTCCATTGTGCCAAATTCATCCATTATACCGTAGTAATCACTTATATCATATCCGTTATCATCATTTGGCGACTTATATATCGGACTGAGCCATACTATATCAACGCCAAGCTCAGAGATATAGTCAAGCTTTTCGATTATGCCCTTTATATCACCTATTCCGTCACCATTACTGTCGTTAAAGCTTCTCGGATATATCTGATATACAGTTGATCTGTGCCACCATTTTTTGTTGTTCTTCATAAGCATCGATCCTTTCACGTCTTTTATTTTATAGTACAAGCGCCATACATAAGTGTGGGATAGAAATATGCGAAATGATGATATACTCCGCCGTTTAGAGGCCCGCTCACAGGCCTTTGCGCTGCCGCATAATCCGTATATTCCTCATTTCCGAGCAAGCCGCCCATTGCTTCCCACAGCTGCAGCGGCCAGTCATATCCGGTAGGGGAGGACGGATATGAGACAGGGTTACCGTTATTATACGGCCATTCCGAAACATGATTACAGTAATAGAAATATTTATCGAGCGCTCCGGAGACTGTTACATATTGTCCGCTATCAGTAATGACAGGGGTATTAAAATAATCTTCACCCGTTGTGTTGTATATTGCCTGACATGCGGCAGAAATCGGAGCGAGCGCAAAATAGGTATACCACATTCCGTTGCCGCCGCGTACATTTTCCTCGGTCATAGTATGCGTTTCGGGATCAATCTGATAAGACAGCAGATATTTCAGATACTCTATATCATCTGCAACCGCATCGGTCTTTTCGAGATATATATTGCCCAGTACGCGTGCGAAAAGCCCCCAGTCGCGGGAATTTCCGGCGCCG
This sequence comes from uncultured Lachnospiraceae bacterium, assembly GCA_964579875.1. GTDB lineage: Bacteria > Bacillota > Clostridia > UBA1381 > UBA1381 > Ornithomonoglobus. Next base: position 52,094 of record CAZOHJ010000004.1, on the reverse strand, counting down.
CTTGTTTTATTTACAATGGGGAGGTAAATATCATTTACCCACCAGTCAAATTCTCCTTTGTCCCTAAAGTCCCAGCCGGAATAGTTCTTGATAAGCTCAGCGGTCTGTATAAATCCGTTTCCTACATAGTTAAATACCAATATACTGTCCTCGGATCCATATGAAACCATGGTTTTTGACCATGCGTTCAATATTCTTACAGCTTGATCGGCATATTTTGTTTTCCCTGAAAGCTGATAGAGAAGTGCGCAGCTGTATGCTGATTTTAAATCATCTATCATGATTGAACGCGCTTGTTCGTGCCCTTCCGCGTTGCCGTAGTAGCCGGGAACATACCAGTGGCTCACAGGCGACGGTTCTTCGCTGATCCATGCGTCGGCATTGTTTACGAGCTGCTCATACGCAGATTTCCACGGCTCTTCATTTTTTGCGATTTTATCGCGTACAAATGCAAGCTGTTTTGCTGTATACATTCCGCCCGGAGTACTGCGTTCCACATCCGATAAATCATCTTCCGGCGGAGCCTCCGATGGAATCTCTGTCGGGCTAACTGTCGGCTCCTCCGACGGAGCCGCCGATGGATCTTCTCCCGGTAAGCTGCTTAAAATGCCGCTTATACTGAGTGCTTCTGTATAGGGAGCCATAGTTTCAAAATCCCATGCGTAAATCCGCAGCTCAATATTTTCCAAAGTATCGGGAGTTACAGATGTTCCGGTATATTCAATCTCTGTAAATCCGCCATCTTCCTCAGCGGGCGGAACAGTGAACTCATCAACGACCGCCTTCACAAGAATACATCTTTCAGTATTATACCATGCGCTTATCAGGTCTACTTTTTTTTCCTCATTCGAGTAATTATACACCTTAGCCGAAGCGGCATAATCCCCGATGTCGTTTTCATGCAAAAACATACCGTCCTTAACTGCGCCTGAAACACTTGTAACTACATATATCGGACTGCCGTTACCGGGTCTTTCCGTGAGCTGAACCTCCTCCGTGGGTGAAACCTCCTCCGTGGGTGAAACCTCCTCCGTGGGAGGAACCTCTTCCGTCGGCTGAATCTCCTCCGTCGGCTGAACCTCTTCCTCCGGCAGAACCATAAATTCCGTACCTTTCCTGAAGGCAGACCTGAACGAATCCGCGTCGTAGCCTGTGCCGGTTTTCGGATAATACACCTTGACCCTGTAATCACCGCCGGCCTTAGCAAATGCGGTTGCGTTCATCGGCGCAATCTTGCCGTTAAACATAATCTTTCTCAGTGACGGTGTTCCGTAAAAAATATCAGAGCCGCTGATACTTTCAATATTCCCGTCAAATGTTATATCTGTTAGATATGTGCAGCCTGAAAATGCTTCGTTGCCTATACTTTTCACTGTTTCCGGCAGCTCAATACTCTCAATTGACGAGCACCCCTTAAAGCTTGCGCTGCTTAGCTCTGTTATTTGGGTGTTTTGTAAATTAACCTCCTTGAGATTAGATGAACTTAAGAATTGATTGCCCATCATCTCCGTGAGGGTTGACGGAAATTTTACGCCAATGAGTGATGAAGACTCTCTTAAAGCGTTCCAGTCAATTGTCTGTATTCCCTCCGACACCACAATATATTTTACGGTATTATTTTTTCTGAACAACCCGTTCGCAAGCTTTTTTACTTCCATTCCGTCTATTTTTCCGGGCACGACCATAGATTCCGCTGCATTTTCAACAGCGGTTATTTCACCTGTAGACGGATCCCATAAAAAAGAATACCCATCGGTTTCATTAGTAATGCGGTATATACCGTCAGTTTCTGTTTCGGTTTGTGCCGCTGATTCCCATGACGGATTCCCGAAGTAATCGTTATCGGCTTCCGCTGCGATTGTGCCGACAGTCGGCGTATCCTCCGCTGAAACAGGCATAGGTACGGAGACGGCTGTAAGGCTAAGTATCAGTGTTATCGAAGTTATATGCTTTATCATATGCTTTTCTTCCTTTCTGTAGTTATATTCTCCTCCGAAAATGCGAAAGAGGATATAAGATATCAATTAATCTGTACATTATTATACAGAACCACACATGATTTTACTATGAGGGAAACTTTTATTAAGAGGGATTATTTTTGAGAGTAAATTATAAAAAATACCCACATATTAAAAGTTTTCCCCATTTATTTTTTTGCGCCAAAGTCGTAAAATGATAGCGTAGAGTGATAAAGGCGAAACAATACCGTATGCAGACGGGGCGGTTGTTATGAAAAAGTTAATTTATGCATTATCAGAGCATTTATATAATGGTTTATAACGGAAATTTAATCAAACCGTATTGCCGAGATTATTTTCGGCATAAAGCATTGAGAAGGCAAGGAGATATGCGGACCCTTCTTCCTTCTTCAATACTTACGAATTAAATTATGCGTTATATTGACATACTTTTGGCAGAAAAGTACAGGAGGTGACGAGAGCGATTAAAATAGACTCTGAAAACAAATATTAAGAAGGAGGATAACTTAAATGGGATTTAAAAAATTAATTTCCTTTACAACGGCGGCATTGATGACCATTTCGGCGGCAGGGTTCACCGCTGCGGCGGATGAAACAGAGACAACATATAGCTTCTATGATGATAACTTTGCTAATGTGATTTGCGCTACAAGCGGTTACTACGGCAATAGCAGTTGTTTATCGTTTGGCGCGGACGCCGGTACTAATGCCGGGAATAAAATGGCGGCGATAAAGCTTGGAGACGTACAAACCGGAGATAAAATCAGCGTCACTTTCAAATACGGCAGTGAAGGCATTAGCAGCGTATCCAAATTCACTTGGGATTTGTATGTTGTAGATACTGATGATGTAAGCAAAATTACTACAGAAAACTATAATGATTACTGTAAAAGCTCATTAGGAACCGCTGACACTAAAGATAACTTAGGCGCTAAGAATGGAACTACATCAGGTCAATTTGAGGGAGAAATCGATATTAATAGCAACGGTACGCTTGTAGGTGTGGTCGAAATTGAAGACCTTACGGGCACGGATTCAGGTAAGCATGTTTTAATGCTAAATAATATGACCGTAAAGAAAACATCCGATGCCGTGTCGGCAGATCCTACGGAAGAGCCAACAGAAGAAGCTACTGATGAACCGACCGAGCAGCCTACGGAAGAACCGTCTCAAGAGCCGTCGGGAACGGTAGAATATAGCTTGGAGAGCGGTTCTTTTGAGAATTATTTGATTTGCGGAGACACTACCGAGAACGGCGGTTATCTGTCATTGAGGTGCGACACAGCAGAGGCAGGCACAAAGAAATTTGCCGAGCTTAAACTTGGTTCGGTGACAGCAGGTGACAAAGTTAAAGCTACTTTTAATTATGGCGGTGAAGGTTTTTACATAAACAGTACAGATGACAGAAATTGTAATATTGATTTTGCGTTATATGTGATAAGCGCGGAGGATGTAGAGAAAATCACCAACGACAACTATACCGACTACATTAACGACGAGTCGAAGATTGCATCAAGCAGCGTATCTTCAATGAGTAAAAATACCAACCCATTCGCTTTTTCATGCGTTGTAGAGAAAGATTATGTTAACATGAGCGGTATACTTATTGCCGAGGCTGTGGTTGAAACAACCGCAGACATGGATGGCAAACACGTTTTAGAGTTAGGCTCAATCGTTATAGAGAAAACAAGCAGCGAAACCCCTACGGAGCAGCCGTCGGAAACACCTTCTGAAGAGCCGACCGAAACTCCGATACCGGAAATAACGGCAAATGAGACTGAAATATTCGGTAAAGACAATGGTGATGACGGCGTATGTTCAATAGCTTCAATATTTGAAACAACGCTCGCGCAGGGCGCTCCATACGGTATTTATGTTACATCAGCCAATGAGGAAAAGAAAGCTGCGGAAACCGTCATCACAGGCGGCGGAATCAAGCTTGGAGTTTTACTGTATAATGTCCCGGAGGATATCGCGGACGGTGTAAACATTAAATTAAAGCTGGAGTAGGAGGTATTTGACCATGAAAAAAAATTATAACACACCGGAAATAAATATCTCGGTTTTCACTGTTGAAAGAGTATTGACCTCGAGCGGCTACAGCGAAGCTCAGAACTACTTGGAGAGCAAGGAAATAGCTAAAGATAAAATATACGAGATTAATTTCAAGGATATTGAATTTACTTACTAAATTAAAAAATATAAAAGGCCAAAAGTAAGGGCTGCCGAGATGCGGCAGCCTTTGTTAGTACGAGGTAACGGCTATGGATTTTACAGATATAAAAAATAAACCGTATTTCAGGGATCAGCTTGAACGGATCAAAACGGAATATAAACGGCTTCGGGATGCGGAAAAGCCGGAGCTTACAAGAGAACTGTTTGACTATTTTTATGAAACAGGCTCGCGCAAGGAATACGAGGCGGAGTATTTTAAGCGGCGCGGCGCACTGCTTATGTCCGCGCTTATGAGCTTTATCTACGGCGGGGAAGAGCATATAAAGACGCTCACGGAAACAATAGAGCTTATTTGCGATGAATTTACATGGGCGCTTCCGGCGCATATGTCAAAGGACAATCCGCATCCGGATCGCGTAATAGATCTGTTTGCCGCTGAAACCGGACAGGCGCTGAGCGAAATATGCGATATATTGGGCGATAATCTCCGGTGTGGAATAAGAGAACGGGTCGGAACGGAACTCGAACGCAGAATAATACGTCCGTTTATCGAGGAACGCTTTGATTGGGAAAGCTTTACCCATAACTGGGCGGCGGTGTGCGGCGGCGCTGTGGGAATGACGTTCCTTTATGCGTTCCCGGACGAGTTCCGGCAGGTTGAAGATCGCATAAACTGCGCAATGCAAAGCTATCTTTCGGGCTTCGGCGATGATGGAATATCGCCGGAGGGGCTTGGATACTGGAATTACGGCTTCTGGTACTTTACCGGATTCGCGGATCTGTATAAAAAACGCTGCGGCGTTGATATAATGGACAGCAAAAAGGTAAAAAGGATCGCCATGTGCCAGCAGAATTTGTTCCTCAGAGGAAACAATGTCATAAGCTACAGCGACTGCGGAAGATATGAGCGGTTTAATTCAGGGCTTGCGCACTATCTCAGAGGTCGTTTTGGCAATGATGTAAAGATAATCAGAGATGAGCTTTCGGACGGGGTGGATAACTGCTACAGATTTTTATCATGTCTCAGAAGCTTTATGTGGATAAACGAAGATTTTATCGGATTAAGTGAGACACAGGAGAATGAGAGCTATTTTGAGGACGCCGAATGGTATGTATATCGCGGCGACAGCTTCGCGTTCTCGGCAAAGAGCGGAAATAACGGCGAGAGCCACAACCATAACGATATAGGCAGCTTTATAATCGCGGCGGACGAGGGACAGCTTATTGCCGATTACGGTTCCGGCGAATACACGCATGACTATTTTACGGAAAAACGCTATGAACATCTGTGTACCTCTTCAAGAGGGCATAGCGTACCTATAATAGACGGAAAATATCAGCTTGCCGGATCGGAGTTTAAAGGAACTGTTATAAAGCATGGCGGCGGTGTGTTCGAGACCGATATTGCCGGAGCATACGGCGGTGCTGTAAAAAGGCTTAACAGGCGATTTGTCATAAGCGATAACGGGGTGGAGCTGACGGACAACTTTGAATTTAATGATCATAAAGCGCACGATATAACAGAACGCTTCATATCGGTCATAAAGCCTGAAATCAGAGACGGAGCGGCGGTTATAGGGAATCTTATTCTCGAAAGTGACGCGATCCCGGAAATGGGCAGCGAGACATTGAAAAGCCACGGTGCGAAGGATGATACTCTGTATTTCGTTGATTATAAGGCAGGAAAAAGCTTTAATATTAAATTTTATCTTCAATTATAAGGAGAAGGATTATGAAAAAAATCATTTCAATGATACTGTCCTCCGTAATGCTTATATCCCTGACGCCGTGGACAATAAGTGCGGAGGGGACGGAAACAAAAACAGTTGCGATTAACGTTGAGGGCGCTTACAATGATATTAATTACTGGGACGAAGCGACATATACATACGACGTTGTTGACGGTACACCGGCGGAATACGGCTGGATATCAAACGGAGATTACAAATTTATGTACTATCCGTCCACAGGGCAGATAAAAAATGCGGATCAGGCATCGTCATTTGCTTATGAAACGGGAGGCAGCTCTGATACAATCGTTATTCCAACGCATATCGGCGCGTTTTCCGACGGCGGCACAGAGTATGCCGAAAAAGACGTCGTAATGTTTGCGCAAAATACCAATTACGCTATATTCAGATATAACAATGCCGTAAACGGCAAAACAATTGTTATCCCTGAGGGTGTTACCTCCATTCCGTATAACGTATTCGGTCAAATGGACTCATCATCATATACAAGATTTGTTCTGCCGTCTACACTTACGCGTATTGAGCAAAATGCGTTTGCGCAGTCATCGGGCGGCGGGGTTTACTATGATTTTGAGCTGCCGGAGAGCTTGACCTATATAGGTCCGAGCGCATTTCAGAACTGTCGCTTTACCTCCATGACGGTTCCGGCAGGCGTAACATCAATAGAGGTAAGCACGTTTCAGTTTACGCGCACACTTAAGGATATAACCTTTGAGGGAGAAATAACAAGCATAGGCGGATATGCATTCAGAGAATCAAAAGCGCTTGAAGCAATGACCTTCAAGGGTAAGCATGCGCCGACTGCCATGGGCGAGAATATGTTTATGAGCGCCTCAACGTCAATAACCGTTTATTATCCGGCGAACGGACAGGGCTATACCGATGAGGCGTTTACGAGCGCATTCCCTGACGGCACTGTGTTTGAAAAGCTGCCGGGAAATCCGGCTGCTGAAAAGCTTGCGGTTACCGGCGGCAATGTTGTGGGCAGCACACTGTACGGCACATATGTCTATGATGATCCGATGGGAAATGAAGAAAGCGGCTCAACCGCAACGTGGCAGCGCGCGGATGACGCCGGTTTTACGAAAAACGTGGAAACGGTAAAGACAGAGCCGGTCAGTGCGGAAACAGGCTCATCATACACGCTGACAGAAGCGGACGCGGATAAATATATAAGGTTCTCGGTTATTCCGAGAAACGCCGCGGAGGAGCTTAATGAGGGCGATGAAGCGAGCGTGGTATACAGTCAGAAAATACGTATGCCGCAAACCGTTCCGACCGTAACCCTTACATCGCCGTATAACGGCTTAAAAGCATATGAAAACACCGCTCTGACCATATCGGCAGATGCTGCATGTGACAACACAACGATAAGCAAGATAGAATTTTATATAAATGACGCGCTTTACGGCACGACTTATGAAGCTCCGTATATGGTTACATGGACGCCTGATGAGGCAGGTAAATACAGTATATATGCAAAAGCCTATAATGCGTTGGGAGAAACCGGGGAATCGGGAACGGTTACCGTGGAAATCTATTCTCTGGACGAATCGATCGAACCGGTATGGGCAGCTAAATGGAGCTATGACTTCAATGAGTTTAAATCAACGGAGGAATATAACAGCTCTACAGGAATCACCTTACCGGGAACGCAGCCTGCCGCAGTCGGCTTTTACGGCGGTATTATAACAAGCGAACACGGACTTTTCGGCAGGGAGGAAAGCGATTATCATTTAAAGCTGACGTCAACAGCGTCATCAAGTGAATCCGCAAGGATCTATTTCAATCTGGATAATCTCGATAAGCCTGTCGATAATCTTGTTGCGGAAATGGACGCCGCATTCTCAAGTACTAATGAAACCAGACATCTTGCGTCGTACCGCACAACAAATCTGTATAACGGACTTGTATTCTCAGCAAACGGTAATATAGCCTATTACAGCGATGAAGGTTATAAAGTATTTTATGACAGCAGCGGAGCTGAGGTCAAATACGAGGCTGACAGATGGTATCACATTGCCGCGAAATTCGATTTTGTGAATCAGACAATCACATATTATCTGGACGGCGAAAAACTGGGTGAAATTGTTCCGCCTAACCCAACGGCGATGACCTATGTATCGGAAGTATCAATAAAGGGTATTGTAAACAAAAATGATCCGGGAACGATGTATCTTGATAATTTTGTATTGTCGCAGGAGCAGGATTCATATATAACATCGGTTCTGACGTCACCGGAGAGCAGAACCTATCTCACCGGTTCTGACATAACATTTTCGGGATACGCAAAAGACTCACGTGGTAACGAAATAGAGAAAACCGAGTTTTATATTGACGGTTCAATGACGTTTGAAACGACGGATGCGTCATATGAATTTATTAAAAACAATATAACACCGGGACGTCATGAACTGAGAGTAAAATCAATAAGCTCGGATGGACTTGTCGGCTACTCAAATACAGTCGAATTTGTTGTCGCGGATTACTCTATGCCGGCAATGTATTCGGATGGTATGGTACTGCAGAGGAACAAGCCGATAAAGATATCCGGAAAAGGCAATAACGGCGCGAAGATTACGGCGTCCGTAAACGGCAGCGCTGCATCGGGCGTTGTGGAAAACGGGCGGTTTGAAATTACTCTTCCTTCGCAGGCGGCGTCAAAGGAAACAGAGCTAACCATTGAATCGGGCGGAGTGAAAACCGCATATAATGCCGCGATAGGTGAGATTATTTTATGTAACGGTCAGTCGAATATGGCGTATTCGCTTTCGCAGTTCTCGTCACTGCAGGGACTTTCGGATAAGGATTATAATGATATACATCTCTTTAAGCAGGATTCAGGCTACACGACGTCTCCGCAGACAGATATTCCGTCAGGACGCTGGGTAAACGCAACCCGGCAGGAGGCGGTGGGGTTTTCGGCATTCGGATTCGGCACAGGTCAGATTTTATATCATGCGCTGAACGAAGAGGTTCCCATAGGTCTTATATATGCGGCAATAGGCGGAACCAATATAAATACATGGGTACCGAACGGATTGTTTGGAACCGATCCGGATACTGCCGGCATCACTGCGGCAAATAATAATACCGCATATAATCTCATGGTTGCGCCGTGGACCTCGTATACGATAGGTCATGTGCTTTGGTATCAGGGCGAAGCGAATACGGTCATGTCCTGGAACTATGAAAAGTCTCTGACAAAGTATATAGACGGATTGCGCGAGGACTGGGACGATGAAGATATTACATTTACCATAATACAGCTGCCTATTTATAATTACCCTGAAAAATATAATTCCGCATTCCGAACAGCAGTTGAAGTACGCGCGGCAGAGTGGAATGTTTCGGAGCGTCTTGACAATGTTGCTACTGTTGTGGCAATAGATACAGGCTCCGCATCGGGAATACATCCGAATGATAAGCTCCCGCTGGTACAAAGAGCCGCAAATGCGATACTTCACTTTATCGATCCCGATAATGCCGACCTGATATATAAGAGTCCATCTATGGATACATATTCACAGGACGGAGATGTGATGACAATTACGTTCAAGGATATTGCCGAGGGGCTCAAAACAACAGACGGCGAAAGCCCAAGAGGCTTTAAGATAGCCGGTGACGACAATGTGTTTGCAGATGCGGCGGCAACGCTTGACGGAAATACGATAAAGATTGACACATCGTCTGTTACCGGAACGCCAAAGGTGCGTTACGCGTGGGAGGACTGCCCGGCATTATCGGGTGATTCAACCACACTGAATCTGGTAAACAGTGCCGGACTTCCGATGGCGCCGTTCAGAACGGATACGGAACGGTATCTGTTTGCAGCATACGAGAACGGAGTCTACAGCAATCCTTTGAATTTTACTCCGATGATCCGGAAAATAACATCCGACAGCTCAGGCGTTATAACGGTAAACGCAAGAGATTATGATGACGAGATCGTAACGGTTGAGGTGTTTGCGGACGGTACGTCAATCGGTATGGCGGAGAAGATAAGCGACGATGAATATCAAATCAAATGGGACTCTGCGGCATTGGGCACGCATGAGGTTTATGCGATCGCAACAGATACATTGGGAACGACTTCAACGAAGCAGCATGAGTCGCTCGGAACAAGAACGGTTAGTCCCGTAAAGTACACTATAGTGATTTCAAACGGAGAATCCACGCCGACCGTGCCACCGACCGAGGAGCCGACGCAACCGCCGACCGCGCCACCGACCGAGGAGCCGACGCAACCGCCGACCGCGCCACCGACCGAGGAGCCGAC
>CAZOHJ010000004.1:0-41810 GCA_964579875.1 uncultured Lachnospiraceae bacterium | reverse complement strand
CCGACCGAGGAGCCGACGCAACCGCCGACCGCGCCACCGACCGAGGAGCCGACAACAACGCCGCCTGTTGAGGAAGATATTATAGCATTTACGGATCTTGAGGGCAATGCTATAGAAAGCTTTGACGAGACGGACGGAGTGCGGGTTATATCAACCGAGAGCGGGCAAATGCTCATCATAGCAGCATATAAAGACGGAATACTCATAGGATGTGAAATTTCGTACAGTGACAGTGCAGAGCTGACGTCAGAGGATCTGACAGAGGCGGATACCGTAAGAGCATATCTGTTTGACGTTGAAATAGAGTTGAAACCGCTTGCAGACGCTATAACTATACGCAGATTTTCCGAAACGGAATTTTAATATCCGGCGGGCAGACTCAAAAACGGGTCTGTCCGTTTTTGCGTGGTAAACTAAAAAACAGCGGTAGAATAAAAGAAGATGGTATACTACAGTCGAAGGTGCAGTTCAGTATAGGCTCTTTTGATGTAGATGTAACATCAGATAGGGTAAACCTTTTGAAATTTTCAAAAGTTATCGTCACTAAAAAAAGAATACTCCCGTTAAATAATTTTCATCATGAGTGTATAATAGATATAATAATACTTGTGGAGGATTAAAATGGCTGATTTTAGCGAGCTGCGCAATCGTTACGCGCTGCTGCTTTGCGGCAGCGGCAAAAATGACGGCGCAAAGAAAAGTATGCGGCATACAGATAAGCTTACCGAACAGCATGTTGCCGTTGTTACGGATGAGGGAGAGACGGCTTCGGAGTCCGGTGAGCCGGGACGGATCGACTCGGTATTTAAACGTCTTGCGGATATGGCGGTCTCATTCTCGCAGAGAGGTTCGGTGTATTATATGGACAAGGCTGTGGCGGAGCTGATAAATGATACTCTGGGGAAGATGCAGAAGCAGTATAACAGCGCCGTAAAGCCTTACGGTAATTGGTGGTATTGGGAAATAGGCATTCCGCTCAACCTTAATAAAATATTTACTCTTATGTATGATTATACCGATAAGGAAATGATGCAAGGGTATATGGCGGCGGAGCGGCATTTTAATGATGAAATTAAGCTGACCGGCGCGAATCGCGTCTGGGAATCGGTAATTTTTGCGATACGTGGAATATTGCTCGGTGACGGCGGTATGATCCGCGCCGCGGTTTCGGGCATTGCTGACGTTATGGTGATTGTTAAAGAGGGCGACGGCTTTCACTATGACGGCTCGTTTATACAGCACGGCAATTTTCCCTATAACGGCGGATACGGACGTTCGCTTCTGCAGGAGCTTGCGCCAATGCTCTATCTTTTCGCCGGTACGGAGTTTGAAATAAAGGAATTGGACGTTATTAATAAATGGATCGAAAATTCATATTTCCCGTTTATGACAAACGGCAGATGCATGGATATGGTGCGCGGACGAGAGATCTCGCGCTGCTATGAGCAGTGCGATTTTGCCGGAGCAAGCCTGCTTGCGGCAATGCTTACCGTAAGCGATATAGAAGGGCATAAAAATAAGAGACTCAAAGCATGTATAAAGCCGCAGCTCAAAGAGGATTTTTTCGGCTATGCGGGCGCGTTTGCCGCAGAGCTTGCGTATGAAGTTATACATGATGATAATATAGCGCCGATTTTGCCTGAGCCGTATTTCAGAGCGTTTAACAGCATGGACAGAGCCGTAAAGCATGGCAAGGATTACAGTATAGGACTTGCAATGCATTCGGAGCGTATTGCAAACTACGAGTCTATAAATGATGAGAATACAAAGGCTTACCATACCTCGGACGGTATGCTCTACACCTATAAGCCGAATGAGCCGTGGGCAGACTTTTTCTGGCAGACGATTGATCTTAACCGGCTGCCCGGAACAACGGTATTAAAAAATACAGAGGTAAAGCCGAATACAGTATCGAAGTGTGATTTTGTCGGCGGCTGCGGTATGGGCGAAAACGGCGTATGTGCAATGGAGCTTAATCCTGTTGGCTATAATTTGAGGGCAAACAAGGCATGGTTCTTTTTTGATAACGAAATTGTATGTCTTGGCAGCGGGATAACAAGCTCGGACGATATAAACGTTGAAACAATAATCGAAAATCGGCTTATTGCGGATAATTCTCGATTTACCGTATGCGGCAAAAAGGCAGCGCGGGGATATAACGTAAAAGGAGCGTACCTTGACGGCAGACATGATATTGGCTACTATTTCCCGGAGGAGCAGCATGTGTATGTATTGCGCGAGGTAAGAGAGGGTAAATGGGACAGGCTAAATGTAAGAACCGATGGCAAGACGCATTCGGGAATGTACATTACAATGTGGATAGATCACGGCAAGAATATAAAAGACGCATCATATGAATATATAATGATACCCAAATGCAGCGAAGAGGAGCTTAAAGGCTATGACAGAAACAGAGGGATCGACATTATCGAAAATTCGGCATGGATACAGTGCGTTAATAAGGGTAATGTGACGGGAATAATATTTCTCAGAGATAAGACGCGAAGCGCGGCAGGCGTCGCGTGTGACAAACGCTCAATTGTTATGACGAATATAAATAACGGCGGAATGGATTTTGTGATCACAGACCCGACGCATAAGCACATTGAAATAAATATTGAGCTTGACTACAGCGCAAAGAAAGCAGCTGAATGTGATGAGCGAATAGAGATTATACAGCTATCACCGTATATTATAATGAAGGCTGACGTTCGGAGCGCAGACGGTAAGGAGCTGAGAGTGAGACTGGAGGGAATAGAGTATGTATGACGCGGCGGTAATCGGCGGCGGAATAGCCGGATGTATGGCGGCGATTGCGGCGGCACGGTGCGGCGCACGTGTAATTTTAATAGAGCGGTACGGCTTTCTTGGCGGTACGCTTACCGCTTGCGGAACAGGACCTATGATGACCTTTCACGCCGGAGAGATACAGGCGGTGCAGGGCATAACCGATGAGCTTATAGAGCGCTTAAAGCGCAAGGGGTTTTCTCCGGGGCATATATTTGATACTACCGGATATACATATTCGGTAACTCCGTTCTCAGCCGAGGGCATGAAGCTTGAGCTTGAAGCAATGATGACAGAGGAGGGTGTTACTCTGCTTTATCACAGTATCGTATGTGATGTGGATTTTGAGGACGGAAGGCTTCATTCCGTTGAGGTTTACGGCAAGAACGGCAAGCGAAAAATAGAGGCAAAGGTGTTTGTTGACGCGAGCGGAGACTGTGATCTCAGTGTGCTTGCCGGGCTGCCGGTTACAAAGGGAAGAGAAGAAGACGGCAAATGCCAGCCGCTTACGATGAATTTTAAGCTCCTAAACGTGGATACCGAAAGGGTCAAAGAATATATAATGTCACACGATGAAGAGTTTCCGCGTCTAAAGGGGGATTTAACAAAGGTTACAAGAGCGTGCAGACTATCGATCGGCGGATATGTTAAAACATTGCAAAACGCGCAGCGTGACGGCAGAATATCATTTGATCGTGAGGACATATTGTTCTTCGAAACCAACACGCCCGGAGAATTTATCGTGAACACAACGCGCGTTATAAACGCGGATCCCACAATACCGGAAGATCTTACCCGTGCGGAAATAGAGGGAAGAAAACAGGCATGGGAGGTATATGCTTTACTTAAGGAAAGTGCGGCAGGCTTTGAAGAGGCAGAGCTTGAATTTACAGGACCGTTTATCGGCATACGCTCCTCACGCCGAATAAAAGGCAGCTATACGCTTACAGCGGAGGATATCGTAAGCTGCGCGGAGTTTTCTGATACGATCGCAAGGGGAGGATACCCGATAGATATTCATTCCCCGGAGGGCAGAGATGATAATGCGTATAAAAGGACAAAACTTTCACTCGAATACGGCGATATGTACAGCATACCTTACAGCACCCTTATTACGGACGGCGCGGATAATCTCATAACCGCAGGACGTTCGATAAGCGCAAGCTTTGAGGCGCAGGCGGCAATACGCGTTTCACCTATAGCCGGTGCGACAGGGCATGCGGCAGGAGTAGCGGCGGGGCTATGTGCAATAGATAATGTAAGCGTGCATGAGCTTGATATAAAGAAATTACGGGAAACGCTAAAGGCGCAGAGCGCGTTTTTAGGATAAGATAGAAAAAGCCGGAGCGAATCCGCCTCGGCTTTTGGTTTATCTGTTTTTATTTCTGTACTGTGACGGCGTCTTGCCGCATACGCGCTGGAACAGCTCACTGAAATAGCGCGTGTCGGTGTAGCCCACCTTTTTGGCTATCTCGTATATCTTTAGATCCGTATCTGTAAGCAGCTCTTTTGCCTTTTCTATTCTTGTCTGTATCAAATAGTTTTTAAAGGTTATATTGGTTTCCTTTTTGAATATAACGCTCAGATAGCAGGGCGAGATGAACACCTGTGATGCGACCGTTTCAAGCGAGGCGTCTCCGGCATAATTCTTTTCGACCAGAGCCTTAACATTAGCTATGATGCTGGCGGTTTTCTGCCGCTGTACCTCTGCTATATGCGATATAACAACATCGGTAATGTTTTCGGTGAATTCACGCAACGCCTCAGGCGAGCCGCTCTTTTTTATAATCGACCATGCGTCTGTGTTGTTAAACAGAATAGCCGGATTACAGTCCATATCATAGAGCGCGTCCGAAATAGCAAGTATAAGCGAAAGACATCGGCGCTGCTGGTTGTATAGGCTTGTGCCGGAACGCTTCATGCTGTCGAACAGCTCCTTAAGGATCTTGCTCGTTTGTTTTTCATCGTTATTTTTCAGCGATTTTATGTACATATCTATGAGCGAAGTCTGGTAGTTTGAGACCTGGGATCTCGGCTCAATATCGTTTATGTAAATGATATTCCTATTACCAAGTCCCTTGCTGTAGCTGAGCGCCTGCAGAGCGGAATCGTAGCTTGCCTCAAGCTCAGCGGCAGATTCGGCAATATTGCCTATACCGATGTTATAGCTGCAATTGAATAGTCCGTCAATAAATTCACTCATATTCTCGCAGCAGGTGAACATCTTGTGCTCTGCTTCTTCTGTGCCGCAGTCAAAGAAGTATATGAAAACAAGCTCAGAATCACAGAAGAATGGAATTATATTCATATCCTCAGGCAGATTTTCGGCAAGTTCCTCAAAGACCACAAAGTTAACATTGTCATCATCGTTGCTCTCATCCAACTTCACTATAGCTGCGCACATGTTTGTCGGATCAGGCGCTATATCAAAAAGCTCATAGTCAATTATTCCCGATTTTGCGCGGTTAAAAAGATAGTTCAGAAGGAAGTAGCGGCTTTTGGTAAGCATTTTGCGAAACTCGATTGCTTTTGCTTTACGCTGACGACCGGTTCTGATATCAGCCGCAAGCTCATCAATAATAGAATAAAGTTCAAATTCATCAATCGGCTTAAGAAGATAGCGGCAAACTCCGTTATTCACAGCGCTCTGCGCATATTCAAACTCGTTGTAGCCTGTAAGAAAAATCATATGCGTTCCCCGTGAAAGCCCGTTTATCTGCTCTGAAAGCCAAATACCGTCCTTTTTCGGCATACGGATATCGGATATAACAATGTCGGGTGAAAGATTTTTGAAAAGCTCGAAGCCCTCCTCACCGTTTTTTGCGGCGCCGACGACCTCAATACCGTGTTCTTCCCAGTCAAGAGCGGCAAGCCCCTCTCTGATTAGTTTTTCATCATCACAAATCAATAGCTTTATATTCATGGTTTTTCCGCCTTATCTTAATAAGCGCGGTTACGCCTCCCTTCTCATTAGTTGCAAATGTAAGCCCACAGGTCTCGTCAAAGTACAGTTTTATTCTGAGATTGACATTGCTCAGACCGTATTTTTCTATAGGCTCGTTGTAGTCTATTTCTTTTGCAAGAGCGGTGTTAAGCTCGTCGGTATCGGCGCCGCAGCCGTTATCTTCAACGGATATATAAATATAGTCCCCCTCAGCATAGAGACGTATATTTATCATACCTCCCTCTTCAATTTCCTCAAAGCCGTGAATAATGCAGTTTTCAACAAGCGGCTGCACACAGAGCTTGATAATTGTACAATGCAAAAGCTCCTCATCTATATCAAAGTTTATGTCAAATTTATCATCATAACGTATCTTCTGTATATCCGTATAGCTTTCGATCTGATTAAGCTCATTCTCAATTGTGGTATATTCATTACCCTTGTTTAGCGAGTAGCGGAAGAAGCTTCCGAGAGCGGAAACCATCTTGCTTATGTCTCTTGCGTGATGTGCGCGCGCCATCCAGTTGATTGAATCGAGCGTATTATACAGAAAGTGCGGATTTATCTGAGCCTGCAGCGCTTTTAGCTCGAACCGTTTCTGCTTTTGGTATAGGTCGTATACATCATTTATAAGAGAATCTATGGTGTCAAGCATTGAGTTATAGGTTAAGCATAGCTTACCCATTTCATCATGGGTGATCATTTCCTCCGGAACTCTCTTTCGCTCCGTTTCAAAATCCTTCATGTATGAAATAAGCCTTGTAATAGGCGCGGTAAGCCAGCCGGTCAGCAGGAACATAAGAAGCACCGCGGCTGCTATTGCTATTATTCCTGTGATAATTATTGATTTTCCGACAACTCTTATATCGGTATTAATATCATCATAGTTTGAAGCGCATACAAGAAAGATCGGACTTTTTTTTATCTGCTGTTTATTTATGATATGTCTTATGTTGTTGACTTTTATAATCTGAGGTTCGGTTGTGTCATTATACACCGCGTCAAAGAAGCTGCGTTCATTGACAAATCCGTTTATATAGCTGTCGTTCCATGTGTTTACTATATGATTTTCGCTTACTATAAACAGTCTGCCGGTATGACCTAACGTTATTTTTGAAATATCATTTGTGAAAAGCGACAGATTGACGTCGGCGCGTATAACGCCGAGAATTTCATGTGTGCGAGTGTCAATAAACGCTCTTGCTGCATACAGAACTCCGTTTGAGTCTGATGTGTCCATTATGCCTAAGCAAACATCACCGTTTTTTTCTGTTGTATGCTTGTACCAGACTTCGTTTTCAACAAGTGAAGCTGACGCTACTGAGGAGGTGTATGATACCGGATAAGAATCGTTTTTTGCAATATAAAGAGTGAGCTTTGAAACTGTTGCTCGCAGAGGGTCTGACGTCTGCATTTCATTTTCTATTGCCGCAAGTTTTTCGTATGCTGAGAGTGTGTTGGGAGCGGAAAGTATTCTTGAGATTGTCGGGTTTGCCTGTACGGTATTAAGCACCTGCTCAATGCTGTTAATGGAATTTGTCATATTGTCAACGGCAAGCATCGTTACCTGTGTGGTGTTATATGATATTTCGTTCTCAAATTGCTTTGAAAAACTTGAAAAAACAGTCAGCCCGAAAATGATAATACACAGAATAATTACCGCTATATATGTAATCAGCAGTTTAGCGCGAAATGACATTTTTTTTAGAGTTTCCATAAGAATCCTGCCGTTCCTTCCCTCATTAGTTATACCTGATATTATTTTATCATATTTTTTCGCTTTTTCAAGAGAAAAACAGAGACTTTTTTAAAATATAAAAAAATACGCACTTTTTAAAGTTTGTCACTATTTATATTTTACATAAGGTAGTGTATAATGGTAGTATACTAAACGGAGAGAAGGAGCTTGCAATGAAATACATAAAATACCTTGGCATTGCGGCAGCGATGGTTACACTATGCACAGGCTGCGCTTCGTCGGTTGCGGAAGTTTCCTCGCATGAGGTTTCTGTAATAAAGATAATAAAGCCAAGCAATATACCCGAGTTTTCCAAGATAGTAAATGACTTTAATGAAGTGAACAGCGATATACAGGTTAAATTTGTTGATGCACCTGTCTCTACAGACGAAAGACATCAGTTGTATGTTTCCGCATTGAGCGGAAGCGATGCGTCTGTTGATATATATTGGATAAATGATGAATGGACGGAAGAATTTGCGAGAGAGGAATATATAATCCCGCTTGATGATGAAATATCGGTGGACAACAGTAAATATATTGTTGACGCGCGGGATATGTTTTCGGGTAACGGCAGTCTGTACGCTTTGCCGATAGGTCTGGATATGGACTTTATATTTTACCGCAGAGACTTAATGGAACAGGCGCCCGCTGACTGGGATGGGATAATGGCGCAGTGCCGAAGAACAGATAAGACTGTTCCGCTCGGGCTCTGCCTTGAAAATTCAGATGCAGAGGATATTGTCTGTAATCTGTTTCAGATAACAAAATCCAAGGGCTGCTCATATGCTGACGCGTTAAGTCTTTATAAGGAAATAATTTCGGATTATGAATCGACCGGCGATATGCCGGCTGACTATATTTCTGCATTTAAAACAGGAAATGCATATATGCTGATGGGAAAAGGCTCGCTGTGGAACAAGCTTAACAGCAACACATCAGCTGTTAAAGGAAATGTTGAGGCAGCAATGCTGCCCGGCGATGACCAAGGAGGGGCGGTAAGCTGCATTTGCGGATATGGTCTTGCGGTCAATGCAAACTCAAAGAATACCGCTGCGGCTTTGAAATTTCTTGACTTTATGGATTCAAAGGAGCAGCAGCAGAGGCTTTCAAGAGACTGCTCTGTTATGCCAATCATAGAGGCATTGTATGATGATGCTATGATCCTTGATGCTAATCCGTATATCACAGGTATAAAAGAATCAGTAAAAAATGCGTCTGCGTACAGAAGCCTTAATATGAACGGCGAGAACATTAAACAGGCTGAAGAGGCGCTTATAAAATATTTCGGCAATGAGGAAACAGCAGGCAGCACGGGCAGTATATTAGAAGCTCTGCTGCCGGGAGAAGAAAGGAGATTTTAAAACAATGAAGATGAGGAAGAGAATTTCTGCGTTATTGGCTGCAGCGATACTCGGCGGAGCGCTTTCAGGCTGCGGCGGCGGAAAGGTTGCAACGGGCAGCGAGGATCCGAATACGGTTCCTGAGGACACATACGAGATCAACTGGTACATGCAGGGTATGCCTCAGGAGGACGTGGCGTCGGTAGAGGCGGCTGTCAATGATTATCTCAAGGATAAGATCAACGCAACTCTTAAAATGCATAGGCTTGAATCAAGCCAGTACAGTCAGCAGGTCAGCACAATGATTGCCGCGGGCGAGTATTTCGATATCGCATGGGCAACCGGCGGCGTGCTTGATTACACTTCAAATGCAAGAAACGGCGCATGGCTCGCGCTTGATGATTATATTGACACATACATACCGAAGACTGTAGAGCTGCTTGGCGAGTTTGCTGACAACGCAAGAGTTGACGGGACGCTTTACGCGCTTCCGGTGCTTAAGGAAATGGCGGATTCAAGAGGCTGGACATACCGCAAGGATATAGCGGAAAAGTACAATATAGATATGGACAGCATAAAGACATTTGACGATCTTCTGCCGGTGCTTAAGATGGTTCAGGCAAACGAGCCGGATATGCAGTACCCGATCGATTGGGGCACCGACAGAACTCCGCCGTCGCTTATGAAGTATGAGGATGTGGCCGGAACTGCGGTTATATTCTATGATAACGATAAATATGCCGGCAAGGTCGTAAATCTTACCGAAACGGATGAATATCTTGAGATGTGCAAGTGGGCGCGCAAACTTTATAATGAAGGTCTTGTAAAGAAAGATGTTATGACTGCCACAGATTTTGATCAGAGACTTAAAGACGGAAAAACCTTCTGCTATGTAGACTTCTTAAAGCCGGGTAAGGCAAAGGAAACCTCGGCAAACTTTGATTTTGAGCTAGATCAGTCAACGGTATCGGACGTATGGCTTGATAACGGCGCGGGCACAGGCTCGATGATGGTAGTTTCAAGAACCTCAAAGAACCCCGAGAGAGTCCTTCGCTTCCTCGAGCTGCTCTACACAGATCCCACTTTAAGCAATCTCATAAACTACGGGATTGAAGGAAAGCACTATACAAAGATTGACGATAACACAATTTCAATTCCGAGCGATACAACATACACGCTGCAGGGTTATCAGTGGATGCAGGGAAACGTGTTCCTTAACTATCTCACAGAGGGTGAGGATCCAAACAAGGTGGAAGAGCTTAAAGCGTTTAACGCTGAGGGCAAGAAGCCGATGGATTACGGATTCCAGTTTGATAAGACCCCTGTTGAAATGGAAATCGCGGCTGTAACCACTGTTATGAGTGAATATAAAAAGCAGGTCTGCATGGGCGCGATGGATCCTGAGCCGGTTATGAAGGAGTATACCAGTAAGCTTAAGGCGGCCGGCATTGACAAGATTGTTGAAGAAGCGCAGAAACAGTATGACGAGTTTCTTGAAAACAAGTAAAATGAGAGGAGAATCACTTATGAAAAAAATAGTTTCGATATCCATCGCCGCTGCAATGGCAATGGCTATGGTTCCATCGGCTTTTGCCAAGTCATATATGGCGAATTTTGACGCGGGAAATGACAGCAGATTTACCAGAGCCACAACTTACGGAGGTCATGGCAACAGTAATATTACAGATAGAAATGATCCGGAATATTACAGGGATTACGTGAACCTAGACTGGGTGGATGAAGGCGGCGTTGACGGAACATGGGGTATGCAGATAAGTTATTCGGCGGCTACATACTATGCGGGAGAATATTTCGGATATATTCCGAAGGTGTGGTCCGGAGCCATAACCGACCCGGAGGTTAAGTATCTCAACTTCGACTATAAGGGTAAGGGTAAAATATATTTGGCATTCGGAACCTATGAGATCATAAACTACTCGGCACAGAACGGTGTAAAATACAGATATTTACTTGATGCTGACACGAACGATGAGTGGAAGACAATAAGTATTCCGCTGTCAAGCTTCACCTACAGCCACACGGATGAAAGCGGCAATACAGTGGTTGACACTGCCGCGGAGCATCTTGATGAAGTTACAATGGTTACCTTTATGGCAGGCGAAACCGGCGGACTGGACGGCAGCGCCGATGAAACCAAATCTTTGCCAAAAGAAGACTTTTTACAGAGAGCAAAAACCGGAAGCGTAATATTTGACAATATGGAGCTTTCCGATGAAGGCGATGCCCTTCCGCCTTCTGAAATACCGACCAGAGTGATCAATTTTGATGACTACACTCTTGCGACTGTAACTACATTCAGCGGTTTTAAAAATAATGCCGGAGACTACAGCGACTATGTGTCGGGAGATGTGACTGCGAGCGGCGAAGGCAAAGAAGGCAAAGGCTATAAGATCGAATATCAGTCCGCATCATATTTTGCCGGTGAGAAATTTACAAAAGTGCCGAATATGTGGATGACAGACGCAGATTCAAACTACCTTGAGTTTGATGTGAAGGGACACGGCTCGGTTAATATAAATCTCATGGCAGGCGGTACGGTAAGCAACGGTCAGGTATTAGGCACCCGATACGGTCAGAAGATAACGGTTAATACGGACGAGTGGAAAACAATAAGTATTCCGATTTCAAAGTTTGTTACAAATGGCGAGGTTGTGCCTCTTGCGGATGTACAGGGTATTAGCTTTACAGCCGGTGAAAACGGCGGAGTTGACAATAACGCGACCGAGTCGAAAGAAATGAGCAAGGAAGACCTCTTAGCAAAGGCAAAGCACGGCGAGATTATAATAGACAATATCACCCTTGCGGAAGAAAGCTCGATTACAGACTTTGTCGCAGACTTTGAAAGCGCGGATTCAAGCTTCGGAGCGACACAGACATATGACGGTCACAAAGTGGCGGCTGACTCAACATACAAAGATTACATAAAGGGTACCGCAGTCTCAGGCGAGGGTTTTGGAGATTCGACAGGGTATAAAGTCGATTACAGCGCGGCATTCACTTATTCGGGAGAGGTGTTTGCGGCGATACCTCAGATATGGGAGCTTGGAATCGACTCGGCAGAGTATCTGAATTTTGATTACAAAGGCGAAGGCGTCATAAAGCTGAGCTTCTCAACAGGAAATAAGAACGGCGCAGAGCTTACAAGCGGTACGAGGTATACCAAAACACTAAACCTTGATTCCCACGGTGAGTGGGCGAAAGCCAGCATACCGCTCAGTTCGTTTGTAAACAATGGGACGTCGGTCAATCTTAATGAAATAGGCGCGGTAACTTTCCAGGCGGGCGAGAGTCTGTACCTTGACAAAGACTCGGAGGAAGCGAAGGAAAAGGGCGATGATAAGCTTGCGGCGGAAGCAAAAAAGGGCAGCGTCATTTTTGACAATATGGAGCTTTCCGCTACGGAAGGCTACAACACAAATTTCGCGGATGTGAATGTAACGGCAGAGATAAACGGTCAGGAGATCAGTAAGCTCGCCGATGGCGATATAACCGTAAAAGCGGCTATTGCGGGGTTTAGCGGCAATACCGATATAACCTTAGCCGCCGCTATATATAATGCTGACGGAACTCTTGACGATGTTAAGCTTGCGGAAAAGACGATCAACGGCGAGGGCGAGGTTACGCTTATGCTCACGGTTGCGGATGCGAGCGGAAAATCTATGAGGGCGTTCATATTTGATGACTTTGAAAAGCTTCATCCCATAGCTTCGGCAGCACAATTCTAAAAATTATACCACATTACAAAAAAGTTTACCGCCTTTTATAAAAATACGGCGTATGGTAGAATGATTGCAGGGTAAGACAGTATTTTCTGTCACACCCTGCAATTTTGATTTATAAAGGAGTGTAGTGGATGTGAGGAGGAAAAATTTTATTAAAGATCTGAAAAGGAATGGTTCCTTGCTTTCAATGTGTATTCCCGGATTGATATTTTTTATATTATTCAGCTATTTACCTATGTTCGGAATTATAATAGCATTCAAGCAGTACAGATATGACTTAGGAATCTGGGCGAGCCCATGGAACGGACTTAAGAACTTTGAGTTTATGTTTTCAAGCCCGGACGCATGGGTCATTACAAGGAACACAATAGCGTATAATCTGATTTTCATATTCGGAGGACTTGTTTTAAACGTTGCAATGGCAATCGGTCTTTCGGAGATTAGAAATAAAACCTTCTCAAAGATATCACAGACGATAGTGATTATGCCGCACTTCCTGTCATATGTAATCGTAAGTTTCCTCGTTCTTGCGTTTCTGCAGGTTGAGAACGGTCTCATAAACAGGACGGTGCTTCCGATGCTTGGGAAGGAGGGTATAGACTGGTACACCACTCCTAAATATTGGCCGTGGATATTGATCATCGTGAATTTCTGGAAAGAAACAGGATATGGCAGTGTTGTATATCTTGCCGGTATAGCCGGGATAGATACATCACTCTATGAGGCGGCAAAGGTTGACGGCGCTAACCGTTGGCAGCAGATAAGGTACATAACGATTCCGGCGCTTGTTCCGCTTATGGTTGTTCTCACGATCCTTAATGTAGGCAAGATTTTCAATTCGGATTTCGGTCTGTTCTATCAGGTGCCGCTTAATTCCGGAGCGCTCTATCCGACGACAAATGTTATAAGCACATATGTTTATAACATGCTTACATCAGCCGGAACAGGAAGTGTCGGAATGGCTTCGGCGGCCGCGTTCTATCAGTCGGTTATTGGCTTCATACTTGTGGTGACAACGAACATGGTTGTAAGAAAAATCAGTCCCGAAAACGCGTTATTCTAAAGGAGCCGGAAAATGAAAACAAGAAAACATATAAGAAGCATTACGGATATTATAATTTATGTTATATTCGTTGCCCTTGCCGTAGCGTGTATTTATCCGCTGCTCGTAGTATTGGGCGTATCGTTTACCGATGAATCGGCAATCTCGGACTATGGCTACAAGATTATCCCCAAGGTGTTCAGCCTTGACGCCTACAAATATATAGTCATGTCAAAGAAGACGATTTTAAGAGCTTACGGTGTAACGATATTCGTTACCGTTGTAGGAATGTTAATGAGTACGTTTGTTGTGGCGATGTATGCGTATCCGATTTCAAGAAAGGATTTCAAATACAGAAAGATATTTACCTTTATTGCGCTCTTCACTATGCTGTTCAGCGGCGGAACGGTTGCGTCATACATGGTAACAACCGGGGTACTCCATCTTAAAAACAGCATATGGGTATTAATTCTTCCGTATGTTATGAACGCATGGCATGTAATAGTCATGAGATCCTTCTATTCAATGTCTATACCGTCGGCAATTATAGACGCGGCAAAAATCGATGGAGCGAATGAATATCAGATTTACTTTAAGATTGTATTGCATCTTTCGCTGCCGGGACTTGCGACGATCGGTTTGTTCGCGACGCTGACGTACTGGAATGACTGGTGGCTTCCGCTTCTCTACATAACGGAGCCGTCAAAATACAACATTCAATATCTCTTGCAAAGTATGATTTCAAATATTCAGAATCTGACCGAAAATTCGGCGAAGATGGGCGGTACGAATCTTCTTGCAAATGTTCCTAAAGAGGGCGCGAGAATGGCGCTTTGTATAATAGCAACCGCGCCGATACTGTTTGTGTATCCGTTCTTCCAGAAATATTTCATTCAGGGTCTTACGGTAGGATCGGTAAAAGAATAATCTCAATCGGAGGATTTTACTATGAAAATAAAAAAAATCATCGGCATGGTTCTTGCCGCGGCAATTTCTGCCTCAATTGCGGTTATGCCGACCGAAGCGAGCGCCAAAATAAAAGTATCTGCTAAGGAGACCGTTCCGTCGGAGCTTCATGTAGAAGGCAGATACATATATAATGCCGAGGGCGAGAAGGTAAGACTTGCCGGCGCGAATATTCCTGACCTTGGGTGGGCTACAGGCTCTATTGAGCTTATAAAACGCGTAGGCATCCTCTGTGATCAGTGGAATGCGAACTGTGTCCGCTTGTGCGTACATTCTAAGTTCTGGTTCGGAGAGGAATGGTATCAGAACGGGACCTATACGGATTACCGTAAGATGGTTGACAACGTGATAAAGCAGATCACCTCACGCGGAAAGTATGTAATACTTAATTTGCACGAGTTCTACGCTATTACCGAGAAGCAAAAGGAATTCTGGAATGACGCCGCTGAGGTTTACGCAAATAACCCGGGCGTAATATTCGGTCTTTTGAACGAGCCGCATGATATAAGCTGGGATATGTGGAGAAACGGCGGCTATCTTGAGACCTCTGATGCTTACGGAAAGCATACGCAACGCGTATACGGTCACCAGGAGATCCTTGAGATGATTCGTAAAAAGGGCGCTAAAAATATAGTGATTGCCGGAGGTCTTGACTGGTCGTACTATTTTGACGGACTGTGCGATGGTTACGAGGGTATGGAGCACGGATACAAGCTCGATGATCCTACCGGCAACGGCGTGATATATGACACTCATATATACCCCATGAAGCCGGAATATAATCCGGTTGAAAAGGCTGTTGAGTGTCTGGTTGATGAAGCGCCTATTCTGGTAGGTGAGTTCGGTCACTGGGGAGAAAGGCTTTTCGACTGGTACGATAATTACCTTTGCGAATATCCGCATGTGTGGATGAATGAAATCTTTGATTTCATAGATCGCAACGGCTTAAATTATACCGCATGGTCGTTCCATGACGGTGCAAGTCCGGCTATGCTGACAGATTTGGAAACCTTCACTCCAACAAACTATTCGGGAATATATATGAAATATCAAATGCTCCAAGAGCCGGAAACGCGTCCGGCGGAGCAGGACAGAGCGTATGAGGATCCGTCGCCGCTTTCAACGTGGGAGCACGTAGTTGACTTTGACACGGAAAGTATAGATTTTAAGGTGTACGGTGACGAGGTACGGACAGCGAAAACGAATAACGGCTTTGAAGGGAAAGGTCAGCTTGTCGCGTTCGACAGAAGCGAAGCCGAAAGCTGGGACAGCGCGGCAATCGCCGATTTCGGAGATGCGGATCTCAGCGGAGCTGAGTGGCTGGCTCTCAGGATAAAGGGCGATGGCGATATGAGAAATATCGGTATCGGTCTTGAGCTTGAAGATGGCAGAGTATTCACAACCTACATGCAAATGGATCTGCACGACAACTGGAAGGACTGGTTCTTCCCGCTTACTCTGTTTAAAAATGAGGAAGGCGTCCTTGATACAACGCAGATAAAATCGGTTCTTCTAACATCTCTTGACGACGGCGCAGGAAGCTTCACGGTAGACAATATAAAAATAGGCGGACTTCCTTACAAGGAAGTAAAGCCGTTTACCGTGTCAGGCAGAACGCAAAAGGAAAATATGACATGGAAAGCATGGGAGGATGACGAGAACACAGATACAGACTCGTTTACCGTTACAACAAACGGAATCGAGCAGCGTGCTGTGGGCTCCACTCCGATCATGTTCACATATAACTGCCCCGAGGGATCGTATGGCGGACAGGCGAGAGCTACTATTCCGAGATCATGGGATATAGCTGATGCCGATTATTTCACATTCTGGGCTAAGGGCGACGGTTCGAAGCAGAGATTTATGCTCCGTTTTGAACAGGAAAAGGGCACTAATCAGAATGAGCAGCGTTCTAACTTTAAAAAGCGAGAGCTTGAACGCTTCTGTATTGCATTTGATGTAACCTCAACGCAATGGAAGCAGTATAAATTCAGAATAAGCGACCTTGGCATGAGCGATATGCTGCATCTTAACAAGGTGAGATATATAAGTCTGTTTAACCTTACTCTTGAATCCTCGGGTCGGTTGTGGATTGATGATTTTGCATTTACAAATATAGGCGACGGGCTTAAAGAGCATTATAACAGACACCCTAAGCCTGAGACATCGGAGCCTATCGGCGAGCTTGTTACAAAGTATCCGGCAAACTCGGCTTACCAAGTTCCAAAGACGTTCGAGGTTGAAGCGGGCGTTGAGGAACATATTTCGATACATATTATGAATAAGACCGATCATGAGTTAAACGGTGAGTTGAAGATTGAAGGATTACCGGTTGACGGAGTTGCGAATGCTCTGTATAAAGTTTATCCCGGATGGATCTCATATCCGCACTGGCCGTGGAGAAATTATTCATACAGTAACTTCGGATTCACAATACCGGAGGACAAAAAAGGTGAGTATACAATCACGGTATCTGATGCATCGGATAACGGGATCGAGCCTCAGACTTATAAATTGATAGTAAAATAAGCCAAAACAGGGGTGATAATGATGAAGAAAATCTGTTCGGTCATATGCGCCGCAGCTATCGCGTTCAGCACCGTTGGCGGCGTAAGCATCGCTGCTGAGGATACGGATTCGCGGATAAAGTACAACTTTAAGTTTTCAATGGATAGCGATTCCGAATTTAAAATGACATACGGCTACAGCGGAGGCACGATGAGTGCCGCCAAAAGTTATGTGTCGGGAAAGTACGGCAATGCGATGCAGCTGACATATCCGGGACATTATATAGCAGATCCTTCAATGCGCTATAACGGATTTGTTATTCAGTTCAAGGATGACAATATTGAGCTTGAAAATGAGAGTATTTCAATGCTTGATCTTATGCGTGACACTCAGAGCATTTCCATGTGGGTACACACTCCGGTAACGGTGGATCACAGCGGTAAAGGTGCGGCAGCAAACCGTACTATTGAAATGATCTTCACAGCTTCGACTGACTTCGGAAATCTGGCTTTCAGTAAACAAATACAGTTGCCCAATGAAGGCGAATGGGAGTATATTACAATTCCGACGTCAGAATTCAGATCGTCGGATTGGGGTGCGATGAACAAAGCCATTCAAAGCGATTCATATATCGCGTTGACGCAGATGACGATTGTGTTCCCTTACGCGACTTATTTCGGAACAAGCCCGACAGAAGATACGCTGGAAAACCCATGGGAGGAGCCGCTTATCATTGACGAAATGCTGTTTGACCGTTCAACGGATGATGTGAAGGCTATAACGCCTCCGTCAACGGGTGAGGAAGCATACTCCGAAAACGCGAATATCTCAGGTGTGCTGGTAAAGGGAGT
Source organism: uncultured Lachnospiraceae bacterium (assembly GCA_964579875.1). Taxonomy (GTDB): domain Bacteria; phylum Bacillota; class Clostridia; order UBA1381; family UBA1381; genus Ornithomonoglobus. Next base: position 23,888 of record CAZOHJ010000004.1, on the reverse strand, counting down.
GAGCGTTGACGGCTTTGACAAAAACGCGAAGTCAAATGATATTCCGGTACCGGCTTCATATACGGCCGAGGACATTAAAAAGAACGTAACGGTCGAGGTTGAGGCCCCGACTGTTCCAAAAACAAGCAAACAGCAGGAGCTTTCCGGTGCGACATATGAAATAAGCGCTCCGGCATCAGTTCCGGGCAAAGGAACGATCACAGTCATATCCGGTAACCGCAAAGCGAGGAAAAACTATGAGGTGAACTTTATTGCAAGTACCGGTATACGACCGGATGTGAACGATATTGTATCAGATGGCGGCAATATAAAGGTTCCTGTCACAAATGAATCTGCAAGCGGAACAGTCGAGGCGTGTGCTCTCGCAGTGGTGAAAGACGGCAACGGCATATGCACGGACGCATCATTTGCAAAGCAGCAGAGCATTGCCGCGGGAGATACGGCGGATTTTAATTTTATCGTAAAAACCGAAAGCGGAAGCGCTGCGGAGGTTTATATATTCAATAATGAAACAGACTATAAGCTGCTGTGCGCACCTATCCAAATCGGAAGCGGATTAGCGCCATATACAACTCCGACAGGCAAAATAAGCGAAAGCTATGTCACGGTATCTGATACGGATGATACGATAGACGTAAAAGGAACCGTTACAGGGAACGGGACTGTAGTTGCCGTTCTTAAGAACGAGGACGGTTATATTGGAGCATATACATTTAATAGCAACGCCGGAGCGTTTAGCGGAACGATCACCGCAGGCGGCAAGGCTTACGGTAAAATAGAAATCATTCTCTATTGCGGCAGCACAGTGTCAAGAAGTCTGTATAACGCTTCACCGGCGGAATCAAACAGCTGTATAAGCGAGTATAAGGCTCTTGGCAGTGATGCCGAAAAAGCGGGCACATGGTTTGAAAGGTATAAGGATATCGCTGACTTAAGCAATTATCTTTCAGAGTCGTTTTCATTATCGGAAATTGCCGACGCCGTGGTAAAGGCAGACAAAAGCGCTTCGGTTATAAGCGAGGTAAGAAAGAACGTCGGTGAGGAGCTTATAGTTAAGCTTGTAAATAAAACGAACTCAGCCGATACTTTAAAGGAGATATATTCGGCATATAACGATATTGCGGGCTTGGACAGCAGCACAGATTATTTTAAAAAGTATATTACTGACGACAGCACTCTTAAAAAGGTGCTTTCGGCAACCGCTGCAAATGATTACAGCAGTATCGGTGATATGAGAAATGCGTTTAATGAAAGCAGTCTGCTTGTTGCCTTTGACAGCGTGAATGGCTATGGCGAAGTGGGTGAGCTTATATCAGGCAACAGAGATATACTTGCGAAGTATATAAGCTATACCGATCTCGGAGGCTTGAATAACACAGAGCTTACAGGCTACTATAAATATGCGGCGGAAAAGGGAATAAGCAGCTTACAGTCGCTGGGCACAATGCTTTCGGATTATTTGAAAACGCTCAGTAATACCGGAAATAAAACAAGCGGGATTGGCTCGGTAACGGGTGATGGTTCAAGCGGCGGCGTTTCGATCGTTGCTCCGGTAACCGGAAATAAAGCCGAAGGGAGCGAAGAGGCTCAGCCGCAGGCGTCTGAAAAAAACACGTTTTCGGATGTAAGCAGCAGTCATTGGGCATACAGCTCAATCAACGGCTTAAAGGAGCTTGGCGTCATAGACGGACGTGATGATGGCAGCTTTGGAGTAGACGATGCAGTAACCCGCGAAGAATTTATAAAAATGCTTCTCGGAGCGTTCGGAAAGGATCCGGAGGAAACAGAGAGTATCTTCAGCGACGTCGATGAAGACGCATGGTATGCGCCGTATGTAAACACTGCTGCGTCTATGGGAATTGTAAGCGGCATTGAGGATGATATTTTCGGTGTTGGCGAGAAAATCACAAGACAGGATATGGCGGTGCTTATAGCAAGATACCTTGATAAAGAGGGATGCGATCTGAATTCATCATCGGTTAACGCTTTTATTGACGATGAGGCTATTGCCGACTATGCTCATGACGGTGTTTATGCACTTAAAAATCTTGGACTTATAAGCGGCATGGATGATAATAGCTTTATGCCTCAGGATAATGCCACAAGAGCACAGACTGCTAAAATATTGTATTCAGTCTATTCCTATATGAAGAACAGAACACTCTCAAATATCGATATAACAGGTGATGACCGCTATTCTGTTCTTTCACGCAAGTTTATCGCACTTGATATAATTGAATTCCCTCAGGGAGCAAGCGATGCTGTAACAAGGGGACAGTTTGCAAAATATGTCATCGGTTTTATAAACGCCACGAATTACGGAAGTAACGATGGTAAGCTAATATTTGATGATGTGCCCCCGGACACTAAATACTATAACGAGATCCGTTACCTCTATGAAAACGGATACATTGATAAAAACGGTTCGGAATACGGCGCAAACGATCCGATTACTCTCGGCGAGGCTGCCGTTATTATGTGCCGCATTATGGGTTATGATTTCTATGCTGTTAACAATGGCGGCAGTGTAAGCGCGTATTACGATATAGCTTCAAGATACGATATAATACCCGATCTCGGCAAGACCGTAAATGATACGCTGAGCTTTATGGATCTGCTTGAGATATTTGATTCGGCGTCAATGGCATATATGATGATGAATGAATCCGATAATGCCAATGTAACCTATGCCGAAACAAAGATAACGCCATTATACTATTATCATAAGGTGCTTGTTCTTGACGATATTGTAAATGCGGTGGGAACACGCACTGTTGACGGCAGCGCAGGCTTAAGCAACAACGGAGTAAGAGTCGGAAACATGAGCTTTAATGCCGATATGCCTCAGGCTTTCCTTTATCTTGGATATAGAGTGAACGCTTTCTACACCGAGGACTACGAAACACTTAAGTTTCTGGAACCGAATAAAAACAATGAGATCTTTACTATAGCAGAGGATTTAATTTCGGATTTTGACGGAAGTGTTCTCAGATATTATAAGGACAAAACATCTAATGCTGAAAAGCGTGAGACACTTCCAAAGTCAATTAATCGTCTATATAACTACAACTATGTTTCAGAATATGATAATGATGATGTAAAGAGCGCGGAAGAAATAATTTTCATAGACAGTAACCATGACGGTTCATATGATACTGTTAATGTGATTAATGAGGCAATATACTGTATAAATCAGATTACACCTTATGAAGACACGCTGTATGATTACTACAACCAGCAGCCTGTAAAGCTGGAGGATATGAAGTCTGTCATGATTTTTGATGAGGATGATAAGCTCACCGCTGTCGGAAATATCGGAACATATGACGTTTTATCAATCATAGAGGATAAGCAGCGGGAAAATGTTATAATCTACATATCGCGAGATGAGATAGACGGCGCCGTAGACAGTACGAATTTTGCGGATGATGATCCGTATGTTGTTATAGACGGTACAGAATACGAGCTTACCGATGTACTCGCAAAGCAGAATGCGACAGCAGGGTATTTTACAGTAGGCAACGGTGTAAGCATTCTCCTTGACCGTCACGGCAGAGCGGCATATGTTGAGCTTGATGACGAGCTTTCGAGCAGCAGCTTTGCGTACCTGATCAAAGCGGTGTCGGAGGAGCCGGGCACTGATCCGTTCCTGAGAGTTTATACCGCAGACGGCAATATAGAGGATATTAAATTTGCAAGCCGTGCTGCGATCAACGGAAACAGGGTAGGCGAGGAAGAGGATCTTGATAGGATATTTAAAACAGCTAATACCAATCCGGATTCGGTAAATCAGCTCATACGCTATAAGCTCAATGATAAGGGCGAGCTTCAGACGGTAAAAACCGCGCTGTATCTTGACAGTGATGAACTTTATACAACTGCGAATATATTCACGCGTACTGCTGATTTATCTGACATATATTATAACGCGACATACAAAGCATTCCCCGGATATGCGAGACTTTCTGAGAACACCCTGATAATGTGTGTTCCGGAGAGCAAGTCGCTTATGAGTGATGAGTCCTATTACGGCATAAGGCCATTCAAGGATATGAGATCGGACACCTTTGATAGTGTTGAGATTTATAATATGTCAAAGGATATGGTTGCCGGTATAGCGGTTATCCGCTCTGACAGCGGCGGAGGATCGCAGCTGTCATACGATTCAGTCGTTGCTGCCGTAAAAAAAGTAGAACAGACCGATGTTGACGGCGATAGCAGATATACTCTTACCTTGCTTTATAACGGAGCTGAAACAGAATATGTCACGGCGGATGGAGTTGATATTTCAAGACAGTATAACGGTTCTGACGGGAATCCGGTGACGTCAACTATTGATAAGGGCGACCTTATAAGGTTTGCCACTAACTCACGCGATGAGGTAACCGACTACCATAAGATATTCGATTTTGACAATCAGGATGATCCGGCAGTTGTTGTAAGAGGTAATGAGTATTCAAATAAGAACACATATCTGGGTTCATCAAAGACTATGATCGCATTTAACGGTAATGCGTCAAATCCGGATGAGGATGTAGTTTCGGGCCGTATATGGCAGGGCAAGACCGCATACTGGTTCACCGGAGTTCAGTATTCAACTGAATTCGGTATTGTAAAGTCTATTTCCGGTACGGCAATGATAATTCAGACATATCCGGGAACAGCGGGAAGCAACAGTACCAAGTGTGAAAGATATTTCAATCTCACTAACCAACGTGTCTATATCCTTGAAGACAGCCGAGACGGCGTAAGATTGGGCAGTCTGGATGATATAATCCCGGCGGAGCTCGCAGGCGAGGATAATGCTTCAAGAGTAATAATTTCCAGACATAATGATGTACCGTCAATATTGGCGATAGTAAACAGATGAGGAGGGACGGTAATATGGATAGATTAAAGAAATTAACAGCTTTGCTGCTTTCTCTTTCTGTTATCTTGATATCGGCAGCAGGAGTATTTGCCGCCGAGAACTTTGATGATGACGGTAATCGTGACGAGGAAAACGGTCTCAGTGACGAGGAGCAGGGAGTTGTAATAGAGGATACGCATCCGCAGCATGAGCTTGATAATCCTGAAGACGTCTATACCGAGGATCTGGAATACGATGAGTATATTCGGGGCAGAAACGAGTATAACGAAACAGTTAAAAAGCTTACAGGCTTTGATATGTGGATCCCTATTTCAGACAGTACATATCTTGATACTATAAAAGCCGGCGAATATTTCTTATCAATATGCCGCTATCTGAACGCTGACAGCTTCTACAACGAGAATGCGTCTGAAGAAGAAATGTGGAGGACTGCCTATGAAACATTGCGCGGACTTGGATATGTGGACTTTATAATAAACTATACAGGTAATATAAGCTTTGATCAGGCGCTCAGGACACTTGTTAACGCGCTGGGATATAAACGGTTTGCGGATATGCGAGGCGGAACTGCCGATGCTTATATTCAGACGGCGAGTGAGCATAAAATAACAAAAAGCTTCCCAAGCGATCGGAATGCGGCAATGACCGTAGTTGAAGCGGCAGCCTTAATTGAGGACTCAACAAAGGCGTCAGCGTACATATATAACACTAACGATGATTATGAATATATAGATGTTCTGGAATACTACAAGGACATCTATGAAATAACCGGTATTGTTGAAGCTGTTTCGGATAATTCAATATCAAGCGGTTCTGTAATAAAGAACGGTATAAGAATAGGTAATACCTTACTTGCAAGCGACCGAAAGGATTTATACGAATATCTCGCCTGCAAAACAGAGGCATATTACCGCAAAGATGATTCCGGTGACAGAACGCTTGTGTACATAACATATCACAGCACAAACAGGATTATGACGATTGAAGGCTATGATATAGACAGCTATGAAAATAACCGTATTTCTTATTATCAGGACGGTAATGTGAAAAAGAAGGCAGTTATATCCTCAAAGGCAAAAGAGGTGCTTAACGGTTTCTCGCCAAAGCCTGTCACAGCGGAAGATTTTGAAAACTGTGACTATGTAAAGCTTGTGGATAATGACAATGACGGACAGTATGATGTCGTGTTTATTTATAAATATGATATTATGGTTGTAAAGCGTGTCTCAGAGTCCAATGATATAATTTATGGCTTGTATAACGATATTGAAAACAGCTCGTTAAAAGTCGATTTTGACAGCAATAATCTTGATATGACAGACCGAATGGGCAACCCCGTTGAAGCTTATTATATAACGGAGGATTCGGTTCTATCGGTTGCTAAGGATATTGAGACAGGCAAGATGAAGATTATTGTAAGCAATCTTATGTATACGGGAACGGTTAGGAGTACTAAATCAGCGGATACCTATTATGACTCAACTGTTAATTTTGAAGATAGGACATATACGTATTCTACCAACTTCAAATACTATAAGGGCAGCAAGGCCATAAGAAACAATAATAAATATACCGTATATCTTGACTACCGCGGAAGAATTGCCGGATATGATCTCGAAAAAGAGGATGAGCTCAAATATGGATTCCTCATAAGAGCATGGCTTGATAACGATACTGATGATGAATCGGCTGTAGTGAAGATGTTCCCGTACAGCGGCGAGATGGAGAATTTTACGATTAAGCGCAAGGCTAAAATTGACGGTGAGGTATGCAATTCTGCGTCCGGCATGATTGCTTGTCTCAGAACCGCAGCAGGCTATCAGGATGCAACTCTCAAATCAATTGATTCGTCATATGTAAGTATGGATTACTATAACGATAATATAGTTTATATACGGGTCCCGGTTATGTATAAGCAGAATGATGACGGTGAAATCACATACATTGATACACCTTATCATGGCGAAAGCGAAAATCCTGAGAAGAATGATGTTTTTCATGATAACACAATGACAATGTACAAAGACTTTTCGAATCGCACCGACTCTGCTAGACCGGGGGGAATGTATCTGCGAAATACACTCGCGTTTAATAATGATAACAGTAATAATGTTGCTGTTAATTCGGCTACGAAGGTTTTTGTCGCTCCGGTTTCAAATGATACCTCGGATATTTCAGATGAGGACCAGTATATTAAGACTGACCTGACGTATTTCAGTGATTGGAATTACTATCCTAAAACGGGCGCACAGTATACAATAGCGAACCGTCTTGAGGCATACAATGTTGATGAATCGAGAACAGCCGGCGTAATTGTATATTACACGAGCGATGTTGCGCCTGAGATTGACAAAAAGGTACCGCTTACAGTTGTTGATAAAGTGATTGACGCGGTTGACGATGAAGGAAATAACGTTAAGCGTGTCATAGGCTGGCAGGGGAATGCCGAAATTCAGGTTGACCTTGCAAACGGCGTATATCTTACTCGTTACTATAACGGCTCGGATGGTTCAAAGATAACCTCTGAGGTAAAGCATGGCGATATTATAAGATATGTTACGAATAATGCCGGAAAGCTTGTTGATTATGTAAAGGTATTTTCATTAACTGACGAAGACGATCCCGATTATGTAAAGACCGGAAATGAATACGGTACAAACGTGGATCCGTCAACGTTAAACAAAACACTTCTCGCGGTATCTGACGGAAAGTATGCAGGTAACGGTCATAACACACCGCATGTATACGATGCACTGGGCAGCTACAGTTACGGTGCAAGCTACAGACTTGTATACGGGACGATTATGTACAAGAACGGAACAAACCTTGTTCTTAAAACAAAGGTCGACAGTGCGCTGGGTCAGCTCGAAAAAATTGAAATTGCTGATTTTTCAGGCTACAATGTTCTATGCATAGATGAGCGCTCAGAAAAAATTTATGTTCCCAATGAAGACGAGCTGCTTGCAGAGCAGGGAGCCGGCGACGCTGCTTCAAAGGTAATCCTTCATACCGAGGGCGGAAAGCAAAGACAATTAATCATTATAAAAAGGACTGAATAATAAACCGACCCCCAAAAGTTAGACCAAAAATCCGACGATTGGGAGGTCGGCTTTTCATGGCAAAACGTAGCTTTTCGTTGCGTAGAAAGGAGTAAATGGTATGAAATACGGCTATTTTGACGATACAAACAAGGAGTATGTAATTAACACGCCGAGAACTCCGCTTCCGTGGATAAACTATCTCGGCACAAACGGATTTTTCTCGCTGATTTCAAATACATCTGGAGGATATTGCTTTTACAGAGACGCAAAGCACAGAAGAATCCTGAGATACCGCTATAACAACGTACCGGCTGATAATGGCGGACGTTATTTCTACATAAACGATAACGGCGATTGCTGGACGCATTCATACATGCCTATGAAGAAGGAGCTTGACGGCTATGAGTGCCGCCATGGTATGGGTTATACAAAAATCCGCGGCGAGAGAAACGGGATAGAGGTGAGCCAGACGTCGTTTGTTCCAGTAAGCGATAACTGTGAAATCCACAGAATAGTTATTACAAATAAAAACGGGGACATTAAAAATATAAAACTGTTCTCATTCGTTGAATTCTGCTTGTGGAATGCGCAGGATGACATGCTGAATTATCAGCGAAACCTCAATACAGGCGAGGTTGAAGTGAAAGGCAGCGTTATTTATCATAAAACGGAATATCGCGAGAGAAGAAACCACTATGCATTCTACTCGGTAAATACAGAAATTAACGGATTTGATACGGATCGTGACACCTTCTTGGGCGCGTTCAACGGCTTTGACGAGCCGGAATGTGTAGTAAACGGGAAAAGCGGAAATTCCGTAGCTTCCGGTTGGTATCCGATAGCGTCGCACGGTATTGATATTGAGTTAAGAGCCGGAGAGAGCAGAGAATATATTTTTGTTCTCGGCTACATAGAAAATGACAGGGACAGTAAATTTGAAGGTCCTAACGTAATTAACAAAACAAAGGCTGAGAAAATGATCGCGCGCTACAGCACATCGGAGCAGTGTGATGCGGAATTTGCAAAACTCGGCACTTATTGGAACGAGCTTCTTTCGGTATTTACAGTTAAGTCAGGTGATGAGAAGCTTGACAGAATGGTAAACATCTGGAATCCGTATCAATGTATGGTTACCTTCAATATGTCAAGAAGCGCGTCATATTATGAGAGCGGTATAGGCAGAGGCATGGGCTTTCGCGACTCGAACCAGGACTTGCTTGGTTTTGTTCACCAGATACCCGAGCGCGCAAGAGAAAGAATTATAGACATCGCCTCAACTCAGTTTGAGGACGGCAGCGCGTATCATCAGTATCAGCCGCTTACAAAGCAGGGCAATAACGAAATTGGCGGCGGCTTTAATGATGACCCGCTGTGGTTGATTTTAGGAACGATAGCATACATAAAAGAAACAGGCGATACTGGAATACTTGACGAGCAGGTTCCATTTGATTGTAATAAGAACAATACCGCAACGCTTTTAGATCATCTTAACCGCTCCTTTGATCATGTTGTAAAAAATCTCGGTCCGCACGATCTCCCGCTTATCGGACGCGCGGATTGGAATGACTGCTTAAATCTTAACTGCTTCTCCGAAACACCGGATGAGTCCTTCCAGACATACGGCGATCCCGATGGACGAGTGGCGGAATCTGTACTTATTGCCGGAATGTTCGTATATATCGGCAGGGAATTTGCAAGACTTTATGAAACGCTCGGAAATAAGGAAATGGCGGAGTATGTTTCGGGTGAAGTAGAGAAAATGACCGAGGCTGTTTTAAAGGACGGCTACGACGGCGAATGGTTTATAAGAGCATATGACGCAGAGGGGAATAAAGTCGGCTCAAATGAGTGCGATGAGGGTAAGATTTTCATTGAGTCAAACGGCTTCTGTGTAATGGCGGGAATAGGGAAGGAGGACGGAAAAGCGCAGAAAGCGCTTGACAGCGTTGAGAAGTATCTTGAATGTGATTACGGTATAGTCCTTAACTATCCGCCGTACTCTACCTATCATCTCGAGCTTGGAGAAATTTCATCATATCCGCCGGGCTATAAAGAGAATGCCGGTATATTCTGCCACAACAATCCGTGGATAATTATCGGCGAAACGGTTATGGGCAACGGCGACAGAGCGTTTGAGCTGTACAAGAAGATTGCTCCGGCATATCTTGAGGATATAAGTGAAATTCACAGAACGGAGCCTTATGTATATTCACAGATGATTGCCGGACGTGATGCGGTAAGAGCAGGCGAGGCAAAGAATTCGTGGCTTACGGGAACTGCCGCATGGAACTATTACACGGTTTCACAGTACCTACTCGGAATAAAACCCGACTTTGACGGTCTTGTGATAAAGCCGTGCATTTCAAAGGAAATAGAAAGCTTTAACATAACGAGGAAATTCAGGGGTACTGTGTATAATATCACTGTAAAAAACACAGGCTCGGGTAAAATCAGTATAACGGCTGATAACGGAACGGTTAACGGCAATATGGTTTCATCGAACGCTGAAGCATGCAATGTAGAGGTGACACTGTAATGAATATAAATATTCCTGATTTAGGGATCATAGATGACAGATCAGGCTTTAAGGCGCTGTCCGCCACGACTGACGGACGTTTTACTGTCGGAGAGGGCGGTGTGGAAAACATAGTATGCACAGGCGACGGGAAGGTTGAATTTGTCGCGTTTGAAAAGCAGACGCTTGCTTTTGTAAACTCGGTTTTGGGCTATGGAGCATATTATCCGCTGTACCCGGTAAAGCGTGACCGCAAAATAAAGGCCGTCCTTATGGATCTTGACGGTACATCCGTAAGGAGCGAGGAGTTCTGGATATGGATAATCGAGAAAACGACCGCGAGCATGCTTAATGACGAGGGCTTCAGACTCGAAGAAAGCGATATGCCGTTTGTATCAGGACACAGTGTTTCGGAGCATCTGCAGTATTGTATTGACAAATACTGTCCCGGCGGAGATCTTGCAAAGGCTCGCGATTTCTATTTCATGCGTGTAAATCATGAAATGAAGGAAATAATGGATGGCAGAGGCATAAAAGATGCATTCGTTCCGCAGGAAGGTATCAAAGAATTTTTATACGGCTTAAAGGAAATGGGTATAAAGATAGGACTTGTCACATCGGGCCTTTATGAAAAGGCGATACCGGAAATATTCTCAGCCTTCCAAACTCTTGAAATGGGAGAGCCGACAGATTTTTATGATGCGATAATAACAGCCGGGTATCCTCTTCGCAAGGGCAGCGTGGGAACGCTGGGCGAGCTTACGCCAAAGCCGCATCCGTGGCTTTATGCCGAAACAGCAGTGGTTGGGCTTGGCGTGGGATTTGCCGACCGCAGCAGCGTGATTGCGATTGAGGACAGCGGCGCGGGCGTGTGCTCGGCGAGGCTTGCGGGTTATACAACAGTAGGCCTTGCAGGCGGAAATATTAGTGAGAGCGGTACAATGCCCATGTGCAGCCGCTATTGCAATACACTGCAGGAAATTTTGGAATACATTAAATCAGGCAGTGCAGATGAAGAACAGAAATAAGGAGGAAACACAGTATGTACAAGAAGGCAGCTAAGTGTCACTTTATATCAAACACGCATTGGGACAGAGAATGGAAATTCAGCGCACAGCGTACAAGGCATATGCTTGTATCAGCAATCGATATGCTTCTTGATATATTTGAAAAGGAACCGGATTATAAGCATTTCCATTTGGATTCACAGACTCTTCCGCTACAGGATTATCTTGAAATAAGACCTGAGAAGAAAGAGCTGCTAAAAAAATACATAAGCGAGGGACGGCTTGCGGTCGGCCCGTGGTTTTGTCTGCCGGACGAATTCTGTGTAGGAGGCGAATCCCTTGTCAGAAATCTGCTTCTGGGACACAAGATCGCAAACGAGTTTGGCAAGGTTTCAAAGACGGGCTATTCACCGTTTGGTTGGGGACAGATTTCGCAGATGCCGCAGCTGTATCACGGCTTCGGCATAGACTTTGCGTCGTTCTACCGTGGAGTTAACACATATATGACGCCAAAATCCGAGTTTTATTGGGAGGGTGCGGACGGCACTGTAATATACGCTTCAAGACTCGGACAAAGACCGAGATATAATATGTGGTACATAATGCAGCGCCCCGTATTCTACGGTAAGCGTGATGGCGATAACAGACGCGTTTCATGGGGCGCGGGCGACGGACTTTTCAGATTTGCGGATCCTGCGCGATGCGAGTATGAATATCAGTATTCGCACAGAAAATATGAGTACCATGATGAGTATATAGAGGAAAAGACCACTCAGGCGCTCCAAGAGCAGGATGATGAGTGGACAACACCGCACCGTTTCTGGTCTAACGGACATGATTCATCGATTCCCGATATGCGTGAGGTAAAGCTTATAAAGGATTCTGATGCGGTATATGATAATGTAGACGTATTCCACAGCAGCGTATATGATTTTGAACAGGGCGTAATCAAGGACTTTGACAAAAACTCACCGCGTCTGAAGGGTGAAATGCGCTATCCGTTCACCAAGGGCAGCGTAAGCGCCATCTTTGGCTGGATCATCTCGGCAAGAATTGAAGTGAAACAGGATAACTTTGATACGGAAAGACTTTTGACATATTATGCAGAGCCTATGGCGGTGTTCGCGTCGCTTCTGGGCGCAGTGTATCCGCAGGAATTTATCGATAAATCGTATAACTATATGCTCCAGAACCACGGACACGATTCAATCGGCGCGTGCGGCAGGGATGTTGTGTATAAGGACGTAAACTATCGATTCAGGCAGTCGCGCGAGATTGCAACCTGTGTTTTGGAACGCGCACTTATGGATATATCAGGCGATATAGATTTCAAGGGCTGGGATAAAAACGATATGGCGCTTGTCCTGTTTAATCCAGCTCCGTTTAAAAGAAGCATGACGGTTCCGTGTGAGATAGAAATTCCGCTTGAATGGGAGTGCGACAGCTTTGAGATTGTTGACGCAGATGGGAACGTATGTCCGCAACAAAATATATCGTCGATCAATCCGATGTATCAGATTGTGCAGGATTTGGCGGATGCGGTTGACGTGCTGCCTGTTTCAAGACATACAATAAGAATATTTGTTAAGGATATTCCGTCAATGGGCTATAAGACATTGAAGGCTGTACCCAAGTACCGGACACGCGCAGCAACTCCGGTAAATATGCTCCACGGCGCTCAGACAATGGAGAATGAATACCTTTTTGTTAAAATAAATCCGAACGGCACATTGAATGTGACCGAAAAGGAAACAGGCAGAGTATATGAGAATATCGGTTATTTCAAGGATACCGGCGAAAACGGCAGCCCGTGGGAGCATAATGCGCCTGAGTTGGACGAGGTATACACAACGCTTAACGAAAGAGCGGTAATAAGCCTTGTATACAGCGGTGAACTTGAAACAAAATACAGAATTGTTCTCAACTGGGCGATTCCCGAGGACTTAACGGACGGAGGCAAGAGAAGAAGCTCACGTCTTGCCCCGTACGGAATAGAAACGCTTGTAACGCTTAAAAAAGGCGCTAAATGGGTTGAGTTTGAGACAAATATCAATAACACCGTTCCGAACCATTATCTGCAGGCGGCGTTCCCGACAAATGTTGATGCCGAGTTCGTGTATGCAGAGGGTCAGTTTGATGTTGTAAAACGGCAGATTGCAAAGCCGGACTATTCGCTCTACGATGAAATTCCGATGACGGAGAAGCCGATGAATTCATTTGTTGATATATGCAATGACAATGAGGGCGCAGCTCTTTTAAATACGGGGCTTAAAGCGTATGAGTCGGATGATGATTATGAGCATACGATGTATCTGTCGCTTCTGCGCTGCTTTGAACTTCGCATATACGTAACGCCTGAGGAACAGAATTACGCCAGAATAGAGGACGGTTCGCAGTCATTCGGAAAGCATACATTCCGATATGCGTTTATGCCGCACAAGGGCGACTGGGAGCAGGCAAATATTTGGAAGGCTGCGCAGGACTTCAATATGGAAATATTGATAGGACAGACAGCGCCGACAGAGCACGGAAAGAACCCGCTTGAAATGTCGTTTGTGGAGCTTGCGGAGGAAAATCTTCACGTAAGCGCCGTAAAGCGCGGTGAGGACGGAGAAGGCTGGGTTGTAAGACTGTTTAATCCGTCAACAGCGGCAATAAAAAACAAACTGCGCTTTAACGGCGGTATTGCCGAAATCAATTCAAAGCAGTCGCCGATAGAGCGGCAGATGAGGTCTTTCGAGCTGCCTGCGGCGGAAAATAAGACATGGACGAAAGTCACAAAGGTTACGCTTGAAGAGCTTCCCGAAGCGGAAATAGCGATTGACAAGAACGGATGGAGTGAAATTGAGATTGCACCGAAGCAAATTTATACAATAAAGTATAATTAAGCAGGAGTAATAAAAAGTTTACCTCATTTTAAAAAAATATTTTTTTAGGTAAAATATAAACATAAAAATATATCTTGCTGAAACTAAACATACGAGGAGGTAATGCGTGTGAAAATGTTTGTAAAGAAAGGCCTTGGCATGGCTCTATCCGTCATTATGGCTTTGCAGCTTATAGCGGCGGTCGTGCCCACGCTGACGGTAAGCGCTGAGATCATGGATCAAAGCAAGAACCAATCGCGGGAGCTTAAGGTCAAGGGCAACAAGATTGTATTGGCGGACGATGAAGATGTTGAGGTGGTTTTGAGAGGCGTTAATCTCGAAAGCTCCTATGACCATCCGACAATGATGGATGTTGACAATGTTTTTGGCGATAAAAAGAAGCCGGGGCAGCTCGACTATATCATGAATACCCTCGGGGGTAATTTGATTCGTATAACCGTTAACGTCAAGTCATGGCTTGGAAAATTCGACGGATGGGACTATGATCCGACCGGTGAAACATATCGGAATACAATTGATAAAGTTATCAATGAAATATCAAGAGCCGGTAAATATGCCGTTTTGGATATGCATGCTTACCATCGGTTTGATAGCCCGGATTATCTGGAATTCTGGGATACGGCGGCGGAAAGATATAAGAATAACCCAACGGTTCTTTTCGGAATTTTAAACGAACCCACCTGTGACTGGGATGAATGGCTCAATGGCGATGCCACTCCGGGCGATGTCAACGGGCAGAAGAGTGTTGGACATCAGTATATGGTGGAACGAATAAGAGCTACAGGGGCAAGAAATATTATAATTGCCGGCGGACCGAGTTACTCAGGTACTCTTGCGAAGATAGGAACAGATGAAGGTTATGATCTGATCGACCGAAACCTTGACGGCGATATGGAAAAATCAGGCAATGGAATAATGTATGATTACCACCGTTACATGTTACATGGATCAACGGCTACATGGATAGCGGGTGCGGACGCCGCGCGTAAGAAATACCCCATTCTGATGGGTGAGTTCGGCTGGCAGGATGGGCTTTTAAACAATCATCCCAAAGAGGGTTCCGATACATGGCATACCAACTGGTTCCCGGCTATCTTTGACTGGATGAACGATTATGAAACCTATGGCAATTATTGCAACTGGACGGCGTTTGCATTCCATCCTACAGCGGGCCCGCCCATGCTGGTAAATAAGGATAACTGGTATCTGGATTTTGAGCTGAACGATGTGTTTGGTAAATACATAAAAGAAGAGTTAGACAGACTGCAAAGCGATTCCAGCCTTACCAAATTCAAGGTTCCCGCAGTTTCCTCGACAGAAGCGGCTTCCGATGCAAGAAACGCAACGGACGGAGACCCGAACACCGCATGGATAAGCGGTAATGATGAGGGGGACAAGACACTGGAGATCGACCTTGGTAGCGTGACTGAAATTAAGCGCTGGTATGTACGTCATGCGCCGCTCACTGACGCGGATAAGATCACATCGGACTTCAAATTGCAATATAAGGTGGAAAAAGATGACGAATGGCAGGATGCGGACAGCGTAACAGGAAACGCCTATGCGGTTACGGACAGATTTATCCATATAGAAGAAGCGCGCTATGTGCGTCTTGTGATAACAAAACCGGATCAGTCCTCCGGAAATGCCGCAAACATCTATGAGTTTAATGTAATGGGCGAAAGTGAACCGGAGGAAATTGTGCCCATCGAACCGCCGGCCTCTGTCGCGAACGGCCTGCTTGTTTCCACCGGACGGAAATTTGACGCAGACAGTGAAAGCGTTAGCGGAACTAATATAAGCAATTTCGGCGGCGTTTGGTACAGAGATGCAAATACGATCGCACCGGAAATTGTGGATGTTACCGGCGGCGGTAAGGCGCTGCACATTAAAGGAAACACCTATCAGGTTGGTATTACAAATTCCAATATGGTTTTTGGCGACGTCAGAAATATAGAGGGTTTTAATTTCAGATTAAAAAGTACAAAAAACATGTCTCTCAGACTAAGAGCCAGATTTGGCCCGGATGGTAATGAGTCGTTTCCGCAGTATAGCATAGATACTAAAACGATAACTATTCCATCTACCAACGGCGAATGGGAGGACGTCTGGGTTCCTTTTGAAGACCTTTTACCGGATGATGAAACGGATAAAGCCTTCTGGCAGAGTGACGATGCGGCTTCCTTATACAGGTCGCTTAATCCGGCGCGCTGGGCTCCCGATGGTTACTCAACGGAGAAAACGCCAAATGCATATTGGCCGATATTGATTGCTTTCATTGGCGCAGGCAGTGACGATGCGTTTATATCTGAGATCGAGTCATTTACAGAGGCTAACGGCAGCGTTAGCTATGACTCAATAAGCTTTAGTAACGCGGGTTTTAGCAGCAATGCGGGATTGCAGAGCGGAACTACGGTAATTTCAGCAAAAATTACAAATAACACAAACAAGACGATCAGCGGCGCGATTTTGGCGGCTAATCTTTACAAACGCGGCAATACTAAGGTGGTTGCTTCCGGCGTACAGGTACTGGATCTCGCGGCAAATTCAACCTCACAGGAACAGCTGCTCAGTCTTACTGTTCCGGCGGGAGCAGACCCTGCGGATTATTATATCAAGCTTCATCTGTTGAGCGACAGACTATTTGCAAGACCGCTGGCCGATACTCTTGTATTTGATTCAACCGGTGTTGCGGACGGCGACACGTTTGATGCGGCGGAAGGATCAACGCTTACCATCGATCCGATTACTCAGGTTGACAGAGGCGGAGAGGCTTCAATCACTGTTAAGAGCACGGAGAAAGAGCCTATTGGTCTGTTGGTATACAGAGAAAAGGCGCATCCCGATCTGACGCAGGATCTTCTGTACATTGATCAGATGACAGCGGATACCGCAGACTTTACCTTTACGGTTCCCACCAATGCGGTATCAATGAACTATAAGGTTGCTGCCGGAAGCATGGGTAGTGACATGGGCGCATCAAGCAGCATGTTTGTAACGGAAAATGTAATTGGAGACACATATGAGGTTGATTTGAGCGTGACCGATACGTATACTTTCCCGTCAAAAGAGAAGGGTTACACCGATGCTGATATTGTACCGCTTACTGTCAACGTTGCCAACGCCGGAACAGGAGATGCGGGAGATTTGACGATCAGCAAGAGCGGATCCGGTGCGGACAAATTCACATTATCTAAGGGTGTGCTGAATGTAGCGGCAGGCAAATCGGATATCTTTACGATCAAACCTGTAGTCGGCATTGAGCGTCCGGCCACCTATACGGCAACTATAACGGTTTCCGGCGGTGAAATAACACCGAAGAGCTTTAACGTAAAATTTGGCGTAACCGGAGATTATACTATTTTTCTAACAGATGTAAAAGGCAACGGCAACACATGGGGTAACGGTACAAAATTCAATTCCGCGCCTAATGGAGATGCTGAAGATTCAGAAGAACAATCCGGCAAGGATGGGGAGTACTGGTTTAGTCTGACAGGTCAGTCTGCAAGCTATCCTCAGTATAAAATAGGACTTCCGGAGGATGATTATACCGGGCTAAAGAAGGTCAGCTTTTGGTTGAAAGCTACAGGCGATATGGTTGACACGTCATATAAGCTTGGACTCCGATCCGACAGTGACAGCGAACTTGCAAGCTTCGCGCTTCCTTCTATGACTGAGGAATATGTTTATTGTGAATATGATGTAACAGATTTAACAGGACAGGATTTTGCAAATCTGAGCGAACTCAGAGTAAACTTTGGTAATGAGGCAAAAACAGGGAGCTTATACATTTCACAGTTGAAATTCTATTTTGTACGCGAGGGGTACGGAGTAACCTATACATTGAACGGAGAACCTGTGGATTTCCATCAGTTCACTGGAGCCGAGGTCGGCTATGGAGATCAGGCGTCAAACGCACTTACAGTGGATCTTGCAGCCAGCGGTGTAGATGTTCCGGCGAACGCTGTTGATATAGAGGTAAAGGGCAAAGACGGAACTCCGGACGACGCGTTTACACCGTCCGTGTCTTCGCTGAAGATTGATGCTTCGACAAATTCCGGGAGCTTCACCCTGAAACCAAGAACAGGGCTGGATGCCGGAGACTACAGTGCAAGCGTAAATATCAAATACGAAGGAGAAGTTCTTGCAAGCTTCGATGTACTGTTTATGGTTATAAACTTCCGGCCGAATTTCGTACATATTGACAACAGCTCCAATGCTAACCGAATTGCTCCCGGCAGTATTTGGTCCGACCCGAATACCGATGACTACCCCGGCGAAAACAGTGAGGGTTATATAACAACGAGTATGGTACAAGGCGACGGAATCACACTTACCGGCGGAAGCATTTCAAATAAAACCCTCAAGTTTGATATCGCATCTGTTGGCGGCAGCGCGTCACAGCTTGATTACGAAAATCCGACTAAGCAGGTAGGCCGCGCACAGAAAAAGCTGGCTTCTCTGGACTATTCCGGACTGGCGGATGCGGAAGGTAATGTATATGTAAGCGTTTTGGCGAAAAACGTAGGCGAGACTGATGTTGGTGTTGACCTAAGTCTGGTAAGGGCTGTATCAAAGGAGGTTACGACAATCGTTAACTTAGGCGCTTTAGATATTTCCGCGGAAGATACTGATTGGAAACAAATCACCTACAAAGCAAAGCTTGCCGATCAGATGAAGACCGATGATATAGGATATCTGGGTATCAGAACAAGAACCAACAGTAAAGGCTCTGTTCTTATTTCTGACCTCATTATTTCTAATTGCCCGATTGATACTATTGATTTGTCGGTAGCAAACGGTTTGATGGAAGCTCCTCCTAACATAAGCATAAGCGGTTTAAAAAACGGAACACTTACAATTCCTACGGCAGTAGAAGGCTACGGTGCACCCCCCCGAAGGAAAGGTAACTGTGACAAACAGCGGTAACGGCGACGCCCAAGGCATGGCGGTTGCGATATCTGACAGCAAAAACTTTACCGTAAGTTCAACGGCGCTGAGCATTACCGGAACATCGAGAGAGGAAATCACCGTTACGCCGAAGACCGGATTAAAAGCCGGAGACTATAGCGCAAAGGTAACGATAAGCGGCGGAAATCTGCCGGTAAGCAACAGTAAAGAGTTTACTGTAAGCTTCACGGTGGAAGAAAATAAACAGCCTTCTTCCGATATAACCTTGAAAGAGGTTGTATTTAACGGCGAAATATCGAACGATGGCTCTGTTACAAACGGAACGATGAATGATACTGCCAACACCGTTGAAGTGTTGCTCGATACGGATGAGGAAGATCTTAATGCGATAATGATCGCTGCTTATTATGAAGACGGTATGCTTGTTGGGTGTCAGATTACACCTGAAACGCCCATTAACGGTGAAAACCGGCTGAGAATCAAAGATTTTGCTGTCCCCGCGGGAGCAAACGAGCTTAAGGCTTTCATCTGGAATTCTGCCCGGACAATGAAGCCGCTTGTTGATACTGTTGTTACAGCACAGATCAACTAAACTTTATATGAAAATTCCCGATACAATAACAGAGCATATAAAAAGCTATAGCAAGAGTTTAAAACATAGGTCTAAGTTAAGGCAGATGTATGAAAACTGCTATCTGAGTACTATAAAGACAGCGCTGCGAAAGCAAAATGACGGCTCTTACTTTGTACTCACCGGTGATATTCCCGCAATGTGGCTGCGCGATTCCACAGCCGAGGTAGCAATATATCTCAGGGCGGCGGAGCATGATGACGAGGTTAGAAACATCATTAAAGGCGTGATAAGCCGCCAGCTTGATTATATTCTTACGGATCCGTATGCAAACGCTTTTAACGAAAGTGATAACGGGCGGCATGGCGCGGAAGATCTTCCCGAGCCCTCCGGATGGGTTTGGGAAAGGAAATACGAGATAGATTCTCTATGTTATCCGCTGCAGCTTGTGTATAAATACATAAGTGTGACAAAGGATTACTCCGTCATTGATAAAAAATTCGAAGCAACCGTTGAGAGCATAATTAATATCTGGCGTACGGAGCAGCGCCATGCAGAAAAATCGAAATATTATTTTATAAGACCTAACGCGCCCATGACCGACACTCTTTCGCATAATGGTCATGGGGATCCTGCGGGATATACGGGCATGACATGGTCGGGATTCAGACCGAGCGATGATTCGTGTAAGTACGGGTATCTTGTTCCATCTAACATGTTCGCATACGTGGTTTTAGGATATGCATCGGAACTGCTTGACGGCAGGCTTAAGGCGGAGTGCCTTGCGCTTGCAGAGGAAATAAAAGACGGAATTGAAAAATATGCAGTAATTGAGCATGAAAAATATGGCAGAATGTATGCCTGTGAAACGGACGGAATGGGGAATTATTCGCTTTTTGATGATGCTAATATTCCGAGTTTGCTGTCAATTCCGTATATAGGCTATTTGCCGGCAGACAACGAGTTATATCAAAACACAAGACGCTTTGTTCTGAGCGAAAATAATCCGTATTATTATTCCGGCACATACGCGTCAGGAATCGGAAGTCCCCATACCCCGGAGGGATATATATGGCATATGGCTTTGTGTATGCAGGCACTTACCTCCCGGGACAATGGTGAAATAAAAAATATTATCGGTATGCTTGAGTCCACCGATGCCGATACAGGGCATATGCATGAGGGCTTTGATAAAAACGATCCTAACAGATTTACAAGACCGTGGTTTTGCTGGGCGGACAGCCTTTTTGCCGAAACGATTGAATTTGCGATTGATTGCGGAGCAATATGAATACAAGAGCGAATAGGAGAAAATAATCATTGTGGCCGAATCGGAGCAGGGAACAGTTCCGGAAGTACAGCGCTGGATCAATATGGCGGTAAGATGGGTAAATAATCTTTAAAAAACAAGGAGTGCGGATAGAGAGATGCTTGTTTGGCGTAAAGCGAAAGGCGGCTCAATATCCTGACTCCTGTTCAAATTGTGCTATCGATGAAAGGTTATAAATCGAACAGCTTATTCAGTTCTGATTTCATGGTTCCGTTCTTTGCAAACTTCAAGGTATCGCAAAGTCGGATATTATTTTTTGCGATGTGTATCTCATCGCTAAATCCGAGGATATAACGGAGACAGATACGGTATATGATCTCTGTCGGAGCGCAGCCGTATACCTGCTTGGAAAAAATATGATTCAGTCTTTCGGCGTCATCGGGGTACAAAGCCTTCATCCTCATACTTTGATAAAGACGCGTCACAATTTCCGTAATATACATTCCCGACTTCATGTATAGGTCGGCAAATGTCGCATCCGGATTATCGAAACAGCCGGGATTTTCCTGTTCCAGCCTGTCTGCCATATCCTTCACAACCTTTTTCGGCGTAAATATCTGATTAGTGCGCTGCGGCGGAATGAAATCAAAAATATCGCCTTTACGGTCAGGCTCAAAGTAGTTCGCCAGTTCGGTACGCTTCCTCATAAACTCCTGCACCGCATCGTTAAATACGACCTCATCAAACAGGTGACCGTCAAAGCGCTTTTTCTCGCCCGTTTCCGATATATAATCCCCGCCATCGCGCAGCATACGGAACTGGTCAAGCGTCACGCCCCGACCGTTCTGCGGATTTACCGTAACCTCCCGGAACACATCCTCAGGCACAAGTGAATCGAAATTAGCGAGAGTCGTGCCTTCATCGCCGTAAGCCATAAGGAACGCGGGTATGGTACGGGAGAAGCCGCGCAGATGGTCGCGTACGCTGCCCTCTATGGAATCCTTCTGCGCATTCAGCTTTTCGGCTTCAACCGTTTCCACAATAGTCTCCGCGGCTTTTTTCACCGTATCGCCACTGTGGAGCTTCTGATTGATACTGTCAACCATATCCCGATAGCCTTGCAGACGCTTGGCGGTATACTCCTCATCAATCCGCGAAATTTCCGACATCTCGGCGCCCGATTGCTGTGCCTCCGTTATCCTGTCAACGCGCTCCTTTTCAAGCTGACGATTGCGAATGGTGTAATCCCCGTATTCACGGTTCACGACCGTATCCGTGGTCTCACGGATTTTACGCTGCAGCTGATTCTGTGTGGATTTTCTCAAATCACCGCCGTACTGTTCACGTGCGGAATCCATAAGCGTGTCCGCGATCGGTCTCGCGAATTGCTCACGAAGATTTTTTAAATCATCCTTTTTCGGATTCGGCGTAGCCTCCGCCTGCTTTTGGATTTCCTCTACGGCAGCCGCCAGCCGATCCTCAATGTCGGCGTAAACCTTATTGCCGAAAAGCTCGTTCGCCGTACCGATAATCTGCTCTTTCGGAATTTCAACCTCTCCGTATTCATTCAAATTCAGGCTGTCTGCTGTGGTTTCGTCCACAGCCGCAGGAGCAAGGCTTTTCGGCTCCTCAATCGCCTGCATATTGTTAATAATATCGATAATCTCCCTCGGCGCACCGAAAATGCCGCTGATATTGGCAAACAGGAAATTCGACATAAAGCCGCGCTCCACAACCTCCTTGGCATGGATGTGGCGGGGAATCGTCAGAACCTTCTCCGCATCCAGCTCTATCATGGAGCCTTCCTCATCCTCACCATAAACCGGGAAGAAGTTCAAAAGCTCCCGCACGTGCTGCTTGCGGCTGTCAAAATCTCCCTTGTCACCGGAAGTTTCAGGAATCAGGTCATTTGCAAACTGCTCAAAAATCGTCAGCGTACGGGCAGGGTCAAAGTCAAATACATAAGCATTCTGCTTTCTGTAGGAATTGCCGTCCGCATCCGTGAACAGGCAGGGATTCTGCGCACGGAAAGCCGCCTGCATATAGAGCGCGGGGCTTGCCATGTTGGAAAGCATGAGAACCGCCGTCCATTCCGGTATGGTTACGCCCGTTGTAAGCTGCCCTACGGAAAGCGTGATTGTCTTGTCATACTCCGCAATTGCCTTTGTCACTTTGTCAAAGGATTTTTCGTTCTCGTCATCGTCATCGAGCCTGCCATCGCCGGCGGCAAGGATAATCTCATAGTCCTTAAATTCCGGGTGGAGCCTTAGCTTCTTTGCGAGAGCCTTTGCGCTTGCGACGCGGTTTAATATCCAAAAGGTGTGCTTTAACTCATCGCGCAGCTCGGGAGTGGAAAACGGGAACTTCTCCTGACGGGTCAGGGCGTCAAGGAACTTATCTACATCCGCGTCATGGACAAACCTCCCGGACTCATTCGTTTTGAAAAACTCGCTCAGGTCAAACGCAAACTCCTCAATATCATCGTCCGCAAGCTCTATGCCTCTTTTTACCTTGTCGCGGACAATATCGGACATCCGGTATGTGAAAAGGGACAGGCGCGGCAAATTGGCATATGGGTTTTCCGTTTCGCTTGACGCGTCCCAGTCGCGTTTCTTTTTCTGCTCATCGGCATATGTCCAGTTGTAAATCGCGCTTTCCGGGAACTTGTCATTTGCCAGAGCTTTAAACGGTGTGCCGGAAAGGTGCAGCATCCATTTATGGCGAATATGATTAAAGGCGGTATCCGTCTTGTAGGTGTCAACGCCCTCGTGCGCCTCGTCCACTATAACAACGTCCCAGAGGACGCCCTTCTTTT
>CAZOHJ010000003.1:0-91062 GCA_964579875.1 uncultured Lachnospiraceae bacterium | reverse complement strand
CGATGTTTGTGAATATGCTCAATAAAGCAAATATGACGCGTAGTATGTCGAGAGTGGGAAAATGTGTTGATAACGGACCGATGGAAGGATTTTGGGGCATAATCAAAACAGAGATGTATTATCTTAATAAATTTGATACATATGAAGCATTAGAGAAAGCTGTGAAAGAATTTATTCATTACTACAACTATGATAGATATCAGGAGAAGCTGAATTGCATGACACCGATGGAGTATCATGAGTATCTAAACAAGGCAGCATAATATACAAATACCGCGCCCAAAATTGGGCACGGTATCCAAAAATTTTTGTTTTTTCGATTGTCTACTTGACAGGGTGGGGTTCATATGCTTTTCACACGGGTTTTCTGTATACAGATATTATTATATTGACTCCTTTTTTCTTATGTGTTACAATATATCTATATTCTAAAGAAAGTGAGCATATTAATGAAAAGAATAGTAAGCCTTGTAAGGAAGGCGATAGATGAGTATGATATGATAGAGGAAAACAGCCGCGTTGCGGTGGGGGTATCGGGCGGAAAGGATTCTCTTGTGCTTCTTGCGGCGCTGGCGCAGCTTTCGCGCTATCATCCGAAGAGCTTCACCGTTGTAGGGCTTTCGATAGATCCGGGCTTTGGCGGAGATTTCGAACCTGTATATGAATATGCGCGGAAGCTTGGCGTGGAATACTACGTTAAAGAGACGCCGTTAAAGGAGATAATTTTCGATATACGCAGGGAAAGCAATCCTTGCTCGCTCTGCTCAAAAATGCGCAGCGGGGCGCTCAACGGCTTTGCTCTTGAAAAGGACTGTAAAACGCTTGCATTGGGGCATCATAATGATGATGTGATCGAAACCTTCTTTTTGTCACTGTTTTATGAGGGGAGAATAAACTGCTTTTCGCCCGTTACATATCTTGACAGGACAGGTATTACAAAAATAAGACCGCTTATATATGTGCGCGAATGCGATGTGAGATCGGTCGTTAGAAAGGATAATATTCCTGTTATGCCAAAGGTATGCCCCGCCGACGGCGCCACTAAGCGCGCCGATATGCATGAAATAGTGAAAGAGCTTGAAAAAAAGACCGCGCCGGGACTTAAAAAGCGTATATTCAACGCGGTTAAAAATTCGGGAATAGACGGATGGCGCATATAAATTTACTACTTGACACGGACGGTAAAAATGAGTATAATATTATTGTAAACCAATTCCGGGGTGATATTATGGAGCGTGAGGTAATAGAGTGCTTAAGGGATATGCTTAAGAGTTCGCGTCTTTGTCAGATGTACGAGTTTGTTCAGCATGGCGATACGGAATGTCTTGCGCATACGCTGGCGGTTGTTTACTGCGCTCTTGATATTGCGCAAAGGTTCAATATAAGCATAAGCAAGTATGAGCTTATACGCGGAGGTATCCTTCATGACTACTTTTTATATGACTGGCATGACGGAAAGCTCGAACGCAGAATCCACGGCTTCACGCATCCGTATAAAGCGCTGCGCAATGCCGAAAAGGATTTTGACCTGACTGATGTGGAAAGAGATATAATCAAGAAGCATATGTTTCCGCTTACGATCATACCGCCCGTGTGCCGCGAGGCATGGCTTATATGTCTGGCGGATAAGATATGCGCGTGCCGCGAGATCGGAAAACAGAATACTTATCCGGAAATACGGAGAATGATGAACAGACAGAAGAGGTTCTTCAACAGGTAAAAGGAGAGGATAACAATGACGTTATCACAATATTTTGTGTGCTTTATTATATATGGTTTTTTCGGCTGGATATATGAATCCTTGTACTATTCGGTCCAGTTCAGAAAGCCGGTCAATACAGGTTTCCTTCACGTATGCTTCTGCCCTATATACGGCTTTGCCTGCGTGGGTAACATGGTATTGTTCGGGAATACCGAAAACTGCGCGGTGATATTTTTAGCGAGTACGATCGTGATCTCGCTGCTGGAATATTTTGTTTCGTGGCTTCTTGAGGATATGTTCGGAAAAAGATGGTGGGATTACAGAGGCTGGCCGTTAAACATAAACGGAAGGATAAGCCTGTTTTCATCGCTTGCATTCGGAGTGATGTCGCTGGTTCAGATGAAGCTGCTGCATCCGTCAATTGTCGGGTTCGTGACAGGCTTGTCGGAAAAATATACATATGCTACCATCCTGCTGTTTACGGCAATTATCATTCTTGATATTCTTATTACAATAAAAGATATGGATAAGGAAGCGGATCGGCTCTGGTTTTTAAATGAACAGCTGCCAATTCTGCATAATGCAAATGAAAAGCTTTCGGAAACGGCAAAGGTTATAGCTGATAAATACAGTAATGCCCGAAGCAGGATACGCGAAAGAATCGGCAGATTATAATGGGGGATGGTAAATGAAAAGAATAAAGTCGAGAAAGAACACAAGGCTTTTTGGCTCGTCCGCTGATAAAGCTGCGGATAAAGATAAAAACAACGGATTAAACGAGACTATCGGTCAGAGCATTGAAAGACGCGCAAAGCTTTCAAGACTGAGGAACAGTAAGGCAAAGTTTGCTATAATATTCCTTATCAAGACCGTGGAAACCTTCGCGGCAAGCGTGGTGCCTTCGGTCATCAGCGTTCTGATCATTTTACTAAATCCGAATGAAAGATCATGGGCTGTTATGAAGGTCGTTTCATTTGTGGTAACAGCCTGTGTCAATTGGCGGCTCTGGCTTAAATATGCCGCAATGAAGAGCGGACCGAAGGAATTTTATCTGATGAACGGTCTGACATATTTATTTTATTTTGCATCGTCCGTAATAGGCTATTATGCGCTCGGATACCTTGTTTATTCAATGACATATGCAAATCTGCGCGTTTTTGAGATATGGGGCATGAAAACAATTCAATCCATATGGCTGTCAAATGCGATCATGCTGTTGATCCTTGTATCTTGCGAGCGGTTTTCAAATATCAGGTTCAGGAAATTTATTGATTGGATCAGCAAAAACGGCAGCGAAGCTGTTGAAATGGAGGATATTCTTACAGATGATACTCCTACGCAGCAGGATCAGGTGGTTGAGTCGCTTTCGATAGAGGAAATCGCGGAGCATATGACTCGGGAGGAGCAGGAAGCGATCGAGGCGACAAAGAGCGCTCTTGAGATGATGCCTGACAAGGTGATCGATGAGGAAAAAATAACCAAGGGACGCGGCGAGAAGGTTGAACACGTTGAACTTGAAGACATAGACAATGACCTGACAGAGGGAGACTATAACGCGTTTGAAGCGGCACAGCAGGAATATGAGGAGAATATGAAGTATTCCGGCGACGCCCTATGGAGCAGCCATATATATGCCGGCCGCACAGCGGACGGAAAGCCGATCACCGAATATGATGAAGAGGATATGAGAGAGGCAGTCGGTCAGCATACGGAAGTTGACGATACGGCTGACGGTAACGGTTCATTGTGGGATAAAGGCGTATATCAGGGCAGACATACGGACAATGTGATAAATATCCTGGATCCCGATGAGCTGGATACCGCCGATGATGAAAAGATAGATTATGACGCCGACTCTTTATGGGAGAGCGGCTTTTATCAGGGCAGAAGCAAAGAAAGCATCCCCGAGAAGACTCTTGATTTCGACGATACTGTAGCGGAACCGCAGGAAGAAAATGATAGTGCCCACGACGCCGATGGATTATGGGATTCCGTAAGCCAGGGCAGAGGCAAGAAGGTGCAAAGGCTTGAAGGCGAGGAGGACGATTCCGAAATAAACGCGAATATGAGTCTCGATTATGATTCCGATTCCCTTTGGGACAATGTATATCAGGGAAGAAAAAAACAGTAAAACAAGCGGCTCCTCTTTAGCGGGGAGCCTTTTGTTGCAAAGAGACATTAAGTATTATTAAAACTCGAAGTACTTAATGCATACTATATAGTTATACAAAATTTTATCGGATACCCCAAAAATCAAACTGAACACTGCGAATATATATGTATAACTAAAAAATTTCGGAGGTATTCATATGCGTAATATATATAAGAAAACAGGCGCTCTTATAACAGCATCGCTTATGACGCTGCAATCGGTCGGTCTTGCCGCTGCGCAAGATAGCTACGAAGCGGAAATTACAAACGTTGAAATCAGTGAAAGCGGAATTGTAGCTTCCGCCGACGTTGAAGTAAACACTTCCGGCAGCTATAAATTATACGCGGCGGTTTATGAAGACGGGGTACTTAAAGAGCTTGATACCGCGGATATAACATCTACGGGAAGAGTTCAGTTTGAAAAATCCGTGCCATTCGATAAAGACAGGCAAGAATTAAAATGCTTTATATGGACAGATGAAATGGAGCCTGCGGCGGAGGTTTACAAATATAATGACGTCGGAGCAGACGCAACAGCGGATCCCACAACAAGTCCGACAGAAGATTCCACAGCAGGTCCGACGGAGGATACTACGGAAACTCCGACTGACGATTCCACGGCAAGTCCGACTGAAGATCCTGTAAGTACGGGATATAAGGCCGTATTTATAACCGATGAACACGCTTCAATTACAGTGTCGGATACACAGGATTTTACAAACGCGGCCGAAAATGCGACGGAAGCGTATGCAAGAAACAGCGACACGGGCGAAATAGATACAACAGGCGACGGGCAGGTTAATTTTAAAGTAATATTAGAGGACGGATATGAAATTGACAGCGTTACCGTAACCCCTGCCGAAAACTATAAAAATCTCAAAGAAATTGACGACATTACATACAGAGTTACCAAAATAACAGGCGATGTCACCGTTGAGGTTGCGACAAAAGAAGCGGCGGAGCCGACTCCGACGCCGGATCCTGCGGACGGCGACGGAATAATTCATCTCTTGGGTGACAGCATAAACGCCGCCGGCGTTGCAAACGTAACGGTGGACGGCACAACCGTCACAATTACAGCCGCGGGCAACTACACTGTTGAAGGCACGCTGGATGACGGGCAGATCGCGGTAAAGTCATCGGCAAAGACCGATGTTGTGAACATAACTCTTGACGGCGTAAATGTAACGAACACTGCGGGAAATGCCTTTAACGGCTTAACGGGTCAGGTGCTGCTTATTCCGACAGATAACGAAAGCACATTCAGGTCAAGCTC
Organism: uncultured Lachnospiraceae bacterium; assembly: GCA_964579875.1. Taxonomy (GTDB): domain Bacteria; phylum Bacillota; class Clostridia; order UBA1381; family UBA1381; genus Ornithomonoglobus. The sequence continues at coordinate 85,933 of CAZOHJ010000003.1, read as the reverse complement.
ATCCGGCGATGATACAACGGCGATTTACAGTAAAAACGATCTTACGATAAAGGGCGACGGAAGGCTTAACGCAATATCGGAATACGGAAACGGCATACGCTGCAAAAATGATATTGAGATCGGCGTTTGCGATTTAACGGTAAATGCCGCAAACAACGGTATAAAAGGCGATGAGTCGGTAAAAATAACGAAGAAAAACAACTCCGTAACGGTTGTTTCGGGCGGCGACGGAATAAAATCCGACACAGCCCCCGCTATTGATGAAACGACAGGCGAATTAACGGGCGGCGCTGTCACGATAAACGGCGGCACAATAAACATTACAACAAGCACAAAGACCGAAACGGACGGCTCCGTATCAACGAGCGACGGTATTCAGGCGGACACGATGCTGACTATCGCAGGCGGCGATATAACTATAGATGCAACGGGTGAAGCGATTAAGGCAAACGCGTCAAGCATTGAATATCTTGAAGACGCAACCGCGGATCAAACTCCCGCAGAGGGCGATGGCTGCGTAATTATAACAGACGGAACGATTAACATTTCGGCGGGCGAAGACGGAATCAAAGCGGTAAAGAATATAACTGTTTCCGGCGGCAATATTACAATTTCACAAGCTGAGGAGGGTATTCAGGTAAATGAAATTGTATATGACACGGACGGCACGACAATTTTAGACTATGTCGAGGGTGAAATTGACGTCAGCGGCGGAACGATTGATATTGTCAGCAGCGAGGACGGTATACAGTGCGGAACGGGAAATGTCGTTATTACGGACGGCAGTATAACCGTTGATTCACAGCAGGACTGCATACAGGGTGAATTTGTAACAAATATTTCGGGCGGCACATTTGATTTGACCGCATATAACGGAGCGCCGCAGAATGTTTCTTCAAACAACCCGGAGGCAGCCGACAGCTGTAAGGGTGTAAAAGCCGGTAATCTCGTATATATCAGCGGAGGTACGTTTGATATAAACACATATGACGATGCGATTCATTCAAACAACACCGTACGAATTTTAGGCGGCAGCATTACGGCGGCGACAGGCGACGACGGTGTTCACGGCGACAGTTATTTATACATAAGCGACAATGCGGATATAAATATTACGAAGAGCTATGAAGGCATAGAGGCTGCGGAAATTTATATATCGGGCGGAGAAACGAGAGTGGTTTCCACCGATGACGGCGCGAACGCGGCGGGCGAAAAGCCTACAGACAGCGCATATGACCTTGACGCCGGTCTCACGGTTTCCGCTCTCTCCGTTGAATTGTACGCAGGCCCCGGCGGAAATCAGACCGGCCCCGGCGGCAATCAGGGCGGCAACACCGGCCCGAACTGGGGCGGTGAGGACAGCTCAACTTACGGTTATCTTGAAGTCTCAGGCGGTCTTTTGTATATAGAAGCGGAAGGCGATGGGTTTGACAGTAACGGCAGCGGTCTTATCTCAGGCGGTACGGTGCTTGTAAACGGCCCTACAAGCGGCGGCAACGGTGTGTTTGACATAGGCGACAACAGCGGCGATGCACTGACGGTAACAGGCGGTACGGTAATCGGTGCCGGCTCATCCGATATGGCTGTAACACCGACTACCGCAAATGATTCACAGTATTATGTTGTAACCTCGTCATCGGGATTTTCCTCACAGTCGGCGGGGAAGGCATTTAAGCTGACAAATTCAAGCGGGAATGAGATAGTTACATATGTACCGTCAAAATCATATTCGTGGGTATTTGTATCAACTCCCGATATGACAAACGGCTCATATACTCTGAACTATGGCGGCAGCGTTACAAACGTCGATGAATGGATAGGCAATTTGGCGAACACATACGGAATCGCAAGAGGCGGCACATATTCAGGCTCAAAATCTGTTTCACTTACGGCAAAAAAATAATACGATAAAACATAATATAGTTAAAATGGGCTGCAGCAAAATAAATGCCGCAGTCCATTTTTCTCTTTCTAACGGCGTTTCTAATGTTATTTTAATAAAAGTCCGGTAAAATATGTTTGAAAATCAATCGGAAGGAGTCGGATCAAACCATGCTATTAAAAAAATCAATTGCGCTCGGATTGCTGTGTTCAACACTGTTAGTGTGCTCATGCGGTCATCGGGGCGCGGAAACGGACAAACGCGTATCATCAGCCCTAACCCCAACCGGTAATTTTTCGGTTTCAATACTGAAAATAGGAAAAGCGGACGCGATTATTCTGAAAACCGAAAATCATACGGCTCTCATAGACTGCGGTGAGAGTGAGGACGGAGCGGAGATTATCAAGTATCTTAAAAAAAGCGGAACCGAAAAAATAGACTATATGTTCATCACGCATTTTGACAAAGACCATGTCGGCGGCGCGCCGGATATACTTGACAGCTTTCCGGTCGGCGAGATTATAACTCCTGATTATGAGGGGAGTGTTGATGAGTATTACGCCTATATAAACGCGCTGGAGGATAAAAATCTTACCGCAGCGTCAATAACGGAGGATATGACAATTACGCTTGATGATGTAACGCTTAATGTTTACCCGCCGCTGAGAACCTCATACGAGGAAGGCGATAACGATTTTTCACTTATTATAAGCGCGGTTCACGGCGGCAACAGTTTCCTGTTTACGGGCGACGCGGAAAAAGAAAGATTGGCGGAGCTTAGTTCGCAGCTCGATTTAGAGCATACGTTCCTTAAAATGCCGCATCACGGAAACTATAATAAGGGAACCAAAGCCTTTGTGCAGAGCGTAAAGCCTAAATATACGGTTATAACGTGCAGCGATAAAAATCCGCCCGATGATGAAACCCTGAGCGTTTTAAAGAGCATTGGAAGCGATGTTTATGAAACAAGCGACGGGGACGTTACGGCTGTAAGCGACGGAAAAATAATTAAAATTTCGCAATAAATTTAATTTTCTAATGTTATTTTAATATAAGCGATGTATTATACAGATATAAAAAACAAAGGAGATGATTTTAATGGCGATCGAGGTATTTAACAGATATGAACACAAATATCTGATGGATGGGGAAACCTATAAAAAAGTCATTGATGTAATGGACGCTCATATGGAGCTTGATAAATACAACAAGGGACACCGTCCCTATACGATAGCGAATATTTATTTTGATACTGAGGACGATTACCTGATCCGCCATTCGCTTGAAAAGCCGATGTATAAGGAAAAGCTGAGACTTCGCGCTTACGGAGTTCCGGATGAGGACACAAAGGTCTATCTGGAAATAAAAAAGAAATTTAACGGCATTGTCAATAAGCGGCGAACCACTTTAACATTAAAGGAAGCGTATGATTTTGTGCGTACAGGCAGATCTCCGCAAAAAAAAGACTATATGAACGCGCAGGTCGTAAAGGAAATATCGTATTTTCTGACGCAATACGATTTAAGACCGAAGGTATATTTAGCCTACGACAGGATCGCGTATTTTGAAAAAGGCAATAAAGATCTTAGGATTTCCTTTGACCAAAACATACGTTTCCGTCGGTGCGATGTTGCATTAGAGGACGGAGACCACGGCGAACAGCTCTTGAATGACGGCGTATATCTTATGGAAATTAAAACGTCTATGGCAAAACCCTTGTGGCTTTCAAATATGCTTACGGAGTTTAATATAAGGCGCAACAGCTTTTCAAAATACGGCACGGAATTTAAACGGCACATAAACGAAAAAAACTATAATGAAAATATGCTGACAGCGGAAGCGAGGTAAAAAATGGATACTTTATTTAATGAAATTATGGCGAACACATCCGCCGAAATAACGATCTTAACATCGGTTATAACAATGCTTGCTTCGATTTTTTTCGGCGCGGCGATAGCCTTTACATATTATAAAACAAAAGAAGAAGAAACTTATCAGCGCAGCATGGCGGTCACGCTTTTAATGCTTCCCATTATAATGTCGGTCATAATCCTATTTGTGGGAAGTAATATCGCAAGAGCGTTTTCGCTTGCGGGAACTCTCTCAATCATTCGCTTCAGAAGCGCGCCCGGCGACCCGAAGGATATAGGCTTTATATTTTTTGATATCGCCGCCGGACTTGCCTGCGGAGTCGGACTGTACGGCTACGGAGCTTTATTCGTCATAGTGCTGTGCGTTATTATGTTTATATGTGAGAAATGCAGATTTTTCGAGAAAAAAACATTGCAGGAAAATTTAAAAATAACTATTCCCGAAAATCTCAATTATCAAGGCGCTTTTGACGACATACTTGAAAAGTACACAAACCACTATTCTTTGACAAGAATTAAAACCACAGACCTCGGCTCGCTTTTTGAGGTGTGCTATCACGTTATAATGAAAGACGATCAAAACGAGCAGGAATTTTTAAATGAACTCCGGTGCAGAAACGGGAATCTGAACATAGTTCTTGCGGTTGCGCCGTGAAATGTTAAGTAAACGAAAGGAATGACAGAAATGAAAAAATTTATTGCAATATTGTTATCCGGAACATTAGTTGTATCAACAATAACTTCGTGCTTCGCCGCGGACAATGACGAATGGAAAAACAACACAGGCACGATAGACCTTGATGAAATGTCTGTTACGGGAACCGGTATAGAGGTAAACGGCAATACGATTTTAATTTCACAAGGCGGTGATTTTACCGTAACAGGCGCGCAAAGCGACGGAATGATACGCGTAAACACAGAGGATAAAGTCAAATTAAGACTTAGCGGAATGTCGCTTACCAACACAACAGGTCCCGCGATTTTCTTTGAAAACACAGAAAAGGGATTTATAACCGTAACGGAGGGCACAGAGAATTTCCTGGCGGACAGTTCCCAATATTCTGTTGACGGCGCGGATGCGGCGCTTTTCTCAAATGACGATCTGGAAATAAAGGGCGACGGTACTCTTACGGTAGAAGGAAATTATAAACACGGAATAGCAAGCGACGATGATTTGTCCGTTGAAAACGGCGTGATCGAGATCAAGTCGGCGGAACACGGCTTAAAGGCAAATAATGCCGTTAATATTATAGGCGGAACTCTTGATATAACGGCTGAAACCGGAAAAGGAATAAAAGCCGGCGAAACCCTTACCGTTGACTCGGGAACAATAAATATTGTATCCGAGCAGAGCGAGGGAATGGAAAGCAAGGGTACTATTGTAATAAACGGCGGCGATATTAATATTACCGCAGCCGATGACGGAATTAATACAGGCTATGAAAATACTCAGACAGATGAAACGATGGAAATGGGCGACCGGTTTAAGCAGGATGAAAACGGCGATCGGTCGGACAGATCAAGCGATGGAATGCCGCAAGGCGGTCAAAGACAAAAAACGGGCGGAGGTACGGCACAGAACAATTCTTCCGAAATGTCAATCGGCGAAATAAACCGGGGCGTTCGACCCGCAATGCAAAACGGCGAAGAGCCGCAGGGCAACCCGCCCGAGCTGCCGGACGGCGAAACACCTCAGGGCAACCCGCCCGAGCTGCCGAACGGCGAAGCTCCTCAGGGCAACCCGCCCGAGCTGCCGAACGGTGAAACTCCTCAGGGTAGCTTCCCCGAAATGCAGGGCGGCGGTATGCAGGGCGGCGGCTTTGGAGAGGTTGACGAGGAAACCGCGGCGGCGCACGCAATTACAATAAACGGCGGCAATATCTGTTTAAGCGTGGGCGGCGACGGAATTGATTCAAACGGAAACCTTACGATTACGGGCGGAAAGATTGCAGTCGACGGACCGGAGAGCAGCGGCGACGGGCCGTTTGACAGCCAGGGAACCATATCAATCACGGGCGGAGAAATTATTACGGTATCAAGCGCGGGAATGATACAGCTGCCGCAAAGCAGTGAACAGAACATATTAAAGGTTTTCTTTGACGGGCAAGGCGTATCAGGCGATAAAATAGCGATCAAAGACAGCGATAATAACGAGGTTATGACGCACACCGCCTCATGCAGATACTCGGCGCTGGTATACTCCTCTTCGGAGCTTACAACAGGTGAAAGCTACAGCGTTTACATTAATGACGAGCTTAAGGAAACAGTCGTTATATCAGATGGTATAACCTCCGCCGGTACAGCGCAGGGACAAACACAGGGACAAATGCCGGGCGGCGGACGCTTTAACGGCGAAGGCAGCAGACAACAAAGAGATAGCGGAATAACCGTTTCGCTTGACGGTCAAAATATAAGCTTTGACACAAATCCCGTTATTAAAAACGATACGACGCTTGTCGGTTTCCGCGCGATTTTGGAAGCGCTCGGAGCGGAGGTATCGTGGGACGGTGAAACACAGACTGTAACAGCGAAAAAAGACGATATAAGCATTGTTCTGAAAATCAATTCAACCACCGCGACAGTAAACGGTGAAGAAAAAACGCTGCCGACGGCTCCCGAAATTATAAATGACTCGACTATGATACCTGTCCGCTTTATTTCCGAGCAGCTTGGTATGAATGTTGACTGGGACGAAAACGCGCGGAGTGTGTCAATAGCTTCAAAATAAATTCAATTTGCAGAGCGGGCGGGCATTTATGTTTGTCTGCTCTTTGCGCTTGACGATAAGGGGTGATATTTATGAGGTTACTTGTGGTTGAGGATGAACGGGATTTAAACCGCGTTATATCAAAACGGCTGATGAAAGAGGGCTACAGCGTGGATAGCTGTTATGACGGCGAGGAGGCGCTTGAATATATGTACGCGGGCGAATTTGACGCTGTTATTTTAGATATAATGATGCCTAAGCTGAACGGCATTGAAGTTGTTAGAACCATGCGCGCGAATAAAAATACAACGCCTGTTTTGTTCCTGACGGCAAAGGACAGCGTTAGTGACCGCGTAACGGGATTGGACGCGGGCGCCGAGGATTATCTTATAAAACCGTTCGCGTTTGAGGAATTACTGGCTCGTATAAGGGTAATGCTGAGGAAACAGGCAAACGAGGTTACAAATATTTTCAATGTGGGAGATTTGCGCGTTGATATAGCGACAAGACAGGTACGGCGCGGCAGCGACAGCATAGATTTATCGGCAAAGGAATTTGATATACTTGAATATCTTATCAGAAATAAGGGAATTGTCCTGTCGCGCGAGAAAATCGAAAATCACGTCTGGAATTTCGATTACAGCGGCGGCACGAATGTTGTGGACGTATATATACGCTATCTGCGAAGGAAAATAGACGATCCGTATGAAAAAAAGCTGATTCATACGATACGCGGCGCGGGATATGTCCTCAGGGAGGAGCCATGAGAAGATTATCTGTCAAATTAAAGGTTTCGATATGGTACACTCTTATTATTGCGGTTATATCAATGATTACGCTCTTTGTAGTGATGTCCGCAAGCGAAAATGTGATTATAAATGATTCAACGGATAAAATCGTGCGCGCCGTGGACAATCTTGCCGATCCGCCGGAGACAACGAAAAAAAAGACGCAAAGAGACGATATGCCGCCTCCGCGCGATGACGAACGTACGGATTTTGAGAAAATGCCGCAGTTCCGGTTTTTTGAAGACGGTGTTCATACAGCCGTGTTTGACAGTGAGCATAATCTGATAGCGGGTTCGATTCCTTTTGAATTTGCCGATGAAATATCGTTTGCGGATTTTGAACTGAAAGAGAAAACATACGACGGAGACAGATTTTTGACCTATGTCAGAAAAAGAAACAATCAGAGCGAGGGCGAAAACTGGATTATAGGCGTAGTTTCAATAGCCGATGAGAGCAGTATGCTCAAAAGCGTAACGAAAACCAATCTGATATTAACTGTGATTTTGATAATTGTAGCGGGAGTCGGAGGATTTTTGATTTTACGTCAGGCGTTTAAGCCCGTAAACAGAATAAGCAATACGGCAAAGCGCATAAGCGAGAGCAACGACCTGTCGCAGAGAATTGCACTCGGAGAAGGCAAAGATGAGATATACCGCCTTGCCGGGACTTTTGATGAAATGCTTGATAAAATAGAAACCACGCTTGAAAACGAAAAGCAATTCACTTCCGACGCATCGCACGAGCTGCGAACGCCTGTTGCGGTAATTACATCCGAATGCGAGTATGTTCTTGACTGCGCCGACAGCTTAGAGGAGGCAAAGGAGTCGGTTGAGTCGATCAAACGGCAGTCGGATAAAATGTCAAAGCTCATTGACGAGCTTCTGACAATAACGAGAATGGATAAGAATACTCAAAAGCTGAAATTTGAGAATGTTGATATAAGCGAGCTTCTGTCTTTCGTATGCGATGAGCAGGAGGAAATTCACGACGGATCAAGAACGCTTGTCCGTTCCATCGCGCCGGATATACGTTCAAACGCCGACCAGCTTCTTTTGACAAGGCTTTTTATAAATCTTATATCAAACGCTTATCAGTACGGAAAAGACGGCGGAACTGTTGCGGTTACGCTTGAGGAGGATAAAGACAATATAATATTTTCGGTTGCCGATGACGGTATCGGTATCGCAAAAGAGCATTTGCCTAAGATCTGGGAGCGTTTCTATCAGGCGGATAGTTCGAGATCACACGGAGGTATGGGGCTTGGACTTTCAATGGTTAAATGGATTGCCGAATGTCACAATGGAGCGGTTACGGTTGAAAGCGAGGTTGGAAAGGGCAGCAAATTTGTATTTGTAATGCCTAAAGCGGAAAAAAACAACTAATAGCAAGACGTCCCCCCGCCTCCATAGACGTCGGGTTCCGCTTACTTTTTTCAGCGGGAGTCACAATCTCCCGCTGAAAGCAAAGCCACTTATTCAACAACCATAGGACCGATGTTTGTTACATCACCGGCTCCCATTGTGAAGATGATATCTCCTTTTTCAGCGGTGCTTTTGATATACTCCGCTATATCCGTGAATTCTTCCATATATTTTGCGTCAATGCCCTTTGCCGCGATCTCATCGGCAAGCCTGTCGGGGTTCGTAGCTCCGTCATATACCTCGCGCGCCGCGTATATGTGTGTAATAATAAGCTCATCCGCGTCATCGAACGCGTTTACAAATTCGTTCCAGAGAGTACGCGTTCTGGAATAGGTGTGCGGCTGGAATACGCAGCGTATCCGACCGTGAGGGAACGCCTTTGCCGCCTTTAAGGTAGCCTTTATTTCTGTCGGATGGTGGGCGTAATCATCGAGGACGACGGCGCCGTTTACAAAGCCTTTTTTCTCAAAACGTCGGCGTGTTCCCCTGAAGGTCTCTATTCCGCATGCGGCAGTCCGCGCGTCGACTCCCAAAAGTCCGCATACCGTGATCGTTGCAAGAGCATTTAGTATGTTGTGGCTGCCGGGAACGTTAAGTGATACATGACAGAGCTTTTCACCCTTTTTATATACGTCGAATGACGGATAGCCCGCATTGTAAACAATATCCGCCGCATAGTAATCATTTGCAGCGCTCATACCGTAGGTGATAACGTCAAGACCGCTGCCGTCAAGGGCAAGCCTGATGTTTTCATCCTCGCCGAAAGCAACGACCTGACCGACGCCTCTTGTTAGTTCGGCAAAGGCTCTGAAGCTTTCACGGATCATTTCAATGCCCGTAAAAAAGTCAAGATGATCCTCTTCGATATTGGTTATAAGCGCTATAGTCGGATAGAACTTGAGAAAGCTGTTTGTATATTCGCAGGCCTCCGTTACAAAGAAATCGGATCTGCCGCAGCGGATATTGCCGCCGATCAAGTCAAGCACACCGCCGACTGAAATTGTGGGATCGGCGCCCGCGTGGATCAGGGCGTGCGCCAGCATAGAGGTCGTTGTCGTCTTGCCGTGAGTGCCCGATACGCCTACCGCATGCTTGTAGTTTTTCATAATCGCGCCCAGAAATTCTGCGCGGTCAATAAGTCTTATCCCTTTTGCGGACGCTTCCGCCATTTCCGGATTATCAGGCTTTACCGCGGCTGTATATACAACCAGATCCGCGCCTTCAACGTTTGCCGCATCATGCCCCTCATAGATAACTGCGCCTTCTTTTTCAAGCTTATCGGTTATATCGGACTTTGCCCTGTCGCTGCCGGTAACCCTAAAGCCGTCCCGGATCGCAATATGCGCAAGCCCGCTCATGCTTATTCCGCCTATGCCTATAAAATGGATATGGGCGTTTTTGTCAAGTTCGTCTATCGAAAATCTTTTCATATCATATGTTCCCTTCCAGTAAGAATAAATGCCAATATATACACATTTTATTATATACCTATTCCACAAAAATTTAAACCTTTTTTTTGAAATTTTTATATTCTTTACAAAAAAAATCAGCTTGTAAAATATGAATTTAAAATAAATGCACAAAAAGCTTGACAAATTAAAAAAATTGCGATAAAATAAGTTAAGGAAAGTACTGATTAGCGCGGTACATATATCCCTTGTAAGGGTTGGGGCATCACTGGGTAGACTACAAGAGAACTAAAATTTAAACCTTGTAAGAGGAAGGTGGTGAAAATCTTGGAGATTACGGACATCAGGGTAAAGAAAATTCTTACCGACAGCTCTGCCGAAAGTAAAATGAGAGCAGTAGTATCTGTAACCTTTGACGACTCCTTTGTAGTGCATGATATTAAAATAATAGAGGGACAAGATAAACTGTTTACGGCTATGCCCAGCCGGAAAACGCAGGAAGGCGAATTTAAAGACATCGCGCATCCTATCAATCGCGATATGCGCATGAAGCTTGAAGAAGCAATTCTTGCTGAATACAAGAGGGTTTTGACACAATCTGTTGATGAATAAACGCATTTTAAGATATATTGCATATATAAATATTTGACATAATAAAAGAATTGAACAGATCAATTCCCTAATAGATATAAGATTTTCTGGGATAAAAAACTGCTGTTTTTCAGCAGTTTTTTTGTTTTACTATTGTAATTCCCAAAAAGTTGTGCTATAATATTATGCTGTAGAAAAATATGCGCCGATACCGCGGTATTGCGGAACGGACGCAGAAATCAAGGAGGTATATATGAAAACCACAACGGCCGCTTTTGCGGCAATGAAGGAAAGCGGCGATAAAATCTCAATGGTTACGGCCTATGATTATTCGACCGCGAAGCTTGTTGACGCCTCGGGCGTCAATTCAATTCTCGTGGGTGACTCACTGGGAATGGTTATGCTGGGCTATGAGGACACACTGTCGGTTACGATGGAGGATATGCTTCATCACTGCGCAGCTGTGTCACGAGGCGCAAGGAACGCTCTTATTATATGCGACATGCCGTTTATGTCATACCAGACGTCGGTTTACGATGCGGTAGCTAACGCGGGCAGGCTTATGAAGGAGGGCAGAGCCAATGCCGTAAAGCTTGAAGGCGGCACGGAGTTTGCGGAGCATATAAGGGCGATAGTAAATTCATCGATTCCGGTTTGTGCGCATATCGGAATGACGCCGCAGAGCGTAAACGCTTTCGGCGGCTTTAAGGTGCAGGGCAAAACGCTGGCGGCGGCTCAGAAGCTTATAGACGACGCTCTGGCGGTTCGGGAGGCAGGCGCTTTTGCGGTTGTTCTGGAATGTGTTCCGGCGGCTCTGGCGGAGTATATAACACAGCTGCTTGATATTCCCACAATAGGAATAGGCGCGGGCGCGGGCTGTGACGGTCAGGTGCTTGTATACCAGGATATGCTCGGAATGTACAGTGATTTTACACCGAAATTCGTAAAGAAATACGCCGATACAGGCAAGGACATGACCGATGCTTTTGCCCGGTTTGACAGGGAAGTAAAGTCTGGGGCGTTCCCGGAGGAGAAGCACGGCTATAAGATCGATGAAAGTATAATGAGCGAGCTTATGATACGGAAGGATGGCGTTTTATGATACCGGTAGTTAAAACCGTTGAGGAGGTAAGAAAATATGTCAGGACATGGCGCGGGGAGGGCAGGTCGATAGGACTTGTTCCCACGATGGGATTTCTTCATGAGGGGCATAAATCACTCATTGTAAGAGCCGCGGAAGAAAATGACTGCGTTGTGGTTTCGGACTTTGTGAACCCGACACAGTTCGGGCCGAACGAGGATTTTGAGACCTATCCGAGAGATATAGAAGCTGACGCAAGGCTCTGTGAAGAAGCGGGCGCAAGGCTCATATTCAATCCGGAGCCGTCGGAAATGTATCATGACGCGCTCACGACTGTAAGCGTTGACAAGATCACAAAGGCGCTGTGCGGAAAGACAAGGCCAACTCACTTTAACGGCGTATGTACCGTAGTCTCAAAGCTGTTCAATATCGTAATGCCGGACAGAGCGTATTTCGGACAGAAGGACGCGCAGCAGCTCTGCGTTGTAAGAAAAATGGTCAAGGACCTCAACTTTGATATAGAAATAGTCGGCTGCCCGATAATCCGGGAGTCGGACGGCCTTGCAAAATCGTCAAGAAACACATATCTCAATCCGGAGGAAAGGAAGGCGGCGCTCTGTATTTCACGCTCCCTGAAGCGCGGCAGAGGGCTGATTGAGGACGGCGAAAGGGACGCGAAAAAGGTTATCAAAGCTATCAGGAGCGAAATAGAAAAGGAGCCTCTTGCAAGGATAGACTATGTTGAAATAGTTGACCTTGAAAGCCTTGAGCCGGCAGCGGACGCATCGGCGCACATCCTTGCGGCAGCGGCTGTTTATATAGGCGGGACAAGACTGATAGATAACTTTATTATCGGATAAAACGGCCGTAACGGACGGAGGGAATCAGTTGTGGAAATAAATATGTTAAAGGGAAAAATTCACCGGGCGACAGTCGTGCAGGCCGAACTCGACTATGTAGGGAGCATAACGGTAGACGCCGCGCTTCTGGATGCTGCGGGGATACTGGAGTATGAAAAGGTTGCCGTAGTTGACGTAACCAACGGCGCAAGGCTTGAAACCTACACCATTGCCGGAGAGAGAAATTCGGGAATGATTTGTCTTAACGGAGCGGCGGCGAGGCTTATAAACGCGGGCGATACCGTTATAATAATGGCGTATGCGCAGATGACGCCGGAGGAGGCAAGGGAGTACAGACCCAAGGTAGTATTTGTCGATAAGGACAATAGAATAAAATCAGCAGTTAATTATGAAAAGCATGGAGTTATTGCAGAGCAGTAACCGCGGAAAGGAATGATAAGTAATGGCAAAGGTACCAATTACATTGCTGACGGGATATCTCGGCGCGGGAAAGACCACGCTTATGAATCATATCCTGTCAAATCAGGAGGGCTACAGGGTAGCCGTTATAGTAAATGACATCGGTGAAGTGAATATTGATTCGTCGCTCATTCAGAAGGGCGGAATGGTTCAGGAGGAGGACGAAAGTCTTGTTCCTCTTTCAAACGGATGTATCTGCTGCACGCTGAAGGTTGATCTTATGAAGCAGATCGCGGAGCTTGCGCAGTCGGGTAAGTTCGACTATATTCTTATTGAGGCAAGCGGCATCTGTGAGCCTCTCCCGATCGTACAGACGATCTCAATGATGGACGGCTCGCAGCCGGACAGCCGGTTTCCGGCTATTGTGAGCCTTGACTGTGTCGTAACGGTTGTTGACGCGCTCCGCCTTGTTGACGAGTTCGGAGGCGGAGACAAGCTAATGGGCGATGTTGACGAGGAGGATATTGAAAATCTTCTTATTCAGCAGATCGAGTTCTGCTCAACGATCATCATTAATAAGGTTGACGAGGTTTCTCCGGAGGATCTGGCGAAGGTAAGAGCGGTCGTCAAGGCGCTCCAGCCCAAGGCAAAGATCATTGAAACAAATTATGCAAAGGTGGCTATGAGCGACGTTCTTGACACAAAGCAGTTTGATTTTGAGAAAACCTTCTCGTCGGCAGGCTGGGTAACCGAGTTTGAAAGGGACGGGGAAGAGGAGCACGAGCGCCATAATCACGATCATGACGATGATGATGAGCATGAGCATCACCATCATCATGACGATGACGATGATGAGCATGACCAAGGACATCACCACCACCATCATCATGATCATGACCATGGAGAGGCTGAGGAATACGGCATAGGCTCATTCGTATATTACCGCCGTCAGCCGTTTAAGATGAACAAGCTGAGGAAGTGGCTCAATGAGAGCTTCCCGGCAAACGTTATCCGCTGCAAGGGTATCATATGGATAGATAAGGACAATGATATGTCTTTCGTGCTTGAGCAGTCCGGAAAGCAGATCCAGATGTACGAGAACGGACGCTGGTTCGCGTCGGCACCGAGAAAGCAGCTTCAGCAGTTTGTAAAGGACGACCCGTCCATCATGAAGAACTGGGACGAAAAGGTCGGTGACAGAATGATAAAGCTGGTATTCATCGGACAGAAGCTTGACAAGGAAAAAATTTCGGCGGAGCTTGACGAGCTTTTAAAGAAGATATAATAAAAAACCTTTAAGGACAGAGCGATCTGTTTTTAAAGGTTTTTAAATTTTTTTGAAAATCTGCAACATTTTTGCGGGATGAAAGGTGTTACATATGAGACGAAATATTACCGTTAGTGTCATTTGGCTGCTGTGCGCTCCTGATATTGACATACAAAATTATATGTGGTAAAATGACGTTAATATATAATTTTGGCGGTTGATAGGGGTGAATGTATGCAGGCGGGGATAACCGATGAAATCGTAAAATCTCCCTCAAGGATAGTAGAAAAATATTTTGATATGGTATACAGGCTGGCGCGGAAGATCGCCGGGCCGGATAAAGCTGACGATGCGGCGCAAAATGTGTTTGTAAGATACATGAGACATTATACCGAGTTTGACGAGGAGGAGCACGTTAAAGCATGGCTTATACGCGTTACATATAACTGCAGCAATTCCGAGCTGAAAAACGCATGGACGGAAAAAACCATGGGTATTCCGGAGGATGAGGAAAAAAACAGCGCGTTTGCCGCGGATATGACCTGCAATGACGGGGAAGAGGAAGGCGAGCTGACGCGCGCGGTGAACCTCCTTCCGTCAAAATACAGAACGGTCATACATCTTTACTATTATGAGGAATATTCGACGAGAGAAATCGCAGAAATAACAAAGCAGAAGGAGACAACCGTACGTTCTTTGCTGGCGCGCGGACGACAGCGTCTTGAAAAAATTATAAAGGAGGGACGATGAATATGCTAAGAGCTGAAAATTTCAAAATTGAATATCAGGCGTCAGAGAACAGCGTCCCTGTCAATACTGAGCTGAAGGATAAGCTTATAGCAATGGCAAAGGCCTGCGAAAACGGAGAGATACCCGAAGAGGCGTCTGCTGTCGATATAAGGATAACAGAGATCCCGGAAAATAAAGAAAAACGTAATATTCGTCACATCATAATCAAAACAGCGGCGCTTGCGGCATGTCTTGCCGTATGCGTATTCTCGATCCCGAAGGTAACTGATATATATTTTAACCGTACAGAAGATCAGGAGCCGGATCCGGGAATTATTGCAACAGAGACTCCTGCGGTAAACAGCGGAGAGACAAAGGAGGAGGATGATCCGGATAATACCGCGCAAGAGGGTATAGAAAAAGGAACGGAGAGAATAAATGATAACGCGAAAGGCGGAGAAAGGGTAAATAATATAAAAGCGGACAGCCGTGAAAGTGAGAAGGCTGTAACAAAGAACGCAGGAAACGCGGCTGCAGCAGTGCATAGGGAGAATGCCGCCAATCCGGCTGCAAGCGCGTCGCAGGACGGCAATGCCGCAGCCGGCGCTGCAGCGGCACAGAGTATGCCGGAGCAAAGCGGAGAAGAGCGGGTAAACGCGCCTGAGGACAGGGCGGCGGTCAATCCTCCGGAAATTATTAAAAGCGCAGAAGAGCCGGAAGAGATACTTACAAGCAGAGATGAGTTCAATAAGCGTCTAACTCTGCTTGACAGACAGAGGGCAAAGCTTGACGCATGGGATGAGGAGCTTAAGCCGTATGCGGGACGTGACGAGACGCTTGACAGAAGCTATGCGGATTTCACGGGTGATAAGGACACGTATAATAAGGCGGCCGACGCGTATACTGCAAGGTACGGCGCGGCCGACGCCGAGGAGACGCTGCAGAACGGGATCGCGGAATACGATTCAACTTTGGGAGATGACAGCAGCCTGTTCAACGAATGCCGCGAAAGCTACAGAAAGAGCGCAAATTATATTGAAATGAGCGGTATGAATGAGGAACCCGCGGAGACCGGAGCCGAAACGGTTCAGGAACCGACGGAGCCGGCAGAAACGGAGGGGACGGTAAATGAGGAATCAGCTATTGAAAACTAAAATTGCCGCCTCCGTTCTGGCGTTTTCCGCAACGGCGGCTTATGTTCCCGCCTATGCCTCCACTGCGGCGGAAAGCTACAGCGGAGAAATAGGAAGGATAAACGCGGCGGCGGAGCAGTACGGAAATTCGGCTATTTCCTTCGGGTACTGCGGCGATGACACGGTAAAGGGCGCAAAGCAGACGATTTTTATGTTTATGATCGGCTCCGATATGTCGCAGTATGCCGGATATGACATATGCGAGATGCTGGGCAGCGGCTACAGCGACAGGGACACAAATGTAATTCTTATCGCGGGCGGCAGCAAAAAGTGGAACATAGACGCGCTGAACGAAAATCCCGTCAGTGTCTACAAGCTTACGGAAAGCGGATTTGTTTCGTTAAACGAGAAAAATAATTACAATATATTTGATACGGATGATATATATAATCTCATGTTCAGATACATGGCAAGATACCGCGCAGACAGCTACAGCGTGTTCTTCTGGGATCACGGCGGCGGTTTTGTGAACGGCTTCGGCAAGGACGAAAGCCGCGCAAACGGCAGTATATCAACGGAAAAGCTTGCGGGCGTGTTCGCTGATATAAAGCGTGATGTTAAAGCGGATTACGGCATGGATTATAATTTCGATGTTGTGGGCTTTGACGCGTGCTTTATGGCGGACGTGCAGACGGCTGAGGAATTTGCGCGGGCAGGCTTTAAATACTTTATAGGCTCGGAGGACGCGGAAAGCTTTTACGGCTGGAGCTACGATTTCCTCGGAAGTCCGGCGCTCGGAACAGGCGGCAGTGGGCTTTGCAGAGCGGTTATTGATAATACCGCGGATTTCAACGACAGCCATTCGGTCGGCAGCTACACGCTTTCGGCAATAGATTTAAGCAAGACAAAAACAATAATCAGCTCTCTTGAGGAGGTTTCTGACAGCGTTATAGCGGAGGATGAAAGCAAGTATCTCGCCGCGCGCTTCAACACAAAGACCTACGGCAATTCCGCTTCCGGCAGCCGTTTTGACAGCGGCTCCCATGACTATGTGGATATGAGTGATTACGCGGAGAAGATCGGTGCTGTCGGAGCCGATACATCGGAGCTGTCGGCGGCCGTGAAGGAGGCTGTAATATATAATAAGTCATCGGAGGAGTCCTGCGGCATTACCGTGTACAGCTATTACAGCAGCAGCAAGGGAAGTCTTAACTCATGGTGCAATCTCACCGGTGACGAGCTGGAGGCTTATAAAACGCTGCAAAGGCGCACCGAAAACAGCATAAACGGCAATCCTGTCTCTGTCGCGGAAAATATGGAGTCGGGCGTGACCGAAAGGGACGGAAATAACTACTCCTATAAAATGACGGGCGCGGAGTCCGCAGACGTCTGTGACGCCGTTTTCTGTATATATAAATATGAGGACGATATTTTCAGATGCGCCGCGAGAGTTTATGACGTGTCTATAAGCGGTGATGAGCTTTCGGCGGTCTATGATAATTCCGGCGCGTTCATGCTGAACGATAACAGGAAATTCCCGTGCGTGCTTGATATAGACGGCGGAAGGAATACCGTGCGCATAGCAAAGGACGACGGAAAGAACGCGTATGCGGCGGATTTCAGGCGTTATATTGTTTCGCTTGACAGCGGCGGAAAAATGACAGGTATTTCGGCGGCGGATACGGACGCGCTGGCGGCGAAGGATGCTTCCTCGATAAAGAGCGGAGACCGCATATACGCGGTGATCGACGAGTATACGGAGGATAATTATTCAACGTATACGACTCCCGATATATTTCCGGCGCATGACGTGGAGTTTGGCATTGAACAGCTCAGCGGCGCCTATTACGGACGCTTTGAGCTGATAAACTATTACGGATATGTTCAGTATTATTCACCTGCCGTAGAAATAGACTGCGGCGCGGAGGATAGCGGTACAGAAAGAAAAGGCGCGGCTTTATCGGAACGGTCGGAAAGTATAACTGCCGGCGGCAGAGAGCTTGATGTTCCGTGCAGCGTGAAGGATCTTGAGACGGCAGGCTATACGCTTGAGGGTGATATACACACGCTCGGCTCCGGCGAGGTATGTCTTATGACAATGAGGAGCGGAAACAGCTTTATAGATGTGACGATACGGAATTTCAGCACGGCGTCGGTCAGCGCCGATAAAGGCGTCGTCACGGGAATTTCATCTTCGGACTGCGATTATGGCGGACTGACTGCAGGCATGTATCTTGACCCCGCGGGCGCGGACGGAGTATATGAAACTGCGCAGAGCATGAAGTATCTGTATAAGCTCGGTGAAGCTTCCCTGATACCGGATTTTGCGGACGGATCGCTTGCGCTGAACGGTCTGTATAACATTATCCCGCATGATTACGCGGTTATTGAAACCGATAAAGACACGGGAAAAATTATGAGGATAACGGTAAACAGCGAGAAGGGCTGTAAAATAAGCGACGCCGGAATTTCCGGTTGCTCATATGAATATACAGCTCCGGTCTCGGCGGGCTACGATCCGTATTCGTTTGTTATAAGCCTTGACGGAGGATTATACGCTTTGCCTGTTCCGGCAGACGTCCTTATATCGGACGGTTGGACGATCGCGGAAAGCGATCAGACAGTTCCGTCCCTCGGCTCGGCGGAAACCGTGTTTGCGCGGAACGGCAGACAGGTCATTGCGGAGATTATAAATTACGGAACGGAAGCGGCTTATGCAAAGGACTGCATAGTGTGCGGCATTTATCTGGACTATACCCAAAGCCGGACAGCGGAGGCTGTTCTGTCGGGCGGGATCGATCTGTCCGAGGCGGCGGAGAGCATAATGGCGGGACGCTATAATGACGTGTACAATAAGGCTAATTTGTTCATGAGCTATAACGGCAGTATGCTTTATGCCTCCGGCAGCGATATGGATTATGACGGAGAAATTGAGATCACCTCCGGCGGCGCGTATCTTTATAAGAGATATGACGGACAGCGGAGCATGAGCGGATTTGACAGACTTGCCAAATATTTCGTGTATTGACGGGAAGGAGAAACAGCGTGAAAAAATTAATATCATTATTAACAAGCGCGGCAATGGTTCTGTCATGCGTTACAGGTATTACGGCGTCTGCGGCGGATATGGGAAGCCGGATACTCAGTCTTATAAACAGTAATCCGGTCACGGCGCCCGACGTCTCCGAAAACATGGGATTGATGTCGGAGGAGGATGCGAAGCTTAACGAAATAAAACATGTAAGTGAATTATATGCCGTATCTGCGGAAATAGTTTCGTTGTCCGCTCAGATGACGGCAGATGACTACATGGAAATTGAGGAGGAGGTAAACCAATATATCAAAGAGGTCGCCTCGGCGGATGAAAAGCTTGATACAAGCGGCCTTAATGATACGGACGCATACAAGGAGCTTGTTTCAAACCGAACAATACTTAATGAAACGATAGATATGCAGCCGCCGCAGATCATAAAGGTGGATAATATATATCCTGACAAGGATTTCTGGGTCAGGGTTCATGTCATGTATAAAAGCGACAGCAACCGGGAATTTTCCCTGCGGATGACAAATTATACAACGGGAGAGGTCGTAACGACAAAAACCGGCACGATCTACAGCGGCTCCTATAACAGTGATGTAAAGCTGAATGCCGCGGGCTGCTCGAGGGGAGACGAGATCTCCATAACCGTTATTTATAGGGGTGTTACATACAGCGTATTTGATGAATGTACATTTACGGGCTATGTCCTTGAGGGTACGGCAACAGCGGCGCCGACTGCGGAGCCGGAGACAACCTGTGCTCCGGAACCTACAGAAAGCGTTGACGTTAAGTCGGTCGATACTCCCAAACGCGTTGACGCTGCGTCAGGCACCTCCTCATGGTCAAACACCGAGGTGAAGGCGGCAATTGAAATGGGACTTGTTCCCGGAAAGCTCCAGGGAGGCTATACCGAGTATATTTCAAGAGAGGGCTTCTGCGATCTTGCCGCGATGGCGATCGAGAAATATTCCGGTCTTTCCATAACGGAATACGCGTCAATATACGGAACCAATGAGGCCTCCTTTACCGACACTTCCGAGTCAGTTATAAACGCGTGCGCCGTGCTGGGAATAGTAAACGGCTTTGAGGACGGAACATTTCGTCCGGATTATATGATAACAAGAGAGCAGGCGGCGGCAATGCTTGCCCGCTGTGCAAAGAAGATAGGCCTTTCGGATAAGCCGGGAATATTTATATTTAATGATAACGAAAGCATAAGCGGCTGGGCGAGAGGTCATGTGAGGTATGTAAGAGCGAATGAGATCATGAACGGTGATGACAGCAACAACTTCATGCCTCATATGAGCTACACCGTTGAGCAGGCAATTATCACATTTTACAGAATGTATAATAAGGTTATAGCGGAAAAGCGGTAACAGAGACATAACGCAAAAGAGCTGCGGGCAGAAATGCCCGCAAATTTTTTTGCGAAAATACTTCACAAACGGGAAAATTTAGTGTATAATAGATTTAATATATGAATTTTGAATTATAAGGGGGATTGCTATGCGATGCGGTAGGTGCGGAGCGGAGCTTGATGACGGCGCTGTGTTCTGCCACGAGTGCGGCGAATTTGTCATGCTCGGCGCGGAGAATGAGGAAAGCCTCGGCGTATCGGAGGGCAGCGGAAGGCGGCGGCGCGACGGGTCGGCGTCCTGGCTGTTTTTTAAAACATCGGCGTGTATTGTTATAGCGATCGCGGGGATCATTGCCGTAATAGCGGGCTACCGCCTTGCCTCAAAGCCTTCGCCGTCTGACGGAATGTACAGACCGGACGCGGGCGTGTGGAGGGTCACCGAACTGCAGAAAAGCTTTCTCCCATGAATTTATTCTATATAATATAAATATAGAACACAATACAGGCGGCGGCAAATGCCGTAAGCAGTATTATAACGGGCAGAAACAGCTTTAGTGATGCATGCGGACTGTTGCCGCCGTCAGCTTCGGCTGCCGCAGACTCAGTGGGGCCTGTATTGCCGCCCATATGAAGCTCCTTTAAATAGAAGCCGTCACTGTCCTTTGCGGCGACTGCGGCGCTCTGCTCCATAATAAGGGGAGTGTCCGCATCCGTGAAGGAGTCGGTAAACACGATATAAAATTCGGAATCGGAAATTTTTGATATGCTGTTGATTTCCTTTATATCGGTTGCGAAATAGCCGCTGTAGCCGCCGGTGTAGTAATAATACCCGCCGCTGTAGCAGTATCCAAGCTCGGTGAGCCGGGATACATCGGGATGCTCCGGCTTTATGCGGAATGCCTTGTACATAACCTCATCGGCAAAGGTGCTGTTGAGAAGCTTTTTATTGTCCGTTCCGCCAGACTGCGGCGGAATATCGGAAAGCACCGCAAAATTTTTGTAGGTGTAGAGCATACGCAGCATCAGCTCGTTTTCGTTATAGGCGCTGCTGTCGTATTCGGTAATATCGGCGCAGGCCTTTAACAGCAGAAGAAGCTGCTCCTTATCCTTAGCTGAAATGTCCGCTGCGGACGCGGACAAAGGAAAAAGGTTCAGCAGTAATATAAAAAGAAAAACGGATATACGTTTCATAAATGATCACCCCGTATTTATTCTGCCCGTGCGGCGACGAAAAAAGGCGGATTTTGTAGAATTAACGTGTGGTAATGTATACCTGTCTATGTCTTAAATGCAGCGAAACGCTGCTTAATATATTATACAAAGGAAAGGTGAAAGAAATGATTGAAAACAAAGCAGCGGCTTCAATGCACAAGGATATTGAGGCAATAATGTTTACAAAGCAGGAGATCAGTCAGATCACAAATGAGCTTGCCGCCAAAATAAACAAGGATTTTGAAGGCGAGGAAATTATTGCCGTTGTAATACTGAAGGGCAGCATAATGTTTGCGGCGGACCTCATAAGATGTCTTACCATGAATGTCAAGATCGACTTTATGCAGGCGTCGAGCTACGGAAGCGGCACAACCTCCATGGGAGCTATAAAGATAAAGAAGGATCTTGACAGCGACATAACAGATAAGAACGTACTTATAATAGAGGATATTATTGACAGCGGACGCACGCTTTCGCTTCTGAAAAGGGAGCTGCGGAACCGCGGCGCAAAGACCGTGAGCATTGCGGCGCTTCTTTCAAAGCCGGAGCGCAGGGTCGTAGAGGTGGAAGTCGAATACATAGGCGCGGAGATACCGGATGAATTTGTTGTGGGCTACGGACTTGATTTTGACGAAAAATACCGTCAGATGGACTATATCGGCATCCTTAAGCCGGAGGCGTATATGTGAGCGCGCGCAATTTATACAGTCTGCATTATACCGCATAGTGTATTTTTAATAAAAATGTAAATTCCCAAAGTAAATTTAAAAATCTGCCTGAAATTAAAAAAAACACTTGACAAATATGAATTTGATGAATATAATAAGAGAGGTGTCTGGTTGTTACCGCTCACGTCTGCCCGGATAGGCGGAGTAAGAGCGTATTTATTTGGATTTTGGAAAACATAGGCGGCTATTATCAGAGCCGCGATTATTACAGGAGGTGCTAAAAACTATGAAAATGACATTTCAGCCGAAAAAGCGTCAGAGAGTAAAGGTTCACGGCTTCAGAGCAAGAATGGCTACTAAGTCAGGCAGAAAGGTTCTTGCGGCAAGACGCGCAAGAGGCAGAAAGATTCTCACGACTTCAGAGAAGTAATTTAAAGAGATCTTAAACCTTTAAAAATCGACTTTTGATAAATTAAGAGCTGTCTCGCGGATGAGGCTTTTGATGCCTGTGTAGGGGACAGGCTCTTTTTTTAGGATTGTTGCGGTTTCGGCTATACAGACCGTGACTAAAATATGCTATAAGGAGACTTTGTTTTGAAAAGGACTCACAGCATTAAATTAAACAGGGATTTCAGACGCTTATATGCACGAGGTAAATGCATGGCGGGCGGATTTTTGGCAGTATATATAAGTCCGAACCGTCTTGGACATAACAGAGTCGGGTTTACAGTGGGTAAATCGGTAGGAAAGGCGGTTGTAAGAAACCGCACGAAACGGCTTATGCGCGAAAGCTACAGATTGATTGAGGACAGACTTTGCGGCAGCTCGGATATGATCATAGTTGCGAGAAACAGAGCTGCGGGAAAAACATATGCGCAAATATCGCGTGACATGGAATTCGTTTTCCGCTCACTGGGAATGCTCCCGGGCGGAAAGAAACAAGAAGCAGAGAAGTAAAATGAAGCAGATATTGATTTTTTTAATCAGATTTTACAGACACCACATTTCACCGATAAAGGGGATTCGGGGCTGCTGCCGGTTTACGCCGACATGCTCACAGTATGCCCTTGAAGCGGTAGAAAAATATGGTGCGTTAAAGGGCGGGTATCTCGCGGTACGGAGAATACTGCGGTGCAGACCGTTCGGCGGCTGCGGATACGACCCTGTTCCGTAAGGAAGGCACCGGAAAGGACACTATATGTGGCATTATATCGTTTTGGCGATGGGCTGGATCATAAAGACAATTTATGAGATCACCCACAATTATGGTGTTGCGATTATACTTTTTACGATTATAATTAAATGTATATTGATCCCGCTCAATGTACATTCGCAGAAGGCCATGAGAAAACAGCAGAAGGTACAGCCGATCCTGGCTGAGCTTCAGAAAAAGTATGCCAATGACCAGACCAGACTCCAGCAGGAGACAATGAAGGTTTACAAGGAAAACAACATCAGTATGTCGGGGGGCTGTTTGCCGCTGCTCATTCAGATGCCGGTTCTTGTTGCGCTTTATCAGGCGATCAGACGTCCTCTTACCTACATGTTTAATGTACCGTATAAGGATGTGCCGGAAAATATTATAAATCAGGTAAATTCGCTTAAGGAGGCAATGCTTGACAAGTTCCCGGACATAGTGGGAAATCTCAAGGATATGGATGCGGCAATGCTACTTAACCAGTCGCAGATTCAGCTCTCTGACTGGGCGCAGCGTATATACGGTGAGGCTCATGAATGGTTTATAAACTTCAAGTTCTTTGGAATGAACCTGTCAAATGTGCCATGGACAGCTTTCAGCTATCTGACAGACGTCAGTAACCATCTTGACGTGGTATTGCTTCTTGTGATACCGGTGCTTGCCGTAATAGCGTCAATAGGTCAGAATAAAATTTCAATGCACATGTCAGGTCAGGATAAGCAGACCGGAAATGAACAGACGCAGTCCATGAACAAGATGATGATATGGATGATGCCTGCAATGACAGCGTATTTCACATTGATATTACCGGCCGGTCTTGGTCTTTACTGGATAATCAGTAGTGTTGTTCAGATTGTTCAGCAGATTATTTTGTATTACTATTTTGAAAGGAAAGGGGAGGACGTAGTTGTCACAGTTCCCGAAGACAAACGCCAGCAGCATAGAAAAAAGAGCAAAAAGCGTTGATGACGCCGTAGCAGAAGCTCTTGCAGAGCTGGGAATAAGCAAGGACGACGCTGTAATTGAAATAATACAGGAGCCGTCAAAGGGTTTCCTTGGCCTCGGGGCAAAGGAAGCAGTTGTTAAGGTTTCGGCTAAGAGGAAGGCAGAGCCGGCGCAGACCGCGCCCGCGCCAAAGGCAGAAGCCGCGCGTATAGAGGCTGAGCCTGCGCCGAAGGCAGACCGGAAAAAGGCTGAAATCAAGCCTGAGCCGGCCGCGGAAGCTCCGGCAGAGCCTGAGGTTAAGGCAGAAACTGAGCCGGTTAAACCGGCAAACAGAGTTTATTCATCCGAGTCACCGGTTGAGAATGCTAAGAATTTTATAACAAACATTCTTACAGCAATGGGACTTGACGTCAAGGTTGATGCGGTTCTTGAGGATGATATTGTAAAGATAAATCTTGAGGGCGAGAATATGGGTATTGTAATAGGCAAGCACGGCGATACGCTCGACAGCCTTCAATATCTCACATCACTGGTAGTAAATCAAAGCTCAGAGGATTATATAAAGGTATCGATCGATACCGAGAACTACCGCGCAAAGCGGGCAGAGACACTTGTCGCTTTGTCAAACAGGCTTGCGGCAAGAGTTGCAAAAACGAGAAAGAAGTATCCGCTTGAGGAAATGAATCCATATGAGAGACGCATAATACATGCAAATCTTCAGGATAATGAGGAGGTAACAACCTATTCTGTAGGTCAGGAGCCGCACAGAAAGGTAGTCATCGCTCCGAAGCATCCGAAGCAGTATAATAAGCGCGGCGGTAGTCATAATAAGAACCGTAGCGACAGAAAGCGTCTGAACAGCGGCAGTGGCGGGTACAGCCGTTCTGACGATGCTAAGCCGGAGAAAAAGAGCGGAGAGGCGTCAGCTGCAAGCTCAGCTACCTACAAGGCAGATTTCAAGCCGACGCCGCATAAGCCGGAATACAAGGATTTTGCGGAATACCTTGCGGCACAGTCGAAAGATTAAATCATATTGATATGATAAATGTAACGGGAGGACATGGGATTTAGCTCAGTTCTCCCGTTTTACTTAAAAGGGGATTTTAAAATGACAAAGTTCAGCTTATTGACGCCGCCCGCGGCGGTAACGCAGTCGAGTATAGCGGTAATATGGGACAGAGATCCGGAGGTATATGAATATCTTGTATGTCTTAACGGGAACGACTATGAAAAGGTAAAACGAGGCGATTGTACGATTGAAGACCTTGAAAGCGGCAGAAGATATGAGGTCATTGTTTTTGCGCTTACGAAAGCCGGTGACATAGTTGGGGAGAGCGAGAGATTAAACGTTTCCACTCGCGAAAACGGCGGTGCTATCAATATAAAGGATTTCGGCGCCATAGGCGATGGAAAGACCTTAAACACACAGGCGATCCAAAGCGCTGTTGACGTATGCGCGGAAAACGGGATCGTAGTAATACCGGTGGGCGTTTTTGTAAGCGGCGCGATTTATCTTAAAAGCAGCATGACGCTCCGGCTTGAGGAAGGAGCTGTGCTCCTCGGTTCGGAAAATCCGGATGATTATCCGGTAAGAATTTACCGGTGGGAGGGCAGGGAAATAGACTGCTATTCGAGCCTTATAAACACAACCTTTGAAACAACCGACAGACTTAAAAATATTACAATTGAAGGCAAGGGGAAAATTGACGCGTCAGGAGCCGCGCTTTTTGACGCGGAAATGGCGGAGAAGAAGGGCGAACGCGGAAGAGCCGTATGTATAAGAAATACTGACGGAGTATACTATAAGGATATTACGGTAAAACAGTCGCCGGCATGGTGCGTACATACTGTTTATTGCGAGGGTGTAACCGCAAATAATATAAAGATATACACAAGATATGACGAGGACAGGGAAAAGCGTTATCCGCATTTGTTTAACGGTGACGGATTTGATCCTGATTCGTGCAAAAATGTGTGTGTATTCAACAGTATGATTGCCAGTCAGGACGACTGCATTGCAATAAAATCCGGCCGCGATGCGGAGGGGCGCACCATCGGTATTCCAACGGAAAACGTGAGAATAACAGACTGCCGTTTTGAAAACGGCTTTGGCGTGGCAATCGGAAGTGAAGTCTCGGGCGGCGTCAGAAATGTTCTCGTGCGCGACTGTACATTTACCCATGTTTACAGCATAGGCAGTGTGAAGGCGCCGAGAGGCCGCGGAAATATTATTGAAAACATTCTTTTTGAGAACTGCGAGGGAGAATATCAGGATACAGAATTTACGGACTGCGAGTGGTTCAGGGGCGCGGTCTATGTGGATAATTTCTACAGCGTCAAGGAGTTTGATCCGGGCGCGGCAGAACCGGTGAGCGCCGATACGCCAAAAATCAGAAATATAACCTTCAGAAACATTAAGGTCAAAACTGCGGTTAGCAATGCGGTCTATCTCGCCGGACTGCCGGAAAGCCGGCTTGAAAATATAGTTTTGGAAAGCATAACCGCCGAAGGCCACAGGGGACTTAAAGCATATAATATTGACGGTCTGGAGCTTAAAGACGTAATGATCATAACCTCTGATGATGAAAAATTTCATTTTGAAAACGTGACAATGTCAGAGTAATCACCGCTCCTTTTAAAATTTAAAAATCAAAATTTTGCTAAGAATATAAAAGGCATTATCGGACAAAATACTACTGTAGCCGATTTAATTCGATACGGTTCGACAATAAACGACTTCAACAGCGCATAGGATGTCCGCCGGTAACGGCAGGAGAGGAACCGTATATTAAGCCGGCACAGCATTTTAGATAGATGCGGCAGTGCTTATCATATAGCAGCTTTACACAGGCTGCGATATAATACGGAATGCCGCGATACGACTACGGTTTTAAAAGGAGGAAACGAAAATGAAAGTACCTGGAGCAAAGCAGGCAATGGAGCAGTTCAAGATGGAAGCAGCGAGCGAGGTAGGCGTAGCACTCAAGCAGGGCTATAACGGCGATCTCACAGCAAAGCAGGCAGGCTCGATCGGCGGCCAGATGGTTAAGAAGATGGTCGAGGATTACGAGAACCGCATCAAGGCGTAAGAGCTGAACGGGGAGAGCGGCATAATAAAAACGCTCTTTGACCGATTTAATAACAGGCTGTACGGATGTTCCCGTACGGTCTGTTTTTTTTTTGTAAATTATACATTATGTAAGCGTCATAAGTCTGTAAACATTCAGGGAATGAATAATTGCTTGCATAAAAATTCCGAATATGCTTGCAAAATATCTGAACATGGTGTATAATTATTAAAAATAAATTTTTATATTATTATTGGCGGAAGGTATTATGAAAATTGCAATTATTACAAATGTAAGTAAGGATATTGGCCTTGTAACCGCTATGAATGCTGCAAGGCTATTAAACGGCAGGGCAGAGATTTATATGACTAAGGACTGTGTGCTGCCTAAGGATTATAATATTAAATATGTTCCTTACGAATCGCTGTGGACTTCAGCGGAGGTAATGCTTGTGATCGGCGGAGACGGAACGCTGCTGCGTGTGGCTGCAAGGTGCGCAAGAAATAAAATTCCGGCTCTCGGCATCAATCTCGGCAAGGTGGGTTTTTTGACCGAGGTTGAGATCTCCGAAATGGAAACGGCATTGGATAAGCTTATTAGCGGTGAATACATAATAGAAAAGAGAATGCTTCTGAAAATATGTGTAAACGGTGAGAGTGTCGGTTATCATGCTTTAAATGACGTTGTTATTTCAAAGCCGGAGGGAATGAAGCTCATAAGTCTTGACCTGTTCACGAACGGCGAGCTTGTGAACCATTATATAGGCGACGGATTGATCATCGCAACGCCGACAGGCTCGACAGGATATTCGATATCCGCCGGAGGCCCTGTGGTCGATCCCGGTATGAGCCTGTATATCGCAACGCCGATATGCGCACATATGCTTTCTGTAAGAAGCGCGATCCT
Organism: uncultured Lachnospiraceae bacterium; assembly: GCA_964579875.1. Taxonomy (GTDB): domain Bacteria; phylum Bacillota; class Clostridia; order UBA1381; family UBA1381; genus Ornithomonoglobus. The sequence goes on along the minus strand of CAZOHJ010000003.1, from coordinate 57,401 downwards.
TTCATCGGAGAAGTCATTGACCCTGCGTCTGGGCAGCGATTATGTGAACAGCTCGGCGATAATAACAACGGACGGTGAACGTCAGCGGTTTATATCGGCTGATGATGAGGTAAAGATCACAAAATCCGATTACCAATTTGAATTGATCAGAATAGGCAGCAGCAGCTTTTATAATACGCTTATAAGCAAGTTGTCCTGAGAGGTAATGAAATGAAGTATAAAAGACAGAACAAAATTATAAAAATAGTTAAAAATTCCCCGGTACATACTCATGATGAGCTGATTGAAATGTTAAGAACAGAGGGCTTTAACGTTACACAGGCAACGGTATCAAGGGACATAAAGGAGTTAGGGCTTATAAAGGTTCCGGCGCAGGACGGAAGCTCAGTATACTCAGTTCCGGAGCCGTCATCGGAGCCGAACATAACCAGAGTTGAAATGGTAGCGGATTCGGTAAAGCGCATAACGGCGGCATATCATACAATAGTAATCAACACGTATCCGGGCATGGCGTCAGCTGTCGCGGCTGCGATAGACAGCTCGCTCCACAATGAGATTCTCGGCTCAATCGCCGGAGATGATGCCGTATTTATCATAACGGACTCACCGGAAAAAGCTGCGGAGCTGGAGAAAAAGATTAAGAATACATTTAAGGCGGAATAAATTATGTTAGAACAATTAACTATAAAAAATGTAGCGGTAATTGATAAGCTGGAGGTATCGTTTAAAAACGGCGTAAGCGTTCTCACAGGTGAGACCGGCGCCGGGAAATCCATTATAATAGACTCAATTAATATGATACTCGGCAGCCGCGCAAACAAGGAGCTTGTCCGCCGCGGAACCGATAAGGCGGAGGTACAGGCGGTATTTTCAATGACTGAGGGTGTCCGAAGCATTCTTGATGAAAATGATATTGATACCGAGGATGACGGAGTAATAATTCGGAGAATCGTTACAAAAGAGGGCAAAAGCAGCGCCAGAGTGAACGGCGCGGCGGTAAATCTCAATCTTCTCCGTGAAATTGCCGGAATGCTTATAAATATCCACGGACAGCATGACAATCAGGCTTTGCTTACACCGGAAAAGCATATCTCCTTTCTTGACGCATACGCTCATACCGTGCAGCCGATGGCGGAGTACAAGGAAAAGTATGACAGAATGCGAGCTATTGAACGCCGTCTGAAATCACTGCAGACGGATGAGCAGGTCAAGATGCAGCGTATAGATCTCCTGTCATATCAGGTGAATGAAATAAGCTCCGCAAAGCTGGAGCCGGAGGAGGAAGATGAGCTTCTTTCACAGCGAAGGCTTTTGGAAAATGCGGAGCAGATTAACGAGTGCGCCGAGAGGGCATATGCAAATCTTTACGATTATCCGGAGGGGCAGTCGGCATATGATATGATCAGTGAAGCGGTCGATGCGATGTCGGAGATCTCGGAAATGAGCAAGGAACTGCATGATGCATATGACGCAATTTCATCGGCTATGTATGCGATTGAGGACGCCGCGCATGAGGTGAGGAGCTTTAGCGAGGGTATCGAATTTGACGCGCAGGCGCTTGATGAGGTTCAGGAAAGGCTTGACCTTATAAATAAATTAAAGCGTAAATACGGCGGCACGGTCGATGAGGTTATAAAATACGGCAAAAAGGCGCAGGAAGAGCTGAATGATATAGTGACAAGCGGGGAGCAGTGCGAAAGGCTGAATGAGGAGCTTGGCGAAGTAAATAAGCAGCTTAAAGCAAGGGCGGCGGCGCTTACAAGGGCACGCGCCGAGGCGGCGGCAGTTCTTGAAAAGGAGATAGAAAAGGCGCTGCATGAGCTGAATATGGAGAAGGCGGTGTTCTCGGTAAGCGTAAAGCCTCAGGAATATGCCTCAAACGGCGCGGATCTGGTGGAATTTATGATTGCGACAAATCCCGGTGAGGATCTAAAGCCGCTTGTAAAGATTGCGTCGGGCGGTGAGCTGTCAAGAGTAATGCTTGCTATAAAGTCAATACTTGCCCGGTCTGATGATGTTGACACTCTGATATTTGACGAAATTGATACAGGAGTTTCAGGCGGCGCGGCGCAGAAGATCGCCGATAAGCTGAAAACGATAGGAGAGAGCAAGCAGGTAATATGCATAACCCATCTGCCGCAGCTTGCGTCAACGGCAGATAACCATTTCCTGATCGTAAAGGATGTGGACGGCGAGCTGGCGAGCACGACGCTTGAAGAGCTTGACCTTGAAGGCCGTGTTAAGGAGCTTGCGAGAATCGTGGGCGGCGGCGCGGCAGGAGAGGAATACGCGAGAGAAATGCTGAAAAAGAGATAAAAAACAGGAGCGGAACCGAATGGCTCCGCTCCTGCTTTATAAAGTAGGAAAAAAGATATATATAAACGAAGAATATGCAAATTAGCTGTGTTTAATCTACTGATTCGATAAGCGCATACTTACCGTCCTTACGCTCATAAACCACATTCATTTCATCTGTTTCTATATTCTTGAATACAAAGAAACTGTGGCCTAAGAGCTTCATTTGTAGAATTGCTTCCTCCGCTGACATTGGCTTAACTGCAAATCTCTTCTTTTTTACTATTTCAAACTCGCCTGCCGGCTCGTCTTCGTCAACGAAAGAAGCCCCTGAAATTAACCGATTATCCTCCACGGCTGCGGATTTGATTCTCTTTGCCAACCTTGTCTTATTTTTTCTGATCTGACGCTCTATAACGTCAACAATTCTGTCTATAGCAGCGAGTATTTCTTTGTCCTCTACTTCAGCCCGGAAAATCATTCCTCCGGAATTGATCTGCGCCTCAATATAGTCATTATCCTTGATAGTTCCGAGAACTACTCTTGCAGATGCTTCTTCTCTGAAGAATTTGTCGAGCTTTGAGAGCTTTTTTTCGATGTACTCGCGAATCTTGTCTGTTAAATCAAATTTCCTTGCAATGATATTGAACTTCATATAAGTCACCCCTCAAACTGTTTTCTAATATATATATACCACAAAAAACCGCTTTTAAACATTTAAAAAAATATTTTATAAATTTTTACTAAGGTATTTACAAATTGTATAAATATGTGGTATAATAAATCTACTTGCGGAAGAAACTCACCGGTTTCGATTTTGTTTTAACAAGCATATATTATCTGCCGCCGCGGCGGACGGATAAGTTTCATATAGAAAGGAAGTATTTAACAATGGAGAAAAAGAACATAGATTGGGGCAATCTCGGTTTCGGTTATGTACAGACTGATAAAAGATATGTTTCAACCTGGAAGGATGGTTCATGGGACGAGGGTCGGCTTATAGAGGATCCGATGATTACAATGAGCGAGTGCGCGTGTGTTTTGCAGTATGCGCAGACAATCTTCGAGGGCATCAAGGCTTATGAGACTGTTGACGGACGTATTGTTGCATTCCGCCCTGATCTTAATGCGGAGCGTTTTGCAAATTCGGCAGAGAGAATGGAAATGCCGGTATTCCCTGCTGACCGTTTTGTGGATTCGATCAAGAAGGTTGTAAAGGCAAATGAGGGTTTTGTGCCGCCGTACGGTACAGGGGCTACATTATACATAAGACCGTATATGTTCGGTATAAATCCAGTGATAGGTGTTAAGCCGGCAACAGAATTCCAGTACAGAGTATTTACTACTCCTGTTGGTCCATACTTCAAGGGCGGCGCAAAGCCGATAACTATCAGAGTTTCAGACTTTGACCGCGCGGCGCCGCGCGGCACAGGCCATATCAAGGCCGGTCTTAACTATGCGATGAGCTTACACGCGATAGTTGACGCGCACAACAAGGGCTTTGACGAGAATATGTACCTTGACCCGCAGACACGCACAAAGGTCGAGGAAACCGGCGGAGCAAACTTCCTGTTTGTCACAAAGGACAACACGATTGTAACACCGAAATCGGATTCAATTCTTCCGTCAGTAACAAGACGCTCTCTTATGTATGTTGCCGAGCACTATCTTGGTCTTAAGGTTGAGCAGAGAGAGGTTTATCTTGACGAGGTCAAGGATTTCGCTGAGTGCGGTCTTTGCGGTACGGCGGCGGTTATCTCACCGGTAGGCAAGATCAATGACCACGGCAAGGAAATCTGCTTCCCGAGCGGCATGGAGGAGATGGGTCCGACAATCACAAAGCTTCGCGAGACTCTCACAGGTATTCAGATGGGTACGATCGAGGCTCCTGATGGCTGGATTGTTGAAATTGACAAATAAAGAAATATTGCAGGGCGGTCATATGACCGCCTTGTTGCATATAAGGGATACTGATGAAACGAATATTAAAATATACGGTAACTAATGATTATAATGAAGCTGAGGTAAGCGATGTGCTTCGGAGCGGACTTCGCATGAGCGGAACGCTTATAAAGGAACTGAAAAAGTATCCGGACGGAATCCTTCTTAACGGTGTTCACGCGCGTACAATTGACCCTGTACACACGGGGGATGAATTAACGGTAAATATTTACGATACCGATTCGGAAAACATAGAGCCGCGTAATATTCCCATTGACGTAATGTATGAGGACGAGGACATTTTAATAATTAATAAGCAGCCCGGCGTGCCTACCCACACTTCAATGGGGCATTTTACAGATACGATCGCAAACGGTGTTATGTATCATTACAATAAAAACGGAGAGCATCATATGTTCCGGGCGGTGAACCGCCTTGACAGCGGAACCTCCGGCGTTATGTGCATTGCAAAGAACAGCTATGTCCATGCAAGGCTTGGGGAGGAGCTGAGGACACATGAGCTCAGGCGGAGGTATCTTGCAATAGTTGAGGGCAGAATTGAGGGGGAAGGCACAATAGACGCGCCAATTGCAAGGGCGGATTTTATAAAACGTGTCGTTGACCCGTCCGGACAGCGCGCCGTGACCCATTACAGGGCGGTAGAGAGTATTGAAGGCTATACGCTTATCGGGCTGCGGCTTGAAACCGGACGAACGCATCAGATACGGGTTCATATGTCGCATATCGGGTACCCTCTCTTAGGCGACTGGCTGTACGGTACGGAGGACAAGGCGCTGTTTCCGCGTCAGGCACTGCATTCGTCCTACCTGCGGCTGATCCATCCGGTAACAGGTGAGGCAATGGAGTTCACACCTCCGTTGGCTGAGGATATGAAAAACTTTATACGGGTAAAAAGTTCATAAAACAAACAAATATCTATTGCATAATTCAACAAAGTATGATAAAATAACGACAGGCTTTAGACTAAAGACCCATTTGCTATGGGTAAATATATAATGAGGTGAAATTATGGCTTACAAAATTTTAAAAAGGGAAATGCTCAATCCAACAGTATTCCTTATGGAGGTCGAGGCGCCGCTTATCGCGCGCAAGGCTGAACCGGGACAGTTCATAATTCTGAGAATAGATGAGTTCGGTGAGCGTGTTCCGTTCACGATCGCAGGATATGACAGGGAAAACGGGACAATAACGATTATTGTTCAGATAGTAGGAAAAACAACAAAGGATCTTGCCGCAAAGGAAGCGGGCGAATATCTTTCGGATTTCGCAGGCCCGCTCGGACAGCCGACTCCGCTTGACGGCTCAAAGAAGTATGCTGTAATCGGCGGCGGTCTCGGTACTGCTATCGCTTATCCTCAGGCAAAGAAGCTCCACGAGCTTGGCGCTGAAGTAACGGTTATCACGGGATTCAGAAACAAGGATCTTATAATCCTTGAGGATGAGCTTAAGGAAATTGCCGATAAGCTTATAGTTGCAACGGATGACGGTTCAAACGGCACTCAGGGCTTCGTAACCGATATGCTTGAAAAGGAAATACAGTCAGGAAAGCAGTTTGACGAGGTCATTGCGATCGGACCATTGGTAATGATGAAATTTGTATGTAAGCTTACGGAAAAATATAACATTCCGACTATGGTAAGCATGAATCCGGTTATGATTGACGGTACAGGTATGTGCGGCGGCTGCCGTATAATTGTCGGCGGCGAAACTAAGTTCGCGTGCGTAGACGGCCCCGATTTTGACGGTCATAAGATAGATTGGGACAGCGCGATGAAGCGCGGCAGAATGTTTAAGGATTATGAAGCGCGCTCATGCGCGGAGGGTCACTGCCGTATAGGAAGAACAAACAGACCGGAATAAATAAGGCATAAGCAATGTTGTTCCGCAAAAACAGAGTTTACCGGAGAAAACTGCAGTATGCGGCTTGCCGGGAATAATTATTGCGCAGAGTGACGCATTGCGATAAAGGAGGATAACTGGAATGGCAAAGCCAAATATGAGATTAGACAAAAATCCGATGCCTGAGCAGGCACCGGACGTAAGAAATAAAAACTTTTTAGAGGTAACAACGGGCTATACAGCTGAAATGGCAACAGATGAGGCGCAGAGATGTCTCGGCTGTAAGAACAGTCCGTGTATGAACGGCTGTCCGGTATCGGTTAAGATCCCGGAGTTCATAGCAAAGATGAAGGAAGGCGACTTTGAGGGCGCTTATCAGAAAATCAAGGAAACCAACGCGCTCCCCGCTGTATGCGGACGGGTATGTCCGCAGGAAAAGCAGTGCGAGTCAAAGTGTGTGCGCGGTATAAAGGGTGAGCCTGTGGGTATAGGCCGCCTTGAAAGATTTGCCGCTGACTATCACATGGCGCATGTTGAGGATACGTTTGAAACTCCGGAGTCGAACGGCAGGAAGGTTGCTATAGTCGGCTCGGGACCGTCAGGACTTACAGTTGCCGGAGACCTTGCAAAGAGAGGCTATGCCGTAACTGTTTATGAGGCATTCCATACGGCCGGCGGCGTTCTTATGTATGGTATTCCGGAATTCAGACTTCCGAAGGACATTGTTCAGAAGGAAATTTCAAATCTTAAAAAGATGGGCGTTGATATACAGACAAACGTGATCATAGGCAGAACTCTCACGGTCGATGAGCTGTTTAACGAGATGGGTTACGATGCGGTTTACATAGGCTCGGGCGCAGGTCTGCCGAGATTTATGGGTATCGAGGGCGAAAGCCTTAACGGTGTTTACTCGGCTAACGAGTTCCTCACAAGAATTAATCTTATGAAGGGCTACAAGTTCCCTGAGTATGACACTCCGGTATTCGTAGGTAAGAATGTAGCGGTTCTCGGCGGCGGCAACGTTGCGATGGACGCCGCAAGGAGCGCAAAGAGACTGGGCGCAGAGAATGTATACATAATTTACCGACGCGGCAAGGAAGAGCTTCCGGCGCGTAAGGAAGAGGTTGAGCACGCAGAGCAGGAGGGTGTAGTATTCAAGCTTCTCCAGAACCCGACAAAGATACTCGGAAACGAGGACGGTTGGGTGACAGGTATGGAGGTGATCCATATGGAGCTTGGCGAGCCTGACGAGAGCGGTAGAAGAAGACCTGTTCCGGTTGAGGGCAGCGAAGAGCTTCTTGAGATGGATACGGTAGTTGTAGCTATCGGTCAGACACCGAACCCGCTGATCCGTCAGACAACAGAGGGTCTTGAAACAAACAGAAAGGGCTGTATTATTGCCGATGAGCACGGACTTACAACAAAGGCAAAGGTTTACGCCGGAGGCGATGTTGTAACGGGAGCCGCAACGGTTATCCTTGCAATGGGCGCAGGAAAGAAGGCAGCGGCGGCGATTGACGCGGAGCTTATGAGCTGATAATCAATATATTGAGAGTAGGAGGAGAAAATGATCTACGAAGAAATAGACAGACTTGTTTCTTATGGCATTCTCACAGGGCTTATAGATGAGGGCGATCGCATCTATGTTCGGAACAGACTGCTTACAAAGCTTGGTATTGACGCTTATGAGGAAACGGGAGCTAAGTGCGCTGCGATACAAGAGCTTGACGATATTCTGAAAAACATCACAGATTATGCTGTATCAAAAGGTATGCTCGAAAATGACAGCGTTGTTTACAGAGACATATTTGACACGGAAATTATGGATACGCTTACGCCGTATCCGTCAACGGTTGCAAAAAAATTCAACAGTCTTTATGAAAAGTCATCAAAGGAGGCAACGGATTATTTCTATAAGCTTTCATGTGACACAAACTACATAAGACGCGGAAGAATAAAGAAGGACGTTAAGTGGACGGTTGATTCGGAGTACGGAGAGATAGAGATCACAATTAACCGTTCAAAGCCGGAAAAGGATCCGAAGGCGATCGCGGCGGCAAAGCTGCAGAAGCAGTCGTCATATCCTAAGTGCCAGCTTTGTGTTGAAAACGAGGGCTACGGCGGCAGGGTAAACCATCCGGCGCGCCAGAACCACAGGATCATCCCTATAGATATATGCGGCGGCAAGTGGGGTTTCCAGTATTCTCCGTATGTATACTATAACGAGCACTGTATTGTATTTAACAGTGAGCATGTGCCTATGGTTATTGACAAGAGCGCATTTGCAAAGCTGCTTGATTTCATTACACGCTTTAATCATTACATAATCGGTTCTAACGCCGATCTGCCGATTGTAGGCGGCTCGATTCTCACACATGAGCATTTCCAGGGCGGTAATCATATTTTTGCAATGCACCGCGCGAAGAGTGAAAAGTTCTATACAATTGCGGAATTTGAAGATGTGGAGGTAAGTCGGCTTACATGGCCGATGTCCGTGCTACGTCTCAGAAGTGATGACACGGAGAAGCTTGTAGAGCTTGCAGACAAAATTCTTACAAGCTGGAGAGCATATACCGATGAGGATGCGTTTATATATGCCGAAACCGATGGTGAGCCGCATAATACGATTACTCCGATCGCAAGCATGGCGGACGGCAAGTATGTTCTTGATCTTGTACTCAGAAACAATATTACAACTGAGGAAAATCCGCTCGGAGTTTATCATCCGCACGCGGAACTGCATCATATTAAAAAGGAAAACATCGGACTTATTGAGGTCATGGGTCTCGCGGTTCTCCCATCTCGTCTTGTTGAGGAGCTTGACGCGGTTGCGGATGCAATTGTGAACGGCAGGGAGCTTGACGCTGACGAAAAGACAGCCTCCCATGCCGAGTGGGCAAGGAACACAGTGATTCCGAACCATCCTGAAATAAATAAGGATAACGTAATGGATATTCTTAAAGAAGAGGTAGGAAGAGTATTTGTTACAGTTCTTGAGCATGCGGGAGTTTATAAGAGGGATGAAGCCGGAATGGCGGCCTTTGATAGATTTGTTGCGCAGCTTTGATTTAAAAAATTTGGCGGCATCTGTTTACAGATGCCGCTCGCTTTTTATTCAATTCCTGATTTTAAGTCCTTTAATTTTGCCGTGAGATTTGTCATTCTTTCCTCAAGGGTATTCCCTGAGGCTATTGCCTTTACGATCGCGCTTCCTACGATTGCGCCGTCACAGTAGGAGGAAAGCTCGCGAACCTGTTCGCCGGTTGAGATACCGAAGCCGACGCATGCCGGGCAGGTTGAGTGCTTGTTTACGATCCCGAAAAACTCACCGAAGTTTGTTTCAAATGATGACTTTTCACCTGTAACACCGAGCGATGATACGCAGTAGAGAAAGCCCTTTGCCGCTTTTGCGATCTTCTCAACTCTGTCGCGCGATGTAGGTGATACAAGGAATATCTGGTATACGCCGTATTTATCTACATATTCAGCGATTTCATCACTTTCCTCGTACGGAAGATCCGGTATAATAAGTCCGTCAATCCCGACCTCGGCGCATTTTTTGAAGAATGCGTCAAGTCCGTATTGAAGGACTACGTTATAATATAGCAGAAATACCATCGGTACCTCAATGTCCCTGCGAATATCCGCGACCATATCGAATACGACATGAATATCTGTTCCGGCCGCAATGGCGCGTTCGTCAGCCTCCTGGATCGTTACGCCGTCGGCAGACGGGTCAGAGAACGGAACGCCAAGCTCTATGATGTCAACACCCTCACGCTCCATTGTTCTGATCGCCTCTTTGCTTGTTTCTATATCAGGGTCGCCTACAGTAAGAAATGTGATAAGCGCCTTTTTGCCGCTCTCTCTGAGCGAGGCAAAGTGTTCGTCTATTCTGTTCATATATGTAAATCCTTTCAAATTTTTTCGCCATATCTGAGTTTGTTTACCGCGGCTTTAACAGCCGCCTCACGCATGAATGCTTCACCTATGAGCGCCGCGTCAAAATCAAGCGACTGTAAATACTCATAATCCTTATGTGAGCGTATCGCGGATTCAGCCACCTTGATCTTGCAGTCGGGGATAAGGGGGAGAAGTCTGCCGCAGGTCGTGATATCCTCCTCGAAGGTTTGAAGGTTTCTGTTGTTCACGCCGATAATTGTACCATATTCAAGCGCGCGCTCAACATCCTCCTCGTTGTGGGTTTCGACAAGAACATCAAGCCCCAACTCGTCAGCGGTTTTGTGGAACTTCCTGAACTCCGCATCTGTGAGAGCCGCCATAATGAGAAGTATCGCGTCGGCGCCCGCGAGTTTTGCCTCGTAGATCATGTATTCGTCAACGGTAAAGTCCTTGCGCAGCACCGGTATGTCATATTCCTTTGTGATTGCCTCAACAAAGCTCAAATCGCCCTTGAAGTATTCCGGCTCCGTAAGAATTGACATAGCCTGTATGCCGCTCATACTGTACTCGCCTGCAATTTTGATCGGGTCAAAGTCAGGGCGGATAAGTCCCTTTGAAGGCGAGGCTTTTTTGATCTCGGCTATAATTGAAACCCCGTCATAGTCCGTAAGCGCCTTTTTAAAACGCGGCGGCTTTAATTCTGTTTTATCAAGCTCATGAATAAGCTGCGCGGGAGATTTCCGCTCCTTTGCCTTTTCCACGCGGATCTTAGAGGAAGCTATTAACTTATCTAATATCATGATCAGGCAAATTCCTTTGTTTTCTTGACGAGCTTGTCAACCATTGCAAGAGCTTTGCCGGAGTCGATCATTTCAGCGGCAAGCTTAATGCCGTCTGCAATTGAACCGGCCTTGCCGCCAATGTACATACCGCAGCCGGCGTTAAGGAGAATTATATTGCGTCTCGGTCCCTGTTCGCCCTTGAAAATGCTTAGAGCAATTTCAGCGTTATCAGCGCCTGTGCCGCCCTTGATATCCTCGATCGTGCCGTATTCCATGCCGTAATCATGCGGGTCAAGCTCATATTCGAGAATCTCTCCGTCCTTTATTTCGCTTACGAAGGTTTTTCCTGTGATCGTTACCTCATCCATGCCGTCAGAGCCGTTTACGATAAGAGCCTTTGTCGCTCCCATGTTCTTCATGCAGTATGCAAAAATTCTTGCGGTATCACGGCTGAATACGCCTATAAGCTGATGCTTCGCGTTTGACGGGTTTGAGAGCGGTCCGAGCATATTGAAGATCGTTCTTATTCCAAGCTCGCGTCTTACGCCTGCAACATTCTTCATTGCTCCGTAAAACTTCTGCGCGTTCATAAAGCCGAAGCCTACATCGTCAATACATTCTAAAACCTGCTCCGGCGTTAGCATGATGTTTACGCCGAGCGCTTCGAGCAAGTCTGCCGCGCCGCTTTTTGAGGATGCCGCGCGGTTGCCGTGCTTTGCAAGTTTGACGCCCGCTGCCGCGCATACGAACATTGAGGTGGTTGAAATGTTAAAGCTGTTTGTGCCGTCGCCGCCTGTTCCCACAAAATCTATGTAGTCGCCGCCGGGAGCTATCTGAGCGCCCTGCGCCTTCATTGCCATGCATGACGCCACGATTTCGTCGACTGTCTCGCCCTTAATTCGGAGCGCGGTAAGATATGCCGCCTTTTGGGCATCTGTTGCCTCACCCGTGAGCATAAGCGTCATTGCGCGGTCTGCTTCTTCATTTGTGAGATCTTTTCCATCAACTAATTTAGCTATTATATCCTTCATTAAATTATCCTTTCCGTCGGCGGAACTCTTCCTCCGGCTGTATAATAATATATATCTGTGTATATTATATCACACAATATCAGATTTGTAAATCACTTTATCTGAGAAATTTGACGCTCAATTGCATATATTTTATATTTTCCAGGAAAAAACTTAAAAGAAACATCTCGTTTAGTTTTTTAACGAACCGGAAATGAATATCTCCTTTTTTATGCGAAATAGAAAAAAACACGGCGCAAATTTTGTACATATATTGTTAAGAAAATCGCGAATTTGATATTGAACAACTAAAAAAAATGTGATATAATAGAACACAGGATGGATTTGGGACGCTGCGGAATATGGCTCCGCGGTATCACCGGTGAAATTCATCAGGCAAATGTTATACAGGCTTCCCCGGTCTGTATAATCGTTGAAAGGAGAAAAATAACTATGAAGTATTCAGCAGAAGTTGAAAGTATGTGTCCTTTGGCTAAGGGTACATATCACGGTCCGGCTCCGATCCCGCAGGAAGGGAAATGGACTCAGGTCAAGGAAGTTAAGGACGTTTCAGGTCTGACGCACGGTATCGGTTGGTGCGCTCCGCAGCAGGGGTGCTGTAAGCTGACTTTGAATGTTAAAGAAGGAGTTATCCAGGAAGCCCTCATTGAGACGGTAGGCTGCTCAGGTATGACACATTCGGCGGCTATGGCGGCTGAGATCCTTGTCGGTAAGACAATTCTTGAAGCATTGAACACAGACCTCGTTTGTGACGCTATCAACACGGCTATGAGAGAATTGTTCCTCCAGATCGTTTACGGACGCACACAGACAGCATTCTCAGAGGACGGTCTCCCGATCGGAGCAGGTCTTGAGGATCTCGGTAAGGGCCTTCGTTCACAGGTTGGTACAACCTATGCAACTCTTAAGAAGGGTCCGCGTTATCTGGAGCTTGCGGAAGGCTATATCACAGAGATAGCTGTTGATAAGGATGACACAATTATTGGTTACAAGTTCGTTCACCTCGGCAAGATGATGGAGAACATCAAGAAGGGTATGGACGCTAATGAGGCTCTTGCAAAGGCTTCAGGTCAGTACGGCAGAGTTGATGACGCTGTTAAGCTTATCGACCCGAGATGCGAATAATCTAAGGAGGTAACGAAAATGGCATTGTTCGAAAGTTATGAAAGAAGAATAGACCAGATTAATGCAGAGCTTGCAAAGCACGGCATCGAGTCAATTGAGGCGGCTGAGGAGCTTTGTAAGAGCAAGGGTCTTGATGTATATAATATCGTTAAGGGAATTCAGCCGATCTGCTTCGAGAACGCTTGCTGGGCTTACACTGTAGGCGCTGCGATCGCTATAGCTGACGGCATAACAACAGCCGCTGAGGCTGCCGAGAAGATTGGCGTAGGTCTCCAGTCCTTCTGTATCCCGGGTTCGGTTGCCGATGACCGTAAGGTTGGTCTTGGTCATGGTAATCTCGGCGCCATGCTTCTGAGAGAAGAAACAAAATGCTTCGCATTCCTCGCAGGTCACGAGTCATTCGCAGCTGCCGAGGGCGCTATCGGTCTTGCAAAGAGCGCAAACAAGGCTCGTAAGGAGCCGTTAAGAGTTATCCTTAACGGTCTCGGCAAGGACGCAGCAAAGATTATTTCAAGAATTAACGGCTTCACATATTGCCGCACACAGTTCGACTACTACACAGGCAAGGTAGAGGTAGTTGAGAGAATTGCTTATTCAGACGGTGAGAGAGCGAAGGTCAACTGCTATGGCGCAGATGATGTTCGTGAAGGTGTTGCTATCATGCACCTGGAGGGTGTTGACGTATCAATCACAGGTAACTCAACTAACCCGACAAGATTCCAGCACCCGGTTGCAGGTACATATAAGAAGGAATGTATCGAGCAGGGTAAGAAGTACTTCTCAGTTGCATCGGGCGGCGGTACAGGTCGTACACTTCACCCGGACAACATGGCGGCAGGTCCTGCTTCCTACGGTATGACAGATACAATGGGCCGTATGCACAGTGACGCACAGTTCGCAGGTTCATCATCAGTTCCGGCTCACGTTGAAATGATGGGACTTATCGGCATGGGCAACAACCCGATGGTTGGCGCTACAGTTGCCGTTGCGGTTGCTGTTGAAGAGGCTATGAAAAACGCGTAATCAAGCTTCTTTGAGCGATTTCAAGCGAGAATTTGAAATGGAAGTAAAAAGGGAAAAATAAAGACCGGCGTAGCCTTACGCCCCCACGAAATGCGCGTGGGCGTAAGGCTACGCCTTTTTTATTGTTTTTTTGCGATGGATGTGAGCCGCGAACAAGTTGTACAAGCTATCTTTTTCCGCGAAGGAGAAGGTAATAGGCTTGCGGTTCATAATATGATATATATTAAAATGGTGTGAATTTACCGACTGCGCTCAGTCATAAGATGTTTCCGAAAAATATACGTGTAAAAAAATTAAAAATTTTTCATATGTCCGGTAATTGACAAAAAAATTTTAATCAATTATAATTTAGTAAGTTAAAACAATTCCTACAAAACCGATAGAAAATATATGAAAGGGGAGTTTTTGTATGGCGGAAATAGTATTATCACCGCAGGAGAAGCGCCTGCATGGTATACACAAGGCAAGCGGCAAGAGGACAACAAGGATATTAAGCAGCTTTCAGGGTACACGCCCGAAGATAGATATAGAGCGCGGAAAATATTTTACAGAAGCGTTTAAAGCAACGGAGGGAGAGCCGTTGTCGCTAAGGTGGGCAAAGGCATTATATAATTATGCTTCAAAGGCGACGGTATATATAGATGACGATCAGCTTATTGTCGGCCGCGCGGGTAAGAGCGGGCGTTACGGTATTCTGTATCCGGAGCTTGACGGAGATATACTTGACGAGGCGGTTAAAAATCTGCCGTCGCGTGACAGCTCACCGTTCGACATTACCGATGAGGATGCGGAATACATAATAAATGAAATATCACCGTATTGGAAGGGAAAGACCTTCCACGAGGCCTTGAGCAATGCTTTGCCGCCGGACACGAAAAAGCTTACATATAATGAGGACAGTGAAAACACCTCCCGTTTTATCGTGAACGAAACGGCATCCTTCCGTTCATCTATCCAGTGGGTGCATGACTATGAAAAGCCGCTTAAGATTGGCTTTAACGGAATACGCAGGGAAGCCGAGGAAAAGCTTGCGGCGCTCGACGCATTCAGTCCCGTTGACAACACCGAAAAGAAACCGTTTCTTGAGGCAGTGATTTACACCGCTGACGCGATCATTCTCTGGGCAAACCGCCATGCGGAGCTGGCAGAGCAAAAGGCGGAAACGGAGAAACGCCCGGAGAGAAGGGCGGAGCTTCTGGAGATAGCGAGGATTTGCCGGAAGATCCCCGCAGACCCGCCCGAAACCTTCTATGAGGCTGTGCAGAGCCAATGGTTCATACAGCTGTTTTCAAGAGTCGAGCAGAAAACAGGAACAATTATTTCAAACGGCAGAATGGACCAGTATTTATATCCATTCTATAAGGAGGATAAGGAAAAGGGCATTATTGACGAGGATAAGGCCGAGGAGCTTCTGGAGTGCGTATGGGTCTCAATGGCTCAGTATATAGATTTGTATCTGTCAAAGACAGGCGGCGCCTTCAATGAAGGCTATGCGCACTGGGAGGCGGTAACGATAGGCGGACAGACAAAGGACGGAAATGATGCGACAAACGAGCTGACTTATCTTTTCCTGCGTTCAAAGCGTGAATTTCCGCTTAACTATCCTGATCTCGCGGCAAGAATACACACACGCTCGCCTAAGCGTTATTTATATGAGGTGGCAGAAACGATAAAAGACGGTTCCGGCTTTCCCAAGCTTATAAATGACGAGGAGGTGATCCCGCTGCTGCTTGCGAAGGGCGCATCCTTTGAGGAGGCATATGATTATTCCGTTTCGGGCTGCGCCGAGGTAAGAATGCCTAACAGGGACACATATACCTCACCGTGCGCGTATATTAATTTTGCCGCGGCGGTGGAGATGACAATATATAACGGTAAAATGCTCAGGTACGGTGATGAGGTTATAGGTCTTGAGACCGGATGGGATTTTGACACCTTTGAGGAATTTCTTGAGGCGTATCTGAAGCAGCAGAAAAACTTCATGAAGCACGCGTTTATTCAGCAGCATGAAATTATTCGTCTGCGCGGCGAGCATTTCGCGTCGCCGTTAGGCTCGTCGCTCCACGCGCTTTGCATGGAGCAGTGCAAGGATATTCATACGCCGAAAATTGAGGGCGGCATAGACCTCGGCTACTTTGAGTTTATCGGCTACGGTACGGTGATCGACTCTCTGGCAGCGATAAAGAAGGTCGTGTTTGACGATAAAAAGCTGACGCTTGACAGAGTGCGGGAGGCGATGAGAAATAATTTTGAGGGCTATGAGGCAGAGCGTCAGATGCTCAGGAATGCGCCGGCATACGGAAATAATGACAGCTATGCGGATGAAATAGGAAAGCTGCTCGACCGTGAGCTGCTCGCCTTCACAAAAAAATATTCAAAGGAGCTTGGCGTACATCTTGATCTCCGCTATGTTCCGTTTACCTCAAATGTTCCGTTCGGAAAGGTCGTTTCGGCGACTCCGAACGGCAGAAAGGCGTATGTGCCGCTTTCGGACGGCTCCTCCGCGTCACAGGGCGCGGATAAAAACGGCCCGACTGCAATTCTTCTGTCAAACTATTTCACGAAGAATTATGATTACCGCAACCGCGCGGCAAGGCTGCTCAATATAAAGCTGAGTCCGCAGTGTGTGAAGGGCAATGAAGGGACACAGAAGCTTGTGGCCTTTATTGAGACATGGCGTGACCTTAAGCTGTGGCATTTGCAGTTTAATATTATAAACCGTCAGACCCTGATAGAGGCGCAGAAAAATCCCGAAAAATATTCAAGCCTTTTGGTGCGTGTGGCGGGCTACAGCGCATATTTCTGTGAATTATCCAAGGATCTGCAGGATGACATAATATCAAGAACCGAGCATATAGCGGTATGACCGGAACAGTATTTAACATACAGCCGTATTCACTGCATGACGGTCCCGGGATAAGAACAAATGTGTTTTTAAAGGGCTGTCCGCTGCGGTGCGTATGGTGCTCAAATCCCGAATCGCAGCAAAGCGAACCGCAGGTGTATTTTGACCAATCGAAGTGTATCAGGGATAAGAACTGCAATTTGTGCGGCGGCTTATGCGAAAGAGTATTATCGGACGGTGAGGGCAAAAAATACGCTGATATATGTCCGTCCGGAGCGATCGGGATATATGGCAGGGAAATGAGTGTTGACGAGATACTTGACCGCGTGGAAAGCGAGAGCGCATTTTACGCGCACGGAGGCGGAGGACTTACGCTTTCCGGCGGAGAGCCTTTTATGCAGGGTGAATTTACGATGCGGCTTTTGATAGAGGCAAAAAAACGCCGTATTCATACCGCCGTTGAGACCTGCGGCTTCTGCGATACACAGCTGCTGCAAAAGGCAGCGGAATACACAGACTATATCATGTATGATATAAAATGTCTTGACAGCGAAAAGCATAAGCGGTTCACAGGACAGGACAACGCTGTTATATTAAACAATCTCGGAATGCTGTTTGACGAATTTCCGGGGCTTCATAAGCATATAAGAACTCCGGTGATACACGGGTTTAACGATACCGTGGACGATATACGGGAAATCGCGATTTTTTTGCATGGACGGAGCAATTACAGCTATGAGCTGCTTCCTTATCACCGGTTCGGTGAGGGCAAGTACAGGATGCTCGGACGGAAGTATGCCGAAATTCCAAAAAAGCTTGACGATAAGTTTTTTGAACGGTTAAAGCAGTACGAACGGAGGACAAATGAATGAACCGGGATTACTGAATATCACTGATGATGAGGCGGCAAAACCGGTACGCCTGAGCCATCATCCCAATATGGATAATAATCCGGTCAGGATAACAGATGAAATATTATCTGATTTATATAATTATTTACGGAGGTAATTCGACATGAGAGAATTGACAAGAGAACAGATCATAGAGTATGACAGGAAATATAACCAGCATCCATGGCTTACGGGCACGGTAGATCCGATACCGGTTGAAAGGGCGGACGGCATTTATTTCTGGGACTACAACGGAAGAAGGTATTATGATATGTCAAGCCAGCTTGCAAATGTAAATCTGGGCTATGGAAATAAGGATATTATAGAGGCGGTCAGAAAGCAGGTCGGGATCCTTCCGTATATTGCGCCGGCTCATGCCTCCGGACCTCGTTCGGAGCTTGCCAAAATGCTGATCGATCTTGCGCCTGACAATATGGCGAAGGTGTTTTTCAGCTGCGGCGGCTCTGACGCGAACGAGGCCGCTATTTATGCCGCGCGCACCTTTACAGGCAGAAGCAAGGTACTGTCGCGTTACAGAAGCTATCACGGCTCCACTTTGGGCTCGGGAAATCTTTCCGGCGATCCGAGAAGATTTGCGCTTGAACGTCCGGCAGCAAACGGCTATCTGAAATTTTATGACCCGTATGTATACCGCGCGAGACATCAGTTTAAGGATGACATGGAGGCGTCGGAGTATTATCTCGGTCAGCTTGAGGATCAGATACAGTACGAGGGACCGGATCAGATTGCCGCGATCGAGGTAGAGTCCATTACCGGCGCGAACGGTGTTATAATCCCCCCTGACGGTTATTTACAGGGCTTAAGAGCGCTGTGCGATAAATATAATATTCTTCTGATATGCGATGAGGTAATGGCGGGCTTCGGGAGAACGGGAAAAATGTTCGGCTTTGAGCATTGGGGAATAAAGCCGGATATTATTTCGTTTGCGAAGGGAGTGACCTGCGGCTATGTTCAGCTCGGCGGTATTATCATAAGCCGTGAAATAGCGGACTACTTTAAGGATAACACATTCCTCTACGGTCTTACCTACAGCGGACATTCCCTTGCGTGCGCGGCAGGCGTTGCGGCTGTCAATTATTACAGAGAGCATAAAATTCTCGACCATGTAAACGAAGTCGGAGCTGTGTTCGGAGAGTTGCTGGAGGACATCAAGGCAAAGCACAAGTGCGTGGGAGATGTGCGCTATATAGGACTTTTCGGCGCGGTGGAGCTGATGAAGGACAGAGAAAAGAAAATCCCTCTTGTACCCTACGGCTATGACGAAAAGGCTACAATGAAAAAGATACACGGTCTGTTAAAGGAGCGCGGATTCTCGGCGTTCGGGCGTGAAAACAATATCAATATAACACCTCCGCTGATTATAACAGAAGAAGAACTTCGTGACGCATTCAAAATTCTGGATAAGGTCCTTACTATTGTTGACGAAACAATGCTTTGATTTTATTCCGCGCTGCCGGATCTGCAATCGGCGGGAGTATAATAACAGTTACAATCAAGTTGATCGAAAGGAGGTAATTTCGAATGAAGAAAATAAGGATTGAAAAAAAACTGAGCATAGCTACATTGATCGTTATTCTCCTGGCATGGTATATTATAACGGCAACAGGAATGTTTTCGGAAACGATCATACCGTCGCCGAGGAGCGTTATTGAAAGCTTTGTCAGTGTTTTAGGCAAGGGCTACAAGGGTCACAGCCTTCTGGAGCATCTCGGAACGAGTATGAAACGGCTTGTATGGGCATATTTTCTGGTGGTTATAACAGCTGTCCCTCTGGGGCTGCTGAGCGGATACAATTCAAAGGTAAGAGCGATATTCGAGCCGATTATTGAATTTTACAGACCGCTGCCGCCGCTGGCATATTACACCATATTGGTTCTGTGGATGGGTATAGGCGAAAGCTCTAAGCTGGCTCTTCTGTATCTTGCGGGCTTTGCGCCCGTATATATTGCCTGTGTTGCCGGAGTGATAAGGATAAAAGAGGATTACATAAACGGAGCATACACACTTGGAGCAAGCAGCCGTCAGATATTCTTTTATGTGATATTTCCGGCAGCGCTCACAGATGTGTTTACAGGACTCAGGACCGCATTGGGTGTTGAATACACAACGCTTGTAGCGGCGGAGATGGTCGCGGCTACAGCCGGTATGGGCTGGCTGGTGCTTGACGCAAGCAACTATTTAAGAAGCGATACCGTATTTATGGGAGTTATTATAATGGGTATCACGGGAATAGTGCTTGATCAGATCATACGCTTTATAGAAGCGAGGGTAATACATTGGAAAGGTAAAAATTAATTTTTAAAACGGAAAGGAAGATTAAAATGAAATTGAAAAAGGTATTAGGAATAGGATTATCAATATCGCTGCTGTTGTTAAGCTCAGCGTGCGGGGAGCAGAATGACGGAGAGTTACAGAAAAGCGCGTCAAGCGATAGCGCTGTAACCGTAAATATAGGAACAATGAATCTTGTAAACGGTGATCTGATAGCGCAGTATGAAGATCTTTACGAGAAGGAGCTTGGAGTTGACGTAAATCTTATCAACTTTGATTCGGGTAAGGACGTAAACACCGCTATTGCATCCGGAAGCATTGATATTTCGGAGCTTGGCTCATCGCCCACCGCGCTCGGGATCTCAAGCGGCGTTGATTATGAGGTGTTCTGGATAGGAGATATAATCGGTTCCGCCGAGTCGCTTGTCGTAAAAAATGATGCGGGCGTCAATTCGATCGAAGATCTGAAGGGCAGGAGGATAGCCACGCCGTTTGCTTCAACCGCACATTACAGCCTTCTGAATGCGCTGCAGCTTGCGGGTATAAGCGAATCGGAGACGGAGCTGCTTGACCTGCAGCCGGCTGATATTTACGCGGCGTGGACCAGAGGCGACATAGACGCGGCATATGTATGGTATCCGGTTCTTGGGCAGCTCCTTGAGAACGGTAAGACGATTACGCATTCCGGAGAGCTTGCCGAGCAGGGCATCATAACCGCTGATCTGAATGTCGTAAGAACGGAATTTGCGGAGCAGCATCCTGATATAGTGCAGAAGTATGTTGAGGTACAGCTGAAGGCAAACGAGATAATTCTGAACGACCCGGATAAGGCTGCCGATGAAATTTCTTCCGTGCTTGAAATAAGCAAGGAGGACGCGGCGCAACAGATCACAACCTTTGAATATCTGCTCGGCGAGGATCAGCTTGACTATCTTAACAACAGGTTTGCCGAAACTCTGAAGGCAACGGCGGACTTCCTTGTTGAACAGGACAGTATAAAGAGCGCGCCTGATCTGGAAGCCTTCAGGAGCAGGATCAATACCGAATTTATCGAAGCGGCGTTAAAGTAGGTGATCATATGGCAGGTAATTGGAAAACAGACTTATATGAGCCGTCAGATGAGCTGATTGCCGTACACAATGTCAGCTATAAGGGCGAAGAGTCTCTTGCGGAGGGCGAGGAGCTTATATCAATAGAAAATGTCGATCTTGCGTATTCGGGAAGATCGGGGGACATAAAAGCTCTTGAGGATATCAACTTCAATATTTTCCCGGGAGAATTTGTATGCGTACTCGGTCCTTCCGGCTGCGGAAAGAGCACGCTGCTGAAAATTCTTGCGGGTTTTATCAAACCGACCGGCGGAGTTGTTAAGCTTGACGGCGAGATAATAAAGGGAACCGACTGGCACAGAGGCGTTGTATTCCAGAATCCGCCGCTTTACGAATGGTTTTCGGTAAGGGACAATGTGGCGTTCGGACCGAAAATGAGGGGTGTCGCGAAGCCGGAATACAAGAAGCTCACCGATGAATATCTTGCGAAGGTAGGACTTACGGATTTTGCCGATAAGAAGATATATGAGCTTTCGGGCGGAATGAAGCAGAGAGTATCGATCGCAAGAGCGCTTATAAACGATCCTGAGATCCTTCTTATGGATGAGCCGTTCGGAGCGCTTGACGCTCTCACCCGCGAAAATGTGCAGGATCTGACCCGTAAGATATGGTGGGATACAGGAAAAACAATATTCTTTATAACGCATGATGTTGAGGAGGCACTTTTGCTGGCGTCAAGGATAATTGTTCTGAGCAAGCGCCCCGGACGTGTTATTGAGGATATCCCGGCGCGGTTTTCAAGACAGATCATAGAGGACGGTGTGACTGATATTAAATTTACAGAGGAGTTTTATAGATACAGGGAAAAGCTTCTCAAGCTGATCAATTCACAGCATTAAAAGCGTGTAAAGGTTCGATAAAAGAGGATAATGCGGTTTATGCGGCTGAATAATATAAGCAAAAGGAGCACGATCAAGTGCTCCTTTTGCTTATATGAACATAATAAGACTTACCGCCATGATCGCCATGCCGCCTATGCAGCCCAGAATCATAGTGTTGCTCTTGTCGTATTCCCGCGCCATGGGAATAAGCTCCTCTATTGCTATATACACCATTATTCCGGCAATCAGTCCGAAAATGATCCCGTACATGGCGCCGCTCAGGAAGGGGCGCAGAACCAGATAGCCGATTACCGCTCCGGCCGGCTCGGTGAGACCTGAAAGGAATGAGATCCCGAAGGCCTTTTTCTTGTTTCCGGTCGCAAAGTAAATCGGGACCGAGGTCACGATGCCCTCCGGGATGTTATGAATTGCGATCGCCACGGCGATCGCGATGCCTAAGGATATATCGTCGAGCGTTGATGTAAAGGTTGCCATGCCCTCGGGAAAGTTATGTATTGCGATCGCAAGCGCCATGAGAACTCCCATCCTTTGCAGAACTGCGTCATGCTGACCCGCTTTTGCGGCGGTAAGGTCGCTTTCCGGCGACGGAATGAGGTTATCAATGAGCATTATGAATAGCATTCCGCCGAAAAATGCGGCGCAGGAGATCCATATGCCCTTTACGCTTCCGTAACCGGCTCTCAGATAGTCCTGTGATTTTGTGAGCATCTCCGCAAATGATATGTATAGCATAACCCCTGCCGAAAATCCAAGGGCGCTTGACAGAAATTTTCTGTTCGTCCGCTTTGTGAACAATGCAATGACGCTTCCAACGCCTGTTGCAAGCCCGGCAAGCAGGGTGAGTATCATTGCAGTCAAAACATTTTGTTCCATACTATCCACTCCTTTTTATGTTACAGCTTTCTGTATATTATGTCATTGCCGGGATAATTGTGAGCAAAATATTCTGAGTGTAATAGAAAGCAATAATTTGTTCTCAACCGAAAAAAATTAAAAATTTTAAAAAAAGTATTGAATTATTAAAAAAGTGTGATATAATGGTATATGATGTTATAAGTAGAAATGTTTTAAGGAGGAAATGGTTATGACAAAATTTGTAGCGTTATTATGTGCTGCTGTAATGGCGTTAAGCACAGGTACTGCAATTGTATTTGCTGATGAAACAGACGAAGTTGAAGCGGTGGAAGAGATTACAGAGATTGTTGATACGGAAGAAGCGGAAGCTGACGTTGATGAAACAGTGAAAGCAGCGGAAGGTGAGGATACAGTGCCGGAAATTCCGTCATCAGAGAATACTGAAACAACCGAGACAGCTGACGCTGAATCAACAGAAGCACCGGCAGCGACGGAGACAGCTGATGATGAAGCAACAGAAGCACCGGCAGCGACTGAGGCGGTCGATACTGAAGCCACAGAGACACCGGCAGCAACAGAGACTGTAGATGCTGAAGCCACAGAGACACCGGCAGCAACAGAGACCGCAGCTGCTGAAGCAACAGAGGCACCGGCAGCGACAGAGCCTGTTGTCACTGAAGTACCGGAAACCAAGGAGACAACAGAAAAGGAATCTGAAGTTCAGATAGAGAAAACAGGTATAAATCCGTTTGATGATTGTCAGAATGCATGGTTTACGGACTATGTTACATTTGCATATGAGAACGGGCTGATCAAGGGTGTTGATGATAATCATTTTAATCCAAATGGCAATATTACCATAGATGAGCTTGCAGTTATTCTTTACAGATTGCATTCAAACAGCGCTGATATTGAAACAGAGGGCGATAACTGGGCCGACGAAGCTGAAGCATGGGTTGTAGAAAAGAATATAATGAGTGATTTTATTGATGACACGAATTTTGACGGCGATAAGGCGCTTACAAGAGAAGAAGTTGTTTCAATGATTTTTAAAGCTTATCGGCTTAACAATACAGCCGGCGGGGGTTCAGAATTGACTGCTCTTGCTGATGGAGATGAGGTTTCGGAGTATGCTCTTGAGGCAATAAAGTGGTCTGTTGGAGCCGGTATTATAAAGGGCAGATCTGATAAATGGATCGCTCCTAAGAGTAATGTAACAAGAGCTGAAATGGCAACAATACTTCAGAGATATCTTACAAACTTGACATTTGCAGAGAAAACAGCAGAAGAGCCTGTTGCGGATGCTGCAGCAGAAGAGGCAGAAGCACCTGTTGCGGATGCTGCTGCAGAAGAGGCAGAAGCACCCGCTGAGGACGCTGCAGCAGAAGAGGCGAAAGCCCCTGTTGAAAACGCTGCAGAAGAGGCAGCGGAAGAGCCTGTTGAGGAAACTGCGGAAGAAACAGAACCCGAGACAGAGGTTGAAGAAGCCGCAGAATAATAATCTGATACTCAGTTGAGCATAAGACAGAGATATTGTGGCTTGAATCATGCATATAGTATGTAAGAAATGCCGGGGCAGTTTTGCCCCGGCATTCTTTACCTAACATATTATGAGTTATAACAAAATAAAATTCTCACTATATCATACATAGGACGTTTGTTTTTTAGAGGGCGGACAAAACCGGAGGAATAGACAAAAGAGATCACATCCTTTGTCTGACCGGGGTTCCGTATGCTTTTCACTGATATATCATAATATTCGCACTGCTCGGACTCTGCAATATATTTCAGATCCCGGTTCAATACGGACACGGTATCAGAATTATCCGCATTTTTTAGGGAAACAACAGCAATGCTGCACTTCTTGTTATCGGTCTTTATTGTATTGATCAGTTCTCGGTATTTTTTTTCAAATTCCGGGGGATCTTCCGTGAAGGTGTTCAGGTCCGCTTCTCCGATATGTAAAAGCACCGCGTCGGGAATAAGCTTTGAAACATAAGCCGAATAAAACTCAGAGGCATTATTGACGGAAAGCTTGTCTATACTTCTGTTATACATTTTGTCTTTGATGGAAAAAGCCTGTTTTAATTCCCCGACAGGTATATTGACATCATTTTCTCCGCCTAAGATAACAATACCGTTCGGCTCGGCTATTTCGTTCAAAAATGAATATTGATTGAATTTATTGTCTGACATTTCACAGCCTCCTTAATTATATGCCTTGTTTATGATCTAAGGATACATTTCTGAAATATACCAATATGTTCAGAAATACAATAGCAAGGTTTATCAGATAAACAACAAACACATAGTTTATCTGGTGTGTGATCGTTTTTGCGGCAATACCCGCTATGTAGCCTGCGAAGATAAGAAGAATGAACGGCAGACTTGTTGTTTTGGACGTGCCTGACTTGTATGCCTTGATTACATTGATCGGCCATGACAGACCAAAGCACACCAGCATAATTGTTTCAAATAAAGAACTCATAATACAAAACTCCTTTTGTTTTTATTTCTTCACACATAATACCACCGGTACGCAAAATAAGCAATCATACGAAAAATAGCAATATAAATAAAATGAAGGCTTTATTTTTTTAAGTTTAAAAAGAATTAAATAAAATAAAAAAATTGCACTTTACGCCGGAGGATGATATAATATATAAAAGTGTACGGTACCAAATAAAAACAAGGAAGTATTTGACATATGAGAAATCGAGGAAAAGGCGGATCCGCCACGAAATCAAACATACACAGAAGAATATTTGCGGCACAGCTTATATTGATTATTTCTCTTGCTCTGTTTTTGGGCGCTGCCGGCACTCTCATCAATATAAATTCTGAAATGAGGAAACGCGATCAGAACCTGCGGAATATTGCGGAAACCATAGCGAAGTCCCCGATGCTTGATGAAAGCCTTGAAAATGACAGCATAGGTAACGGCATATTGACAGAGTATCTTGATTCTCTGGAAAACACGCTTGGCGATATAGATGTTATATCCGTTGTTAGCAAGGAAAGCATCCGGCTGTATCATTCAAATCATGAGCTGATCGGAACCGTATATGACGGAACACTGCCGGAATTTGAACCGGGTTATGTGGAGTATTATGCCGCAAATGACATCGGTCCCTCCGGTGCGCAGAGAAGGGCTTATGCCGCGGTGTATGATGAAAACGGAAATTATCTCGGTTTTGTTATGGCAGTCATGCTTATGAAAAATATTACCGCGGAAACCGGAAAGATACTTTTCATTTTTGCTTTGATAACCGTTACCGCGGTTCTGACGGAGCTTTTAATATCAGCGGAATTATCAAATTCGATCAAGAAGAGTTTGCATGGATATGAGCCGAATGTTTTTTCCGCAATGTACAGGATACGCAATAATATCCTTGAATCACTGAACGAAGGCATTCTCGCAATAGACAAGGACGGCATAGTCCGGTTTGCGAACGGTTCCGCGCTCAGAATGCTCGACGGTGATAAGATAAAAGCGGAAAATGTTGTGGGTAATCCGTTATCTGATATTTGTGACGATACATTTCTGGTATATACCCTTGAAAGCGGAAAAAAGGAATTTAATATACAGGATCACAAATTGAAAAGCTCCGATGTGTTGATTGACCGTATTCCAATAAAGGAAAACAATGATATAATAGGCGCGGCCGCGATCTTTCATAACAGAGCCGAATATACAAAGCTGATGGAGGACCTTACGGGCACACGCTATCTGGTGGACTCGATGAGAGCCAACAATCATGACTTTACCAATAAGCTCCATGTGATTTTAGGACTTATTCAGATGGAAATGTATGATGAAGCGACCTCTTATATCGAAAATATAACAATGGTTCAAAGAGCGGCAATAAGCAGAATAATGTCCGTAGTGGATGAGCCGGCGGCCGCGGCTCTGCTGATAGGCAAGACCTCCAGGGCATCCGAGCTGAATGTTAAATTTGATATTAAAGAAGGCTCCTTTTTTTCAAAGGCGGACATGCCGCTGCCGTCGGAGCTGCTTGTAACGGTTATCGGCAATCTGATCGACAATGCCTTTGATGCAATGAATGTCGGAAATAAAAAATATGATAAAAAAAAGGAACTGCAATTCGGAATTTATTCAAAGCCGGGCGCGGTATTGATAACGGTGGATGATAACGGTGTCGGTATATCGGAAGAAAACCTTCCTCACATTTTTGAAAACGGCTTTTCAACAAAAGGCGAAGGCCGCGGAACCGGTCTGTATCAGGTGAAAAAAGCCGTTGAAGCGCACGGAGGCAAAATCACTGTTGAATCACAAAAAGACGCGGGAACTTCCTTCACTGTGAAATTTATGAGTAATTGAGCAAGGAGATAAGCTATGTATAAGGTTTTAATTGTAGAAGACGATCCTATGGTTGCTATGATAAACGAGCAATATGTGAGCCGCCATAAGGCTTTTACCGTTGTAAAAAAATGCTGGGACGGAAACAGCGCCCTGGATTATCTGGAAAACAATCAGGTTGATTTGATTATTCTTGATGTGTTTATGCCGATCACCGACGGTTTTGAAACACTGCGGCAGATAAGAAAAAAGCGGATTTCCGCTGATGTTATTATGGTAACGGCGGCAAATGAGCGCGATTCGCTAAAAGAGGCGCTGCATCTTGGCGTTGTGGATTATCTGGTAAAGCCCTTCACCTTTGAAAGGTTCCGCATGGCGCTTGGTAAGTTTATTTCACAGACTGACGCGCTTAATGAGCTGGATAAGATCAATCAAAAAAATATTGATTTGCTTATTGATAAACCGCGCAAAAAGAGCGAGGAGCATCATCCGAAGGGGATCCAGGAAAAAACCCTGCGTATGATTTTAGAGCATCTGCGGGGGAATAAGGATATATGGCTCACGGGCGATGAGATCGCAGAAAAAGTCGGTCTGACGGGGGTCACGGTCAGACGGTATATGACGCATCTTGCCGAAACGGGCATGGTTAAAGATGAAATGAATTACGAAACCGGCGGCAGACCTTGTATGCTGTATAAGCTTACCGAATAATATAGCCGCGCCTCGGGCAACCGCCCTATTGGTAGCGTATAGCTGAATAGTAACTGCCGTATTGACAAAATAATTTTTTCCGCTGAAAAACTCTTGACAAGCAAATGGGATTGTGATACAATTTACTTGTATGTGATGAAGATGTGTAAGTAGCGTTTACCCTATCATATAAGAGATCGGAGGTCATTGGCTGTAAGCCTCCGTTATGACGGTATATGTGAATTTCAGCATCGGAGCAGCCCGCGAAAATCGTTATGAGCTAAGAGGGGTTACGCGCGTTCACGCAGAAAACGCGTTTTGAGTGCGGAAGTTTTCCGAATGCGGGTGGTACCGCGGGCAGACGCTCGTCCCAGGCTGTTTTGGGAACGGGCTTTTTTATTTGTAAAAAATAATAATATTATAGAAAGGAAAAATATATGTCAGAACTAACAGAGAAATTAAGACAGGATTTTGCCGCTAAGCTTAAGGCTGTATCTGACGCTAAGGAACTTGACGGGATCAGAGTTGAATTCCTTGGCAAGAAGGGCAGCGTTACGGGCCTGCTTAAGAACATGAAGAGCCTTTCTGTTGAAGAAAAGAAAACCTTCGGACAGGAAGTCAACAAGCTTAAATCAGAGGTTGCGTATACTATCGCAAAAAAGACTGAGGAGCTTAAGAAAAAGGAAATTGAAAGAGAGATCAACTCTATGCCGAGGTTTGACGTTTCGATCCCGGCTCACCTTGAAAGAGGCTCATATCATCCGATCACTCTCGTTCAGCGCGAATGTGAAAAGATATTCAGATCAATGGGCTTTACCGTTGAGGATTACAGCGAGATCGTTACGGATTATGAGTGCTTTGAGTCGCTCAATATCCCGAAGCATCATCCGGCAAGAGATATGCAGGACACATATTATCTCACAAACGGACAGCTTCTGAAATCGCAGACCTCGGCGGCGCAGAATGCTATTTACAGAAAGTATAAGGACGCTCTTGTAAATGACGGCGTTCCGATCAAGGCCATATTCCCCGGCCGCTGTTTCCGCAACGAGGCAACGGATGCGTGTCACGAAAACACCTTCTTCCAGATGGAGGGCGTTATGGTTGACAGGAACATTTCAATTTCAAATCTTATATACTTTATGAAGACTATGCTTTCGGAGGTGTTCAAAAAGGATATAAAGGTAAGGCTCCGTCCGGGCTTTTTCCCGTTTGTCGAGCCGGGCTTTGAACTTGACATAAGCTGTCTTATCTGCGGCGGCGAGGGCTGTCCGTCATGTAAGCACAGCGGCTGGCTGGAGCTTTGTCCCTGCGGCATGATCCATCCGGAGGTGCTTAAGGCGGGCGGCATTGACCCTGAGGAATACACAGGCTTTGCCTTCGGTCTCGGTCTTACAAGACTTGCAATGATGAAATACGGCATTAAAGACATCCGTGATCTCAACAGCGGCAGCTTAAAGAGCTTAGCGCAGTTCACGGATGATGAATAACAGGGAAGGAGGAGAACAGAATGTTTTTATCAATGAATTGGATCTCTGATTTCGTTGACCTGTCGGGTCTTGACAAGGTAAAGCTTATAAATCAGTTCTCGCTTTCAACAGCAGAGGTTGAAAATGAAATATTCTTTAAGGGCAGTGATTTAAGCGGTGTTGTAGCTGCCGAGATCAAGTCGGTTGAGCCGCATCCGAACTCAAAAAAGCTGCATCTTCTGAAGGTTGACGCGGGAGAGCCGGAGCTTACAGACGTTGTGTGCGGCGCTCCAAATGTAAGAGTCGGAATGAAGACGGCATTCGCAAAGGTCGGAGCAAGAATCGGTGAAATAGAAATTGCGCCGAGACCGCTTGCGGGCTATATGTCAAACGGTATGTGCTGCTCCGAAAAGGAAATCGGCATAAGCGATAATCATGAAGGTATCATGGAAATTACAGATGATATTCCGAACGGCACAGACCTTAAAAATGTTTATGCGATCGATGATATTATATTTGAGGTTGATAACAAGTCGCTGACAAACCGTCCTGACCTGTGGGGTCACTACGGCATAGCGAGAGAGTTTGCCGCTCTTGCGGGCAGACCGCTAAAGCCGATCGAAACGGTTGACCTTTCAGCGTACAATGACCTCCCCGCGGTCGATATGAAGATAGAGGATAAGCTCTGTCAGAGGTATTCATGCTTACAGGTCGAGAACATTTCAAGAAATGTCAGTCCGGTCAATATGAGAATAAGACTGTACTACTGCGGCATGAGAGCTATCAACTTCCTTGCCGATCTCACAAACTACCTCATGCTTGAAATGGGTCAGCCCATGCACGCGTTTGATTCGCGCAAGGTAAGCAAGATAAGAATAAAGCGCTTTGACAAGCCGTTTGTATTTCAGACCCTTGACGGCGTTAAACGTAACATTGACGAGGACACGCTTATGATATGCAATGACAACGCTCCCGTTGCGATTGCGGGCATTATGGGCGGTCTTGATTCGGAAATTGTTGACGATACAACAACTCTTACCCTTGAATCGGCAACCTTTGATCCGGTATCCGTAAGAAAGTCAACGGTAAGACTTTCACACAGAACAGACGCCTCAATGCGTTATGAAAAGAGCCTTGACCCGGAAATGACGGTTACCGCGATCGGGCGCTTTGTAAAGCTTATGACAGACATAGACGGCGGCGTTAAGGTCGTTTCATCGCTCACAGATGAATACGCTTATCACTATCCGCAGATCGACCTTAAGTTCGACAAGAAATTTGTCGACCGCTACACGGGTATTGAGATAAGCAATGACACGATCGTGAAAACTCTTAAATCACTTGGCTTCGGAGCAGCTTTTGACGGCGGAAGCTTTGATGTGACCGTTCCGAGCTGGAGAGCTACAAAGGACGTCACGATGAAGGCAGATATTATAGAAGAGATCACAAGGATTTACGGCTATGACAATTTCGATGTTCATACCGCCGAGGCTCCGCTGTATCCGGTAAGACCCGATATTGAAAAGACGGACGAGGATAAGATCAAGGATCTGCTTGTAAAGAGATATTCACTTCACGAGCTGCACTCATATGTGTGGGCATACTATGATGAATATAAGGCTCTCGGTATCGAAGTCGAGGACAATATAAAGCTTGCTAACGCAACAAATGCGAATATCGAAACGATCCGCCGTTCAATAATCCCGACACAGCTTTGTCAGGTAAATTATAACACGGCGTACGCTCCTGACTTCGGCGTGTTTGAAATAGGCAGAACCGCAGACGGAGTGGATCCCGCGACAAATCTTGCAAGAGAGCATAAAAAGCTGGCGGTCACGCTGTTCAGCAAGACAAAGAGTGTTGAAAAGCTCTATATGGAGCTTCGTGATATGCTAGCGGTCATGGCTGACGATATAAAGCATTCGGCGCTTACCTTAAAGGAAAAGTCCGCGTCACATTCATATCAGCACCCCGTTAATCTCAACGCGGTGTATATAGGCGATAGGGAAATCGGCGAGATCGGTATT
Organism: uncultured Lachnospiraceae bacterium; assembly: GCA_964579875.1. Lineage (GTDB taxonomy): Bacteria > Bacillota > Clostridia > UBA1381 > UBA1381 > Ornithomonoglobus. The sequence goes on along the minus strand of CAZOHJ010000003.1, from coordinate 26,101 downwards.
GTTCATCCCGTGGTTTCAAAGAAGATCGACAAGAAGGCTGCAATGGTATTCGCGGAAATTGACGTCAGAGACTTCGCCGAGACCGTGAACAACAGTATAGAATATGTGGAGCCGTCAAAGTATCCTGAAATGGAGGTCGATCTCACATTTGTCGCGAGTCTGTTCGCGCCGATAGGTATAGCGATCGAGGCTTCAAAGTCACCTATTGTAAGGGATGTAAGAGTTGTTGACATCTATAAGGACGAAAACGGAAAGGCGATTACAGTCAGGATCACCTTCTCGGACAACAGCAGGACGCTGACAAGAGAAGAGGTTGCGGCTGTTATCGACCCGATTACAGCAAGGCTTGAGGAAAAAGGAATTTATCTGAAAAAATAAAGGGATGAAGCACAGATGTATAATGTAAAATCAATGCATGCCGATGAGTTTATAGATGACGGCGAAATTCTTGAAACTCTGGAGTATGCGCAAAATAACAAGAGCAATCGTGAGCTTATCGAAGAAATCATTGAAAAGGCTGCGCAGTGCCGTGGTCTGACGCACAGAGAGGCATCCGTTCTGCTTGCCTGTGAGGATGACGAACTTAACGAGAAGCTGTATGCTCTTGCAAGGAAGCTTAAGCAGCGTATCTATGGCAACAGAATTGTATTCTTTGCGCCGCTTTATCTTTCAAACTACTGTATAAATTCATGCGTATATTGCCCGTACCATGTGAAGAACAAGCATATCCGCCGCAAAAAGCTCACTCAGGACGAGGTGAGAGCGGAGGTGATCGCATTGCAGGATATGGGACATAAGCGGCTTGCGCTTGAGGCGGGGGAGGACCCGGTGAACAACCCGCTTGAATATATCCTTGAATGTATTGACACGATCTATTCCGTAAAGCATAAGAACGGAGCGATCCGACGCGTGAACGTAAACATTGCGGCAACGACGGCGGAGAATTACACGAAGCTGAAGGACGCCGGAATAGGCACATATATCCTGTTCCAGGAAACCTATAACAGGAAGAACTATGAGGAGCTTCATCCGGCGGGACCTAAGCATGATTACTGCTACCACACCGAGGCGATGGACCGCGCGCAGCAGGGCGGCATTGACGATGTGGGCCTGGGAGTCCTTTTCGGCTTATCGACATATGCTTATGAGCTTTGCGGTCTGCTTATGCACGCGGAGCATCTTGAAGCCGTGTTCGGCGTTGGACCGCACACAATAAGCGTTCCGAGACTCTGTCCGGCGGATGATATTGATGTGGACGAGTTTTCAAATGCCCTGCCGGATAAGATATGGCGCAAGCTTGTGGCGATCATAAGGATAGCGGTTCCTTATACCGGTATGATCGTTTCAACAAGAGAGAGCGAGGCGAACCGCAAGGCGGCGCTGGAGCTTGGCATTTCACAGATTTCGGGCGCGTCGTCGACCTCGGTGGGCGGCTATGTCACGCCGGAGGATCCGGAGAATAACACCGCGCAGTTTGACAGGAGCGATACCAGGACCCTTGACGAGGTCGCGGACTGGCTTATACAGATGGGATATATCCCTTCCTTCTGCACGGCCTGCTACCGTGAGGGCAGGACCGGCGACCGCTTTATGCCGCTTGCAAAGTCCGGCGCAATTCAGAACTGCTGCCAGCCTAACGCGATCATGACCTTGAAGGAATATCTGGTAGATTATGCAAGGCCTGAAACGCGCGCGCACGGCGAGGCACTCATTGAAAAAGAGCTGCTTAATATTCCGAACGCGAAGGTGCGCAGACTCACAATTGAAAATCTTAAAAAGATCGAGGACGGAATGAGAGATTTCCGTTTCTGATACGGAAAATGCCGCGGATATTCCGCGGCATTTTAAAAAATTCAAAAAAAATTCAAAAAGGACTTGAAATGTCTTGCGGAATGTGATACAATTATCAGGAAATTCGACAAGATAATATTGAGTCATACGGAATATGGTGAGAAGCAAGGGTGCGGATTGCCGCGATGCAGTTGTCTATGACGTAAATCTGTATCGGTTTCGTAGCGATATGGCGCTCCGGAGAAGCCTTGATAGCTTGATCGTTATAAAGGTGCCGAAGGTGTAAAGCTGCAGCATTTTGTATTTGCACGGCTGATCTCTCAGGCAAAAGGACGGAGATGATTGCTATAACGGCATAGTACGTTTGTTTTTATCTGCCCGCCTTGATAATTATGGAGCAGCTTGCATAAAGCTTATGCAGGGTTGGCTCTTTTTTGTTTTGTTAATATAATTATCAAAGGAGTTATGTTTTATGGAAACATTTAAATCGGTTTTAACAGCGGTTGATGATTTTGTATGGGGACCGGTCATGCTTGTCCTCCTGGTAGGCACAGGTATTTTCCTTACGATCAGAACAGGCTTCCTTCCGTGGAGAAACCTGGGCTACGCGCTTAAGAGCACATTGAGCAAGGAAGCGCGCACAAAGTCAAGAGGCAAGGGCGACGTTTCACCGTTCTCGGCGCTTACAACAGCTCTTGCGGCAACTATCGGCACAGGCAACATCGTAGGCGTTGCCACAGCTATGGTTTCGGGCGGCCCCGGCGCCCTTGTATGGATGTGGATCTCGGCCTGCTTTGGTCTTACCTCAAAGTTCAGTGAGTGTATGCTTGCGATAAAGTACAGAGAAGTGAACGAGAGAGGCGAGATGTCGGGCGGCCCGATGTACACAATGAAGAAGGCTCTTCCGTGGAAGAAGTTCGGCGCGGTTCTCGGCTTCCTCTTTGCGCTGTTTGCGGTCATCGCCTCGTTCGGTATCGGCAATCTTACGCAGGCAAACTCAATTTCGGACGCTCTCCACTCGACTTTCTCGATTCCGACATGGGCAACAGGCGCTATACTTACGGTTTTCGCACTTATTATCATTATCGGCGGTATCAAGTGGATCTCAAAGGTTTCATCGGTAGTTGTTCCGGTTATGGCCATTTTCTATGTTTTGGGCGGACTTATCGTAATCATCTGCAATATCAAAAATCTTCCGGCGGGCGTTGCGGAAATCATCAGAATGGCATTCAGCTTTAAGGCTGTCGGCGGCGGTATGGCGGGAACGATAGTTGCTTCGATGATGAGCGCTATGCGTTTCGGCGTTGCCCGCGGCGTATTCTCAAATGAGGCAGGTATGGGCAGCGCGGCTATCACAGCGGCTGCGGCTACGACAGACAACCCGGTTCGTCAGGGCTACATAAACATGACGGGTACATTCTGGGATACAATCGTCGTATGTACGATCACGGGTCTTTGTATCGCGTCCTCGGGAGTTCTCGGCATGACGGACCCCGCAACAGGCGAGCTTGTAAAGGGCGCTTCGCTTACGATCGCGGCGTTTGAAAATTCAATTCTCGGCAGTCTCGGCGGAGTTATCGTAAGTATCGGTATCGTGCTTTTCGCGTTCTCTACCATTCTCGGCTGGGAATATCACGGAGAGAAGGCTTTTGAGTACCTGTTCAGCACGCCTAAGTTTAACATGATTTACAGAATTGTATTCTCGCTTATCGTATACTTTGGCGCAACAACAACTCTTGAGATCGCATGGAACTTCTCGGATATTGCAAACGCTCTTATGGCGATCCCGAACCTTGTATGTATGCTTATCCTCAGCGGTGAGATTGCAAGAGACATGAAGGACTTCCAGAAGGTTATCAAGAGGGAAAAGACCGAAAAAAAGCTCAAGTAAGCTTAAAAATATATTTAAACACATACGGATGCGGGAGCTTTAGGGCTTCCGCTTCTTTTTTACAGAAAAAAACAGATTGACTATTAAAAGGTATTGTAGTATACTATATAATAGATGTGTTACTGAGATGTATTACTGAGTTGTATTATAGAAAGGACTGCGTAAAATGATTGAATTCAGTACGGTTTTCGGAAAAAGCGGCAATGCAACCATAGACAGGCTTAATATAACTAACCTTATAGTTTCAAAGCAGAACAGAAATATTGAGGTTGAGTTTGCCGATGAGCTGAGCATGACTATTGAAAAGCTGGCACAGGAGCAGATCAAAAAGACTCTCGGAACCATTCCTGTCAGACTCAAGGCTGATCCGAAACTGGCCAAAGAGAAAAAGAATGTTATGTATTTTACGCGTCCTGAGGACGGGGCGGCTCTTATCGGCGGCGGATCGGAAATAATCGGCAGGGTAAGCGCGGAGGAAATGCTCATAGGCAGACCGATAAGAGACTCTGAGGTTGTCGCGATGCGTTCAATAAATGAAGGCTCCGGCAGAGTGGTAATAACCGGCCGCATTTTTGATGCTGACGAAAGGGAGATCAAGTCAAAAAAAAGCGGTAAGGAAATGCATATTGTTATGCTTGATGTGACTGACAACACCTCGTCAATTACCGTCAAGATGTTTGTGGATAAGGGCGAGGACGACAGCAAGTTCAAGGATTTGTTCGGCCCTGTGAAAAAGGCGCTTAAAAAGGGCGGAATGTATGCCGCGATACGAGGTATGGCAAAATATGACGACTATGCAAAGGAGGTCGTTATTATGGCGAATGATATTGCCGCGCTCCCCGCGCCGCCCGTAAGAATGGATACCGCAAAGAAAAAGCGCGTTGAGCTTCATCTGCATACCCAGATGTCCCAGATGGACGCGGTAAGCTCTGCGGCAGACCTCATAGACCGCGCGGTTTACTGGGGGCATAAGGCTATTGCGATAACGGATCACGGAGTGGTTCAGGCATATCCTGACGGTATGCACTCATCGGATAACAATAAGAAAATCAAGGTGCTCTACGGCGTTGAGGGGTACCTTATTGATGATACAAAAATGATCACCTATGACATAACGGACGAAACAATTGATTCGCCCTTTGTTGTGTTCGATATAGAAACGACAGGCTTAAGCAAAACAAAGTGTGAGATAATTGAAATAGGAGCCGTCAAGGTGGAGAACGGCATGGTAACGGACAGATGGTCAAGCTTTGTAAATCCGGGAGTTAAGATACCCGAGAAAATTACCGAACTGACTTCGATAACCGACGGCATGGTCAAGGATGCGCTGCCCTTCGAGGAGCAGATAGATGATTTTATAAAATTCTGTGACGGATGTGTTATGGTTGCGCACAATGCCGGCTTTGATATGGGATTTATGAAGCAAAAGGCACAGGATTGCGGCAGAAAATTTGACCTTCCGTATGTTGATACCATGGTGCTTGCGAGATGTATGTTCCCCAAGCTTGCAAATCACAGGCTTGACACGATCTGCAAGCATCTTGATGTTATAAACGCTCATCATCACCGCGCCGTTGACGACGCGGAAGCTACGGCAAAGGCGTTTATGAAGATGCTGGTTCAGCTCCGCGCGGGCGGAAAGACTGAATTAAATGAATATAACGGTATATTCGATATAAGAACGGCGTCCGTAAAAACAAGAGCATTCCATATAATACTTCTTGCAAAAACCTATGAGGGAGTGCGCCGTATATATGAAATGGTTTCGGAATCACATCTGAAATACTTTTTCAGAACGCCGCGTATCCCGAAAACGCTGCTGATGCAGAAACGCGAGGATATAATTGTAGGCTCGGCATGCGAGGCGGGAGAGCTGTTCTCGGCGCTCGTTGAGGGTGAGAACGATGAAACACTGGAGGAGATCGCGTCCTTCTATGATTATCTTGAAATTCAGCCCATTGGAAACAATGCGTATATGAAGGAGAGCGAAAGGCATCCGGACGTGCATAACGATGATGACCTTCGGGAGCTGAACAGGCGTATAGTCGAGCTGGGCGACAGGATAGGCAAGCCCGTCTGCGCGACCTGCGACGTCCACTTTATGGATCGGGAGGGCGCGGACTACAGAAAGATACTTATGCATTATAAGGGCTTCAAGGACGCGGACAATCAGGCGCCGCTTTATTTCAGAACCACTAATGAAATGCTGGAGGAATTCAGCTATCTCGGCAAAGAGAAGGCGTATGAGGTGGTAGTCACAAACACGAATAAAATAGCCGATATGATAGGTGATGTAAGGCCTATACCAAAGAAGAAATGCCCGCCGGTTGTTGAGGGCGCGGTTGACGGGATAAGAAACGATTCGATTAACCGCGCGATCGAGATTTACGGCGATCCGCTCCCAAAGCCCGTTAAGGAAAGACTTGACAAGGAGCTTGACTCGATCATCGGAAACGGCTTCTCGGTTATGTACCGTATCGCGCAGGAACTTGTAAGAAAGTCAAATCGGGACGGCTATCTTGTAGGCTCTCGAGGCTCGGTAGGCTCCTCCTTTGTCGCTTTCCTTTCGGATATTACGGAGGTCAATTCGCTGCCGGAGCATTATCTTTGCCCGAAATGCAAGTATATTGAATTTGTGCCGAGTGAAATCGGACGCTCCGGCTGCGATATGCCTGATAAGGACTGCCCAAACTGCGGAACACCGCTTAACAAGGACGGACATGACATCCCGTTTGAAACCTTCCTCGGCTTTAACGGAGATAAGGAGCCGGATATTGACCTTAACTTTTCGGGTGAATATCAGCCGGTAATCCATAAGTATACCGAAACCTTCTTCGGAGAGGGCTTTGTGTTCCGCGCGGGAACGATAGGCACGGTTGCGGAAAAAACCGCGTTCGGCTATGTTAAAAAATACTGTGAGGAAAAGGGAGTTACAATGACAAACGCCGAGATGAAGCGTCTTGCAAAGGGATGCGAGGGTGTTAAGCGCACCTCGGGTCAGCATCCGGGCGGTATTATTGTTGTGCCTTACACCAATAATATACATGAGTTCTGCCCTGTGCAGCATCCGGCGGACGATGTTAATTCAAATATTTTCACAACGCATTTCGATTACCATTCGATTGACGCGAACCTCTTAAAGCTTGACGAGCTTGGACATGATGATCCGACGGTAATCAGAATGCTGGAGGATCTGACCGGAGTTGACGCAAAGTCAATTCCTCTGGACGATCCGGAGACACTGAGCCTGTTCACATCAAACAAGGCTCTGAAAATCCTTGACGGCAAGGATACCGGCTCCACTCTTGGCACCTACGGAGTACCGGAATTCGGCACAAAGTTCACGCGACAGATGCTTCTGGATACAAAGCCGACCACCTTCTCCGAGCTTGTGAGAATTGCCGGACTTTCTCACGGAACTGACGTATGGCTCGGCAACGCCCAGGAGCTTGTAAGAGCCGGCTTGTGCGATCTGTCCCACGCGATCTGCGCTCGTGACGATATTATGATCTACCTTATTTCCGCGGGCGTTGGGGCGGATCATTCCTTTAAGATCATGGAGAGCGTCCGCAAGGGCAGGGGACTTAAGCCGGAGGACGAGGAGGCGATGCGCGCTCATAATGTTCCGGAATGGTATATTGATTCGTGCAAGAAGATCAAATATATGTTCCCTAAGGCTCATGCCGTCGCATATGTAATGATGGGATTCCGTGTTGCCTGGTTCAAGGTTCATATCCCTCTCGCGTATTATGCCGCGTATTACACGGTGAGAGCGGACGATTTTGACACGTCCACAATGGCGCGGGGCGAGGCTGCCGCGAGAGAGGCTCTTGAGGAGATAAACCGTCATAAGCGGGAGGGCACGGCGGCTCCGAAGGAGGACACGCTTATACCTATTCTGGAGCTGGTTATAGAGATGTACTGCCGAGGCTATGAATTTGTTCCGGTCGACTTGTATAAATCACACGCGACAAATTTTCAGATAACAGAGGACGGAAAACTCCTGCCGCCGTTCAACGCGCTTCCGGGCGTTGCGAACACGGCTGCAAAGGCAATAACAGCAGAGCGCGAAAAGGGCGAATTTAAAAATGTAGAGGATCTGAGACTCCGCACAGGCATAACAAAGAGCACAATCGACGTCATGGAGGAAAACGGCTGCTTTGCCGGATTGTCGGAGACCAATCAGGTGAGTCTGCTGGAAATGATGATATAAAATCTTGACATTATGCGAAATTAATGATACAATAGCAAAAGATTACGGAATTTTGGAGGAAAGATAAATGTCGGAAAATGTATTTGACGTACTTAAGGAGCGCGGACTTATCGCTCAGTGTACGCATGAAGATGAAATTCGTGAATTATTAGGAAAAGAGAAGGTTACTTTTTATATAGGCTTTGACCCGACTGCGGATTCGCTGCATGTCGGTCACTTTCTGCAGATGGTCGTAATGCGGCATATGCAGCTGCACGGGCACCGTCCGATCGCGCTTGTCGGCGGCGGCACAGCCCATGTGGGCGACCCGTCGGGCAGAACCGATATGCGTCAGATGATGACAAAGGAGATCATAGACCACAATGCGGAGCGCTTTAAGGGGCAGCTTTCAAGCGTTGTTGATTTCTCGGACGGCAAGGCTCTTATGGTAAATAATGCGGACTGGCTCTTAGATCTCAACTATGTTGATTTCTTAAGAGATATAGGCGCGTGCTTCTCGGTAAACAAGATGCTCACAGCGGAGTGCTTTAAGCAGAGACTTGAAAAGGGTCTGTCGTTTTTGGAGTTCAACTATATGCTCATGCAGTCTTATGACTTCCTTATGCTCAGCCGCAAGTATGATTGTAAGATGGAGCTGGGCGGCGACGACCAGTGGAGCAATATACTCGGCGGCCTTGAGCTGAACAGAAGAAAGGATAATCGTCAGGTTTACGGTATGACATTCACGCTGCTTACAAACAGCGAGGGCAAGAAGATGGGTAAGACCCAGAGCGGCGCGGTATGGCTTGACCCGGAAAAGACGACCCCTTATGAATTCTACCAGTATTGGGTAAATGTGCAGGATGCGGACGTTATAAAGTGTCTCAAAATGCTCACCTTTGTTCCCATGGACGAGATCCGCGAGATGGAAAAATGGGAGGGCGCCGGACTCAATAAGGCTAAGAAGCTTCTTGCATACGAGGTTACAAAGCTTGTTCACGGCGAGGCAGAGGCGGAAAAGGCAAAGGCCGCAGCTGAGGCTGTATTCAGCGGCGGCGGCGTTTCGGACAATATGCCTACAACCGTAATTCCTGATGCGGTAGGTATGGGAGTTCTTGATATGGTCGCAAGGACAGGCATTGTCAAGTCAAAGAGCGAGGCGAGAAGAACGGTTCAGCAGAACGGTCTTTCGATCAATGACGTAAAGTACACCGATGTAAACGGAGTTGTAACGGAGGATATGATAACAGATAAGGGTATAATTATCAGAAAGGGTAAAAAGGTATTCCATAGAGTTGTTTTGGAATAATAACCCGTAATTGAAATTTGAATATGCGTATTGTTGACAAAGAAAAAAACTTGTGATATAATATATATGATTATGTATTATCAGAGCTGATAGTCAAAGATAGAAAGGGTGTTTACAAATTGCAGAAAAATGAAACAAAAACCGAGCAGGAAGTTCAAAACGGCAATGACGTTGAAATAAGCGTTGTTGATATAATTAATATGATGCTCACATTCTGGTGGTTTATTGCTATTTTGGCTGTGCTTGTGGGGGGTGCGACATATACATATTTTAAGATCACATCAATTCCCGAATATCAGTCAACATCAAGAATACTGATAACAACGGAAGCGCAGCAGACGTCAACCGATGTAAGTACAGGCGCGTTTACCAGCGCAACGACACTGCTGCCTACATATATAGATGTACTCAACAGTAAGTCATTCCTTGATACGGTAAGCGATGACCTTGATAACAAGTATTCGGTAAGCGATCTGAAAGGCATGATAACAATGGAGGCTGTTACGGATACAAATATTATCAAGCTTACAGTTAAAAACGCGGACGCGCATATAGCGTATCTTGTATGCTCAAGTATTGTTAATAACGCTCCTAGTGAGATAGCGAGAGTATTCGGCGGCGGAAGTACAAAGCTTACGGAATACCCTGTAGAGGCAACCGACGCCGAGCCGCTTCATACCGCGAGAAACGCTATAATCGGCTTTGTCGCGGGCGCGGCAGTGGCAATGGTTATAATATTCCTTGTTAATATGTTCGATACGCGAGTTAAGAATAAGGAAGAGCTTGTTACCAAGTATGGTCTTCCTATACTTGGCGAGATCCCTAACCTTGAGGTAAACTGATAAGGTATAGACATAATATAATACTTGTATAGACTATTCGGATAAAAACCGAAATTGACAACGGAAAAAATCAGGAGGTTATAATGGCTGAGATTAAAAGCAAATTGGCTCTTTTTAATAAGAAAAAGAATGAACAGGTCGATGAGAGACAGCAGCGGCTGAAGCAGAGTCAGGAAGCTATATTAAACAGAAAAACACCGTTTATTGTTCAGGAGGCATACAGAACGGCAAGAACAAATATTATGTTCTCTCTGGCAAGCACAGAAGCTTCATGCAAGCTGCTCTGCGTAACAAGCGCGAATGCCGGGGAAGGTAAAACAACGACAACGCTGAATCTGGCAATTACCTTTGCTCAGACCGGCTCAAAGGTGCTTCTTATTGACTGTGACCTTCGTAAGCCGAGAATACACCAGTATCTGGGAGTTGTAAAGACCGACGGACTTACAACGATTTTGTCAAAGCAGAAGGAGTTTGAGGATGTTGTTTATCATAACCTCAGACCGGGACTTGACTGTCTGACGTCAGGCTCTATCCCTCCCAACCCGGCGGAGCTGCTTGCGTCGGACGCAATGGAGCATCTTATTAAAAAGCTTTCGGAAATGTATGATTACATTCTGCTCGATACGCCTCCTGTGACCGTTGTAACGGACGCGGTCGCGTTATCGAGACTCGTGACGGGAGTTATGATAGTTGTGCGTGAAGGCTATACCAACCATGAGAGCATAGCTCAGGCCCTCAAGCTGCTGAATATTGCAGAAGCGAAGGTTCTCGGCTTCTTTGTAAACGATATAGACGCGATGAGTATAAACTACGGAGCATACAGAAGCACATACGGACGCAGATACGGTTACCGCAACGGCGGTTACGGTCGTTACGGCTACGGAAGCTACGGCTATGGCTACGGCTACGGTTATTCATACAGTGACAATCAGGGCGGCGGCTCAAAGCGCTCCTCAAAGCGCGGCGAAAAGGATAAGGGCGGCAGCGAAACTGCGGATCGGTCTTCATCGGCGGGCAAGTCAGAGGAAGGGGCGTAATCTATTTTGAAAAGGATTAACCTGTGCTGTATAGTATGCGCGATGATGCTTCTTCTGGGCAGCGGCTGCAGTGATAAATCCAGCTTGAAGAGCGAGCTTGAAAATGTGAAGCTTACAATGGAGCTTCCGCCTGTAACAAATGAGGGAAGCACCAGACTGGCAGATATTGATGATGATGTATATCAGCAGCAGCTTGCGGCATGTGAGATGTATTATGAGGCGTATGATATAACAAGAACCTCCGATTACGCCGAGAAATATAAGGATGAGGTCAAAGAAAAGAGAGTCGGCTATTATTGCAATAAGCGGCGTAAGGAACTGCAGCTGGATATAGCGACTCAGTTAAATGATAATGTGTATGTTATGGTGAAATCGGTTGAGGACTGCGGAAATATTTCCGCGTATCTCAAGCGTGTAAACTCCGATGCGGAAACTTTCTATGATTATTACGCGGACTACCGGTATTCCGACGACGAGGAGGACGCGTTATGCGACATACTTATAACATTCTATGAGAAATCAAACGTGCTTGCGTTCTGTTTTATGGCGGAGCATCAGGAGGATATTGTCGATGCGGCGGTCAACGCCATAGTAAGCAACTCAAGAGCTACGGACAGCCTGAATATGTACATAGCAAAAAATAATGAGCTTATCAAGGCTCTTAATACGGTTTACGGCGGTGTTTCCACCGAGTATTCCGAGGTTATTACTACTGCGAATGTAGCTCTGGCAAGAAAGCTTCTCGAATCGGATAATGATTTGTCTGAGGCTGACATAGATACGTTGATGCGGCAGCTGGGTGAGCCTACTCCGACACCGGAGGCTACCGAGGAGCCTACTGAGGCTCCGACAGAGGAGCCTACAGAAAAGCCTACAGAAAAGCCTGCCGAAACACCCGAACCGACAGCAACTGTACGTCCGACTCAGAAGCCGGTTGTAGTGACGACTCCGCCGGCTACACAAGCTCCCGCGCCGACAGCGAAAGCTACTGCCGTACCGGAGATAAATCAACCTACGGAAACACCGCAGATATATTATTTTGATATTGACTGACAATATGTCTGTATTATCTGCCTGTGATCAGCGGGCATTGTAAAGAGGTTAAATTTTATGAAGAAAATCAGAGTCACATCGTGCATATTTACAATTGGCGTCATGGCTTTGATTTTCTTTTTTTCTTCACAGAACAGTATTGAATCCTCCGGGCTGTCAAGGGGGATTACCTATAAAATCGCGGAATTTATAGTATCTGTGGCAAATGTTAAAGATATGGATGCCGCCGAGGTAGTGAAGCTAATACACAATTTTATACGAAAGTGCGCGCATTTTTCCGAATATGCGGCGCTGGGAATGACGGCATATATAACAATTAGACTTTTTACAAATAAAACAACGGGACGTGTCAGGATATGTACAATTTTATTCTGTATGCTGTACGCTGTAACCGATGAAATTCATCAGCATTTTATTCCGGGACGCGCGGAAAGAGTATTTGATGTGTTCATAGATACCTGCGGAGCGGCGGCAGGAGTAATAATAATTACAGTATTGATATTTATATTGAAGATTTATGCGAAGAAGAAAGGGGGAAATAAGCAATGATTGATTTTCATTCACATTTTCTGCCGTCGATTGACGATGGCGCAAAAAATGTTGAGACGTCTCTTAAGATGCTCGAGGACAGTGTAAAAATGGGAGTTACAGACATTGTGTCAACCTCACACTGCTACGCATATTCATCAGATGATATTGAGACATTTACAGAGCAAAGAAACACCGCGTATGAGAAGCTTGTCTCCGCGGCCGGAGAAAAGGGGCAGGATCTGCCCGGGATATATCTCGGGAGCGAGGTTCATCTGACCTGTGACATTTCAGCGATGAGATCTGTTCATAAGCTTTGTATAGAGGATACGGACTATATGCTGCTTGAAATGCCGTCCTCCCCCTGGAGCGACAGTATTGTTGAAGCCGTTTATAAAATATCGTTAAAGGGTATAACTCCAATAATAGCGCATATGGAGCGCAATTTAAGACAAAAACCGGAGCTGCTCAGCCAGCTGTACAACCTCGATATACTTATTCAGATAAATGCCGAAAGCTTTGGCATAGGCGCTCTTAAAAAGTATATCGACGATATGATGAAGAATAAGCTTATACATATAATAGGATCGGATATGCATAACACCGAGCAAAGAAAACCCAATATAGACAGGGCGCAAAAATATATAACGAAAAGATACGGCGGCGAATGCTGGGATTATCTCATGAATAACGCTCGAAGCGTTCTAAAGGAAAACGATCTGCCGTTCAGGGCGCTTAGGAGTTTCAGGAAAAAATCTCTGTTCTGACCTTTTTTATTTTATGTATGTACGAGGTATATGTTTATTTTCTTAAAACCAAATACCGTTGTGAAATGAATATTTATGCAATTATAATAAAATGCTCGAAAAATTGTTTTTTTGTGAGCATTTTACTTGACAAATGAGATTTAATGAGGTATAATTTAAATAATTATAAAATTTAATTAAAAAGAAGGAGAAGGTTAAAATGAAAAAGACATTATTTTTTGTAACAGCTTTAGCTGTTGCAGCATCGTCTTTCAGTGCTTTGGCTGCGGCTCCTCTGTATTCATTCTGGGATAAACCGGATGAGTTTACAGCAGATCAGCTGACCAAGTTCAATGTGCCGAAAGAGGATACTGTAAGCGTTGCTTTAGATATGCTTGTCGGATGGAGCGGAAATACTCCGTCGTCTGCGGCTCTTTCCAAGAGTACTACAAATAAGTCGGAAAAGTTTGATTCGGTGGCATCGTTGGATATGACAAATGTCGCCAAGGAATGGAAGGCCTTTCTTGATGAAGCCGTAGCGCTTTTGGGCGAAGACGCGACGGATGAGCAGAAGGCGGCAAGACGCGCTCTTGCGGTAAGCTCCACAAAGCTTTCGGGCGACTTTACCGTTGAGATTAAAACAACAGGCAACTCAAACGGCGATATCACAAACGATAAGCTTGCGGCGCTTGACAGCACAGGCTGGACATGGGATGAAAAGACACTCGAGCTGTTCGAGCAGAAGGGAACGCCTACATATACTGTAGACGGTAACGAAAAGAAGTTTACGCTTGTAATGTCGCTTAAGGACAACGTAAATGATAAGCTTGACGAATATTTCACGGCTCTTAATGAAGGTTCGGGGCAGAAACTTACGCTTACAATAAACGACAGTGTGATCTCTTCACCGTCAACAAGCACGACCTTTGATACAACTGCGCTCCCGATTGACGGTCATTTCTCGGGAAGCGTAAGCATCGATCCGTTGGGGACGAGTGCGGCTGTAAGCGTTGTTAATTTTGATACAACCGATTCTGAGACGGTAAGAATTTACCACAGAAGCGGCGGCGGCGGAGGCGGCGGCAGCACCGGCACCACATCCACGCATGCTCCTACTGTAACATCAAATCCGGAAGCGACGTCAAATCCGGACGCAACCGCTACTCCGGGCAGCACTAACGCAACGCCGAGACCGACAGCGGTTCCGAATCCTAAGACAAACGGTACGTCAAACGGCGCGAAGCTTAACTATGATGATCACTATGCATACATAATCGGTTATCCGGCGGAACCGGGTCAGACGGATGATTACCGTGAGGTAAGACCGCAGAACAACATTACACGCGCTGAGGTTGCCACAATATTCTTCAGAATGCTCACGGATGATTCACGCGCTGCGTTCTGGACACAGGATAACACCTATTCGGATGTAGTTATTACAGACTGGTTCAACAATGCGATCTCAACAGCTACAAAGGCGGGTATTGTAAACGGTTACGATGACGGAACATTCGGTCCGAACAAGCCGATAACAAGGGCTGAGTTCGCTGCGATCGCCGCAAGATTTGATACAGATCCTTATTCTGGCGGAGATATGTTCAGCGATATTTCAGGACACTGGGCTGAAGAGGCTATAAATAAGGCAGCGGCAGACGGCTGGATCACAGGTTATGATGACGGAACATTCAGACCGGATCAGTATATTATCCGTTCGGAGGCTATGACTCTTATTAACAGATTGTTGTACAGACTTGTTGATGAAGGCGGACTTAACACTGCGGATATGGTTAAGTGGATCGATAACAACGCAGGTACATGGTACTATGCAAACGTTCAGGAAGCTACTAACTCGCATCACTATGACCGTACGGCGATAGGCGCATATGAGACATGGACTACAATGAGAGATCCGAGAGATTGGGAAGCTCTTGAGAAGTCATACTCACAGGTGACAGACGCCGGTTCGGAAGAGTCAGTATACTTTGATGAAGGTTCAAGAGATAACACCTCAAGCACCGAATTCGGAGCAACAGAGGCTCCTGAGGCGACAGAAAATCCTGATGCAACAGAAGCTCCTGAGGCAACAGAAAATCCTGACGCAACAGAGACTCCTGAGACAACAGAAGAGCCTGAGACTACAAAATAATATTGAATTATTAAAGCAGCGGCAAGATTATCTTGCCGCTGTTTTTCTGCGTTAAAGGAAATTTAACAAAAAAAATATTGTAATTGAAGCAATATAGTGGTATAATAAAATGATAAGAGGAACAAAAATAACGTCCCGCAGCTCTGCATACCTTTTACAGATCTGACGGGCAGCAAGAGGAGTGTCGATGAGCTTGAAAATAACGGATGCAATGATAAAAAAGCTATGCTCATCAATGATATATAAACGCGGCGCGGAATACTTCCATGAGGGCAGAGTTCATACGCGCAAGCGCTCGGAGAAGGAGCTTACCGCAGTCGTGGACGGTGAAGAGCTGTACAGCGTGTATATCACATTTGACAACGGAAAGATAAACAATGTACTATGCACCTGTCCGTATTATGAAACAATGCAGACCACCTGCAAGCATATTGTAGCCGCGCTTAAGGAAAGACAGGCGGAGCTGGAGGCCGGTGGGTCATTCACAAATGAAAACGATAAGATTGCGGCGGCTCTGTGCTCGGAGTTTAACGCTCCGGAATGCAGGAAGAAGATCCGCGCCTCTTTTACTCTTTATATCAAGCCGGGTTCGGGTAACAGTATTTCCTATGAGATGTCGGTTTCTCTCCCTGAATACGGCGGACAAATACTGGGACTTGAGAACTTCCTCGACTGCTACCTTAATTACAGGGATTTCAAGCCGGACAGAGGCATGGTTTACAACAGGCGCACAACGTATTTCCCGGAAAATGAGGATAAGATAATTTCAATTCTCGCGGAGGTATATGAAACAAGATCATCGGAGGTGCAGCTGTATCAGAAGGCCTCCTACAGAACGACCTTCGGGATGCTTGTGGTAAGGAGGATCCTGCCGCTGCTTGCAAATATGGATTTCAGCCTTGTTTATGACGGGATCACTCTGAAAGGAGTCAGGATACTCAATGAGGATCCTGATATACTGGTTGATGTTGAGGTCTTTGACCGGGAAATTGCGATGTCAATTTCCGAGCATGGCTTTGCGATAACCCCGGACGGAGAGTGGTTTCTGCACAATGATACAATTTACAGGACCTCGGAGGAATGGCGCGGATATTTCATGCCAATCTACCATGCTCTTCTGGGCGGAGGAAGAACTCAGATAACCTTTAAGGGTGACAACACCTTGCTTTTTGCGGCTCATGTTCTGCCTAAAATCAAGAATAAACACGGCGTTGTCGTAAACGGTGTTGACGATCTTATCGTAAATGCCGAGCCGGAGTTTGATGTATGCCTTGACGCGGCAGGCGGAAAGATAACAGCGGTCATTGCTGCGGTATACGGCGGCATAAAGTTCAGAATACCGACAGAGCAGACTGAAAATAACGGTAAAATCGTAGTCCGCAACATAGATAGGGAGAATGAGATATTATATTTCTTCAACAACTTCGACCGGGAAAAATCCGTTTACAGTCTCAGCGGCGATGCGAATATATATAATTTTCTGACGAATTCTCTTGACGAGCTGTCAGGAATGGCAAATATCATTATGACCGACAGGTTCAGGGCTATGCGTATCCGTGACGATATAAATTTATCGATCGGAATGTCATACAAAAATGATATAGACTTTCTTGAAATAAGCTTTGACACAGATCTCACCCCGGATGAGATAAGGGGCGTTCTTAACGCGGCGCGTCTCGGACACAGCTTCTACAGAACCTCCGATGGAGCTTTTATAGGGTTGGAGAGCAATAAAAAGACCGGACTTCTGCGCCTGCTGTCACGGATGGATTTTACCTATGAAGATATAAATTCCGGAACCAAAAAGCTGCCCAAGTATCATATGCTGTATCTGGAAACGGCGGAGGGAGTAAAAACGGATCCCAGTGTAGATAAGTACATGGACGGGATAAGGTCAATAAAGGAAAAGCTGCCGGATAATCTCGAGAACGTGCTGCGCGGATACCAGAAGGAGGGCGTAAGGTGGTTTACACAGCTTTCCGCAATGGGCATGGGAGGAATACTTGCCGATGATATGGGTCTCGGAAAGACCCTGCAGGTGATCGCATATATACATGGGATAAGACCCGAAAAGCCGGTTCTCATAGTAGCGCCCAGCACGCTGATTTATAACTGGCAGAGGGAAATAGAGCGTTTCACACCCGATGCGAAGTCGATTATTATAAGCGGTCCGAAGGAAAACAGAGCGGAGCTTATAAAGACTTTAGGAGAATACGAGTTTGTAATAACCTCATATCCGCTGCTAAGACGAGATATTGCCTGTTATAAAAATATAGAGTTTTCATATTGCTTTATCGATGAAGCCCAATATATAAAAAATGCAAAAACAATGAACGCCGTAAGCGTTAAAAGAATACGCGCGCGCCATAAGTTTGCCTTGACCGGCACGCCTATAGAAAATTCTCTTATGGAGCTGTGGTCAATATTTGACTTTGTAATGCCCGGGTATCTGAAGGGCGCCCGCGAGTTCAAGGAACGCTTTGAAATACCGGCAATACGCGAAGGGGATATTTCCGTTTCGGATACGCTGCGCTGTCTTATCCGTCCGTTTGTATTGCGTCGTATGAAAAATGATGTTCTTAACGAGCTGCCCGAAAAGATCGAAACCACGATGCTGGCCGATCTGAACAGGGAGCAGAAGGCACTTTATACCGGATTTCTTAATGAGGTCAAGGGTAAGGCAGAGGGGATCATCCGTGAAAACGGAAACCGCCTTGTACTGCTTACGCTGCTTCTGCGTTTAAGACAGATTTGCTGTCATCCGGCGCTGTTTGACAACGGATATAAGGGCGAAAGCGGAAAGCTTGATCTGCTGCTTGAGCTTTTAAGAAACGGTGTGGAATCGGGACACAGGATACTTTTATTCTCGCAGTTCCGTTCAATGCTGGATATTATAGCGGAAGCTCTCAAAGAAAACAAGCTCGATTATTTCTATATAAACGGTTCAACGCCTACGGACGAGCGCACACAGATGGCGGAGGATTTCAACAAAGGAGAGAGAACGATATTTCTTGTATCCCTTAAGGCGGGAGGAACAGGTTTGAACCTTGTAGGGGCGGATATGGTGATCCATTATGACCCGTGGTGGAACCCTGCGGTAACGGATCAGGCTACGGACAGAGCCTACAGGATAGGTCAGACACGGGCTGTTCAGGTTATAAAGCTTGCCGCCAAGGGAACGATAGAAGAAAAAATTTTACAGCTGCAGGAGCGCAAAAGACTGCTTGCCGATGATATAATCAGGGTGAATAACGATACTTTGGCAAGCCTGACTAATGAAGAGATAATGTCTTTATTTGAAATATGATGAATAAAAACGAAAGGGAGGCTTCATCCATTGGATATAATTGAGAGACTGGAGCTAAGGGATGAAAGGCGTAGGGTAAGCCGGGAAAATCGTGAAAGATTAAAAAAGAACAGGGCTGCGGTCATTATGGTCTCCGTATCATGTATTGCAGTTCTTATCGCGGGTATATGCTATGTTGAAAACAGCAGGACGATATATTTTTGGGATGATTCAACTTATTGGGATATCACGAGAGCTTTGGTCAACGGTGAGCTTGCCGGAGACGGATTCTGGCAGTCGGTATATAACTCGATAGGCGCGTTGGATTACAACTATGCCGCAGCGCTCCCGTCGGCTCTGTGGATGCTGATTTTCGGCCAGTCGAGGATGGCGTTTGTTGCCGGACTTATAGTGATGTATATCGTGCCGTCTGTTATACTCATCTACAGATTGTGCAGAAAGCTTTCAAAGGCTCCGAAAGCAGCGTTTCTTATGGCGGTATTTATAATGCCGGTGACCTTCTTTCTCGCGTTCAACGGCTTTGTGGATGTTGGCGGACTGCTTATAGCGCTGTGCTGCTATGATCTTTATTATTCGGCAAAGGGTGTAAGCCGCGGTCGCTTTAAGTATATCATTATCGGAATATTGCTTGTGCTTATAATGGTATTCAGAAGATATTTTGCTTTCTTTTCTGTTTCGTTTATAACGGCAATGATTGCCGATTGTATAATATACCGAAGAAACCGGAAAAATCTGCTGCTGCTTATCGCTGTTGCCGCGGCGCTGCTTGCGACGGTATTCAGACCGTTTTTAATCAATATCCTGCTAAAAAATTACGGTTCACTGTATTCGGGCTATAAATATTCTCCGGCAACGGATATGAAGCTCATTCTGAGATATTTCGGAGCGGCATTTCTCATAATATCCGCAATCGTACCGTTTATAAGCGGAATAAAAAGAGGCGAATACAGACCTGTATTTCTGTGGATACAGATCATATCATGCGCGGCGATATTCATGGTGACACAGACGCATGGACAGCAGCATCTCTTGCTGTATGTACCCGCGCTTACGGTCATGACTATATTCCTTGTAAACTGTATATCCAAGGAGTGGATGCTGATAGTTATGTGTGTTCTGACCGTCCTTAATCTGAGTAATACGTTCATAAAAAGAGATCAGCCGAATAATATTCAGGAGATAGATCATTATGCCGTGATACCCGACTTTTCACTCCGCGCGGACAGGCGTGAGGACGCGGACGCGATCCTTACGCTGAAACGCGATCTGGATGCTATAATACCGGAATGGCAGGAGTGCAAAATTCTTTCCTCGTCCTTCCTGCTCAATGACGGCATACTGAGAAACGCGGAGCCGTCGCTCGGTGCGGAGACCTACCGCTCGCCGGATTATATAAAGGCGCTGCCGGAAGTTGATTCCAGAGACGGCGACAGGCTGTGGGAGATCTATTATGCCGATTATATACTTGCGGCATTCCCCGCGCAGACTCATCTGGCGGAGGGGCAGCAGACAATTACGGAATGTCTGGTTGACAGCTTTGCAGGCTACACCGATATTGCTCGGGATTTTGTTGAAATATACAGCTTTGCGCGTCAGGTGGGCAGCCTTGACGTAAAGCTTTATCAGAGAATAAATGATGTGGATGCCCTGAGACAGAGGGAATTTGAAGCAAAGCTGTATAAATAAATTTACCGGAAGGGAATGGTTTTATGAGAGAGTGTATTTATTGCGGAAGACAGCTTGAAAAGGGCGAGCTATGCACCTGCGCCATGAGCGTGGCTAAACGGAAGGAAAAGGAAGCACGGGCGGCCGCGGAAAAAGCAGCGGAGCCAAAGACAAAAAAAGAGGAAAAGGCGGAGGCGCACGAAAAGCAGAGACAGGAGAAGGAAAGAGAGAAAGCGAAAAAAAAGAACGAGAGGGAAAGACGCGCGGAAACCAAACGCGCGAGCCGTAATGCGGCGCGCGGCTCATATAACGCTTACAAAAAGAATTCATTCGCAAATGTATGGAGGCTGTTTAAGGACTTTGTGAAATCTCCGGTGGAAACCGTGCTGAATCCCGGAGATATGACGAAGGCGGAAATACTTCTGTTTGTCATAATAGAGGGAATTATCGGCGGACTGTGTGTATATTCGGTTGTAACCGGAGCAAGCCGGGGACCGTTAAGACTGCTCGGCAATCTTCTGGGCTTTAAGGGCGCTGCGGGGTACGGTGCGCTGCTCGGCTGGCTTGCATCGGCGTTGTCGGGTGCGATAGGCGGCGTTATTACATTTTTCATATATTCAGGCGTGTTTTATCTGGTAAGCAAGTGGATATTCAAAATGCTTACTCCGTATTGGGATTTTGTAAAGCGTTTCGCCTTTGTGGCAATTCCCACGGCGATAATAGGTGCTGTGGGCGTCATACTCGGCTTCTTTTCGCAGACTACCTTTGCGGTACTGCTTTTGTGCGGGATCGTGGGAACAATAGTTCTGACCTATGAAATTCTGCGTTCAATGTGGTATTCAAAGTCGCCCGCCAAAACTATGTATACAATGATGCTCTGTATTTTTATATTCCTGCTCATTGTACTGTACATTGTGAGATTATCGGTTTTATGATTTTTAAGGGACCGCGCCGCGGTCCTTTTTATATACAAATTTTAATAAAAATTCAGTAGCAAAAACACTAAAAATTGTGGAAATTACAGGGATAATGTGATACAATAGTATATAATTGATTTAAGGAGATGAAAATGAGTGAACAGGCTATTGAAAAAAGTATGCGCGGCGCTTGCGGTGATGGCGGTCGCGGCAGGCGGAATGACGGCTCCGGCGTTTGCGGAGGAAACAGCCTCAGACAGCTGCGGCCGTACGGCGGCATTCATGGGCGCGGAAGGCGGCGGTATGTATACCAAGGGCGCAAGGGCGGCTGCGGATAACGGTGACAGCATAGAGGTTTATCATGTTACAAGCCTCAGCGACAGCGGTGAAGGCTCCTTTCGTGACGCTGTAGCAAAGGGGAACAGGATCGTTGTTTTTGATGTTTCGGGCTATATAGATCTTGATTCAAATGTTACGATCGGTCATGACAATATAACGATCCTGGGACAGACAGCGCCGGGGGACGGAGTATGCTTCCGTTCAAATAATATCAAGGTCGGAGCGGATAATGTTATTCTCCGCTATCTGCGTTTCCGTGTGGGCGCTCATGATAAGAACGGGAACGATACCCGTGCGCAGGACGGTCTTGAAGTAACGGATAACTGCGAGAGCGTCATAATCGACCACTGCTCTGTTTCATGGGGTACTGACGAGAACCTTTCGGCTTATGCGGTAAAGGATGTTACGATCCAGAACAGCATTATAGCCGAGTCGCTGAACCGGAGCGTGCACGACAAGGGCGAGCACAGCTACGCGGCGATCTGGGGCGGAGTAAATCTCACAATCCACCATAATATTATTGCAACGCACAAGAGCCGTAATCCTAAGGTAGGCACCTCCGAAACGGTTACTATGACGGAAGGCTATACGGATTCGCAGACGCTTGTTGATATAAAGAACAATATTATTTACAATTGGGGCGACAAGGCGGGCTACGGCTCGGAGAACGGAGCAAAGACATATATTCGGAATAATATCTACCGCCCCGGTCCCGCGACGCCGGCGGGCAAGCGCGCAAGAATATTCGAGCTGAGCGTCGGCAACAAATATGAAACAAATATGCTCGGCAGTGTTTATGCTAAGGGCAATATAATTGATGTTGCTGAAAACGATACGGATTATGCGGACGCGCGGCTGGTCAATGAAGAAAACTGGCAGGATGATAATCATATCGGCGTTTATGTTGATAACAAATATTACAGCTCGGCAAATAAGGAAAACGCTCATATGACTGAACCTGACGCGGCATACGAAGCATATGAGGCGGAATATCCCGTTACTCTTGACGCATCGGAGGACGTGTTTGACAAGGTAATTGCCAATGCGGGCGCAACGCTGCCTAAGCGTGATGCGGTCGATACAAGAATTATCGAAGATGTAGTAAACCGCACTGCTCCCACGGGCAGCAATGGCAGCTCAGGTCTGCTTGACGATCCGACCGATATTGACATATTTGACGGCAGGGGCTATCCCGATATGGAAACCGCAGTAAGACCTATCGCCGATTATGATACCGATGCCGACGGAATACCGGACGAGTGGGAGGACAAGATGGGTCTTGACAAGAACAACAAGACCGACAGTACGATGATAGGCCCCGACGGTTACACATGGCTTGAGATCTATGTCGAGGAGGCTGTGACAAATCCGGCGGACGGTGAAGGGATAGAAGCCGCTGTAACGGCTGCCGCTCCGCTGATAAAGGACAATGAAAACGCGGTTCTTACTGTCAGTACCGGCAGAGAAACAGCAGTAACCGGCTATGAGGACGGAGTGGTATATATAAGACCGGGAAACGGCTTTGATTTAAACTGTGCCGCTGTGGTATGCGGCTATACAGACGGCGTGCTTACAGATATGAAATACAGCACGGAGGTGAAATATGGGATCCCCTGCTGCACAGCGGACGTAGGGCTTGTTGACGGAGACTCGGTAAAGGTGTTTGTATGGGACAGTCTGGAGAGCATGAAGCCGCTTTGCGACGCATATCCGAACGGAGACGCCGGCAGCATTGCTCAAAGGGTTGAGTTCTACTGCAACGATACCGTTGTTTCAACAGTAACCGAACCGGAGTTGGATGGAACATTATGGAGAACAGAGACGCGGCTGCCGTCGGGCGATAACGCAATAACCGCAAAGGTGTATAAGTCGGACGGCGAATATATTCTGACGCCCGTAACATACGTAAGTGTCACAGGCTCACAGGAGGCTGAGGAATGGACGGCGGCGAATGGAGCCGGCTTTGACGGCAGCAGTTATACCCTGCCGAACAATTCATCATTAACGCAGACGGTGACGGGCGACTTTAAGCTTGTCGCAAAGACAGACAGCGTAACAAACCGTTTCGCCACTGTTGAAACTGGTCTTAAATGCGGTGATATTAAGATACATAAGACATATGACAGCGGCTTTGATCAGGAAATCCGCTATAAGCTGAGCGACAGCGATAAGGGCGCTTATAACAGTATTCCGGCGGAAAGCTGCAAATATCTTGAAATTGCGAGAACCGGAAGCACAGTCACTCTGTATGCGGGAGCAAGTCTTGCGGATCTTGAAAGCAATAAGGTCGGAGAAACAACGGTTTCAGGAAGCATAGAAGCCGGAGCATATGTATCGGGTGCAAGCTCGAATATAACAGTATCAAAGCTTGAAATGCTAAAGCTTAGCACTATTCAAAGCAGCCCTTCGGCTGAATTGCGGCTTACGGCAGGTCAGAGACTGCTGCTTAACGGCGAAACGATCGATGTTGAGATAACGCCGGACGGCTCTCCCGTAACAGAAATATGGCTTTACCTTGACGGCAAGCCCCTTACCTCAAAAACAGGACTATATATAACCGGAACGGAAACGGTTTCGCTCCCGGCGTCATTTACAACGCCTGAGAACGGAACAATTACCGCGTACTGCTTTGACGAAAATCTCGGAAGGGGCAGTGACAGCGTTGAAGTCGCGATAACGCAGGATGTGACTCCGTGGGAGCTTACGGATATAGGCGCCTCCGATACCGGTGTTAAGTCATATGTTCTCGGCACAACGGATTATACATATAAAATAGGCGATTCGTCAGACGGCAGGATAGGCGGCGCAGAGGACCGCTTTGCGTTCCTCTGCCAGCGGTTTACAGGAAACACGAAATTGTATGCGCGGCTGCGCTTACAAGGCGCGGAGCAGATCGGATTCGTACTGAGAGATAACCTTGACGCCAACGGCATTATGTATTACTTCGGCGCGAATAAGGTTGACGGCGAGGTCAGGTATCAGCTCCTGAAACGTGACACAGCGGGCGGAGAAGTGGAGCTTGTTTCCGATGTGACCGATATTATAAACGACAGGGACAAGGCGTATATTATTGCCGAAAAGCACGGAAATATCTTGAACATTTACAAGACCGCCAATGACGCGAATCTGTATAAGGTAAACGCTCTGATAGCAAGCGCTGAGTGCGGCGGCATAGGCGATACCTATTATATGGGCTTCGGCGCTGTTTCGGACGGAGCGTCGGCGCCGGATATAGGCTGGCTCGGCATGGAAAGCGCTAATGACGCCGGCACGACCTCAGCATGGAGCTTTGACAACGGTCTTGACTGGCTTTGGCAGCTGCAGGAGGCAAATATGCTCACTCCGTCATGGACGAGCGGCGAGATCGGCGGCAATGCTACCGGTAAGATGAAGATAGCGACAGGCAGTGATTATACAGGCGAGCGTTACATCTTCCATGAATATGTTCCGGGCGATGGAAACAAGCTCGTAAACGCGCAGGCCGACGTGCTTGTTTCCGGCGATGATGCGGGTATAAATGTATACCTGACCGCAAATTCATCCGATAAAGGCTTTAAGGTATCATTTGAAACCGACGGTTATATCTATGTAAGCGGAGCTGCGACAGATCACACCTATGATATAAATAAGTGGTACACCGTTTCGTATTCGGTTGATGAAGGTCTGAGCGCCGACATCGCGGCGATTCTTGTCAGGGCCGCGGACGGTGAGGTCATTGCGGATATCCCGGATGCGGAGGCGGTGAGCGTCCGCGCTCAGAACAATGTTGAGAAAAAGGTTCCGGTTACAAACGGCATATTCTTTGAGCCTATAGCCAATAAGACAGGCGCATATTATATTGATAATGTAAGCGTGGACGTGACGGATTCGGATATACAGAAAACCGTGCTTTACAGTCATTTCTGGAACTTTGGCTCGGACGCGGAATTTGAAGGGCTTACGGCTCTTGAAAACGGAGCGGAATATGCGGGACTGCACGTTATAGGCGGAGCGGCGATCGATTCGAGCAGTAAAACAATAGACGGAATATCATTCGCGAAACGGTACAAGATCGGCGGACCGGGAAGTACGGTGAGCAAGTGCGTATATTTTGACGTGCCCGCGGGTACAACGGATATTGTTGTATATGGAGCGTCCGCAAGCTCAAGCGCCGAAAGAGGCATAGTGATAAATGACGGCGCAGAGCATATCACAACCGTTACGGACGCCGCAAGCGTAAGGTATTCGTTTACAAGTGATGACGCCAAGACAATTTATGTATACGGCAACGCCGGAATTAACTTGTACGGTATCAGCTGCGAAACCTATACATACGGCGAATAATATTAATTCTGAAAT
>CAZOHJ010000002.1:0-92625 GCA_964579875.1 uncultured Lachnospiraceae bacterium | reverse complement strand
TCGGTTGCTTTGTTTATTGTGACGAATGATTTTCTACAACTGTCAAACTTCCGCACTTATATAAAATTAAAGCGTGAAGATAAGACCGCATCCGCAATTGCGTAGGCGATTTTTGCGCGGTATTCATCTGTGCCCAGCAGCTTTTCCTCATCAGGGTTGGTTATGAAGCCGCATTCGATAAGTATCGCGGGAGGCTTGGGATTTTTCATAAGATACAGTGTTTCGGAGGCTGTTTTTACCTCATGCGCCTTTGCTCCGGTGAGAGAGGAAATACTCTCCGTAACCGCGCTTGCAAGAGGCTCTGATTCGGGATGATTGCG
The DNA here is from genome assembly GCA_964579875.1 of uncultured Lachnospiraceae bacterium. Lineage (GTDB taxonomy): Bacteria > Bacillota > Clostridia > UBA1381 > UBA1381 > Ornithomonoglobus. The sequence continues at coordinate 92,305 of CAZOHJ010000002.1, read as the reverse complement.
CGCATAGAAAACATGCAGCCCATGCGAGCTTTGCTGAGTGAACGCGTTCATGTGTATAGAGATAAAAAGGTCTGCGCCGCTGCTGTTAATAATATTAAGGCGGTTATGCATATCGGAAATCTTTTTCTTGCGGATGGTGTCCGCGTCGCTGTCATAAATGCCCTCATCGCCGGAGCGCGTCAGAATAACGCGCGCGCCGCGGCTTTCTAAAATCTCCTGCAGTTTGAGGACTATATCAAGATTCACGTCCTTCTCCTGTGTTCCCCCGGGACCGACCGCGCCGCCGTCAGGCGCTCCGTGTCCGGCATCCAGAACTATACAATAGCGTCCCCCGTCAGAGAAGGACGGTACAGCGCTATGCAGCGCGGCAGCGCACACCGCCATTCCGAGAAGAGGGATCAGGAGGAAAAACAATGACTTTCTGAATTTCAATACCATAGTATCACCAGCATTTCATTTTTGGTACTTTATATCTATGCTGAGGACAAAATGTATTATTACAAATTCAGAAATTAATTCCTTTTGATGCCGGAAAAGTTTTTATCCATTCCATCCACATTCATATACCACGGCATGGAATACGGCATCGTCTATGATGCCGCAGTTTATCCCTCTATCGATTATCCGTCCGCATCTTATTTTAAGCTCCGTAGTATGCTTATATTATAGCATTGCAGCAATAAAAAGAGCATATGAAAAAATTTTAAATTTTTTCATACTTCAGAAGTATAAGCTTGTATTGACATTTCATATGCGTGGTGCTATAATCAAAGAAAATTATTCTGAGGTGAAAAAATATGGGCAGAGACAAAGCATGGGAGCTTTTAAGAAAATATAATAAAGAAAAATTTCATCTGCGTCATGCACTGACTGTTGAGGGTGTGATGAAATATTTTGCAGCAGAATTGGGGCATGATCCGGAATACTGGGGAATTGTCGGACTGCTGCACGATATAGACTTTGAACAGTATACGCTGGAGCATTGCATCAAGGCTCCGGAGCTGCTGCGCGAGGGCGGTTTCGGAGAGGATATTATACATGCCGTATGCTCTCACGGCTATGCGCTTACCGTTGATGTAAAGCCCGAACATGAGATGGAAAAGGTGTTATACGCTGTGGACGAGCTTACAGGCTTGATCTGGGCGGCGGCCGAGATGCGCCCGTCAAAGAGCACACAGGACATGGAGTTGAAAAGCCTGAAAAAGAAGTATAAGAGCAAAAACTTTGCGGCAGGCTGTTCAAGAGAGGTCATTGAGCGCGGAGCGGATATGCTTGGCTGGGAGCTTAACAACCTGCTCCTGAAAACCATTCTCGCAATGCGCAGCTGCGAGGAGGATGTAAACAAAGCTGTAGCGGAGCTGTGAATTATTATCCGGCTAACGCGGTATTTTTGCCGTGCAGCTTTTTGTAATCGCGGGGTGATACGCCCGTATGCTTCTTGAAAAATTTGGAGCAATAAAATTCGCTGCTGAAACGGAGCGTATCCGAAACCTCCTTTATTGAGAGATCGGAAACCAGGAACATATACTTCATTTTCTGAATAAGCATATCGGTTATAAAATCCTTTATTGTCTGACCGGTATCCTGTCTGAACTGCTGTCCGATATATGTCTGCGAAAAGCCTATGTAACGGCATATATCGGACACCTTTGTATCAGCGTAGAGATTATCCTCAATATATTTATACAGACGCTCATATTTTTTATAAATTATCAGATCGTTTGTTATCTGCTCGGAATAAGGCTCAATTATATCCGTTACAAGCTGCCGTATGTAATTCTGAAAAAACATTGCGGAGGTGACGGTCTCCGAATAGCAAAGATTTTTTATCCGCTCCATTTCCTCGGGGTTTGATTTTATTTTTATGATCCGTTTCAAATTAGACAACAGATCCTTGTCGGGAATGATATAGAGCTTGAAGTGCAGAAATATCTTTTCGAGATATTTTTCACACCTGTAATTATAGCATGAATTTGCAGGAATTATATATATGTTATACGGCTCCAGATCCACACGCTCTATATCGTTATACAGAAAACCGTGACCGTCAAGAATAAAGTATATCCTGTTGAAATTATGGCAGTGGTTGTCAAAATGCCAGCCGCTGTCAAGGGTACGGTGGAAAATGTGAGTTATTTTTAATTGCAGACAGTTGCAGAAGTCCGTAAGATAGCTGAATTTGTGGTTCATCATAGTTTCACTCCTTTTATGAAAGTATAACACATTTTAAAGCGTCGCGCAATACGAAAAGAGAAAAAGTATATGTTTGTGCAGAAAAAATACATTCCTTTAAATTCCCCTGTATCGTATAATTATTTCATAAGCAAAGCGGAATACGGAAAATGAAGGGAGAATGAAAATGTACAGGAGATCAATATCGGCGGCTGCGGCGCTTTCGCTGGCGCTCAATTTAACGTGCGGCGCGGTGATCGCCGCGGACGGCTCAGAATTCGGAGACTCGTACAGTGTCATAAAGGATTTTGACACATCATCGCTTGCCGAAACCGGGATCGGTGACACAGGCTACAGAATATCCACAGAATCCAAAAACTACAACAATGTTGTTATAAGGGATAAGTCAAGCGAAAACAGCGGATATTTTCCATATGGGGACGGACTTCCGGAAAGAGGCTATTATATGTTTTTAGGCTCCGGCGGAAACGGCGGAGTGACGGCAGCGCTTACCCTGCCGGATACCGCGCAGGCGGGGAGGTACATAAAGCTTACATACGCGAAGCCGAAGGCCACAAATAACAAAGACACGGACCGCAGCAGCGTAAACAATGATAATTCCGTAACAGTCGGAACGGAAACAATCAATCTTAAGGACAACTGTGAATTTGATAAATGGTATACGACCACGGTAAGATTAAACGAAGATATATCATCAATAGGCTTTAGTCTCGGCAGATGGAGCGCCGCGGCGGTGTCCGATATAGAAGTGACGGATACAGAGGACACAATGGAGCTGACGGCACAGGACGGTACAGCTTCAAGATTTATCATGCCCGAGGATCAGACGGTGCAGTATACCGCAAGCGTTTATAACAGCATAACCACGGAAGCGGACAGCGATGTAATAATCTCAAAGGGCACAGCCGATAACTCGGCGGATGTCACATATTCGGTCAACGGCTATGAGGGTGTGGAGATCGATGGGAGCGGACTCCTGACAATAACCCCGCAGGCGCAGCCGGGCACGGTTACAATAAGCGCCGTATATAACGGCACAGAGAAAACCGCAGAGCTGCTGCTTGAGGAGGTAAGCGATGCGGACGGCGTTGTGATCACCGGTGACGAGCTTGTGCAAAGGGGCGGAAGCTATGACTTTAAGGCGATCCCGACTGCGGGAGGAGCGGTTATTCCCGAGCGTGACACATTATGGAGCATTGAGGGAGACGCGCGCGGCTGTGAAATAGAAAACGGCATACTTACCGTTCCCGAAGCCGCGGAGACGGGAAATATTACAATAAAGGCGGTTCTTGATGTGACGGGCAGTCAGATAAGTGAAAATGTATCGGATACTATGACGGTCACGGTCAAGAACAATGCAGCCGTATCGCCGTATTCCGTTAAGGGCGTCTTTTTTAAAGAATGCGCGGCTGATATTGCCGATGCAGCGGGAATCGACGGAATTATTATTGACGCTGAAAGCGCGGAAAGCGGTTACAGCGCCGTTATAAAGGCTGTGGATAAAAACGGTATTAGTTCCGCAGAGGAAACAGCAGTATTGGATTTTGCGGAACAGGGAGTGCAGGAGCTTGAGTCTGATATGACCTTTAAGAATGCGGCTATGATCAAAGCGTATATTGTAAATTCAGATAATGAGATCGTGTCGGATATATTTAAAACCGGCAAGGGAGAATATAAAAATGTGCCCCTTGTATCGGATTGGATAACGGGCGAAAAATCCGGTCTCGGAATGGGCGCGGGAATAATGACGCCGCACGGCGCGCCTTACGGAGTTGACCCGGAGTTGGTTGACGTATCGGAGCTTAATGTAAAGTATACCTACGACAGCAATTATCCTGCTCCGTCGGCGGACAATGCGCTCTGGTATAAGACGGGCGCGTATGCGGCGGGCGGCAGCAGCGGCAATAACAGTATCTATGCACGTGACGGGGCGGACTGGGAGCAGAAGGCGCTCCCGATAGGAAACGGCTATATGGGAGGTATGCTGTTCGGCCTCCCGGATAAGGATCAGATACAGATCAATGAGGAAACCTTCTGGGCGGCAGGTTACAGGGGAACACAGACGGCGGTCAATCCGAATACGGTAAACAAGAACATGAGCGAGGGTATTAACGGTTATATGAGCGTTGGCAATGTTTTTGTTGATTTTGATATGCCTCAGGGCGCCGCAGTCAATAACTACTACCGCGATCTTGATCTTGACGAGAGTGTGGCTCATGTACAGTATGAGTATGACGGAGTTAGGTATAACAGAGAGTATTTTGCTTCATATCCTAAGGAAGCGCTTGTGTTCAGATATACTGCGGACACGGAGGGCGCACTCAATTTTGACGTAAAGCCTGTTTCAATGCATCCGGGCAATGTCACAGTCAATGACGGTGAAATTACGATAATAGGAAAATTGAAGGACTCCGAGCCGTATTCCTCCGGCGGAAATGCAGCATGGAATCAGACATCCGATTTGGAATACTGCACGAAAATAAAGGTGATAGCCGATGACGGAGTTTTGACAGACGGCTATAACAGCGTAAATGTCAGAGGAGCTGCGGGCGTTACAGTAATTGTTACGGCGGCAACGGATTATGATCCTGAGCAATTTGAGCTTAACGGGGACGGCTCTGTTAATATGGAAAAAACACCGTATAAGAGCGTGCGCGGCGTTGACGCGGCAATAGAAAAGGCAGAGGCGAGAATGAGCGGGGCTGCGGCAATGACGTATGAGGATCTGAAGGCGGAGCATATCGCTGACTATAAAGCGCAGGCTGACACGGTTAAATTTACTCTTACGGATGATGACGAGATCTGCATGACGCCTACAGATGAGCTGCAGGCATCATATAATAAGGTGATAAGCACAACGTCAAATGCGGACGGCACAACAAGCGTGTCATACGACAAAGCTGCCTATAATAAGCTCGACAAGCATCTTGAGGAGCTGCACTATAACTATGCGAGATATATGATGATCTCCTCGTCGCGATCAGAAACCCTGCCGGCGACTCTGCAGGGTAAGTGGTGCCAGTCAACGGCGGAGATATGGGGCTCATGCTACTGTATCAATATCAATATGGAGATGAATTACTGGTTTGCCGGCGGCGCAAACCTCACGGACAGCGGAAAATCGCTTATAAATTGGTTCAACTCGCAGATTCCCGCCGGACGCGTTACGGCGAGGAATATGTATAAGGTCACGCCGAAGTCATATAAATATGAAAACGGAAAAATCACCTTTGCCGACAGCGCTGAGGATAGGGATGATGTATTCATCATGCACACCAAGCAGGCGATAATGGGAACTACGGATCTCACCGGCTCGACAAGTATTCAGTCGGCGGGCAATACGGCATGGCTCATGTATAATCTTTGGGATCTGTATCAGACAACAGGTGATAAAAAGCTGCTGGAAGAGGAGCTATATCCGATAATGCGCAAGGCCGCAAATTTCTACACGCAGTATATTTACACAAATGAAAGAAAGACGACTGCCGACGCCGAAAAATATCCCGACGGCTACTACTATACCACATGGGCGGGACGCTCTCCGGAACAGGGTCCGACACATGAGGGTATAAAATACGATTTACAGCTTGTGGCGGGAATGTATGACTACGCAATTGCGTCTGCAAGAGTTCTCGGCATTGACGGGGATAAGGCGGAGGCATGGAAGGAGATCCGCAGTCATCTGGAGCTGCCAACGGAGCTTGGCGATGACGGTCAGATAAAGGAATGGGCGGAGGAAACGGCCTATAATACCGATGCGGACGGAAACGCGCTGGGCGATCCTGTACACAGACATATCTCTCACCTTGTGGGACTGTACCCCGGAACCCTTATAAACCGCAATACTCCTGAGCTGCTGGAGGGCGCAAAAACAGTGCTGCAAAAGCGCGGCGATGATTCCACCGGCTGGTCATGCTCAAATAAGTTCCTGCTGTGGGCGAGAACCCTTGAGGGCGATAAGGCTCTGGAGCTGTTCAGATATCAGCTTGCCAAAAAGACATATTCAAATCTGTTCGACACTCATGCGCCGTTCCAAATCGATGGCAACTTCGGCTCGGCGGCGGGTGTTATGGAGCTTTTAATGCAGTCGCAGACGGGTGAGATATACATACTTCCGGCTCTCCCGGCAGCATGGGATAAGGGCGAGATAAGCGGCATAAAGGCAAAGAACGGAGCGGCAGTCGATATTAAGTGGTCGGATAATGAGGCGGAAAGCTTCACGATCACGCCTGCTGCTGACGGCGATATAACGATCGGCTATGACGGGCAGAACGGCACGTTTATGATTAATGGGAGAACCTATGCCGATATGAGAAACGGAGAAAAATATACTATAAAGAATGCGGCGGCAGGTACAGCGTACACCTTTACCGCGACAGAGCCGCAGGCTGATCCTCCCGTTGACGACAAGCCGGAAATAACGATCGCGGACGGCGCTGTAAGCGTAAAAAATGCTTCCGAAGGTATCTTGATTATTGCGGGCTATGATGTAAGCGGAGCATTGGTAAGAACAGAGGTTAAGGACGGTTACAGCGCAGCGTTGGAGGACTATGAAGACTGCCATGAGATCAAGGCGTTTTTATGGGACAGCGTTTCAGGCATGAAGTCTGCTGCCGCAAGCGTTTCGCATAGAATGGACTGAAATTTTTACGAATAAAACAAGACTTCGGACTGCCGTAGTTTGATACCGGCAGTCCGAAGTCTTGTTTTATCCTCTGGTAAATCCCAGCTCATCAAACATTTTGAAGTCCTCGTCTGCATTGCTGCCCGTTGACGTCAGCATATTTCCGATAATTGACGCGTTTGCGCCGGAAAGAAATGCCTTTCTGCCCTTGTCGCGCAGCAGCTTTCTGCCTCCTGCAAGTCGAATGTCCGCGCGCGGATTGATAAAACGGAATATCGCAATCGTGCGAAGGATCTCCTCCTCAGATAGGGGAGGCTGATTTTCAAGCGCGGTTCCCTTTATCGGCATAAGCACATTTATGGGGATAGATTTTACGCCGAGCGACTGCAGCTCAATTGCCATGTCTATCCTGTCTTCCATTGTCTCGCCCATTCCTATGATACCGCCGCTGCATATTTCCATTCCGGCGCGTTTTGCCGCCCTGATGGCTGCGAGCTTGTCATCATATGTATGCGTTGTGCATATGCTGGGGAAGAAACGGCGTGAGGTTTCGAGATTGTTATGTATTCTTGTAACGCCCGCGTCATGCAGACGGACAAACTGTTCATATGAAAGAAGTCCGTTTGAGGAACACAGCTCAAGTCCGGTTTTAGCCTTAAGCTGCGAGTATGCCCTGCACAGCACATCGACCTCTTCATCGTTGAGTCTTAATCCGGCTGTCACCACATCGAAGCGGTCAACTCCGAGCTTTGCATTTTCAAGCCCCTTTTTCACGATCTCGTCAGCCGTCAAAATCGGATATTCCGAAACACCCGTATGGTTGTGGGCGGACTGGGCGCAGTATTTGCAGTTTTCGGTGCAAAGGCCGCTTTTTCCGTTTAGTATGGTGCAGGTGTCGATTTTTGTGCCGTTGAGCTTCCTGCGCAGCTCATTGGCAGCGGCGCACAGCTCCTCCGAGCCGGCAGCGGCAAGCGTCATAGCCTCGTCCTTTGTTATGTGATTTCCACTGAGGATTTTTTCTTTAAGTTCAGTGATCTTATCCATAATACACTCCTTATTTATAGTTTTCATATCAGTTTACTATGATATTATACCACCCGTAATCAATATTGTCAACAATTTAAATTTGTCCGTAAAAAATCCTGAAAAATTCATATGAAACCTAAAAAAATTCATATTGACAATTTTCGCCGCATATGCTAATATATATTCATACTAAACCTATTCAATAAGTATGAAATGAGGAATTGAAATGCAGAGTGTAAATGAAGATGATTTTGAGAAAGAGGTCATATTATCTGATAGGCCGGTACTCGTTGAATTTTTCTCTGACAGCTGTGTTCCGTGCAGGCGTATGTCGCCGATCCTAGCGGAGCTGGAGGAGGAATACAGCGGGATTAAGCTGGTAAAACTGAATGTGAATTTCGGCGTCCTGACCGCGCAGAAGTACGGTGTTCTGTCCTCGCCGACTTTTTTGTTTTTTAAGAACGGCGAGGAGGTAAAGCGTCTGCGCGGAGTAGCGGCAAAGGATGATCTGGCGGATGCCATTGAGGAGGTAACAGAATGATCAGATTACCAAAAAGCTTTTATGATCAGATAGTGGAGGCGGCAAAAAGCGGCAGACCGGAGGAAATATGCGGACTGCTGGGCGGAACGGTTTCGGGAGATGAAAAGATCGCGAAGGAAATTTATTTTCTTGAAAATACAGATCATTCAAATGAGCACTTTTCAATGAATCCGAAGGAGCAGCTTGAAGCGGTGAGGGATATGCGCGGCAAGGGACTTGTACCCTTGGGCAACTTCCATTCCCATCCCGAAAGTCCGTCAAGACCGTCGGAGGAGGACAAGAGGCTGGCATTTGATAAGACCGCAAGCTACCTTATTTTGTCATTAACGGATATATATGAGCCTGTTTTAAAGTCGTTCAAGATCGCTGACGGCGTATCGGCTGAGGAGCGGCTCATAATAGAATAATAAAACCTATAAAACGGACTGCCTTAACGGGCAGCAGGGAGGAAAACTACTATGGCTGTAGATTATGCAACATTAAAAAAAGGCGGCTTTATGCGCCAGAAGCAGAAGAATTGCTTTTCGCTGCGTCTAAAGGTAGTGGGCGGTCATCTGACCGCAAAGCAGCTTGCGGTAATTTCTGAGGTATCTGAAAAGTACGGTGACGGATATGTTCATCTTACGTCAAGACAGGGCGTTGAGATCCCGTTTATCAAGCTTGATGATATTGAAGAGGTCAAGGCGGCGCTTGCGGAGGGTGACTGTGAGCCGGGGGTGTGCGGACCGCGTGTAAGAACGGTCACTTCATGCCAGGGCAAGGAGATCTGTCCGAGCGGCTGTATTGATACATATTCACTTGCGCGGGAGCTTAGCGACAGATTTTTTGCAAAGGATCTGCCGCATAAGTTTAAATTCGGCGTTACGGGCTGCCGGAACAACTGCCTTAAGGCTGAGGAAAACGATATTGGCATAAAGGGCGGGATTGAGGTCAGATGGATCGCGGATAAATGTATCGGCTGCGGGATCTGTGAAAGCGTCTGCCGTGAAAAAGCAATATCAATAGATAACGGAAAGATCGCGCTTGATGAGGGCAGCTGTAACTACTGCGGAAGATGCGCAAAATCGTGTCCGGTTGACGCTTGGGAGAACAACGAGGGATATATTCTGTCCTTCGGAGGCCTTTTCGGCAACAGAATCCACAAGGGTGAGGAAATCGTGCCGATCATACACGATAAGGAAAAGCTGTTCGGGGTTATTGACGCGGCTGTCGGTTTTTTTGAAGAAAATGCCAATGCCGGCGAGCGTTTCCGAATGACCATCGAGAGAGTCGGTGAAGACAAATTCAGAGAAAGGATACTGGAGGCATATAATGGCTGATATAAAAATAGACGATTATGTTGACATTACCGACGTGGTATGCCCTGTGACCTTTGTAAAGGCAAAGATTGCAATTGAAGAGCTGGAGCCGGGACAGATTTTATCCGTGCATATGAATGACGGCGAGCCTGTCCTGAACGTTCCGCGCTCCATGAAGGAGGAAGGGCACAAGGTTTTAAAGCTTAATAAAAATGATGACGGAACATTTGATCTGATCGTAGAGAAAGGTGATGAACAGATATGAAGCTTATAGTAACAGGAGAGACAAAGGAATATAAGGATGAGCTGACACTCAGAGAGCTTATTGAGATCGAGAAGGTGCAGACACCGGAGTATGTGACAGTATCGGTCAATGATGATCTGCTCGGTGCGCGTGAGTTTGACAACATGCAGCTTAAGGACGGAGATGTAATTGAGTTTTTGTACTTCATGGGAGGCGGTTGTTAATGGCATTTTCCAATGAACAGATAGAGCGTTATTCACGTCACATCATTCTGAAAGAGGTCGGCGCAAAGGGACAGAAAAAGCTGCTCAACAGCAGTGTCCTCATTATCGGAGCGGGCGGTCTCGGCGCTCCCGCGGCTATGTACCTTGCGGCCGCAGGCGTGGGGACGATGGGCATTGCGGACGCTGACGAGGTTGATCTCTCAAATCTGCAGCGTCAGATCATCCATGCAACAAAGGATGTCGGCAAGGCAAAGGTTTTGTCGGCAAAGGAAACAATGGAGGCAATGAACCCTGACGTTAAGGTCAATACATACCGTACCTTTGTAAGCGCGGACAATATTCTTGATCTGATAAAGGATTACGACTTTATAATTGACGGAACGGATAACTTTCCGGCAAAGTTTTTGATAAACGATGCCTGTGTAATGGCGGGGAAGCCGTTTTCACATGCGGGTATCATACGCTTCCAGGGTCAGCTTATGACATATGTGCCGGGCAAAGGCCCGTGCTACCGCTGCGTATTCCGTGATCCGCCCCCGAAGGACGCTGTTCCGACCTGTAAGCAGGCCGGCGTGATTGGCGCGATGGGCGGCGTGATCGGCAGTCTGCAGGCTATGGAGGCTGTAAAGTATATACTCGGAGTGGGCGACCTCCTTACAGGCTATCTGCTTACCTATGATGCGCTGAAAATGGAATTCAGAAAGATAAAGCTGCCGGATAAGGTAAAGGATTGTCCGATATGCGGTGAAGATCCGGCCATTCATGAGCTGATAGATTACGAACAGGCAGAATGCGATGGAGTCTTATAAGGAAGTGGTTCATAAATGAAATTAAATACAGCTCTGCTTCACGGAGGCGTCTGCGGTGACGCGGCAACGGGCGCAACGCTTACGCCGATTTATCAGTCGAGCGCATTCGGAAAGGACAGCACGGAGCAGTTGGAGAAGATTTTTCAAGGGCAGGCGGCGGGCTTTGCGTATACCCGTATTTCAAACCCTACGGTTGCCGCCTTTGAAAGCAGAATCACATATCTGGAGGATGGCGTCGGCTCGGTCGCTGTTTCTTCGGGAATGGCGGCAATTACGGCAGCCTTCCTGAACATACTGAGCAGCGGCGATGAGATCATATCAACGGCGTCCGTATTCGGCGGCACGCTTGATTTGTTCCGTGATCTGGAAAACCTGAGGATAACGGTGCGCTATGTTGAAAGCATTACAAAAGAGACGCTTGAAAAGAACGTGAACGAAAACACAAAGGCTGTTTTTGCCGAAACCATAGGCAATCCTAAGCTTGATGTTACAAACATAAGGGAGACCGCGGAGCTTATACACAGCTATGGTCTGCCGTTTATTCTTGATAACACAACAGCAACGGTGTGTCTTGTAAAGGGATTAAAGCTCGGCGCGGATATTGTCATTAACTCATCCTCTAAATATATAAACGGAAGCAGTAATTCAATAAGCGGAATAATTACAGACGGCGGCAGCTTTGGCTGGACTGAGGAGCGGTATCCGTCCATGAGGGAGTATGTCAAGCTCGGAAGGTTCGCGTTTACCGCGAAGCTCAGAAACGATACCTTCCGCAATATAGGCTGCTGCTTAAGCCCGATGAACGCGTATTACAATATGCTCGGACTTGAAACACTGAGTCTCAGAATGGAACGTCACTGTCAGAACGCGTTAAGGCTTGCGGAGTTCTTTGAAGGTCAGGAGGGAGTACGCTGTGTAAACTATCCTCTCTTGAAGTCAAGCCTGTATTATGAAACTGCAATGACGCAGTTCCGGGGGAGAGGCGGAGGAATATTTACAATACGTCTTTATACAAAGGAGAGGGCATTCGCTTTTATTGATCACTTAAAATATGCGGTGAATATAACAAACATAGGCGACACAAAAACGCTTGTGATACATCCCTCATCAACAATATATGCGCACAGTACAACGGAGGCTCAGGAGAACGCGGGAGTATATGATGATCTGATCCGCGTTAGCGTGGGTATTGAGGATATTGAGGATTTGCTGGAGGATTTCAAAGCGGCGCTTGAATATGTCAATGAGAGCTGTGCCCGATAATAAATGAGGAGGAGTCGCGTATGTACAAGACAATGCTTGTTTTTAACAGTCCTCGGCTGTCGGAGCAATTACAAGCTATGCACATTTGGGGACGGTCTTCAGATTTTGAAATTGCGGCGGTTATAAATGATGGCGGCAAAGCATATCATGAGCTGCAATGTCACAAATATGACCTTGTAATTTGTGAAACACGAATTACGGGATTAGACAGCGTGGATTTACTGCGCCGCGCAAAACGTGAAAAGCTGTGCGGATGCATAGCGTTTTGCAGTGAGACGCCGGATTTTGAGTACGCAAGGAAGGGCATTATTTACAGAGCGTTTGATTACTTTGCAGCGCCCTTTGATGAAAGTCAGTTTTATTCGGCGTTCTCGCGTATAAAAAATAAAACCAATGAAAATAAAGCGATTGAAATTTATCGCGCTGAGGAAATTTTAAATATGTTTGAAAGACGCGACGGCGGAATATACGATTATATTTCCGATATGATAAATGAAATATGTGAAAACGCGTCCGATGCCGCATCTGCGGAGAATATACTGAGCCAGATTTATAATACGGTAGTCAACGAGGTTTTCAAACGCAACGAGTGGCTTGATCTGTATAAATCAAGCAGCAGCTTTTATGCGGGAGGGAACAGGCTCGGAGGTGTATATAACAGGTATTTTATCAACAAGCTTGAAGAGCTTTTTAACGAATACTATGAGCTGTTTCCTGAGGTGAATAATGAGAAAATTCAGGAGGTAATCCTGTATATTCTGAATAATCCGGAAAGCGATCTGAAGCAGAAAACAATTGCGGCCGAGTATTACATAAACAGCTCGTATCTGAGCACCGTGTTTTCCGCGCAGACGCGGCTCAGATTTGTAGATTATCTCACGACCGTAAAGCTCAAACGCGCCGGATGGCTGCTGCAGAATACGGCATTGAAGGTAACAGAGGTTGCGGAAAGACTGGATTACAAGGACATAGGATATTTTTCAAGGGTATTTAAAAGACAGTACGGCGTGACCCCGACAGAATACAGGATCCCGGATGATTATACTTATCAGATTTAAACAAAAAATATTGACATACGACAGAAAAAGTGATATAATAAATTCATATAGGATAAGTGTGAATTGAGTGTCGTAAGATCACAAAGAACTTAATGATATATAATAAGTATAAATACAACGGAAACTGAGGAGATCAAGCTTATGAAAATATCAACAAAGGGCAGATATGCAATACGGTTAATGATTGACATTGCACAGCATTCAAACGGCGGTAATGTGTCGTTAAAGGATGTGTCAAAGCGTCAGAATATATCTTTAAAGTATCTTGAACAGATAGTTAATATGCTGAGCAAGGCGGGATTTTTGAGAAGCCAGAGAGGTTCTCAGGGCGGCTACAAGATGCTGCGCAGACCTGACGAGTATACGGTGGGTGATATTCTGAGAGTTACAGAGGGAGAAATGGCGCCGGTTGCATGCCTGGAGGATGAGGTAAACCGGTGTCAGCGCGTAAATGAATGTCCTACAATAAAGTTCTGGACAGGCTTGTATAATACTATTAACCAATACCTTGACAGCACAACCATTGCGGATCTTGTGAATAATGCGGAAGAAAATAGTGAGGATTTTTGCTACTATATATAACCTCACAAAAAAGGATGCGGGTCAGCATCCTTTTTAAATGTTCATAGCGTCCAGAGCCGTGATGTATTCAAGCGTAGGGATAAATTCATGCTCATGCTGTGTTCCTCTGAAAATGAGACTGCCGTCTCTGTATACATGCACCTGCGTCATGGGGAATTGAAGCCAACACCCGTTATCAAGGGGCTGTGTTGAAAAGATAACTCCGCCACCGGTCTGCTTATATACAAGGGTCTTTCTCATGTTCTTATGGACGTACAGCAGCTCCCCGTCATAGATCATAAAGTTAAGCTTGTTTCTGGGCGCAAGCGTCATTGCCATTTTGTCTATGATATGGCATCTCTGAACAGTTGATAACGGAGCGTTATTTAATACAACCGCCTTATTTATTTCGTCAAGCATATATAAAAATATCCGTTCCGAATCGGTGTCGCCGCTCTGCTCCGGAAGATATTTTGCAAGCTGGGTGCCGGAATAGATCGTCCCGTTGTGTATCAGGGTCCAGCGTCTGCCGGAGGCGTCAAAGCCTGTGTAAGGATGGCAGTTGTCGTATTTTTTGCCGCCGACTGTGGCAAGACGGATATGGGCAAGGAGATTGGTCTGTGGTTTGGTTTTGCGCACCGTTTCGCTGATAATACGGCTGCCTGAGGCGCATACAGGCTCCTTGATGATCTCTGTTTTGCCGTCCTGCTCCCGCATTATTCCCCAGCCGTGCGGATGATGAACGCTGTGGCTGTAGAAGGTTTTCAGATATCCGCGCACATCAATGGGAGATTTTGCGCTGATGCCAAACAATTCACACATTAAGCGCCACCTCCGTGCTTTTTACGATTTCAAGCATTGAATTTTCAAAATCGCCGATAAGCTTATTATATACAGCAACACAGTAACGCTTATTCTGTATTATTTTTTTCTTTTGTAAATTTATGCTTTCCAGAACCTCGGGGAAGCTCCTGAAATATTCGCTCATGTCATCAAGCAATCCCAGAGCCGCGTCCTTTGCGGGGTAACCGTTGATCGTTATGCCCGACAGATCATAGCGCGCCGCCGCCTGATGATTTCTGACCGCAGTCCTTTGCAGCTCGGGGGTGAACTCAAAATCCGGCAGCTGCAGGAGGTAGATCAGATAGTAATGGGCAAATTCAAGATCCTCGCGGAATACTCCGAGGCGGGTAAGGGGGTTGAGATCAAACATACGAAGCTCAATATGGTCAACGCCGTCAATGAGCGCTTCAATACTGTTTTTTCCCTCCGGCTTCAGCCGCACGGGGAGGTACAGCTCGCCGGCGTTGAACAAAGCTCCCTTGGTGATGTAAGCGTCGATCGACTCGATATAGGCATATAAGTCCGTATAATCAAGCGTCGGCGTAAAATGATTCCAATAGCCCTTATCGCCGCTGCGCCGCGATGAATATCCGTCAAAGCCGCTGCCGGAAAGATCATCACCGTCCAGGGATAGATCGTAGACCGGACTTGCGGCGGTGAGCAGCACGAGCAGCCAGCTGTAACGGAACACCTGCTTTGAAAGACGGAAGTAAAGCGCGTTTTTGAAATCCTTATAGCTGTCCCTGCCGTCATAAAGCGATTTTATAAGCTCCTCCGAAAAGGAAAAATTAAAATGTATTCCCGAATAGAGCATGAGCCGCTTTCCGTAGCGATGCTCAAGTCTGAGCCTGTAATCGTGCTTGAATGCCTCTTTGCCCTCATATTCCGCAATAGGAATATCCCTGTCGGCGGTTATATGCGGCGGATTGCTGTTCATCCACATATATTCTCCCATGTCCGAAAGAACCGTCCGGGCTTCATTATCAAGATGATCCAATACCAACATAAGTCTGTCTATGCTGCCGCATACGGGAGTGATCAGCTCAAGCTGGTTTTCGCAGAAATCGCGGTCAAGATATTTGTTGTCAGTAAACGGGTGCGGCGTCTGCGCGAGCCTGCCATCGGCGGTAACGCGCAGTGTTTCGCGTTCCAGACCGAACTGCCCGTCAAATATATATTTATAATCCGAATTCAATCATACTCACCTCTATTTTACTAAAAACTGTATTCAAAGTTTTGCGGACAGCAATGCATAGACGTATTATATCCGGGAATATTCCTTAATGTAATACTCCAGTGATTTGCCCTTCTCCATGCCGTCCAGCATGTTTTTGGCAGGATTTGAAAGAGTGCCCGCCCGCTCGTAAAGCGGCGTCAGGAATACCTCCTCATTCATGCCGCGCTGCTTGAGACCCGAGGCTGAGAGGTCAAGTATGCGGAGAAGAACACGGACGAGCTTTTCTTTATCCACAAAATCCGGCAGAGATTTTTTAGAAAATAATCTTTGCAGCTCCGATGCGCTGTATCCGTGGGAATATATCACGTTATCCGCATTTAAAAGTCCCTGCAATTCCTGCACACGCTCCAGAAGTCCTATATGAAATGCCGCAACGGTCATGCTGTCGGATATCGGCTGACAGCACATACTGCGGAATTCTATTGTTCCTCGGTATGTCAGGTCCTCAAATTTAAAGGTGCGCAGATACTCCAGATCCTCTATGAAAGGCTCAAATTCTATGCTCTGATATCTTTCTCCGTCATAGTATTCGCCGCGCACCGTATCAAGCTTCAGATACTCATTTATCGGCACGGGGGTAAAATTAATATATCTGCCGTTCCGCATGGTACAATAGATGCTTGTTGATTTGATATATTCGACCAGATCGTCAGTGTCTTTTAAATCATATTCAAACATACCGATATTATGAGGGTTATAGCCCTGCATACTGCGCTCCCACAGCATATTGCGCGCGCAGAGCAGCTCCGGCTCATCCGGCAGAACCGAGTTGGAAAACAGCAGCGCTTTAAACGGCTCCAGTCTTCCGAAGGTATTTATTACCGATATTAAATCCTCATAAAAAATATCTATCTGTACCTGTGACGCGCTCGTAAATGTGCCGAAGGCAGGGAAACTGTGGAACGCAAAGCCGCTGTTTTCATATTTTGTATATGAGTGCAGGTGGTGATAGAGCATTCTGTAACGCTCGTTCTGTATCGGCTTGTTGCGATTTATATTATAATACGGATTTATCCCCATTCCGGTGAGAGTATAATTATATTCCGCAAAAAAATCGTTTATAAACGAATAATATTTGTCAAAGCGTTCTTTGATCCGGAACAGATTTCCGCCCTTGCCCAAGGACAATTCAAGATTGGAATAACAGCAGTCAAAGGAAAGATCGTCGCCTGTAACGCTATCCTGCATGGAATTTATATTTCCGTCGGCATCCTTTCCGAGCGCGCGGAATCCAAACCGTTCGCGGAAGGCCTCGGCCATCTTAAAAATCACATCCTCCTCAACGGGAGCTTTGTTAAGATTTACAACCGGCATTTCGATCTCAATTCCTATAAATCGTCTGGATTTTGATTTTGTCGGGGTGATGTATTTTTCATATATTGCATTATCAATTACGCTTTGTTCCATATTCTTTCTCCTATGATTACCCTAAATTGACAAATCCTATAGAGTTAATATGATATAATTATACAGCTATTAAATGGAATTGTCAATAGATTTTTTGTTTTATGAAAAAGTTTTTTCACCTTGCTTAATTACGGTATTCGTTTTCGGACTTTGATTTGATTTAGCAACCAAAACAGCAACCAAATCAAGAAAAGCATAAAATAAAAAATCTCTCAAACCGCTTAACTGCGTGGCTTGAGAGGTTTTATCCTGGTCGGAGTGACAGGACTTGAACCTGCGGCATCACGCCCCCCAGACGCGTGCGCTACCAACTGCGCTACACCCCGATAACACAGAATATTATAGCAAATTGCGTCTTAATTGTCAAGGGCTTTTTGAAAAAATAATTTTGCTTATTGAGCCGTAAATTTTTCAATTACCCTCTTTACAAGCGTGGAAATATGTGGTATAATCATATTGCCAAATAAAATCCCAATAAAAAATCTATTCTTGTGTACATTTTAACCTTGTTAAAAACGTAGGCTCTTATTTTGTATACAAGTTTAGATTTGGTATGCATATTGGAATTTGTTTGGCGACATTTCGGAGCGTTGTGTTTTTGGGCGTATCGTTTCGAAATGATGCGCCTTTTTAATGCATGATAATGGCATAAAAATTTCGCGCACAGTATTTTTACACATATTAAAACAAAAGGAGATGTTGACAAAATGAAAACACACAAAAAAGGATGGTTTTTAAGCCTGCTTCTATCGCTTGCGCTGCTGTTATCGTTTGTACCGTGCGCGGTAAATGCGGAGACTGTGAACAGCGGAACGTGCGGAGATAATTTGACATGGACGTTAGATGACGCGGGTACGCTTACAATCAGCGGCACGGGGGATATGGAGGATTATGGCTATTTCGCAAACCCATTTTATGCTGAACAGGGTATAAGAGCCGTTATAATAGAAAACGGCGTAACAAGCATCGGCGAATGTGCGTTTTTCAACTGCAGCGGTTTAACGAGCGTTACAATCCCGGACAGCGTAACAAGCATCGGCTATGGCGCGTTTTACTACTGCAGCGGTTTAACGAGCATTACAATCCCCGACAGCGTGACAAGTATCGGCGAATATGCGTTTTACTACTGCAGCGGTTTAACGAGCATTACAATCCCCGACAGCGTAACAAGCATCGACCATGGCGCGTTTTACTACTGCAGCGGTTTAACGAGTGTTACAATCCTGGACAGCGTGACAAGTATCGGCAGTTATGCGTTTTCTATGTGCAGCGGCTTAACGAGCATAGATGTTGACAGCAACAACCCGAATTATTGCTCGGTTGACGGAAACCTTTTTAATAAGGATAAAACAGAGTTAATTCAATATGCGATAGGAAAAATGGATAATACATATGTAATCCCCGACAGCGTAACAAGCATCGGAAATCGGGCGTTTTACGAATGCAGCGGCTTAACGAGCGTTACAATCCCCGACAGCGTGACAAGTATCGGCGAATATGCGTTTTTCAACTGCAGCGGCTTAACAAGCGTTACAATCGGCAGAGGCGTAACAAACATTGGCTATTCTGCATTTCTCGACTGCAGCGGCTTAACGAGCGTTACAATCCCGGACAACGTAACAAGCATCGGCGGTTTTGCGTTTTCCCACTGCAGCGGCTTAACGAGCGTTACAATCCCGGACAGCGTAACAAGCATCGGCTATGACGCGTTTTCCGGCTGCAGCAGCTTAACGAGCGTTACAATCGGCAGCGGCGTAACAAGCATCGGCGATGAGGCGTTTTACGAATGCAGCGGCTTAACGAGCATTACAATCCCCGACAGTGTGACAAGTATCGGCGAATATGCGTTTTCCCACTGCAGCGGCTTAACGAGTGTTACAATCCCGGACAGCGTAACAAGCATCGGCCGTTATGCGTTTGACGCTACCGGATATTATAATGACAGCAGCAATTGGGAAGACGGCGTTTTATATATAAATAATTGCATTATTGACGCAAATCCTTCTGATATTCCGGCGGAATATGAAATAAAAAGCGTAACAAGAGTTATCAGCGATTCCGCGTTTGAGAGCTACACCGGCTTAACGAGCGTTACAATCCCGGACAGCGTAACAAGCATCGGAAATCGGGCGTTTTACGGATGCAGCGGCTTAACGAGCGTTACAATCGGCAGCGGCGTAACAAGCATCGGCTATGGCGCGTTTTACTACTGCAGCGGTTTAACGAGTGTTACAATCCCGGACAGCGTGACAAGCATCGGCAGTTCTGCATTTTCTAGGTGCACCGGCTTAACGAGCATAGATGTTGACAGCAACAACCCGAATTATTGCTCGGTTGACGGAAACCTTTTTAATAAGGATAAAACAGAGTTAATTCAATATGTGATAGGAAAAATGGATAATATGTATGTAATCCCCGGCAGCGTAACAAGTATCGGCGGTTCTGCGTTTTCCTACTGCAGCAGCTTAACGAGCGTTACAATCGGCAGCGGCGTAACAAGCATCGGCGATGAGGCGTTTCTCAACTGCAGCGGCTTAACGAGCGTTACAATTCCGGACAGCGTAACAAGCATCGGCTATGGCACGTTTTACTACTGCAGCGGTTTAACGAGCATTACAATCCCCGACAGCGTAACAAGCATCGACGCTTATGCGTTTTCAGGCTGCAGCGGCTTAACGAGCGTTACAATCGGCAGCGGCGTAACAAACATTGACTATTTTGCATTTTCCGACTGCAGCGGCTTAACGAGCGTTACAATTCCGGACAGCGTAACAAGCATCGGTCAAGGGGCGTTTCTCAACTGCAGCGGCTTAAGCGACGTATATTACGGCGGCAGCGAGGAGGAATGGAGCAGTATCGATATTAGCGGTAATAACTATGAGCTTTTAAATGCAAATATCCATTACAACTCATTGCCTACACCAACAACGATGCCCACGCCTATTCCTGTTACCGCCGCGGAAATAGTGCGTACTGATGCAGAAACCGATACAGAGTACACTTTTGCGGTAATGCCCGAAACGACGTATGAAAGCTGTTACGTATGTGCGGCTGTATACGACTCGGACGGCGTTATGCTCGCGGTCAGCCGCGTTCCGCTTGAGACGGCGGGCGAAACGGTCGTTTCAGTGAACAAGGGCGAAAACGACTCATATGTAAAGCTATTCGTCTGGGCTGACACCCTGCAATCGATTATCGAAAAAGCAGAGGAATTTCCGCTGACATAAGCATATCCATAAAGGCAGCGTTCGCGCTGCCCTTGTGTGGACATTTAATACTATTTTTTAAAAAATATATCTGCGTTGTCAATAGATATGACCCAAAAAAGGAAGAATTTCTGAAAGATATGGAATAAAGAAAGTTGAAGCCCTTTGAAGTGGAGCGTAGCGGAACGGAAAAGGGCTTCAACTTTCGGCGTTTGCCGACAACTTCTCGTTCAAAAGCTGAACCGGACTTTTCCTGCCGAGCGTTCGCATTGTCTTGTTATTGCTCCATTTCAAATGCTCTGCCAATTTCTGGTTGAATTCGTCCAGACTGCGGAAATGCTCCCAGTCATAGAAATATCTTTGGTCGTTTCTATGACTTCTTTCCACCTTTCCGTTATGCCACGGTGTTCTCGGAGGAATCAATTTATGCTCTATTCCTGCATTTCTAAGTACTTTATCAAATGGACATTCCGTATCATCACTTATGTATTTATATGTAAATTCTGTCCCGTTGTCTGTTTGTATTGTCCGGATCTTAAATGGAAATGCTTTTTGTAAAAGTCTGAAAAACTTTACCGTATTCTCCGGCGTATGCTCCTCAAATCCATATATGAAACGATAACGGGTGCATTCATCAATGGCTGTCCATTGGTAAAGATGTTTGCCATTTCGTTTTAGCTCGCCTCTCAGACAGCAGTACGGCACTTCCTTGACATCTATCTGCACTTTTTCTCCCGGTACGAGCAGTTCAGGATAGCGTTGATCGTGTTTTCTCGGAGGCTTGTTTTTGTCGTTTTTCCATCCAAGTCCCATGCGCTTCGCTGCATATACCATACCGCTGAAGCTTCTTTTATAGCCGTTTTTTGAAAAAATAATTTTGCTTATTCGGTGCTGTCGGTTGAAGGAGATGTAAAATAAATCCCTCGCTTGCCGCGGCTGCGTTTACTTCCCGAATACCGCGCCCAGAAATCCGGCAGCTATAACAGCGCCGAGCAGGGCAAGGGTGCGGGTGTGGGGCGCAAAGCCGCCGTTTATGCCAAGCGTTCCCAGGAAGATCAAAAGACAGAAGAGAAGACTTACAAGGAGCGCATTGAGCAGTATTTTATTTTCAGCGGTCTTTGCCGCCCCGAGAGCGCCGATAAATACTCCGGCCGCCGCCCCTGCAAAGGCAATTATGCCCGCGGCGCGTTCGTCAATAAGATTAAAATATGTAAGCGCCGCTCCCGCAATGAGAAATACGGCAGTAATTACCACGGCAAAGAACAGTCCCTTTATAATTCCTTTAATGTTCATAGCAGAACCTCCGTAACGTGTATTTGTATATACATATGAAATCAGGTTTAAGAAAATTCTAAAAAAATTAAGAAATAACGGTTGAATTATCCTTTAAAACATGATATAATTAAACAATAATGTGCTTTTGATCAGAAGGAATGATTTATATGTTAAAAAGTATGACCGGGTATGGCAGAGCGGAGTCTGTCACCGATAAAAAAAAGATCACAGTCGAGATCAAGTCCGTGAACCACAGGTTTTCCGACTACAATATCAAGGTTCCGCGCCAGTACGGCTTTCTTGAGGAGAGGGTAAGAATTGCAGTGAGCAATGCAGTTGCCCGAGGCAAGATCGATGTGTATGTAAACGTTGAATCGGTCGGGGATGCCGACAAAATCATAACGGTAAACAAGGAGCTTGCCGGAGACTATCTGACCGCCTTAAATGAGCTGTGCGCTGAGTTCGGAATTGAAAATGATATAACGGTTTCAAGTCTCGCGCAGTTCTCTGACATTTTCCGCGCGGAGCCGAAGCGTGACGATGAGGAGGAGCTGTGGCAGACCGTAAAGTCTGTTCTTGACGAGGCTCTTGACGCGTTTATCGCAATGCGCGAGCGCGAGGGCGGCAGAATAGAGGAGGATCTAAGAACGAGAATAGGCTATATGCGTTCACTTGCTCAGCGGGTTGACGAGCGTTCGCCTCAGATCGTGGCGGATTACAGGGAAAAGCTTTATGCCAAGATAAACGAGCTGCTTGAGGGGCGTGATATCGATGATACTAGGGTTCTTACCGAGGTTGCGATATTTGCCGACAAGATAGCGGTGAATGAGGAAACAGTTCGCCTTGCCAGCCATTATGACGAGTTTGAGAGCATTATAAGCAGCGGCAAGCCTGCGGGAAGAAAGCTCGATTTTCTTATCCAGGAGATAAACCGCGAATGCAACACGATCGGCTCAAAGGCATCCGATCTTGAAACGGCAAGGATCGTTGTTGAATTAAAGGGCGAAATAGAAAAGCTGAGAGAACAGATTCAGAATATAGAGTAAGGTGTAAAATGAAATTAATAAATATCGGCTTCGGAAACATGGTTTCCGCAAATCGTGTTATTTCGGTGGTAAGCCCGGACAGCGCGCCTATAAAGCGGCTTATCAGGGAAGCGGAGGACAAGGGAATACTGGTCAATGCGACCTACGGAAGAAGAACACGCGCTGTTGTGGTTATGGATTCAGGTCACATAATTCTGTCGGCGATAATCCCCGAAAAGCTTGCTCAGAGGCTTGACGGTGAATATGATCCTTCGGAATTTGATGACATTGATGATAAAGGAGGTAACAACTGATGCAGAAGAAGGGAATCCTCTTTGTGCTTTCAGGCCCGTCGGGAACGGGAAAGGGAACCGTATGCAAGGCGCTGCTTGAAAAGGAGCAGGATCTGCATCTTTCCGTTTCGGCAACGACCCGTGAATGCAGGGCAGGTGAAATACCGGGTGAGACATATCACTATGTCACATTCGATAAATTTGAAAGCATGATCGCAAACGGAGAAATGCTGGAATATGCTAAGTATAACGGCAATTACTACGGTACTCCCGGAGAATCGGTGAAGACATTGCTTAACGAGGGGAAGGATGTAATGCTTGAAATCGAGCCGCAGGGTGCGCTTCAGGTAAAAAAGCTTTTTCCGGAGGCGGTGCTGATTTTCCTCATTCCTCCGTCAATGAGGGCGCTTAAGGAACGTCTTGAAACAAGGGGCCGCGATACCGCGGAGGAAATCGCGCAAAGGCTTGAGCATACACGCTGGGAGCTTACCCAAGCAGATAGATACACAACGCAGATTGTAAACGATGATCTGGAGGTTTGTGTTCATGAGGTTATGGCATATCTCAACAAGAAGCGCGCAGAGCAGGATAAGATCAGCGCGCTTATAAATGAAAAATCGGACTAATAGGGCAGGAGGAAAAATATTATGATGATAAAACCCGGAATTACAGAATTGGACCGCTGTGTTGACAGCCGATATACATTGGTGTCAATGGTCGCAAAGAGAGCAAGAATGATCGGTCTTGAGAGAAAGGCCGCGGAGGACGAGGCCGCTGACGGCGGCGGATATGATCCTACTCTTGAAAAGCCGGTAACTCAGGCTGTAAATGAGATCGCAGACGGCGTGGTAGGCTATGTCCGTTCGGAAGCGATTGAAAAGGCAAAGGAATACGAGGAAGAGAAGTTCGAGGCGATAATGCAGCTTGAAAGAGGTCAGGCGGACGCTGCCGAACAGGAGCAGGCATCAGAGGAGACGGAGCAGGCCGAGGAAGAGCCAAAGGAGGAAATGAGCCTTCTTGACGCCGCGCTTGCCGCGGCAGCAGCCGCTAATGCGGAAGAGCTTGAGGAGACGGACTTCGAGGACGATCAATTCTGATGTATGCCGGAGTCATAGTCAATCAGCCGACAAGAGCTGTTGACCGCGTATTTGATTACCGTATACCGCAGGAGCTGGAGGGGAATGTGCGTCCCGGCTCGAGAGTCCTTGTGCAGTTTACAAAGGGAAATATTGAGATGGAGGGCTTTGTCCTCCAAGTCAAAGAAAGCACCGATGTAAAAAAAGGCATAAAGAGCATAATAAGACTTTCATCAGAGGAGCCGGCATTCAGAGAAAATATGGTGCCGCTCATTGAGTTTATGCACGAACGCTATCTTGCCACTTATCTTGAGATCATTCATACTATGATACCCTCGGGAACGTCGGTGAAATCAGTGGAATGGATAATTTTAAAGGATAAGGAGCAGTACAAGGGCAGAAGTGAAAGCTGCAAAAAAATCATAGAGCTTCTGGAGGATAACGGCGGCGGAATGGATATATATTCGCTTTCCTCATATTTTGAAAGGGATATAAAGACGACTGCCGCAAAGCTCCGCGAAGCGGGTGTTCTGGATCATGAATACAGGCAGACAAGGGATATTAACAAGAGGAAAATAAGAGCCGTAAGGCTTGCCGCGGAGCCTGATGCCGCGCAGACCTTCTATGACAATTCAAAATCAAAGCTCCAGAAGCGCATGATTTCTATTCTTATTAATAACGATTATCTTTCGGCGGCCGATCTTGTACGGTTTTCAATGGGAAATTACAGCGCGCTTTCCGCTCTTGTTAAAAAGGGCATGGCGGAATTTTTTGATCTGTATATTGACAGACCGGTATATGATACGGGTGGAAGTCTGAGCGTGCCGCCGGAGCCTACGCCGGAGCAGGCGGAGGCAATATCCGTCATAAACTCCTCGATCGACGAGACGGAAGGAGAAACAATACTTCTCCACGGCGTAACCGGCAGCGGAAAGACTGAGGTGTTTATGCGCTCGATCTCCCACGCCGTTGAGCGAGGAAAGACGGCGCTTTTGCTGGTGCCGGAAATTTCGCTTACGCCGCAGATGGTGTCGCGCTTTGTTTCGCGTTTCGGCGCGAGGATCGCGATACTTCACAGCGGGTTGTCGCTGGGAGAGCGGTATGATCAGTGGAGCCGTATTATGAACGGCGGCGCTGATATAGTGATAGGCGCGAGAAGCGCTGTTTTTGCGCCTCTTGACAACATAGGCATTATAATAATAGATGAGGAGCATTCGGACACCTACAAATCCGAAATGAGCCCGAGATACCATGCGCGCGAGGCTGCAATTTACCGTGCGCAGATGAATGGGGCGGTAACACTTCTTGCGAGCGCAACGCCGTCTATGGAGAGCTACAATAAGGCAGTAAAAAAGGAATACAGGCTGCTTGAAATGAAACGCCGCTATAATGAGAACCGAATGCCGGATATTGAAATTGTCGATATGCGCGCCGAGCTGGAGCGCGGCAACAAGAGTATGTTTTCGAAGCGGCTTTTTGAGGCGGTCAGGAGCAATATTGCCCGTAAGGAGCAGACCATACTCTTTATGAACAGGCGAGGCTATTCCACGTTTGTTTCATGCAGAAAATGCGGCTTTGTACCGCAGTGCCCCAACTGCAATATTTCGCTTACCTATCACAGCTATGACAATACGCTGAAATGCCACTATTGCGGACACAGACAGCCGAATTATGTAAAGTGCCCCGCCTGCGGCAGCAAATATATACGCTACTTCGGCGGAGGGACCCAGAGGGTTGAGGAGGAGGTAAAAAAGCTTTTTCCTAACGCTTCAACGATAAGGCTTGACGCTGACGTAACAGGCAGGAAGAACGCGCATAAGGAAATTCTTGATAGGTTTGACAGGGAGAAGATCGATATTCTTATAGGCACGCAGATGGTCGCAAAGGGACTTGACTTTGCGAATGTAACGCTTGTGGGTGTTGTATCCGCGGACACAATGCTGCATATAAACGATTTCAGGAGCGGGGAGCGTACCTTTGACACGCTGGAGCAGGTTTCGGGCCGCGCGGGCCGCGGAGAAAAGGGCGGACGCGCCATAATACAGACCTATGACCCCGATAATTTTGCAATACGGCTTGTCAGATCACATGATTATATCACCTTCTATAACAAGACCTGCGCGGAGCGCAGAGCGATGTGGTATCCTCCTTTTTCGGAAATGATATGCATACGCTTTACCGACACAGACAATGAAAGAACGCGCCGGTCCGCCTTCAGGTTCAGGGAGCTGTTCGGCGATATAACAAGGATACGTCAGCGGGTCGCGATCCTCGGTCCTATACCGTCGCAGATCGCAAAGATAAAGAACCAATACCGCTGGCAGATTATCATTAAGTGCGATGCTATGGATGAGCTTAACGACAGGCTTTCCGCTGCGCAGCGCGGCTTAAAGGAAGACAAGCGATACCAAAGCGTAGCGGTTTCGATCGATAAGAACCCGATAACGATATATTAGGAAAGGAAGATCAAAATGGCAATTCGTCAGCTGCGTCTGCGTGATGATGAAATACTCAGAAAGCAGTGCAAGGAAGTAAAGAAGTTCGATAAAAAGCTCGGAATACTGCTCGACGATATGTATGAAACAATGACAAAGGCCGAGGGCGTTGGTCTTGCCGCGCCGCAGGTAGGAATATTGAAGCGCGTTGTTGTAATAGACGTAGGCGAGGGAAGAATAGAGCTTATAAATCCTGAGATAATAGAAGCATCAGGCTCACAAACCGGCGCGGAGGGCTGTTTAAGCTTTCCGGGGCTGTACGGTGAGGTGGAAAGACCGAACTATGTAAAGGTAAAGGCGCAGGACAGGACAGGAAGGTGGTTCATTGCCGAGGGCGAGGAGCTTTTGGCGCGCGCCCTCTGCCATGAGTGTGACCACCTTAAAGGTCACGTTTTTACGGAAAAGGTAACAAAGTATTTGGATAACTGATCAGATTCAACAGACAACAACCTCAAAGGAGGTACACATAATGAAGATACTTTTTATGGGAACGCCGGATTTTGCCGCGTCGATACTTGACCGTCTCAGCAAAACGGAGCATGAAATAATAGGCGCTGTTTCACAGCCGGATAAGCCGAAGGGCAGAGGGCATAAGCTTGCGCCAACGCAAGTAAAGCAGAAGGCGGAGAAGCTTGGAATACCCGTATATCAGCCGGGGACCTTAAAGGGCGAGGCGTTTCTGCCGGTTCTTAAATTGTTGAAGCCGGACATGATTATAGTCGCGGCATACGGTAAGATACTGCCGAGATATATAATAGATTTTCCGGAATACGGATGTATTAACGTGCACGCGTCGCTTTTGCCGAAATATCGCGGCGCAGCGCCGATACAGTGGGCGATCATAAACGGCGACGAAACCACGGGCGTATCAATAATGCGTATGGATTACGGGCTTGATACGGGAGATATTATTTCCGCCGCGGAAACAACAATAGGAAAATATGAGACCTCGGCTCAGCTTTTTGACCGTTTGGCGGTCATCGGCGGTGAGCTGCTCGTGTGTACCATTGAACAGATCGCTGACGGCACCGCTGCTTACAAGCGCCAGAAGGACAGCCGGCATACCTATGCGCCTATGATAAGCAAAAAGGATGCGGTGATCGACTGGTACAGGAGCGCGGAGGAAATTTCAAAGCTTATATGCGGAATGAATTCGTATCCGCTTGCGCAGACTACCTATAAGGGAAAAATTCTGAAAATTGCAGATGCCGAGATCACCAACGCGGTAAACGGCCGTCCCGGTGAGGTGATCGGCCTTGTTAAGAAGCAGGGACTGCTTGTGGGCTGCGGCAAAGGCGCGCTGTATCTGAAAAATGTTCAGTTTGAAGGCTCAAAGCGCATGTATGTTGAGGACTACGCAAGAGGCCACAATATTGAGAGCGGTGTGATTTTAGGTGAAACTCTGGTTTAATATTATGAAAGGAGCTTAGGTTTTATGATTACTGCATTGGCATATTCCGCAAGCAATGGCTATTATGGAGGAGGCTATTACGGCGGCGTCGGATTTGGTTGGTTTGATCCGACCTATATACTCGTTATTATCGGGTTGGTGATAACACTGATGGCGTCGGCGAACGTAAGGGGAACCTTCAATAAATATGACAGGGTTAGCTCGCGCCGCGGCATTACGGGCGCGGAGGTCGCAAGAAAAATACTTGACGCAAACGGGCTGTATAGTATACGGATCGAGCGTGTTTCGGGCAGCCTTACGGATCATTTCAGCCCGAAGGAAAACGTGATAAGGCTTTCAGATTCGACTTTCAATTCAACATCAATTGCAGCGTTGGGCGTCGCCGCCCATGAGTGCGGTCATGCCGTTCAGCATCAGGTGGGCTATGCGCCTATCCGTATAAGAAACGGGATGGCGCCGTTTGTAAATATCTGCAACTATATCTCACTGCCCGTTATCATACTCGGAATTATTCTCGGCGCGACAAATCTTGCATTAGCGGGCGTGGTTTTGTTCTGTGCCGTATTCGCGTTTCAGCTTGTTACGCTCCCTACGGAGACGAATGCAAGCTCAAGAGCGCTTGCAACCCTGCGTGATATGGCGATACTTGACGAGGATGAGCTAAAGGGCACACGCAAGGTTCTGTCGGCTGCGGCAATGACCTATTTTGCCTCCGCGGCCTCGACTCTGCTTCAGGTTATAAGACTTCTGCTCATAGTACAGAACAGCAATAACAGGAGAAGACGCTGATGAATGCGAGAGAGGCGGCATTTAAAGCTCTGTATGAGATCTTATATAACGGCGCATTTTCAAACCTTGCCTTAAAGGAAATTCCGGGCAGGGAAAGGGGTATGTCCCGTGAGGACAGAGCATTGGTGACAAATCTTGTCTACGGTGTTGTGTCGCGGCATTACACGTTAGAATATATAATAGGACAGTATTCATCGGTAAAGCTGAAAAAGCTTGCAAAAAACATAAATGTCATTTTAGAGCTTGGAATATACCAGCTTGTGTATGCCGATAAAATTCCCGAAAGCGCCGCCGTAAACGAGAGCGTAAGGCTTGCAAAAAAGCATGGAAGAAACGGCTCGGACAGATTTGTAAACGCGGTTCTGCGCGCCTTCTGCCGAGACGGCTGCAAGCTGCGGTACCCTGAGGATAAGGCGGAATATCTGGCGGTTAAATACTCCTATACAACGGATATGGCAAAGCTATGGATCGATGATTTCGGCTTTGACACGGCTGAAAAGCTTATGGCGTCGCTTAATGAGCCGCCCGAGCTGATGCTTCGCGCAAACACCTTAAAGATAAGCGCGGAGGAGCTTGTAAAGCGTCTCAGAGATTCCGGAATAAAATCGGAAGCTGCTTCAGGGTCGCTTATAAAGACGAGGGGATTTGATGTTGGCAGAAACAAGCTGTATCTTAACGGATATTTCAGTGTTCAGGATAAGGGCGCGTACAATGCGGCAATTGCGCTTGACCCCAAAGAGGGCGAAACGGTAATTGATATGTGCGCCGCTCCGGGCGGAAAGACGACCCATATAGCCGAATTGCAGCATGACAGCGGCAGAATTATTGCCTGCGACATATATGAGCATAAAATCAAGCTTATAGAGGACAGCGCGCGGCGGCTCGGCATAAAATCCGTTGCCGCAAGGCTTGCGGACTCGGCTGTAAAGGATGATGCGCTTGTCAATTCCGCTGACCGTGTATTATGCGATGTGCCCTGCTCGGGATGGGGTATAATACGCAGAAAGCCGGATATTAAGCTCGGCAGACATGATGCCGCCGGACTGCCGGACTTGCAGAAGAAAATACTTGCAAACGCTTCGGGATATGTGAAGCCCGGGGGAGTGATCGTATATTCCACCTGTACAATAAATAAGAGAGAAAATGAGAACGTGACCGGCTCGTTTTTAAAGGACAATAATAATTTTGAAAAGGTATATGAAAAGACGTTCCTTCCCTATACGGATGACTCGGACGGCTTTTATATATGTAAATTGATCAGGAATGCTTGACTTAAAGGATTTTGAATATAAGGAGTTAGAGGAATATCTGCTCTCAATAGGAGAAAAGAAATTCCGCGCGGCTCAGATATACAAATGGCTCCATATGGGAGTAACGGGCTATGACGAAATGACCGATATTTCAAAGGCATTGCGTGAAAAGCTCAAAGAGGATACATATGTATCCGCACTTGAAATTGAGGAAAAATATGTTTCAAGGCTTGACGGAACGGTGAAATACCTGTTCAGGCTGCCTGACGGCAACTGCATAGAAAGTGTGGTTATGCGTTACCGCCACGGACTTACCGTCTGTATTTCATCACAGGTCGGCTGCCGTATGGGCTGCCGTTTCTGCGCCTCGACAATAGGCGGACTGTTCCGTTCGCTGACCGCGGGGGAGATACTGAATCAGGTGATCTTTGCCGAAAAGGATATGGGAGAAAGGATATCAAACATAGTCCTTATGGGTATCGGCGAGCCGCTGGACAATTATGACAATGTGATCAGATTCCTTCATAACGTAAATCATGAGAAGGGGAAGAATATAGGCTACAGGCATATAACCCTTTCCACCTGCGGCGTTGTGCCGGGAATATATAAGCTTGCGGAGGAAGATCTGCCGATCACGCTTACAATATCACTGCATGCGCCAAATAACGAAATACGCGACAGCATAATGCCGGTCAATCACGCGTACAAAATTGATGAATTGTTCAAGGCGTGCCGGTATTATCTCGGAAAGACAGGGCGCAGACTCAGCTTTGAATATTCGCTGATACACGGCGTAAACGACAGCGCGGAGAATGCGGAGGAGCTTGCGGCTCTCGTAAAGCCGCTTCATGCTCATGTCAATCTGATACCTGTAAACAAGGTTGAAGAGCGTGATTACAAAAAAGGCTCAAGGAATGAGATAAACGCGTTCTGTCAGCGGCTTGTGTCGCGCGGTGTGAACGCTACAATACGCCGTGAGCTTGGCTCGGATATATCCGCCTCCTGCGGGCAGCTCCGAAAGAGAGCGGGAAATATAAAGGAATAAAATAAAGGATAAATAAGTAAATTATAAAGGACGAAGGGAGTGTGTATACTATTGAAAACAGCAGCGATGACTGATGTAGGCAGGATAAGAAAAATCAATGAAGACAGCATGAAGGTGTTTACATCGGACGAGTACAGCTACGCAATAGTTGCCGATGGAATGGGAGGTCACCGGGCTGGTGAGGTTGCAAGCGCAATGGCGGTTGATGTAATAACAAGCTATATAGCGGAGCATATGGAGCCGGAGCTTGACAAGTTTCAGACCATGGAGGTTATGAGGCAGGCTTTTCTTGCCGCAAATTCAGCCATATATGAATACTCATGCGAAAATGACAGTGTGATGGGCATGGGTACCACAACCACAATGTGCATGGTGCGTGACGGCTCTGTTATTTACGCGCATGTGGGTGATTCAAGGGCGTATATGATAGGCGACGGCATAATTCAGATAACGAGAGATCATTCCTTCGTACAGGAGCTTGTAAAGCTCGGACAGATTACCCCCGAGGAGGCAAAGCGTCATCCGAGACGCAATTACATAACCCGTGCAATGGGTGTGGAAGCCTTTGTAAAGGTAGACACAGGCGTAAAGCCGTATAACGGCGAAAAGCTTCTTCTCTGCTCCGACGGATTGTTCGGTGAGATTGATGACAGCGAGCTTTTTGACGCAGTCAGGAACAGCTTTGCAGAAACGGCGGTAAATACACTTATAGAGCTTGCGAAAGAGCGCGGGGGCAGCGACAATATCACTGCAATTGTTATGGAAGGAGATAATGACTGATGCTTAACACCGAAAACCTGATTGGCACTGTGCTCAGCGACCGTTATGAGGTCCTCGATAAAATCGGTACGGGCGGCATGGCTACAGTATATAAAGCGCACGACAAGGTTCTTGACCGTGACGTCGCTATAAAAATACTCAGAGAAAATTTTGAGGGCAACAGCGAGATCGTTGCCAACTTTATAAAAGAAGCGCGTTCATCGGCAAGTCTTGTGCATCCGAATGTTGTTTCGGTTTATGATGTATGCACATACGGTGAGATCAACTATATGGTAATGGAGCTTGTGGACGGAATTACGCTTAAGAAATATATAAAAAAGCATCCGCGTATGCCGTGGCAGGAGGCGTGCGATTACGCGATCCAGATAGCCCAGGGCATACAGGCGGCGCATGAAAGAAATATAATTCACCGCGATATAAAGCCGCAGAATATAATTATGTCTCCGGGCGGAGTTCTTAAGGTTACTGACTTTGGTATTGCAAAGGCTATGGAAAGCGATACGTCAATGGCGGGCGGAACTGCTACCGGGAGCGTGCACTACATATCACCGGAGCAGGCGCGCGGCGGATTTACGGATTTCCGCTCGGATATATATTCGCTTGGTATATGTCTTTATGAAATGCTTGCGGGCAGAGTCCCGTTTGACGGTGATTCACCGGTATCGATTGCGTTGATGCATATAGAAGAGGAGCCTGTAAACGTAAAGTGTGTTAATATAGATGTTCCGGCGGATCTTGCCTATGTAACAATGAAGGCAATGAACCGCGATCCAAATAAGAGATACCAGAACATGAATGAGCTTCTTGACGATCTGAGGGCGGTTCTCGCAGATGAAGATCTTCCTTCAAGGGAACACGAGAAACCGGCGGAGGAAAAAACTGAAAATACGGTCTCCGGCGGCGGAGACGTACAGGAGCTCCGTGAAAAGAAAACGATCGGCAGGGATGACCTTACAAACAGAGGAAGAAATACGCGAGTAAAGAATAAGAAGAAAAAGAGCGCAAAGAAAAAGAGAGAGGACAGAAATTCGATAATCCTGGCGCTCTCCACCGTTGCGGTGATAGTGCTTGTCGCCGTGGGCGTAGTACTTATGCTGGTCGATCCGTTCTCACCAAACACGGTTC
Organism: uncultured Lachnospiraceae bacterium; assembly: GCA_964579875.1. Lineage (GTDB taxonomy): Bacteria > Bacillota > Clostridia > UBA1381 > UBA1381 > Ornithomonoglobus. The sequence goes on along the minus strand of CAZOHJ010000002.1, from coordinate 59,207 downwards.
CGAATCTCGCCGGGCTTACGCTTGAGGAAGCGGCGCAGACCGCGCAGGATGCCGGATACAGAATCAATGACGAGATAGAATATTCGCTGTCCGATGATGTAGCGGAAAATCTTGTTATTTCACAACTGCCGGAGGCGGGGACAGCGGCGGATAAATCCGATCCTATTTCGCTTGTGGTTTCTCTGGGCGCCTCAAACGGCGGGGTGCCGGTTCCCAATGTTGTAAATATGGATATTGACGAGGCGGGACGGATAATAGAAAGCCGGACACTTCTTTATAAATTGGTACTTGAGCCGAGCAGTGATGTGGCGGAAAATCTTGTCATACGTCAGATCCCGGCTCCGGGCACGCACCTGAATCCGGGTGACTATGTAACTCTTCATATGAGCACAGGTCCCGATGCGGACAGCTCGGAAAAGGCGTCGGTGACGGTTCCGAGCGTAATAGGCATGTACCGTGATAATGCGGAAAGCACGCTTGGTATGTATAATCTTTTGATCGGCGCGGTAACAAGGAAGGCGTCGAATAATCCGGAGGGCACTATAATAATGCAGAGCCCCGCCGCGGGCGCGTCAGTCAGTGAAAACACGACCGTAACGATTGTTATTTCGAGCGGAAATGCCGGCTCAACTCTGGCATCGGAGTATGAGAACGTTGTTCCGTCGACTGATTACAGCGCGGATTATTCCGCGCCCGACACATCATATACAGAGCCGGATGCCGGCATATCGTATGATTCCGGAAACGGTGATACTGCGGCGGAGGCTCCGGCAGACCCGGCAGATGACGTCACGGCAGAGACCGGTTCAACCCTATATACCGTAAAAATTCCGGACGCGGCAAACGACAACGTGACGGTTGAGATTGTACAGGACGGCGTTATAGTTCACAGTCAGGTTCACCAGAAGACCGAGGGAGCGGTGACGGTAGAGCTGCAGGGTTCAGGCTCATCGAGCGTACAGGCGTATATTGACGGCGCAAAGGTGAGCGACAAGACGGTGACATTTTAATGAAGGGAACAATATATAAAGGTATTGGCGGGTTTTACTATGTTATGACGGATAACGGCATTATTGAGTGCAAGGCGCGCGGCCGTTTCCGTAAGGAGCATATTATACCGATGATAGGTGACAATGTTGAAATCGATGTTAAGAGCGGCAAAGGCTCGATAACGGAGATCTATCCGAGACGCAGTAAGCTTATACGTCCCGCGGTGGCAAATATAGATACTGTTGTTGTTGTGGCGGCGGCAAAGGATCCTGCTCCGAGCACGGCGGTTATTGATAAAATGCTTGTCAATGCCGAAATCAACGGCATCGAGCCGGTGGTATGTATAAATAAATCAGAGCTTGCCGATTGTGATGCTTTAATAAGCCTGTATCGGAATGCGGGCTACAGAACGCTCAGGGTGAGCGCCGCAGCCGGATACGGTATTGACGCTCTCAAAGGCGAAATACAGGGCAAGACGGCGGCGTTTGCCGGTGTGAGCGGCGTTGGAAAGTCAAGCCTTCTTACGATCATAACAGGCAGCTCGCTTGAAACGGGAACGGTATCCGATAAGATAAGCCGCGGACGGCACACGACCCGTCATGTTGAGCTGTTTCCTATTGAGGGAGGGGGCTATGTCCTTGACACTCCCGGCTTTTCATCGATTGAGCCGGAGGATATAACACCGGAGGAGCTTGCATATTGTTTTCCGGAAATGAGAGGAACGGCAGGCAAATGCCGTTTCAGAGGATGCGCACATATCAACGAGCCGGACTGCGCTGTTAAAGAACTGGTACGGAGCGGTGAGATCGCGCAGTCAAGATATGAATCATACAAGGAGCTGTATGAATTGCAAAGGAGCAGAAACACATGGAAATAGTATTATCGCCGTCAATTTTGGCGGCTGATTTTTCGGAGCTGGGAAAGCAGGTCAGTGAGGCGGCTGAAGCGGGTGCGCCATGGCTGCATATAGATGTTATGGACGGTGTTTTTGTGCCGAATATAAGCTTTGGCTTTCCTATAATCAATTCTATCCGTAAGCTTACGGACGCTGTTTTTGATGTGCATCTGATGATTACGGAGCCGGAAAGATATATTGAGCGTTTTCTTGACGCGGGCGCGGACATCCTTACCTTCCATGCCGAGGCAACCAAAAGAACGGATGAATGTATAGAAATGATAAGGAGCCGCGGAAAAAAAGCAGGACTCGCGATAAGCCCCGCCACGTCGGCAGATGCGGCGCTGCCGTATCTGGACAGGCTTGACATGGTGTTATGCATGACTGTGGAGCCGGGCTACGGCGGACAGAAGTATATAAAGGCGGTTGAGAAAAAAATATCGGCGCTGAGGAATATCACGGGTGATGATTTCTATATCCAGATAGACGGCGGCGTAACAAAGGATAACATAACGGAGCCTGTGACGGCGGGAGCTAATGTTATCGTTGCGGGCAGCGCGGTATTTAAAGGCTCAATTACCGAAAACATAAAGGAGCTTAGAGCATCATGCGCGCGGTTGTGATCGGGAACGGAACAATAAAAGACTACAGCTATATAAGATCACGGCTGCGTGAAGGCGATTTTATAATATGCGCCGACGGCGGTCTGCGCCATGCAAAAAAGCTTGGCATAAGACCGGATATAGCAATCGGCGATTTTGATTCATCGGAAAGGGAAGAGGGGGTAAAAACCTATGTATACCCTGTCCGCAAGGATCTCACGGACGGGGAGATTGCAGTAAACTACGCGATAGACAACGGCTATGACGAGGTCATGCTGCTTGGCATGAGCGGCGACAGACTTGATCACACGCTCACGGATATACTGCTGCTTTCAAAGCATGAGGGAGCATATCTTGTTGACGATAAAAATGAAATACATATCGTGCGCAGCGAATTAAGGCTTACCGGATATAAAGGTAAAACCCTTTCTATTATACCTGTGTACGGTGATCTGCGCGGAATAACAGCGAGCGGGCTTGAATGGCCGCTTAATGATGAAACGCTGTATTTCGGAGAAAGCCGCGGCAACAGCAATGTTGTGACCGGTGAAACCTGCGTCATTTCCGTAAAAAGCGGGATGGGCGCGGTTATAATAAATGACGGAGAATAAAGGAGAATGGACAGCTTAAGAAAAAACCTCATCGGTGATAAAGCCTTTTACAGAATGGTACTGGTTGTGGCGGTACCGATAATGATCCAGAACGGAATAACCAACTTTGTAAGTCTGCTTGACAATATAATGGTTGGCCAGATCGGCACGGAGCAGATGTCAAGCGTCGCGATAGTAAATCAGCTCATTATGATATATTATCTCTGCATATTCGGCGGTTTGTCCGGAGCCGGTATATTTACGGCTCAATATTACGGAGATAATAATCAGGAGGGTATACGCCATACTTTCAGATACAAGCTGTGGATGGCGCTTATACTTACAGCGCTTGCAATGTTTGTTTTCATCGCGTTCGGCAGCCGTCTTATACAGCTGTATCTGAAGGGCAGCAGTGACGGAGGGGATTTACAGGCCGCACTGCGGTACGGACTTACATATATGCGTATAATGATGCTCGGGCTGCCGCCGTTTATGATGCTTCAGATATATGCAAGCACCCTGAGAGAATGCGGTGAAACGGTAGTGCCTATGAAGGCGGGGGTAGCCGCAGTAGCGGTTAATCTCCTGTTTAACTATCTGCTTATATACGGTAAATTCGGTTTTCCTGAGCTGGGCGTTGCGGGCGCGGCTCTGGCAACCGTGCTGTCAAGATATGTCGAGGCGGCGGTCGTGCTAATATGGACTCACAGGAATAAGGAAAAGAACAGCTATATAGAAGGAATTTACAGCACATTAAAGCTGCCGGCGGGGCTTGCCGGAAAATACTTTGCCAAGGGAATGCCGCTGCTGCTTAACGAAACCTTGTGGGCGGCGGGCATGGCGATCCTTGTACAGTGCTATTCAATACGCGGACTGAGTGTGATTGCGGGAATAAATATATCAAACACGATATACAATGTATTCAATGTGGTGTTTGTCGCATTGGGTGACGCGGTCGCGATTATTGTGGGACAGCTGCTTGGCGCGGGTAAGATGGACAAGGCAAAGGATACAGATGTGAAGCTTATCTTTTTTGCGGTCGCCAGCAGTGTTGTCATTGCCATACTTATGCTTATCGCGGCGCCTCTGTTCCCAAGGCTGTACAATACAACAGAGCAGGCAAGGGAGCTTGCCGTCAGGTTTATCGTGGTGCAGGCCATATTTATGCCTCAGCTCGCGTTTATGCACACGACATACTTCACCCTCCGGTCCGGCGGAAGAACTGTTGTTACTTTCCTGTTTGACAGCGTATATATATGGTGCATAAGCGTCCCGGTGGCGTATATCCTGAGCCGCTTTACCGGAATGTATGTTGTATATATACTTGCAGCTGTTCAGATAGCGGACTGGATAAAGTGCATTATAGGCTTTGTTCTGGTTAAAAAGGGCGTATGGATGCAGAATATTACAAGATAAAAAAATCAGGCTGACAGCTGTGTCAGTCTGATTTTTTTCATCTTATATTATATTATCCGGAGCATCGGTCGGCATACCGTAGTCATAGTAATAGTCCGGGTCCGGAACCGTATAATACCTGACTCTTGTTTTCATTGGATGACACAGCATACCGATCAAAATCAAAAGAGCAAGTATTCCCGCGGCGGAAATCACTATACTGCGTTTATCCGTATCCGAAAGACGGCGTTTCTGATTGCGCAGAGTAACATGGCACTGTGTTCCGCAGTACGGACAGCATATTGTATAATCCCTCGCGTTCAGCGGCGCGGCGGCCCTGAAAGTCTGACCGCAGCGGCAGCTTATATCAAGCGTCTTAGGCGTGGAGCGGTCAGCGTTTCCTTGTTTCAGCTTTCTACGCAGCAGCGCGATAAGGGTGTATATGCCGTATGCCGCAAGAGCCGCAAGACAAAGATATACAATGATATGTGACGCCACATTCAAAAAGAACATCAGTATAGCTCCCGCGATAAGAATAATTGCCACAAGACACATCAGAAGCATAAAATCACCTTCCTTGTATTATTGATCGGAAAGCTTTTTTGCAGCCTCGACTGCAATCGCGCATTCAACGCGCTTTTTCTCAAACTCGCATGCAAGGGCATAGGGCTTGTTGATATCGCCGTTAAAATTATACGCGTTCGCGCTGCATCCGCCGCTGCAGTAGAATTTTGCAAAGCAGCTCCGGCACTTATCCTTGGTGTATATATTTGATTTTTCAAAATAGCTGCTGATTTCCTTATTGATATTGCCGTCATGGACATTGCCCATAAGGAACTCCTTATTGCCTACGAACTGATGGCAGGGGTAGAGGTCACCGTCCGCAGCGACTGCGAGATATTCATGCCCCGCTCCGCAGCCCGAAAGACGCTTTATCGCGCAGGGCCCCTGATCAAGGTCTATCATGAAGTGGAAGAAATTGAACCGGTTTTCCTCCTTACGGCGTTTTAAATATTCGGCGGCAAGCTTTTCGTACTGCCCGAAAATTTCGGGTATATCCGATTCTTTAAGCGCATATTCCGCATCATCAGGAGCGACTACCGGCTCAACGCTCGTCTGCTTGAAGCCGAGGTCAGCAAGGTGGATCACGTCCTCTGCAAAGTCCTTGTTAAAGGCGGTAAAGGTCCCGCGGACATAATACTTATCCTGATTGCGGCTTTCCGCCATATCAAGGAATTTGGGGAGAATGGTGTCATATGTGCCCTCGCCGTTTACCTTCGGCCGCATACGGTCATTGACCTCTTTGCGCCCGTCAATGCTGAGCACAACATTAGACATATTCTCATTTATGTATTTCTTCTTGTCCTCATCAAGAAGAATACCGTTTGTCGTGACTGTAAACCTGAAATTCTTGCCGTGCTTTTCACCCTCTGCCTTTGCGTATTCGGTGATTTCCTTAACGACCTCAAAGTTCATAAGCGGTTCGCCGCCGAAATAGTCAATTTCAATATTCTTTCTGTTTCCGCTGTTTGCGATAACAAAGTCGATAGCCTTTTTACCGGTCTCTGCGCTCATCATACCGCGGGCGCCGTGGTATTCGCCGGTACCGGCAAAGCAGTATTTGCAGCGGAGATTGCAGTCATGGGCAATATGCAGACAGAGAGCCTTTACGACGCTTTTCTTATTCCAGTTATTTGCGAACTGCTCATAGCAGTCCTCCGTAAAGAGCTGACCGTTTTTAACAAGCTCGCATATTTCCTGATAGCTTTCCTTAATATCCTCAGCCGGATACTTTTTTGAAAGCTCATCAGCAATAAACTGCGGACACTCCGGCTCCGGGGTAAACGGCTCAAGGAGATAGTCAAGCATATCATAAAGGCAGTCGTCAACAACGTGAACCGCGCCGGAATATACATCAAGAACGATGCCCATATCAAATAACTTATATTTATGTATCAATTAAATCTTATCCTTTCAAAACATATTTGCTTTAAGTTTAATAAACCGGATTAACATATAGTTCAACTCCTAAACCGGTAATCAAAACAATGCGCCTGATGCCAAGAGTTCCGGCGCCAGGCGCAATAGCTATGGGAAAAGGGATGTTAACCCAGACCCCGGTTATTCAGCGTGCTCACACTTCTGATTGGCAACTGTGCATGAGGTCTTGCAGGCTGACTGACATGATGTCTGACATTCGCCGCAGCCGCCGATAGCAGCAGTTTCCTTAAGGTTAGCCTTGTTTAAAGTCTTAACATGCTTCATAATGTTACCTCCTCTGAATATTAAACATAATGCAGAAGGCCAAAGTCTTCATGCATAAACCTATAGCTATTATAACATATATTTCCCGAAAAAGAAACCCCTTTTGCAAAATTTTTTTGGTTTTTTGCATTATGCAGAGCCTGTAATATTTATGTAATATTTATGTAACCCTAATGTAATAATAAACCGTCTTGACAAATATTATCATGTGGAGTATAATACTAAACAGACAGTAAAACACAAGATGTTGTGGTTGAGAAAGGATACAGGAAACAAAATGAGGGTTGTAAAGAAAGACGGGACAAAAGAAGATTTCAACGTTGAAAAGGTCGTTGTTGCCGTAAACAAGTCCGCTTTCCGTGTGCTTGTTAAATTCAAGCCGGAGGAAACGGAGTTCATATGCAGGTTTGTTACTAAAGCGGCAGAGGAAATGGGCAAGGAAGAAATTCAGATCGCCGAGATGCATAATATTGTTGAGGGCGCGCTTGAAAGGGTAAATCCCAAGGTTGCAAAGAGCTATCGCGATTACAGAAACTATAAGCAGGACTTTGTTCAGATGCTTGACGAGGTGTATAAAAAAAGCCAGTCGATCATGTATATCGGAGACAAGGAGAATTCCAACACCGACAGCGCTCTTGTTTCAACCAAGAGAAGCCTTATTTTCAATCAGCTCAATAAGGAGCTTTATAAGAAGTTCTTCCTGACGACCGAGGAGCTTCAGGCAATACGCGACGGATATATTTATATTCACGATATGAGCGCGAGACGTGATACTATGAACTGCTGTCTTTTTGACGTTGCAAATGTTTTAAAGGGCGGCTTTGAAATGGGCAATCTCTGGTATAACGAGCCGAAGACCTTAGACACAGCCTTTGACGTGATAGGCGATATAGTGCTCAGCGCCGCATCACAGCAGTACGGCGGCTTTACGGTTCCGTCAGCGGAGCTTATTCTGGAGCCGTACGCGGAAAAGTCATATAAAAAGTACATGGAAAAATACCGTTCGCTGGGCATTGATGAGGAAAAGTGCGAGAAGCTTACAATGCAGGATATTGAGCGCGACTTTGAACAGGGCTTTCAGGGCTGGGAGTATAAGTTCAATTCGGTTTCTTCAAGCCGCGGCGACTATCCGTTTATTACGGTAACCGCCGGAACGGGAACCGGACGCTTTGCAAGGCTATGTACAAAGGTAATGCTCAGGGTAAGGATGAACGGACAGGGTAAGCCGGGATATAAAAAACCGGTGCTTTTCCCGAAGATAGTATTCCTTTACGATGAAAAGCTGCACGGACCGGGAGGCGAGCTGGAGGACGTTTTTGAGGCGGGCATAGACTGCTCCGCAAAGACAATGTATCCCGACTGGCTGAGCCTTACGGGAGAGGGCTATGTTCCTTCAATGTATAAAAAGTACGGAAAGATCGTTTCGCCGATGGGCTGCCGCGCGTTCCTTTCGCCATGGTATGAAAGAGGCGGGATTGAGCCGGCGGACGAAAATGACGTACCGGTATTTGTGGGACGCTTCAATATCGGCGCAATATCGCTGCATCTGCCTATGATACTTGCAAAGTCAAGACAGGAATCAAGGGATTTTTACGAGGTGCTTGATTATTACCTGGAGCTTATAAGACAGCTGCATTGCCGTACATATGACTATCTCGGTGAAATGCGGGCGTCAACAAATCCTCTTGCATACTGCGAGGGAGGATTCTGCGGCGGCAATCTCGGTATACATGACAAGATAAAGCCGCTGCTGAAATCGGCAACAGCCTCCTTCGGTATAACCGCGTTTAATGAATTGCAGCAGCTTTATAACAAGAAGAGCCTTTATGAGGACGGAAATTTTGCGATTGAAGTCCTGAAGCACATCAACGACAAGATCGCACAGTTCAAGCGTGAGGACGGACACCTTTACGCTATATACGGAACTCCGGCAGAATCGCTCTGCGGACTTCAGGTGACACAGTTCAGATCTAAGTACGGCGTTGTAGAAAATGTATCGGACAGAGAATATGTTTCAAACAGCTTTCACTGCCATGTAACCGAGGACATAACCCCGATAGAAAAGCAGGACAGCGAAAACCGTTTCTGGAACCTGGCAAACGGCGGAAAAATCCAGTATGTCAAGTATCCGATCTCATACAACAGAGAGGCGATAAAGACGCTTGTGCGCCGGGCTATGAGTATGGGTCTTTACGAGGGTGTTAATCTTTCGCTCGCATACTGTGACGACTGCGGTCATGAGGAGCTTGAAATGGATGTATGTCCCGTATGCGGCTCAAGAAATCTTACGAAGATCGACCGCATGAACGGCTATCTTTCATACTCGCGGGTTAAGGGCGATACGCGTCTTAATTCCGCCAAGATGGCTGAAATTGCTGAAAGGAAAAGCATGTAGGATATGATACGTTATCATAATATAACAAAGGATGATATGTTAAACGGCGACGGTCTGCGCGTTGTTTTATGGACGGCGGGCTGTGAGCACCATTGTCCGGACTGTCAGAATCCGGTTACATGGGATATTGACGGCGGTCTTGAATTTGACGAGACGGCAAAGGCGGAGCTGTTTTCCTTGCTTGCCAAGCCGTACATCACCGGTATCACCTTTTCCGGAGGTGATCCGCTGCTCATGTGCAGACGAGATGAAATGACGGCTCTTGTCGCGGAGGTTCGTGAAAGGTTCCATGACAAGACGATCTGGATGTACACCGGATATAAGTGGAATGATGTGAAGTCCCTGCCGCTTATGCAAAATGTGGATGTGCTTGTGGATGAAAAATTCGTCAAGGCAAAAAAGGACAATAATCTGAAATGGCGCGGCAGCGCCAATCAGCATGTGATTGATGTGCAGCAGAGCCTGCAACTGGGAAAAATGGTATTACATTGTGAATAATTAAAAGGCGGTCATTGACCGCCTTTTGCTATACTGTCTTATCTTGCACGCCGCTAAGCAGACGGCTTTGTTTACTCATCCAATTTCAATACAGACATGAAAGCCTCCTGCGGGACCTCAACGGTGCCGACCTGGCGCATACGCTTTTTGCCTTCCTTCTGCTTTTCGAGCAGTTTCTTTTTACGCGATATATCGCCGCCGTAGCACTTTGCAAGCACGTCCTTGCGCAGCGCCTTGATCGTTTCGCGGGCGATGATCTTTGTTCCGATTGCTGCCTGGATAGGAACCTCAAAGAGCTGTCTGGGGATAACCTCCTTGAGCTTTTCACACATTCTTCTGCCTCTTGCATACGCGTTATCCGCGAATACTATGAAGGAGAGCGCGTCAACCGCCTCGCCGTTAAGCAGAATATCAAGCTTAACGAGCTTTGAGGTGTTATAGCCGCACAGCTCATAGTCAAAGGAGGCATAGCCGCGTGTTCTTGATTTGAGCGCGTCGAAGAAATCATAGATAATTTCGTTGAGCGGCAGCTCATAGGTTATTTCCGCTCTTGTTTCATCAAGATACTCCATGTGCTTGTAGATGCCGCGTCTTTCCTGGCAAAGCTCCATAACGTTTCCGACATAATCCTTCGGAACCATAATAGATGCGCTTGCCATTGGCTCCTCCATGTGCTCAATTTCGGCAGGGTTGGGGAGGTTTGTCGGGTTGTCGCACCACACCATTGTTCCGTCGGTTTTAAATATCTTGTATATAACGCTCGGAGCGGTTGTTATAAGATCAAGGTTATATTCTCTTTCAAGTCTTTCCTGAATAATTTCAAGGTGAAGCAGTCCGAGAAAACCGCAGCGGAAGCCGAAGCCAAGGGCGGCGGAGGTTTCAGGCTCGAACATGAGCGACGCGTCATTGAGCCGGAGCTTCATAAGGGCTTCCTTTAAATCCTCATACTGTGCGCCGTCCGCGGGATAGATGCCGCAGAACACCATTGAATTGACCTTTTTATAGCCCGGCAGAGCCTCCGCTGCCGGGTGCGCGGTAGTTGTTACGGTATCGCCGACCTGTGTATCCCGGATGTTTTTGATGCTTGCGGCGATGTAGCCGACATCTCCGGCCTCCAGCCTATCTGTAGGAACAAGCCCTGACGGGTGCATTCTTCCAACCTCAACGACGTCAAATTCCGCCTTTGTAGCCATCATTCTTATGCGCTGTCCGGCTTTAAGCGAGCCTTCCTTAACGCGGACGTAAACTATAACACCGCGGTAGCTGTCATAGTAGGAATCGAATATAAGCGCGCGGAGCGGAGCGTTTACATCGCCCTGCGGAGCGGGGATCTTCTTCACGATCTCCTCAAGCACCTGCTCAACATTCTGCCCGGTTTTGGCGCTCACCCTCGGCGCATCCTCCGCGGGAATGCCTATGATATTTTCAATTTCCTCGATCGCGCCCTCCGGATTTGCTGACGGAAGGTCGATCTTATTTATAACCGGAACCACCTCCAGATCGTGGTCAATAGCAAGGTATGTGTTGGCAAGGGTCTGCGCCTCAATGCCCTGTGACGCGTCTACGATAAGTATAGCGCCCTCACAAGCCGCAAGCGAGCGCGAAACCTCGTAGTTAAAGTCAACGTGTCCCGGAGTGTCAATGAGGTTCAGAGTATATTCCTCTCCGTTATCACGGGTATATTTGATCGTGACAGCGTGGGCTTTGATCGTGATGCCGCGCTCACGCTCAAGCTCCATATCATCAAGGATCTGATCCTGCATATCACGGGTTTCAACCTCTCCCGTAAGCTCGAGAAGTCGGTCTGCAAGAGTTGACTTGCCGTGGTCGATATGCGCGATTATACAAAAATTACGTATTTTACTCTGTCTGCTCTCTGGCATAATTTTAATCTCCTGTCATTATTATATACAAAATTCATTATAACACAAAAGAAAACTTTTTACAATAGCGTTTTTAATATTTCAGCCCGCGTAACATTTGTAACATGATTGTAAAAAAGAAAAATATGTGGAATACTTGACAATCGTTATTTTGTGGAGTATAATACAAAGCATAGAACAAAACACAAGATATAGTATTTATGAGAGGTTATGATTAACAATATGAAGGTAATAAAGAGAAACGGCTCGGAGGTTGAATTCGACGCCGGCAAGATAATCGCAGCGATGCAGAAGGCAAGCAATGCCACATCGGACAAGGAGCTTACACAGGCTCAGATACAGGAGGCTGCGGAATTTATTAATTTCAAATGTGACAAAATGAACCGCTCGGTATCTGTCGAGGAGATACAAGATATGGTGGAGAACCAGATCATGTCCTACGGTGCGTTTGACGTCGCGAGAAATTATGTAAAGTACCGTTACACAAGATCACTTATAAGAAAATCAAATACAACGGACGACAGAGTATTGTCCCTTATTGAGTGCAACAATGAAGAGGTCATGCAGGAGAACTCAAACAAGGATCCGGTTGTAAACAGCGTGCAGCGCGATTATATCGCGGGCGAGGTAAGCCGCGACCTGACGCGCCGTCTGCTCCTTCCGAAGGAGGTTGTGGATGCGGACAGGGAGGGCATAATCCATTTTCATGATTCGGATTACTATGCACAGCATATGCATAACTGTGACCTTGTAAATCTGGATGATATGCTCCAAAACGGCACTGTTATAAGCGAAACTCTTATTGAGCGTCCCCACAGCTTTTCAACCGCGTGCAATATTGCAACCCAGATCATAGCGCAGGTCGCGTCAAACCAGTACGGAGGACAGAGCATCAGTCTGACCCACCTCGCGCCGTTTGTGCAGGTGTCGCGTGAAAAGATAAAGCGCGAGCTGCTGGATGAGATGAAGGAGTTTGATATGCAGCTTTCCGAGGAGGCGGTCGATCAGATCGTTGAAAAGAGACTGCGCAAGGAAATTGAGCGCGGAGTACAGACGATCCAGTATCAGGTTATAACGCTTATGACCACAAACGGTCAGGCTCCGTTCCTTACCATCTTCATGTACCTCAATGAGGCGCGTAATGATCAGGAGAAAAAGGATCTTGCTCTGATAATTGAAGAAATGCTGCGCCAGAGACATAAGGGCGTCAAAAACGAAGCCGGCGTGTGGATCACTCCTGCATTCCCAAAGCTCATATATGTTCTTGAGGAGGACAATATAAAAGAGGGAACAGAGTATTTCTATCTCACGAAGCTTGCCGCCAAGTGCAGCGCAAAGCGCCTTGTGCCGGATTACATTTCCGAAAAGCAGATGAAAAAGCTCAAGGAGGGCAACTGCTTCCCGGTTATGGGCTGCAGAAGCTGTCTTTCACCATGGAAGGATGAAAACGGCAATTACAGATTTTACGGCCGCTTTAATCAGGGAGTGGTAACGATAAACCTTGTTGACGTCGCGCTTTCAAGCGGCAAAGACATGGATAAATTCAAAAAGCTGTTTGACGAGCGTCTCGAACTTTGCTACAAGGCTCTTATGTGCCGTCACGAAAGACTCAAAGGCACTCTTTCGGACGCTGCGCCTATTCTCTGGCAGTACGGCGCGTTGGCAAGACTTAAAAAGGGCGAGCCGATCGACAAGCTGTTATACGGCGGCTATTCAACGATTTCACTCGGCTACGCGGGCTTATTTGAATGCGTAAAATACATGACGGGCAAATCACATACAGATCCCGCAGCGGTCGATTTTGCAAAATGGGTTATGCAGCATATGAACGACAAATGCGATGAATGGACAAAAGAGACGAATATCTACTTTAGTATTTACGGTTCACCGATTGAGAGCACGACCTATAAATTTGCTAAGTGCTTACAGCGGCGTTTCGGAATAATAGAGGGAATCACCGATAAGGGCTATATAACAAACTCATATCATGTGAATGTCTGCGAGGAAATAGACGCATTTTCAAAGCTCCGGTTTGAGGCGCAGTTCCAGTCACTTTCAAAGGGCGGAGCGATAAGCTATATTGAGGTGCCGGATATGCAGGATAATCTTGAGGCGGTAATAAGCCTGCTCCAGTTTATATATGACAATATCATGTATGCGGAGCTTAATACAAAAAGCGACTATTGCCAGTGCTGCGGCTATGACGGCGAGATACAGATAGTTGAGGAGGACCACAAGCTTATCTGGGAATGTCCTAAATGCCGCAACCGCGATCAGGATAAGCTCAATGTTGCGAGACGAACCTGCGGATATATAGGAACGCAGTTCTGGAATCAGGGCAGGACACAGGAAATTAGAGACAGGGTAATGCACTTATAATATGAATTACGCAGAGATCAAATATTACGATATTGCAAACGGCCCGGGTGTGCGTACAAGCCTGTTTGTGTCGGGCTGTACGCACCGCTGCCGTGACTGCTTTAATAAGGTTGCATGGGATTTCCGTTACGGCAGGGCATTTGACATAAACGTCCATGATGAAATATTAGAAAGCTGTGCGCCGTATTATATAACGGGACTGACGCTGCTCGGCGGCGAGCCTATGGAGCCGGAAAACCAGTCAGCGGTGCTGGGGCTTGCGGCGGACTTTAAAAAGCGGTATCCTCAAAAAACAATATGGTGCTACAGCGGCTATACCTATGAGCAGCTTACAGGCAAAGAAAAGAGCCGCGCCCATACAGAGCTTACGAAAAAAATACTTTCGTATATTGACGTCCTTGTGGACGGTGAATTTGAGCAGGATAAGCATGATATAACCCTGCGTTTCCGCGGCAGCTCAAACCAAAGGCTTATAGATGTGAAAAAAACAAGCGGGGAAGGCGGGATTGTTCTGTGGCAGGACGATCCGGTGTTTGAAACTCATTCTATGGAATAAAAAATAAAACTCTACAAAGCGTTTTGCAGCAAAAGCTTTGCAGAGTTTTTTTGAATGATAATGTCTGAAACTTGACTTTTTTCCTTATATATGCTATATTTATAATAGATACATTATGAGGAGGGCAGATAAATGACAAGAAAACTGAAGGTATCGGCAGCGCTGCTGCTGACAGCGGCTGCTGCGGGCGGCATCAGCGCTCAGGCAGAAAACGGAGATGTGATCGGATATGTATACTCAACGGATATAATAGCCGAGCTGAACGCGTTCGCATTGGACGGGAAAATGGCGGCGGCGATTGAGGATATAGGGGACAACCGAACATATTCAGGGTACGGCGGCAGCTATATATGGAACAGCGAGGACAGAATAATATCGCTTGACGTTACCGCGGGACAGTACGGCGGGTTCCGGAGGGAGCCTGTCGGTGATGGGTCTTATGTAAACCGCATGGAACAGCTTTCTGAAAGCACAGTCCTTGAAAATGTTATTGTCGGCAGGCTTGATGATAAATACGCGCTGATAGACAGGGCAAAAGGCGAGTATATTATTCCTTACACGGATGAATACAGTATCAAGTCTGCCGGGCTTTTGCTGAAAAAGTATGAATATACTACCGATGTGCTTGATACCGGCGGCAATATGCTGTTCAGTCTGTATGATAATGTAAAGTCAGTATCGGAATTTTCCGGCGGGACAGCGAGAGTGGTCGATCAATATTCCAAGGCATATTACGTGGATGAAGAAGGCAATAATATTTTCAGCCACAAGTTTGACGCTATAGAAAAGCTTGACGAAAACACATATATTGCTGTTGACGGAGGGCAGCTTGTACTGCTGATAAACGGAGCTGACAAATGAAAGGTGAATTATTTTTAACGGCATTTGCCGTCATAACGGTATTTTGCGGCGCGCAAGCTTCCGCGGCCGAGCCGCAGAGGCTTGAATTTGAGCCTGTGGGGGGCGGAAAGTTTATATACTGCAACAATCCGGAGGCTGTGGACAGCAATACTCTTGTAAACAGCGGCAAGCCGAGATATATAATGAATAATGATGCTCTCGGGCCCGGAACGTATTATCTGTATCTTTCGCATTATAATTTCATCGGCATGGAGAATAATGCCGATAAGGTATCTAAGGATATGGAGCTTGATGTTGAGCTTACGCCGGTTTCCGGGAGCTGTACATATACGGTAAGCCGCGTAGGCTTTGAAACGATAAAACCTCTTGCATGGTATGATGAAAACAATATAAAACAAACGGGAATGGCGCATTGGGGACTTTTCAACTGCTGCGCCGAAACCATGCAGAGAACTCTCGTAGAGCTGAACGGAACGGTGGCTTATGAATACAAGGGACTGTCAGAGGAGCAGACAGTCACCGCGTCCGATACAAGATGGCTCAGCGAGTTTACGCCGGATTATTCCGTTGTGCATTACAGGGAGCCGGTTCATTATCAGGCGATACTTGAAATAAAGTCCGGCACAATGAATGTGAATGTCTGCGCATTTGAGGCCGGAGAGAAATTGGGCGACCGCTCAACCTTTAGGAAGGACGCGGAAAACGGAATTGTCAGATATGACAGGACAATAAAGGGCATTGCCGACACTCTTCCTCAGGTGGAGGCCGATCTGGAGTATGAAATAGACGATACCGATGAGGATGGGGCATATCTCCCCGTAATATCATACAATCAGTACGCTCCCGACGGCATAACGCTTGACGAGTGGTATACAAATATAAGTCCGCTTGATGACCCGTGGGCAAAGGCGGCGGCGGACGAAAGCGGAATGCTTGCCTTTGAGTATAAGGATAAGAATAAGCTGACCTACTACGGAAATAATGTCCCGGAAAGTGAAAAAAGCGACGTCTGGCATTTTGACACGCATCACAGCGATACCCACGCATATGAAAATCAGCCGGGAACAAACGGCGGGGACACATATTCTCCGAATTATGAAATTACCGCAGAGAATGCCGCAAGCGGATACGCGACAAATTTAGGCAACTACGGTATTACATATACCTATAATCTGAAAATCACAAACAACGGACACAACGACCGCTATTTCACATACGAGCCGACCACAGGGTCAAAGATAATAGTCTACACTGATGAAAAGGGTAAAGAGCCGGGCTACGGTCTTATCAAACCGGCATATTACAGTCTTGAGCGGGAGGCGATGTCTGTGGTAAAGCTGCCGGCAGGGGAGACAACAGAGTTTTCCGTCAATATGATACTTCCGGTAAACTACAATGGCGGCATGAAGAACGCGTTTATTATACGGGATAAGGCAGAAGAAATTGACGGTAAAAGGCTGGCTGAAAAAGCTCCGAAAAGAAATTATGTAAAGCCGATAACGGGAGAATATCTTTCGGAATACAAGGATAAGCTTCCGGCGGATACGCTTGTCTCCTTTGACGGTACTCTTGATTGCTATGAGGTGGTAAACTGCGGTGATTTTTATGCCGTGCGCTGGTGTGAATGGGACGGCTCGCCGCAGTCCTATTCCGCGTCATGGTGGCTGTGCGACCATGTGTATATTATGGATAAGGATTTTAATGTGACCGGTTATCATACCTTTGAGAATTTCCCGAACGGTCTGAGCTATAATAACGGTAAGGTATATGTCAGAACTCTTACAGAGCTTTGGGAATCCAAAAACGGTACGGACTGGGTAAAATCAGGCATGAAATGGCTGCCGGAATATGTGCCGGAGCCGGAACCGGAGTATGAACCTGAATATACTCTTGAGGAAGCGCTTTTGAAGCTTAAGGGCGTGTCGGAATGGGCGCTGGAGGATGTGAAAACCTCTGTGGCATACGGCTTGATTCCCGGAGAACAGTTGGGCATAAATACGGAGAAGGCGACTGACTTTACCTGCGGAATAACCAGAGATGAATTTTGCAATATAGCGGCAAGAGTAATTAAATATCTCGGTACTGTTGAGCTGCCGGAAAATACGAGTATTAAGTTCAACGACAGCAATGATTCCTATGTGCTCCGGCTGGCGGCGCTCGGAGTGGTAAACGGATATGATGACGGGACCTTCCGTCCGGGGAATACAATAACCCGTGAGGAGGCGGCTGCTATACTTGCAAGGCTGCTGGAGCTGTATACCATGAACAGCACAGCGGAAATGTCATACAGTGACAGCGCGGATATTCAGGACTGGGCGAGAGACCCCGTAAGCGTCATGTCACGCTACGGAATTATGAACGGCGTGGACGATACGCGTTTTGACCCTAAGGGTACATACACGGTTGAGCAGTCCGTAGTAACAATTCTGAGAGCCTTTAACGCAATAACCGATAACGGCTGGCTGAACCTGCCCCCGATACCGTCCGGCGGGAAATACTATACCGTATACCGCGAGGGCTACCGCAATAACAGAATTGAGCTTGCGGTGTATGATACCGAGGATGACAGCGTTCTTGTAAACAATGACGGCGTTCTGTCTGTGAGCGGCAGCTATAAAAATGATGTTAAATATTATTTCAGCTGCGGCAGATGGGTACAGTTTGAAAGCGGCTATGAGCGAATCAGCAACAATGCGTCAGCCGTGCTTGCGAGTAATAAATCGTATGAGCAAAAATAACAGCTGAAACATATAAAAGAGCGTATCAGACCTGATGAGCCGGAATGATACGCTCTTAATTGTAATCAGAGGGAGCCAAAGGCTCCCTCTGATTATTGCATTTTACATACTGTAGCCAAGCTCAAACGCTTTAAGATTTACCTCTAAAAGCTTCTCCGGCACAGTTTCCTTTATTGTTTCTATCCATATTTCCTTTTCTACATTTGTGCTTTTTGCAAGAATACCGATAAGAACAACATTAACCGCTTTTATATTTCCCGCTTCTTTTGCAAGAGAGAGAGCGTCAACCGCAAGAAGATCAAGCTTTTCGCTTATTCTCTTTTCTATGTCGGCCGGATACTCCATTGCGCCGGTTATAACCGGCATCGGATCCATCTGCTGTGTATTTGCAATCAGCTTACCGCCTATTTTAAGGAACGGAACAGCCCTTAATGCTTCAAGCATCTCGAATGCAAGAATAATATCAGCCTCACCCTTGTCAATAATCGGCGAATATACCTTGTCATTGTATTTAACATAGGTTGTAACGCTTCCGCCGCGCTGCGACATACCGTGAACCTCGCTTATCTTTACATCATAGCCTGCCTTGATCGCAACCCTGCCTAAAATCCGGCTCGCAAGGAGAGTTCCCTGACCACCTACTCCTACTATCATAATATTCATGGTATCAGTCCTCCTTTTCTATTGCTCCGAACGGACATACATTTGTACAAAGTCCGCATCCGTTGCACTGGTTTACATCTATTACTATATTGCCGCCCTTTAACGAAATTGCCGGACAGCCGAGTTTCATGCACATCTTGCACTTTCTGCACTTGTCTGTTATATGACAGTGTGATGAATACTGCTTTCTCATATTCGGAAGAAGCGCGCAGGGACGCTGTACAATAATAACCGATGGCTCCTCCTTGGCTGTTTCCTCCCTGAGCGCCTTTTCAAGTCCCTTTACATCAAACGGGTCAACAACCTGTATACTGTCAACTCCGATACCCTTACAAAGTGTTATGAGATTGACCTGCTTTGTCGGCTCCTTACGGATCGTATAGCCTGTTGTCGGGTTATCCTGATGACCTGTCATGCCTGTGATTGAGTTGTCGAGGATAAGAACGGTATTAATACTCTTATTATACACCATATTAACAAGACCGGTTATACCCGAATGGATAAAGGTTGAATCACCGATAACCGATACGACCTTTTTAGCAAATTCATTGCCGCGCGCCTTGCCAATGCCGTGCGCCTCGCCTATTGCCGCGCCCATACAGAGATTTGTATCCATGCAGCTGAGCGGCGCCATTGCGCCTAAGGTATAGCAGCCTATATCTCCCATTACATAAAGACCAAGCTTTTTAAGGACATAATATGTACCTCTGTGCGGACAGCCTGCGCACATTACAGGCGGACGAACAGGAACATTGTCCTCAATAACGATATGTTCCACCGGGTCAATTCCGAGGACCTGCTTCTTTATCATTGCCGGAGTGTACTCGCCCAAGAGTGAAAATACCTCCTTGCCGATCACATCAACACCAATCCTTCTGCAGTGGTTCTCTATGAACGGGTCAAGCTCCTCAATAACGAATACCTTGTCACACTTTGCGGCAAAGTCCTTTATAAGCTTTTCCGGAAGCGGATATACAAGACCGAGCTTTAAATAATTTACCTTATCGCCCAGCGCCTCCTTTGCATACATATATGAAATTCCGGCACATATAACACCGATCCCGCTGCCGTTATCCTCCGCCTTATTAACCTCAATAGTTTCAGCAAGCTCTGCAAGCTTTACCATTCTGTTCTCGACCTTTACATGAGCGCGGATGGCATTTGCCGGAGTCATTACATTTTTATGCGGATTTCTTTCATAATCCTTGAGCTTGTAATCAACCGGCTCCATTTCCTCGACAAGGCTTTGCGAGTGTGAAACTCTTGTCTGCAGTCTTAAAAATACCGGTGTGTCATACTGCTCTGAAAGCTCATAGGCAAGCTTTGTGAAATCTCTGCACTCGCCGCTGTCTGACGGCTCAAGCATGAGTATCTTTGCTGCTTCGGCATAGTGGCGTGAATCCTGCTCGTTCTGCGATGAGTGCATTCCCGGGTCGTCCGCCACACAGAATACCAGACCACCGTTTATACCTCTGTAGCTTACAGTGAAAACAGGGTCAGCCATAACATTAAGTCCTACATGCTTCATACATGCCATAGCGCGCGCACCGCCTGTTGCGGCGCCTACGGCAACCTCAGCTGAAACCTTTTCGTTCGGCGCCCACTCAACATATATATTATCATATTTAACAATGTTCTCCGTTATCTCGGTACTCGGTGTGCCGGGATATGAGGACACTACCGTAACGCCGGCTTCATAAGCGCCGCGCGCAACAGCTTCGTTTCCAAGCATAAGCTTTTTCATCTTGTATATTCTTTCCCTTCTCTTTTTTACTCTGCGAAAAATCACATTTATATTGTACCACAATTACCTGTTTTCGTCAAGGAAAAGGAAACAAAAAAGGAACCTCCCATAGGAAGCTCCTTAATTTGATGCTGTTATTTTTCCTTTATTTCGTTCTGACGCGCTACGATGCTCTCGCCGCAATAGATTTTTCTTAAAAGCGGCTTCTCAATTTTGCCCGTCGGATTACGCGGCACATCGGCAAAGATGATCTTTCGCGGTCTCTTGTAACGCGGAAGATCCTTGCAGAACTCCATTATCTCATCCTCGGCGCATATTTCGTCCGGCTTGAGCTGGATAATAGCGGCGGCTATTTCGCCGAGCCGCGCGTCAGGAAGTCCGATAACGGCAACATCGTTGATCTTATTGAACTTTCTTAAATAGTCCTCAATCTGTACCGGGTAAAGATTCTCGCCGCCTGAGATGATTACATCCTTTGCTCGGTCAACAAGATAGATAAATCCGTCCTCGTCCTCCTCTGCCATATCTCCGGTAAGGAGCCAGTCGCCCTTCATCACCTCGTCTGTTGACTTCTTATCATTATAGTAGCATACCATAACTCCCGGCCCCTTTAAGGCAAGCTCTCCGACCTCGCCCTGCTTAACCTCATTGAAGTCACTGTCAACAATCTTTGTTTCCCAGCCGTAGCCTGCCTTACCGATTGCGCCAACCTTGTGGATATTCTCAACCCCGAGATGAACCGCGCCCGGTCCTATTGATTCTGAAAGACCGTAGTTTGTGTCATACTCGTGGTTCGGAAACACCTCTTTCCAACGCTTTATAAGGCTTGGCGGCACAGGCTGCGCACCGATATGCATAAGTCTCCACTTGTCAAGATTATACTTTTCAAGCTTTATCTCGCCGCGCTCTATAGCGTCTAAAATATCCTGTGCCCACGGGACAAGCAGCCATACTATTGTACATTCCTCCTCGGATACGGCTCTTATGATCCACTCCGGCTTTACGCCCTTTAAGATTACAGCCTTGCTGCCGGCAATGAGTGATCCGAACCAATGCATTTTCGCGCCTGTATGATATAAAGGCGGTATACAGAGGAACGCATCATCCCTGCCCTGTCCGTGATGCGCCTGCTCAACCTTCGCGCTGTGAGAAAGAGAGCGGTGCTTGTGAAGTATAGCCTTCGGGAAACCGGTTGTTCCCGATGAAAAATATATTGCGGCGTAATCATCATCTGTCAGCGGAACATCGGGAGCGATTGAGCGCATGAACTTCACATAGTAGTCATAGCTGTCCGCAAAGGTCGGGCAGTTTGCGCCGACATAGAACATCTCCCTCACCCTCGGCAGCTTTTCGCAGATTTCCTCAACCCGTCCGATAAACTCCGGCCCGAATACAAGAACATCACACTCGGCAAGCTCTGCGCAATACTTTATCTCGTCCGCTGTATATCGGTAGTTAAGCGGCACAGCAATCGCGCCCGCCTTGAGTACCCCGAAATAAATCGGCAGCCACTCGATACAGTTCATGAGGAGGATCGCAACCTTATCACCCTTTTGAATGCCGCGGCTCAGAAGCAGACTTGCGAAACGGTTTGCGCGCTTGTCGAACTCCTTCCAGGTTATCTCACATCTGCCCGGGTTCATCGGGGTTGTTTCAATGAGTGAATACTCCTTCCATGTAACTCTTGATTTTTCCATTACCTGCGGATTAATTTCAACGAGCGCAGTCTCGTCTCCGTATAATTTTGCGTTTCTGTCAAGCAATTCGGTTATAGGCATTTTATGTATTTCTCCTCTTTATATATTATTATTCCTTTACCGCGAAAACACCGCTGAGGAACTTATCGTCATATTTCTTTGTGAATGCCGATACAATCGGTACAACTATTACCGATACAGCCATTGCCGCAACACCCATCTCGGGCGCCTTTGAAGCCGCTGCCTGTATGCTGCCGCCTGATATTGCAAGCACAACAGTCGGGATTGCAACTGTAAGGAAGCCGCATATCATACCTGCCCATGCGCCTGCCTTCGTTACCTTTTTTGAGTAGATGCCCCACATATACGCGCCTAAGAATGTGCCTGAAACGATACCCCATGAGAATGACATTATATTTACGATAATTGAAATCTTAACCGTTGCAAATACATATGAAAGCGCAACGAAGATAAGGCACAGAACTCTTGTTGTGATAACCTGACCCTCGTCCTTTGTATTCTTCTTTATCTCCGGGATAAGGTCAACACTGATCGATGATGAAGATGTAAGAACTATTGATGAAAGTGTTGACATTGAAGCCGAAAGAAGGAGTATTAGGAGCACGGCAAGAATAATTGTTGTAAACATATTCGAATCGCCGAACGCTTTAAGAAGTGTTGTCGGGATCACATCATCAACGCCGTTTGCCGGAAGCTTATTCTCAAGCACAAGTCTTGACATTGCGCCTACGAAGTAAGCGCCGCAGCCGATGATAAGCGCAAATACAGTTGAAATTATCGTTGCCTGCTTGATTGATCTTGTGTCCTTGATAGCGTAGTACTTCTGAACCATCTGCGGGAGTCCCCATGTTCCGAATGATGTAAGAAGAATATTTGTGCAGAGGAACTTAAAGCTCTTTCCTCCGTACCAGCTTGTTATCTGTGCGCCTGTTATGCCGTCCCCGTTGTCGGGGATAGCTCTGAGATTTGACATAATATTACCGAATCCGCCGACCTCGTTTGTCTTAACAAGCGCGATAACCATTGCGAACACACCAAGAATCATGATGATGCCCTGTACAAAATCAGTATACGCTGTTGCGACATAACCGCCGAGAATAAGATAAATACCAGTGAGAACAGCGATAACAAGAATCCATGTGTTTACGCCCACATTCGGGAAAATAGCGGTAAACATATTTCCGAGCCCCTTGTAAACCGCGGCGCTGTACGGTACCAGAAATACAAATATTACGATCGCGGCGAATATCTTCATAGCCTTTGAATCATATCGCGCCGCAAAAAATTCCGGCATAGTCCTGGTTGAAAGTGTATGCGTCATTGTTCTTGTGCGCCTTGCAAGCACCATCCATGCAAGCAGACAGCCCAACACCGCGTTACCGATACCTATCCAGATACCGCCAAGACCTATGTTCCAGCCATGCTGTCCCGCATAGCCTACGAAAATCACTGCTGAAAAATAAGATGTGCCGTAGGCAAAAGCCGATACCCACGGTCCTATGTTACGGTTTCCGAGCAAAAAGCCGTCAATCGTCTTTGTTCTGAGTGACGAGAAAACACCGATGCACACCATAAGGAGCGCAAAGATTGCAAGCGCAATAATCGTCACAGTTTGAGTTTGCGCTAAATTTTGTTCCATAAAAATAAAACTCCGTCCTTCCGTAATGCCTTTTAATCATATCAAGTTCTAATATGACTACCGTTTTACTGCTCTGCTGTCATTTTGCAGCAGAATTAAGCTACGAGCTATATTATACAATAAAAATGCAGAAAAATAAAGTATTTTCTGCATTTTCATGAATTTTAACAATTTTGTTCACTTTTTTTGTGAGAAATGTACAACTACTGTTTTTGAGGGTTAGGAGTAACGTGTTTATTCCGTTCCCTGCGGTTTTCACTGTAGCGTCTGCGCCCTATCTCAAACAGTCCTCTTGAAAACTCATCATCGCCCGGGAGTATCTGCGGTACGGGCGAGGGGCGGTCATTATCGTCAACGGCAACCATCGTAAAAAAAGCTGTGAGAGCAATCTGTCTTTTTCCTGTTCTGAGATTCTCTGCCTCGATGGTTACGAAAACCTCCATTGACGAATTTCCGGCGTATACCACACGCCCGGAACAGGTGACATACTCGCCTATCCTTATAGGCTTCTTAAACACAAGCTCATCCACACGCGCTGTTACAACATTTGAGTTCGAGTGGCGCATTGCAGCAATCGCGGCGGTATTGTCCATCATTTTCATTATCTCGCCGCCGTGAATATTCCCCGCCGGATTCGCCTGCTGCGGCAGAACAAGCTGCGCTGATACGGCAAGTGAATCCTCCTGCCTTTTTACATTCATACCAATCGCTCCTATTAGAAAAATTTCCGCCGGTTCTGCGGCAGGATTATGCAACCATCTTCCGGTTCTTTCCGCCATATGTCCTTCGCAGCGCTAACTTATTTGTATACATTATATATTAATTTCAAATAAAAGTCAACCGTTTATATTGATTATTTTTCGTGCCGGACGGGTCTCCCGGGGATAGACATACGCAAAAAGAGACTAACCCGATTTGGATTAGTCTCAATTGTAAATTTAAACTCCGACCTTAACCTTTTCAGTCGATTTTAATTTCTCATGGTGTCTGTTTATGAGGAGCTTATCATATTCCTCCTCCTTGCGGATATTCTCGAATGCGACCGCCATCATAAGCTTGATACGGTTGAGCTGGTTTACCTCCGAGGCGCCCGGGTCGTAGTCGATCGCGACTATGTTTGACTGCGGATACTGTCGGCGCAGTTCCTTGATCATGCCCTTGCCCGTAACGTGGTTAGGCAGGCAGGCAAACGGCTGTACGCATACTATATTCGGAACACCCGAATTTATAAGCTCGATCATTTCGCCGGTGAGGAACCAGCCCTCGCCTGTGCAGTGCCCGAGCTGGAGAACATTCCTTGCGCCCTCTGCGATTTCCGCGATATGTCCCGGCGCACGCGACGCGAACTTCGGATTTGCCTTCATTCGCTTTTCAGCGTGCTTTCTGAAGCTTTCAATGCCCCATATTGCAAGGTTGCATAGTCTTGCGGTTGACGCCTTCATGCCGAGGTTGTCGCGCTTGAAGTTATTGTTATACAGACAGTACAGCATAAAGTCCGCAAGTCCCGGCATGACCGCCTCGCCGCCCTCAGCCTCAATAACGCCTACAACATCATTGTTTGCATCCGGCTGGAACTTTACAAGAATTTCACCTACAACTCCGACCTTCGGCTTCTTAACGGTTTCATCAATTGGGATAGCGTCAAAATCGTCTATAATTTCATCTATGACCTTTTTAAGCTTAAGCTTTTTTGTATTCCGGTTTAAAATGTCATTATATAACCGCCTCTGCCACTTGTCATAGACCGCGTTTGTTTCACCCTCGTTGATCTCGTAAGGTCTTATTCTCTGTGAGCAGGCGAGGAGCAGATCGCCCCATGTGCAGGCCTTAAGCAGACCATCGACCATTTTCGGCGTGATCTTAAAGCCCGGATTGCCCTCAAGACCCGATACGTTAAGCGAGACGACCGGAACCTGCGGATAGCCCGCCTCCTTTAGCGCCTTTCTTAAAAACGCTATGTAGTTTGTGGCGCGGCAGCCGCCGCCGGTCTGCGTAATCATGATCGATGTTTTATCCGGATCGCATTTTCCGCTTATAAAGGCGTTTACAAGCTGACCCGTAACCATGATTGACGGATAGCAGGCATCATTATTAACCGATTTAAGACCTGCCTCCACATCCTCCGCGGAAGCGTGCTCAAGCACCATCGCGTTATAGCCGCTCATTCTCAGCACCGCCTCAAACAGTCCGAAGTGGGTAGGGGACATCTGCGGGAATATGACGGTGTGGTTCTTGCGCTCCTTGTCGGTGAACTTTACACGGTTGATCGTGTAGTCCTCGACCTTGTGCGGCATAAAGTCGTTGTCAACACGCTCCTTTACCGCGGCCTTAAGTGAGCGCACACGGATACGCGCAGTACCGAGATTTGAAACCTCGTCTATTTTAAGCGTTGTATAAATCTTCTCGTGCGACTGGAGGATCTCCATGACCTGGTCGGTCGTAACAGCGTCAAGTCCGCAGCCGAAGGAATTCAGCTGGATAAGCTCAAGGCGGTTGTTCTTTATAACCTCCGATGCCGATTCGTAAAGTCTTGTGTGGTATGCCCACTGGTCTACAACCCGTATATCACGCTCCAGATGCCCGAGATGCGCAACACTGTCCTCCGTGAGAACCGCAAAGCCGAGGGAGTTTATCATATCCGGAATACCGTGGTTGATCTCCGGGTCAATGTGGTAGGGTCTGCCCGCGAGCACTATGCCGCGCTTGTCATGCTCCTCAAGCCATCTGATCGTTTCCTCGCCCTTTGTCCTTATGTCGTTCTTATAGCGCTGCAGCTCGGCAAATGCCTTTTCAGAGGCAGCGTCAATTTCCTTGAACGGGATATTGTATTTATCCTTTAAAGCCTTTGTCATCTGACGCTTGAAGGACGGCTTGTCCGCAAGGTTGATGAACGGATAAAGGAAGGTTATTTCCGGAGAGCGCACAATGTCCATGTTATTGTAAATAACCTCGGGATATGATGTTACCATGGGACAGTTGAAGTGGTTGCCCGCCGCGCTGTATTCTATCTGCTCATAAGGTATGCAGGGATAGAATATTGTTTTATAGCCCTTGTCGATAAGATCCTGAATATGACCGTGTACGATTTTTGCCGGATAACAGGCGCTCTCCGACGGGATCGATTCAATACCCTTTTCATAAAGCTTGTGTGTGCTCCTGCCTGAGATCTTAACCGAGAAGCCAAGTTCTGTAAAGAAGGTGTGCCACAGCGGATAGTTTTCATACATATTGAGAACTCTCGGCATAGCGATTGTTCCTCTTGGCGCATCCTCACTCTTTAAGGACTTATACTGAAAGGCTCTCTTATATTTATAATCATAGAGATTTGGAATATCCTTGTTTTTCTTTTCCTGTCCCGCGCCGCGCTCACAGCGGTTGCCTGAAATAAACTGACTGCCGTCACCGAAATCCGTTATCGTAAGCTGGCAGTGGTTGTTGCACTTCTGACAGCGTGTAAGCTTTGTGCTGAAGGTGAAGGAATCAATTTCATCTTCTGTTATAATGTCACATTCGCCGCCGTTCCAGCGTTCCTTTGCTATAAGCGCCGAGCCAAACGCGCCCATTATACCGGCAATATCCGGTCTTGTGACGTTCTTTCCGATGAGCAGCTCAAAGCAGCGCAAAATCGCGTTGTTATTAAAGGTGCCGCCCTGTACGACTATCTTTTCGCCCATAAGGGACGTATCGCGGAGCTTGATGACCTTGTAAAGCGCGTTTCTTACAACGGAGTAGGATAGACCGGCGCTTATATCGCCGACGGTCGCGCCCTCCTTCTGCGCCTGCTTGACGCGCGAATTCATGAATACGGTGCAGCGTGTGCCGAGGTCAACCGGATTATCCGCGGTGAGCGCCTCCTTTGAGAAGCCTATCGAGTCCATTCCTAGCCCCTCCGCAAAAGTCTGGATAAAAGAGCCGCAGCCGGAGGAGCATGCCTCATTGAGCATTATCGAGTCGATAACTCCGTCCTTTATCTTCATACACTTCATATCCTGACCGCCGATGTCAATAATGAAATCAACGCCCGGCGCGAAGTGGTTCGCCGCCTTGTAATGCGCTATTGTTTCAATTTCGCCCTCGTCAATTCTGAAGGCGGTTTTAAGCAGCAGCTCACCGTAGCCTGTTGTACAGCCGTTTGCTATGTATGCGTCCTTAGGGAGCCTGGAATAAAGCTCGCGCATTATGTTAAGACCGCAGGTTATAGGGCTGCCCTCATTCTTGCCGTAATAGTCATATATAATTTCGTCCCGCTCATTTATAACGGCGCATTTGATCGTAGTCGAACCGACGTCAAGCCCTAAAAAAACAGGCCCCTTTGCCTTTGATATGTCGCCGCGCACTGCCTTGTCCTTTGAGTGGCGTTCATCAAATTCCTTCTTGTCCGCCTCTGTTTCAAAAAGCTTGGGCATACGGGTAATTTCCGCGTCGACCCCCTTTGAATTTATGAGGCTTTCCTTAAGCGCGTCAAGGGTTCTTTCCTCTGAGTCCTCATACATCATAGCAGCGCCCAGAGCTACGAAAATCTGCGCGTTGTCCGGTATTCTGAAGGAATCCGCATTGTCCTTTAAGGTTTCCTCAAACTGTCTGCGGAGCTGAGGCAGGAAGTGGAGCGGACCGCCTAAGAATACGATATTGCCCTTTATAGGTCTGCCCTGCGCAAGTCCTGAAATAGTCTGGGTAACGACCGCCTGTAGAATTGAAGCGGCAACGTCCTCGCGCGCGGCGCCCTCATTAAGCAGCGGCTGAACGTCCGATTTGGCAAAAACTCCGCATCGGGCGGCGATCGGGTAAATTGTCGTGTGCATTTCCGCAAGCTTATTAAGACCGTCGGCGTCCGTTTTAAGCAGTATGCTCATCTGATCTATAAAGGAGCCTGTGCCTCCCGCGCAGGTGCCGTTCATTCTCTGCTCAAGACCGCCCGAAAGATATAGGATCTTTGCATCCTCGCCGCCAAGCTCTATAACAACATCGGTGTCGGGGAGGAAGGCTTCGATCGCGGTCTTGTTGGCGATAACCTCCTGAACGAATTTCAGTCCGAGCATTTTGGACAGCAAAAGACCGCCTGAGCCTGTAATAACTACGGTAAAGCCCTGATCTCTGACGGTATCTCTCACCTCCTCAAAGAGACCTAGAACGGTGCTTTTTATATCTGAATAGTGTCTTCTGTATTCCGAATACAGTATTTTGTTATTATCGTCAAGCACAACCACTTTAACAGTCGTTGAGCCGACGTCAATTCCCATATGAAGCTTACTCATATATGTGTAATCCTCCTGTATATGTAGGCCTGCAGCGATGTACAGGCATAGCTGTTTATACAAGTTATGCGCGCGCACGCTGAAATATTCGCGTATGCAAACAAACCTGCCTAATGTACATTATAGTATTTTTTTGTCGAATAGTCAAGTGCTTTTTGCAGCGGTTTTTTGAACAAATTCAGGGAAAAAGTAAGTATTTATGGGTTAAAAAAAGGCGCGGTCCATATGACCGTACCTTTTGAAGCTTATGATTTTATAAGAAATAATTTTGACTTCTTTAAATTGAGGGACGCAAATACGTATTTTAATAGTCCTTAAAAAGCGTTCCTACCTCTTTGCCTTCGATAATGTCATAGAGAGTCTCTATGTTTTTGCCGTTTACAATGAGCATGCTTATTCCGGCGTCATTTACGATCTTTGCGGCTTCGATCTTTGTTATCATGCCGCCGGTGCCGAGGTCTGTGCCCGCGCCTTCCGCTCCCGCTTCGACAGCGCTTATATCCTCGACCCGCGATATGAGCCGCGCGTTGGGGTTAGTGTGCGGGTCACAGTCATATAGACCGTCAATATCGGAAAAGAGCACGAGCAGATCGGCGTTCACCAGCTTTGCCACGATTGCGGAAAGGCTGTCGTTGTCGCCAAATTCGATTTCCTCGACGGAAACCGTATCGTTTTCGTTTACAATCGGGATAATTCCCATATCGAGCAGAGTATTGAAGGTGTCTGTGGTGTGATTTTTTCGTTTTTCAATGTCAACATCCGAGCGTGTCAGAAGTATCTGCGCAACCGTGTTGTGATACTCCGCAAACATCTTGTCGTAAAGCGACATCAGCTCGCACTGACCGATTGCCGCGAGAGACTGCTTTACCTTTGTATCCTTGGGCTTGCGGTCAAGACCGAGCTTACCCATCGCAACGCCTATAGCTCCCGAGGAAACAAGAATAACCTCGTAATCCTGATTGCGCAGATCCGAAAGCACGCGGGCGAGGGCGTTGATCTGTCTTAAATTTATCTTTCCCGTATCGTATGTAAGAGTGGAGGTTCCTACCTTTACTACAATTCTTTTGTTTGTCTTATCCATCGCAAATAATTAATCCTTTCAAAATCTCAGTATATTATATAACATTAATTTGTTTTTGTAAAGGGTTAATTTCGGATGACTATTATAAATTCTTCGCCCCAATCATAGGTATTTTCGTTAAATTCAGCGTCAATTCCGCTCTGACGTATAAGCCCTACCGCATTTGTGAGGGTGTTTTTCAGGATTTTAATGTCCTTGAATTTGTTTATATGGATCTTTGGCTCGTGTCCGGTTTTCAGAAGCTCCGATATAAAGCCGACAGATTCCTCTTCGCTCAATGAATTTTCGCAGATATATCTCACCGCTTCGATCTGCGCGTCTCTGTCATGAATGCGCAGCAGCGCCCGCGCCTGTCTTTCACTGAGATGAAAATTTCTTATGTATTTTCGCACGAAAGGATCAAGCATCATAAGTCTCATTCTTTCCTTTATTTCAAATGGCTTGCCGCCGATCTTCCTGGAAATCTCGCGGCTGGATAATCCCTTGCCCTTTATAAGCTCCCTGTAGCTTTCCGCGACCTCCAGAAAGGACAGATCCTCACGCTGTAAATTTTCAAGAAGAGAAAGAATTGCGCAATCGGTTGAGTTTTCCGTAACTATGCACGGAATAGCTTTAAGTCCCGCGTTATAGGCCGCCCTGTAGCGGCGTTCTCCCGAGATCAGCTCATATTCATCATCACCGCATTCTCTGACCGTTATCGGTGACAAAACACCGTAGCGCTCAATTGAACGCGTGAGTGCATCCATAGCGTCAGGATCAAAATACTTCCGCGGCTGTCCGGGATTGGGTTTTATTGCCTTTAGCGGGATATTCCTTATTCTTTTATTTGAATTATTATCTGACATGCTGTTCACCTGATTGTAATTTTTGATCTTTAATGGGTTCTGAGCGGATAGTAATATAAAAGATCGCCTTTGATGTACAGTACTGCTATCCGCTCTTTCCCCTCGGTGGTGGAAGGTGTAAGACAATTGAACAATGCTGTTTATACGCATCGTACAATCGGGGGTGACAGCGTTGGCTGTCTGTATCTGTGCTTTTTGTCTTACAATAACAATTATAGCATGAAAATTCCGAATGTAAAGAAAAAGCGTGCGACATAAACCGGCACGCTTTTTGATTATCTCTTTTTATAAACCTTTTCGACAGGTATTTCTGTCGCTTTTTTGCCCTTGCGGGGGAATTGTTTCGGTGTATGTCGGAGTTTTTTTATCACGATTATTTTGTGCTCAAGCTCCGTAAAGGGTATGTCCGCTTTCAATACGCCCTCCACGCTGCCGCCGAGAATGTCAATTGCGGCCTTTGCGTCATCAAGCTCGCTTGCGGCAAGAGGCCCCTTGAGCGCAAGCATACAGCCGCCCGGTCTCACAAAGGGCAGACACCATTCCGAAAGCGCGCGCAGGTTCGCGACAGCGCGGGAAACAACGGTATCGTATTTTTCCCTGTGCTCCGGGGACAGAGCCGCATCCTCCGCGCGGGAGTGTATAAATTCAATGCCGCTTTTTATGCCCATTTCCGCGGCGGCATCCCGGAGAAAGCTTATACGTTTATTGAGGGAATCGAGCAGAGTAAGCTCAATTTCAGGCTTGGCGCATTTCAGGACAAGACCGGGAAATCCCGCTCCGGTACCGACGTCGATGACTCTGCCGTTTACGCGTCCTGTGAGCAGAGTGGTAAGGCTGTCAAGAAAATGCTTTGTGACAACCTCCTCCGGCTCGGTAATGCGGGTGAGATTTACAGACCTATTTCTTTCTATTAATATATTGTTGTATCTGACAAGTGAGGCTGCCTGAGCTTCGGTGAGCTTAATACCGAGCCTTTCGGCGCCGCGTAAAATCATATCGTTCATATATTGAACAGCTTCCTTCCGTTTTCTTCCGTAATTCTTTCGGTTTCCTCAGGCGAAAGTCCTTTAAGCTCGGAAAGCAGCCTAACGACCTCGGTGAGATAGATCGAGCTGTTTCGCTTTCCGCGGTACGGAACCGGCGCCATATACGGGCAGTCCGTTTCAATAAGCAGACGGTCAAGAGGAACCGCCATCGCCGCGGCGCGCGTTTTTTTTGCGTTCTTAAAGGTGAGCGAGCCGCCGAAGGCGACATACATATTAAGCTCCTCAGTGACCTCGCGCACCATTTCCACGCTGCCGCTGTAGCAGTGGAAAACCCCGCCGTATTCATAGGCTCTGTGAGCCTTTAAAATACTCAGACAGTCGCCGTGCGCCTCACGGTCATGGATGATCACCGGAAGCTTAAGCTCTCTTGCAAGGTCAAGCTGTTCACCGAGTATTCTGTGCTGCTCCGCTTTCGTTTCCTTGGTCCGGTGATAGTCAAGCCCGATCTCGCCGACAGCCTTGATTTTAGGATGCTTTGCGTATTCCCGTATCCTGTCAAGGTATCCCGGCGCCGCAGCATCGACCTCCTCAGGGTGGATCCCCGCGGCTCCGTACATAAACGGATATTTTTCGCAGAGTTCAAGAATAAGCGGCATTTCGTCAAGCCTTGAGCAAGCGTTCATGATAAGCCCGACGCCGTTTTCCGGCATTGAAGAGAGAAGCTCGTCCCTGTCCTCATCAAAAAGACGGTCATTGTAGTGGGCGTGTGTGTCAAAAATCATTTATAAATCCTTTCATTATCTGAATTGCATTATCCGCTTTTCGGTTATGATAATATCCATCTTAACATCATGCGGTGATGACGGCACATGCTCAAGCAGCTGAAAATCATAGCATATACCGGCTTTTATTCCATTAAAGTCCGACAGGAACCTGTCATAATACCCCTTGCCGAAGCCTAGCCGCGCTCCGTTTTCATCAAAGGCGATGCCGGGAATAAGCGCAAGATCAATGCCGGAAATGTCCGCTTCAATGCATTCCGCGGGTTCCTTTATCCCATACGCTCCCTCGATAAGCTTATCGGGGCAGGTGAGGTATGAAGGAGTTATCGTAAATGTATCAGTATTGCTTATCGGAACGACAATACGCTTGTTATCCGCATACAGCCGTGAGATGATCCCGTCTGTTGACGGCTCTTTAAAGGCGGAGATATATATCATTACCGTGTCCGCGTTCCTGCAGCAGTCAAGCGACAGTAAATGCTCTGTTATTCTGCCGCTTGCCTCATTGATCTGTCCGCGGGTAAGGAGCCGCCGCTTTGCTTTTTGGGCGCTGCGTATTTCGTCCTTTGACGGAGTATCAGTCATTGTACTGCATTTCGTCCTTAAGCTGCGCTGCCGTTTCGGCTCCCTTTAGCAGAGTGACAAGAGCAAAGCCGAAATCGGATGCGGCGCCCGGACCTCTGCCCGTGATGATCCTGCCGTCGACAACAGCCTTTTCGCCTGTCATTTCCGCACCGTAGCAATACTTTTCAAAGCCCGGATAGCAGGTGGCCTTTTTACCCATAAGAATTTGCTTTTTTCCGAGAATTGACGGAGCTGCGCAGATCGCCGCTATATATTTGCCTTGTATAAGCGCGTCATTCAAGAGCGCGTGAACCTCGTTTGATTCATCGAGATAAACATAGCCCCCTCCGCCGGGAAGAACAAGAAGCTCCATATCGGCGGGAGCCACACCGTTATTGAGAATGTCCGCTATCATTGCGTCGGCCTCAACGGTTATGCCGTGGGCGCCTTTAACGCTCTTTGACGTCATGATCGAAACCGTTGAGACATCAATTCCGGCGCGTCTCATAATATCAACAGGCTCAATAGCCTCAACCTCTTCAAATCCGTCTGCTAACATTACATATACCATTTTCTTTTTTCCTTTCATATTATATTTATATTTATAGAATAACCGTAAAGGCTATTTTATTACCTGATTTTGAAACAGAGATTTTTCCTTTGTGCGTTTCAACAATATTTTTTGCAACCGAAAGTCCGATACCGAACCCGCCGCTTGAACGCGCCCGTGAATAATCGGAACGGTAGAACCGCTCAAAGAAACGGTTCAGCTCAACACTGTCATCCACGTCCGTATCATTTTCTACAATAAGCTTTGCCGTTTTTGCGGTGCCGATGCCCATGCGTGAAAGACTGATATAGATGTTACCGTTTTCGGACGCGTATTTGATCGCGTTATCGACAAGTATCGAAACCAGCGTGCTTATAGACTGGGCATTGCCTGTGTAATTTATTTCCGGGGTTATATCAAAGTGCATTTTATGCCCCTTCTGATCCGCCATGGTTATAAAGGAGCCGGAGGTGTCGTTAACCGTTGCGCTGAGTGAAAACCGTATATGCTCCACCTCTTTAAGCTCGGTACCCTTGGAAAGCTGTAAAAGCCCTTTTACAAGCCCGTCAAGGCGCGTCGTCTGGTTCTGGATGCTGTCGAGCCACTCGTTTTTGCCGTAGCAGACCTCAAGCACCTCGGCGTTTGTGCGGATTATTGCAAGCGGCGTTTTCAGCTCATGTCCGGCATCGGTTATGAATTGCTTCTGCTTTTCCTGATTTTTCACAAACGGATCAATCATTTTCTTTGAGATGAATATGAGAATAAGGAAAATACACGCAAGACTTATGATGCCTGTAAACACGGTTACCACGATAAGCTGCGCTGCCAGCTCCCTGTCCTGAGAGCGGTCAAGAAAAGAAAACATTCTGCCGTTCTCCGATCCGCTTATGAGATAACGGTAGCTCCCTATATTGCCGCGTGCGCCGTCCGGCTTGGCGCTTACTATGCTGCACAGACGTTCAATATCGCCCTGCCCGACAGCCGCTATGTTGCTTGTCATTGTCTCGGTTATTTTTCCCTCCTTATCGACCCGTATAACGAAGTATCTCGTTTGAAAAGGTGTTTCACTGCTTATTGTGAAGTTCACCTTATCCTCAAGCTCCACAGGGTTTTTGGGAATATTGCCGTTGTATTCGCTTATAAGCCTCAGCATACTGTCCTCGCGGCTCTGCAGCCTAAGATTGTTTGCGACATTTATTGCGGAGGATATTGCGAATATAACGACTGTAGTGCATATCATTATGAATGCAATTATGCGTATGCGGAGAGTTCTGAGCATTTGTATTACCTCCGTCCGATCACTTTTGCCTGAGTATGTACTTGCAGCCACCCGCTTCCTCGATTACGAGATCCGCGCCGATCGCGCCGAGCTTTGTCCTGAGGTACGAAATATAAAGAAATACCATGCCGTCACGATGACCCTCCTCATCATCGAAAATTTTATCAAGAAACTGCTGCTCGGTAACGGGGGAGCCGAATCTGGAAATGAGCAGCTCAAGCATTCTGCATTCGCGGCCCGCGAGACGGAATGAGGATGAATCCGTTTTAATTTCAAGGCTTTCCTTATTAAGCGTGATGTTGCCGCAGGTGATTATCTCGTTTTTTGAATCTCCCGAGCGGCGTATAAGCGCCCTGAGACGGGCAAGCAGCTCACCGGTATTGAAGGGCTTTGTAAGATAGTCGTCCGCGCCGGCATCAAGTCCCGTTATTTTATCGGAGAACTCCGATTTTGCGGTGAGGAGAATTACAGGTGTGTCAATGTTTTTCTTTCGCAGAGCCTTTATCGCGTCAATGCCGCTCATCTTAGGCATCATGACGTCCAAGATGAGCGCGTCATAATTGTTATTGTAGGCGGCCTCGTATGCCGCCTCGCCGTCATAAACGCAGTCAACCTCATATTTGTTGAATTTAAGAATCGCGCTGAGCGCGTTAGTAAGTTCCTTTTCATCATCTGCAATAAGAACCTTCATATGTTATATTTCCTCCCTTATGTCGTTATCCATGCCGCCGGAGCCGTGGCTGTTTTCGTTTTTCACGGCGTTTATCATGTCTCTTATCGTAATAAAATTCATCTCAACAGAGGCGACCTCATCCGCGCACCGTTTCAGCTCGGAGGCGATGATTTGTTGATTGGGAATGTCATGCTTATATCTGATTTTGTGTTCAAGGCTTGCCCAGAAGTCCATTGAAAGTGTTCTTATCTGGATCTCGGCAGGGATCCTGTGACATTCCTCGCCGATATAAATCGGCAGTTCGACTATCATATGATAGCTGCGGTAGCCGCTGGGCTTCGGGCTCTTTATATAGTCCTTGACCTCAAGGACGGTTATATCCTTCTGTGCCGAAAGGATCCTTGCGACCTCATACACGTCATCTACATATGTACAGATCACGCGCGCGCCCGCCGCGTCCATGACGTTGCCCGGTATATTTTCCGCGATTGGGACCAGCCCCTTTGACCGGAGCTTTTCAACCATGCTCGCGGGTGATTTTATTCTCGTCTTTACATTTTCTATCGGGTCACGCTCATTGTTGAGCGTTTTGAATTTCTTTATTATATTGATGCGGGATACTATCTCAATAAGCACGCTGTCATAAAGCAGCTGCGATTCACCGTAAAAGCCTCGTATATCTATTATTTCTTCCATTAACCAAATACCTCTCTGTATATTTCAGACATATATTGCCAAAATCCTTTCTGCATTATAATGTTATTATAACATAGATTTTCAGAAATGTCATTAACAATTTGAAAACTTAATATAAAATTTATATCTTGCATTTTTTTCTGCCGTATGATATAATACCTTTATCAATTAGTTTCCGGAGGAGGAATAGCAGTGACAACAGATGAAAAACTTGATTTAATCCTTAAAAAAGTAAGCTCGCTTGATGAAAAGGTAAGCGTCTTGGATGAAAAGGTAAGCGTTTTGGATGAAAAACTAAGCGTTTTGGATGAAAGAGTAAGCTCTTTGGATGAAAGAGTAAGCTCTTTGGATGAAAGAGTAAGCTCTTTGGAAATATCACAGCTTAAAATGCAGGCGTCAATAGATAAAATGGAAAAGGATATTTCAGGGATAAAATGTACTCTTGAAGGCGAGACAAACTACAATATAAAGCTTATTGCGGAAGGACACGCATATGCAAACGAGCACAGCAGCGATGCGCTGCATATAGCGCATCAGGTAAAGGCGTCACAAGAATTACAGGATATACGGTTAAATATAATAGAAAGCGAAATCAAGCGGATACAGGGAGCTTTGCAATCGGCATAAGCCGGCATGAATTGTTTCAGGGCGGCTACAGAATTATCCCGCAAGTAAGATATATATGGTGTATGTACATACCTGTACGGTATCTTATTTGCGGGATTTTTTGCGGGGAATAATATGAGACCGGGGAGCATTGACGGCTTTAATACCATATTATGTGCCAAAATATAATTATATGCACAGGATATTGTATATATTATTGTTAAAATAACCAAAATAAAACGTATATTTTGTTGGTTTTAACGATATTTAGAGAAAATCATAAGAAAATCTTGAATTATGCTCTGCTTTAGTATATAATAGAAACATATGAATTAGTACCAAGTCTTAATACCAATTCACAAATATGATTCCGGGAGGGGACGAACATGAGCATGACAAAAAAACAACGCCATGATTTTTTGGTTGAAATAATAGCCGAAAATCCGTTTCTGAAGGATGATGAGCTTGCAAAGCTCTGTAATGTCAGTATATCGACGATTCGCAATGACCGCGCCGAGCTGGGGATCGCAGAATACCGGGAACGGGTAAAATCAGCGGCGGAGAGCGAAATGAACGGCTCCGGCGCAAAGGCTGAGCTGCTTGATCTGAAGCTTTACGAAAACGGTCTGTCGGTTCTGGAAACAGACAGCACAATGCTTTTCAAAAACACAAATGTAGTAAAGAGTCAATGTATATACGCTTTTGCTGAAAATCTTGTATTAAGCGTTATTAATGCAAAGGCGGCGTTGGTAAAGGTCGCAAACGTAAAATATATTTCGGAGGTTCATTCGGGCGCAAAGCTTGTTGCGAGGTCCACGGTAGTCCGCGGCAGGGATAATGAATACATTGTTCATGTATTTATAAGCTCTGACATGAATGAGGTTTTCAGAGGAAAGTTTAATTTAGAGGTAGTTAATATATGAAAATTCTGGTTGATGCAATGGGCGGCGATCATGCGCCGCAGGCTCCTGTTGAGGCGGCTGTAAGAGCAGTTAAGGAGCTTGACATTGAGATAGTTCTTGTCGGCAATACTGCCGTTATTAAAAATGAGCTCAGCAAATATAAATACCCGGCAGAAAAAATAACGATCGCGCATGCTCCCGAGATTATTTCAAACCATGAGGAGCCGGTAAAGGCTG
Source organism: uncultured Lachnospiraceae bacterium (assembly GCA_964579875.1). Taxonomy (GTDB): domain Bacteria; phylum Bacillota; class Clostridia; order UBA1381; family UBA1381; genus Ornithomonoglobus. The sequence goes on along the minus strand of CAZOHJ010000002.1, from coordinate 20,940 downwards.
TACGCGCAAAGAAGGGCGCATCGGTCGTTGTCGCGGCGAATATGCTTAAAAGCGGCGAGGGCGACGCAATGCTTTCAATGGGCAATACAGGCGCTCTGCTTTCGGCGGGACTGCTTATTGTCGGCAGAATAAAGGGTATTCTTCGTCCGGCGATCGGCACTGTACTCCCGTCCGCAAAGGGTCCGAAGCTTCTGATAGATGCCGGAGCAAACACTAACTGCAAGCCTGAAAATCTGGTGCAGTTCGGTATTATGGGCAGCGTATACATGAAAAATGTTCTGGACATAAAAAGCCCCAAGGTCGGACTTATGTCGATCGGTGAGGAGGAAGGCAAGGGCGATGAGCTTACAAAGAAAACCTTCTCGAAGCTTAAGGCGGCTCCGGTCAACTTTATCGGCAACATTGAAGGCCGCGACGTTATGGAGGGCACAGCGGACGTTATGGTTTGTGACGGCTTTGTGGGGAATGTGGTGCTTAAAACGGTCGAGGGCATGGGTCATGTCATCGGCAGACAGCTTAAAAACCTGTTCATGAAGAACCTGAGATCGAAAATAGGCGCGCTGTTTGTTATGGACGGCGTAAATGAGTTCAAGAAGATGATGGACTACCGTGAATACGGCGGCGCTCTGCTGCTCGGCTGCAAAAAGCCTGTGATCAAGGGTCACGGCTCGTCTGACGCTCTGGCTGTATTCAGCGCGATAAGACAGGCGCAAGCATTTGTTGAAACAGATGTCATAAGCGAAATAACAAACAGTCTCGAAAACAATATAACGGAATGAAAGGAAATGTGGATAAATGCCTAATACAGTAATTGCAGGAACAGGCTTCTATATACCTGAAAAGGTTTATGACAATGCATATATGGAAAGCATTGTTGATACGAATGACGAGTGGATAATAAGAAGAACCGGTATCAGGGAGCGCCATGTATCGGCCGATGATGAATACACAACGGATATGGCGACGATCGCGGCGGAAAGGGCGCTTGAAAATTCGAGATTTACGGCAGAGGAACTTGATCTTATAATATTTGCAACTGTAACGCCGGATTATTTCTGCCCCTCATGCGCGTGCGTTGTTCAGAACAATATCGGAGCGGTGAATGCGTCCGCATTTGATTATAACGCGGCATGCTCAAGCTTTGTTTTCGGACTTCAGATAGCGGACAGCTTTATAAAGGTGGGAACATATAAAAAAATTCTTATTATTTGCGCCGATGTTCTTACAAAGGCGACAGACTACAAGGACAGATCGACCTGTGTCCTGTTTGGAGACGCGGCGGGAGCCGCGATAGTAACAGCTGATGAAGAGCGGCGGGGCGTTATCGCGACCGCAACGGGAGCGGACGGCGACGGAAACAAGGCGATAACCAGCCTTGCGTTCAGAAATGACGCGGAAGAGCTTGAAAAGAGGATAGGCGGAAGAAAAGAAACGATCTGCATGGCGGGTCAGGCGGTTATGAAGTTTGCGGTAAAGGCAATGGCGGACGCATCTGACATGGTTCTCGCAAAAGCAGGGCTTACCTATGACGATATAAAGCTCGTGATACCGCACCAGGCAAACTACAGAATAGTGGACAGCGCGATAAGAAGAATGGGAATTGACAGAGAAAAGGTATTTCTTCACCTTGAAAAATTCGGAAACACATCGGCATCATGCATTCCGGTCGCGCTTGCGGAGGCTGCGGAGCAGGGACTTATAGAACGAGGAGATAAGATTATTCTCGTAGGCTTTGGCGGCGGCCTCACATGGGGCGCGGCATTGCTTGAATATTAATGGAATGATAAAGGAGAATAAAAACGATGAACAGATTATGTGAAATACTCGGAACAAGGTATCCTGTGATACAGGGCGGTATGGCATGGGTAGCCACGGCGGAGCTTGCGGCGGCTGTATCAAACGGCGGCGGTCTCGGACTTATCGCCGCGGGCGGCGCTCCGGCCGACATTGTAAGAGAGCAGATCCATAAATGCCGTGAGCTTACCGATAAGCCCTTCGGTGTAAATGTAATGCTTATGAATCCGTTTGCGGACGATATAATGAATATGCTCATGGAGGAAAAGCCGGCAGTTGTCGCGACAGGCGCGGGCAATCCGGCAAAATACATGGAGGGTCTTAAGGCGGCCGGCATAAAGGTTCTTCCGGTAATCGCAAGCGTGGCAATGGCAAAGAAGATGGAAAAGCTCGGCGCTGACGCGATCATTGCCGAGGGTACAGAGGCGGGCGGACACATCGGAGAGATCACAACAATGTGTCTTATGCCACAGATTGTTGACGCGGTTGAAGTTCCTGTTGTGTGCGCGGGCGGCATTGCTGATGCAAGAGCGGCTGTCGCGGCATTTGCTCTCGGAGCGGAGGGGATACAGGTAGGCACGCGTTTCATATGCTCGGAGGAATGTATCGCGCATGAAAACTACAAGCAGGCAGTGCTTAAGGCCAAGGACCGTGACGCGGTTGTAACGGGCCGCAGCACAGGCGCTCCGGTAAGAGCACTGAAAAATCAGCTTACAAGAGAGTATGAGAAGCTTGAAAAGGCAAACGCTCCGTTTGAGGAAATAGAGGCTCTCGGAGTAGGCGGATTAAGACGCGCATTCCGGGAGGGCGACGTTAAGACAGGCTCGCTGATGGCAGGTCAGAGCGCGGCTATGGTCAATAAGATCGAGCCGTGCGCGGACATCGTTAAGAGCTATTTTGATGAAATAGACAGCATACTCCAAACGGTCAAGAGCAATATGTCGATCTGAAAACAGTATAAAGTAAAGGAATAATGAGGTTATATAATGGGAAAGACAGCATTTTTATTTGCCGGACAGGGCAGCCAGGCTCCGGGCATGGGCAAGGAGCTTGCGGAGAATTTCGAGTGTGCGAACGCGGCATTTGACGAGGCAGGCGAAGCATTGGGCTTTGATATAAAGGATATGATATTTAACGGTGATCAGGAAACGCTTATGATCACCGAGAACACACAGCCGACAATACTGACAATGAGCGTTGCGGCATTGAGAGTATTGCAGGAAAAGGGCGTTAAGCCGGATGTTGTTGCCGGTCTGAGCCTGGGCGAGTATACAGCGCATATCGCGGCAGGCTCGCTTAAATTTGCGGACGCTGTAAAGCTCGTAAGAAAGCGCGGCAAGTATATGCAGGAGGAGGTTCCCGTGGGCGTTGGCGCAATGGCGGCGATCCTCGGACTTACAGCTGATCAGGTGAGAGAGGCGGCGGAAAAGGCGTCGGAGACCGGCGTCTGCACAGGCGCAAACTTCAACTGTCCGGGTCAGATAGTTGTTTCGGGCGAGGCTGCGGCAGTCGGCAAATGCTGTGAGATCGCAAAGGAGATGGGCGCAAAGAGAGCTGTTAAGCTTGCTGTTTCCGCGCCGTTCCACTGCGCGCTCCTCACAGGCGCAGGAGAAAAGCTTGCAAAGGAAATGGAGAACGTTGAGGTTTATGACATGGAGATCCCTGTTATAACCAACGTAACAGGAGATTATGTTGCGGACAAGAGCGATATAAAGCGGCTTTTGAAGGAGCAGGTCTCAAGCTCCGTCCTCTGGGAGGACTCGATCAGAAGAATGATTGCGGACGGTGTTGATACCTTCATCGAAATCGGTCCGGGCAAGGCGCTTTCGGGCTTTATGAGAAAGATAGACAGAAGTGTGACCTGCTATAATGTAGAGGACATGGCTTCGCTTGAAAAGACGCTTGCCGGTCTTGGCATAACAGAATAAGGAAAGGAAACAGAATAATGCTTAAAGGAAAAACAGCGGTAATCACCGGCTCAGGAAGAGGTATAGGAAAGGCAGTAGCAAGAAAGCTTGCCTCATACGGCGCAAACATAGTAATAAACGATATTCCGTCATCGTTATATGCTGATGAGACCTGTGAAGAAATCAAGGCAATGGGAGTAGGCTGCATCTGCATAAAGGGCGACGTAACAAAGCTGGACGACGTAAAGGCTCTTGTAGACGGCGCGGTCAAGGAATTTGGCACAGTTGATATATTTGTAAACAACGCCGGGATAACAAGGGACGGTCTTATGCTAAGAATGAAGGAAGAGGATTGGGATCTTGTCATGAACATCAACCTCAAGGGCGCATTCAACTGTATCAAGACGGCTGCCCGTCCTATGATGAAGAACAAGGGCGGCTCGATCATAAACATGGCGTCGGTGGTAGGTGTTATGGGCAATGCGGGTCAGGCTAACTATTCTGCGTCTAAGGGCGGACTTATCGCGCTTACAAAGACGACCGCAAAGGAATTTTCGGCAAAGGGAATACGCTGCAACGCTGTAGCTCCGGGCTTCATTCAGTCAGCAATGACAGACCAGCTTTCAGACGATATAAAGCAGAAGTATTATGATGCAATTCCGCTCGGACGCTTTGGTACTGTGGAGAATATCGCAGACGCCGTAGCATTCCTTGCATCGGATATGTCATCATACATAACCGGTCAGGTTATTTGTGTAGACGGAGGACTTGTAATGTAATACAGGGAATAATTGCCCGCTTAAAAACGATATATAATTTTCCTGCAGGAAAGATATATATACATTGGAAGGTATATCCTTCCGCATATGAAGTGAAAGGAGGTGCGAACAGAATGGATGAATTCGAGAAGGTAAAATCAGTCATTGTTGATTTATTAAAGGCAGAGGAAAGCGATATAACATTAGAGTCGTCATTCGTTGATGATCTTGGCGCTGATTCATTGGATCTTGTTGAGCTTATTATGGGACTGGAGACAGAGTTTGATATTGAAATCCCCGATGAGGAAGCAGAAAAGATCCAGACAGTCGGTGATGCTGTAGAGTATATTAAGGCTCATGAATAATCCATGAGCGGACGCGGGGGGACTGCGGAGTATATTCGTGTCCTCCCGCGTTAATATCTGGGAACAAAGGGTAATTTCAGACCCATAATATAAATAAAATAGCGAACAGGAGGAAGACTAATGAAAAGAGTCGTAGTAACCGGAGTAGGTGCGGTAACACCGATCGGTAATGATGCTAAAACTTTCTGGCAGAATATAAAGAACGGCGTTTGCGGTATTGATAAGGTAACAGCCTTTGACACAACGGATTTCAAGACAAAGATCGCCGGTGAGATCAAGGATCTTGATGTAACACAGTTCATTGACAAGCGCGAGGCAAGAAAGATGGATCGTTTCACACAGTTTGCGCTCATAGCAGCATCAGAGGCGGTAGCGGACTCGGGTCTTGACATGGAGAAGGAGGATCCCTGGAGAGTCGGTTGTATAACAGGCTCGGGTATCGGCGGTATTCTCACATTTGAGGAGCAGCACAAGAACTATCTTGACCGCGGACCGGGCAGAGTTAGTCCGTTTTTCATTCCGATGATGATCGGAAACATGGCTCCGTGCCAGATCGCGATCAAGTTCAATGCAAAGGGCGTAAACGAAAATGTTGTAACAGCATGTGCGTCCTCATCAAACGCAATAGGAACAGCCTTCCGCCACATTCAGTACGGCGACAACGATGTGATCATCGCGGGCGGCTGCGAGGCGACCGTTGCACCGACAGCCTTTGCGGGTTTCTGCAACATGAAGGCGATGTCAACACAGAATGACGATCCTAAGCATGCTTCAAAGCCGTTCGACAAGAACCGTGACGGATTTGTGCTTGCGGAGGGCGCGGCGTTCATAATTCTTGAGGAATTGGAGCATGCTAAGGCAAGAGGCGCTCATATCATCTGCGAGATGGTGGGATATGGAGCAACAGATGACGCATACCACATCACAAGTCCTATTCCGGGCGGTGAAGGCGGCGCAAAGGCTATGGAGCTTGCAATTAAGGACGCGGGAGCAAAGCCGGAGGATATAACATATATCAATGCCCACGGAACATCAACAAAGTACAACGATATGTTCGAGACCCAGGCAATAAAGAAGGCACTCGGCGATGCCGCATACAAGACAGCCGTAAGCTCGACCAAGTCAATGACAGGTCATATGCTCGGCGCGGCGGGCGCGGTTGAGGCGATCGTGTGCGCAAAGGCGATCGAGGACAGCTACATTCCGGCAACGATCAATTACGAGACGCCGGATCCGGATTGTGATCTTGATATTGTTCCTAACGAGGGACGCAGCCGGGAGGTCGAGTATGCAATGTCAAATTCACTCGGCTTCGGCGGACACAATGCAACGGTTGTATTTAAAAAGTACAGAAACTGATTGTAAAGAAATAATAAAGGGGTTGGCAGCCAACCCCTTTATTTGGATATAACTAAAAGCATGACGATCCCCCGCCTCTATAGGCGGCGGGTTCCGCTTATTTTTTCAGCGGAGTTACAATCTCCCGCTGAAACATTGAATGACGGGGCAAAGCCCCTTATTGAAGGAGAATAATATTAATATGACAGAAGCGGAAAAGAAAATAGGGCATAAATTCAACGAGCCGGACCTGCTCCGCAGGGCATTGACGCACAGCTCCTATGCCAATGAAAATCATACACGCGATAACGAGCGCCTTGAATTTTTGGGCGACTCGGTATTAAGCATAATAATAAGCGAAAATCTTTTTAACCGCATGAAGGATACCCGCGAGGGCGATCTTTCAAAGTTCCGCGCGACTCTCGTATGTGAGGAAAGTCTTGCGGAGGTTGCAAAAAAGATACATTTAAGCGAATTGGTTTTCCTGGGCAGAGGCGAGGATATGACGGGCGGAAGAAAGCGGCCGTCGATCATTTCCGACGCGTTCGAGGCGGTTCTGGCTGCGATATATCTTGACAGCGGCTTTGAAAGGGCAAAGCAGTGGCTTTTGCCGCTTATGGAGGAACGGATCGAGCTTGTAATGGAAGGCAAGCTGTACCGCGATTACAAGACGACCCTACAGGAAATAGTACAGAAGGACGGACGCAGCGCGGTAACCTACAGGACGGTAAAGGAAGAGGGCAAGGAGCATAACCGCCGATTTACTGTCGAGGTGCTTATAAACGGTGTGCCTAAGAATACAGCCTCGGGCCACAGCAAGAAGGAAGCGGAGCAGGCCGCGGCAAGGGCGGCAATTCTGGATATACGAAATGCGCAAGTATAATATACCGGTTTTCGTGCCGCATAAGGGCTGTCCCTTTGAATGCGTATTCTGTAATCAGAACAGAATAACAGGGCATACAGAGGTAAAGGATATAACGCCGGATGAGGTCACACAAACGATAGAGGAATATCTTGCAACGATACCGAAGGAGAACCGTGCAGTGGAAACCGCATTTTTCGGCGGCAGCTTTACGGGCATTCCGATAGAGGAGCAGAGTGCGCTTATGGAGCGTGTTCAGCCGTATATTAAGGACGGCAGGATAGACGGCATAAGGCTTTCCACAAGACCGGACTATATAAGCCGCAGGATACTCGACAACTTAAAAATGTATCATGTGACAACGATCGAGCTTGGCGTACAGTCCATGGAGGAAAGCGTATTAAGAGCGGCAAACCGCGGTCATACGGCGCAGCAGGTAAGAGATGCGGTAAGTCTTATCCGTGAATACGATTTTGATTTGGGCTTACAGATGATGACGGGGCTTCCGGGTGATACGCCGCAGCATTCAATAGAGACCGCAAGACAGCTTATAGCTCTTCGTCCCGATTGTGTTCGCATATATCCGACACTCACGATCAAGGACACATATCTGGAAAAGCTGTACCGGATGGGCAGATACGCGCCGCAGACGCTTGATGAGGCTGTGGAGCTTTCAAAAAAGCTGCTGCTGATGTTTGAGGCGGAGAACATAAACGTTATCCGTATCGGTCTGCAGCCGACAGAGGAAATAAACGAGGGCGGATCGGTGGTTGCGGGACCGTTCCACAGCGCGTTCAGAGAGCTTGTGGAAAGCTCGATATACTATGATATTGCGGCAGAGCAGCTTAAAGGAAAAAACGGCGGCTGCATTATATATGTAAACCCGCGGGAAATATCAAAAATGAGCGGAAACAAGCGCTCAAACATAATAAAAATCAAAAAGGAATTTAACATTGACGTGAAAATAAAGGGCGATAATAATTTAGCAAAAAGAGAGGTGAGATGCGTTTGCTGTTAAAAAGACTGGAGCTGCAGGGCTTTAAATCCTTTGCGGATAAAACGGTGCTTGATTTCAATGACGGAACAACGGGCGTTGTCGGCCCTAACGGAAGCGGAAAGAGCAATATATCCGATGCGATCCGCTGGGTCATAGGAGAAACAAGCGCAAAGTCACTCCGCGGCTCAAATATGCAGGATGTCATCTTCACCGGAACGGCTACGCGAAAGGGTGTAAACTATGCCGAGGTAAGCCTTGTGCTTGACAACACAAATCATGATTTTAATGTGGAATATGACGAGGTAAGAGTAACAAGAAGGCTTTTCAGAAGCGGCGAGAGCGTTTACCAGATAAACAAGGCAAACTGCCGGTTAAAGGACGTGCATGAGCTGTTTATGGATACGGGTCTGGGGCGTGACGGCTATTCAATGATAGGTCAGGGAAACGTTGCGCAGATCCTTTCGACAAAGGCGGAGGAGAGACGAAGCCTGTTTGAAGAAGCGGCCGGGGTATCAAAGTACAAATATAAAAAGGAAGAGGCTATACGAAAGCTTGCTAAGGTTGACGAGAACCTCGTGAGAATAAGCGACATTTCATCGGAGCTTGAAGGGCAGCTCGGGCCTCTGGAAAGACAGTCGGAAAAAGCGAGAAAGTATCTCGGACTTTACGGAGACATGAAACAGCTTGACATTAACCTCAGTCTTATAGGTCTTGAAAAGAACAAGGCGGACAGTGAGGAGGCCGAAAAGCTTTACAATGCTGTCAGTGAGGAGCTGGACGGAGTAAAGTCAAAGCAGAGCGACAATGAAAGACTTATAACCGCTCTGCACGAGGCAAGCCGCAGATCCGACGCCGAAAAGACAGAGGTGAACGCGCGCTATGTTGAAAACGAGGCAAGAATTTCACAGGCGAAAAACGATATTAGTATTTTTGAAAACAACATAAAGAATAACCTGAGCAATATTGAACGCCTTGAAAGAGAAATAAAGGGCATTAATGAAAACAACGGGCAGCGCAGCGCTCTTATAAAGCGGACTGAAGCCGAAATTGAGGAAAAGCAGAGAGAGATCGGCAAAATAACATCGGTTCTTTCGGGGTCAAGGTCGGCAGCGGAGGAATACGATGTAAGTCTTAACGCGATTGACGAAAAGCTTTCCGCGCTGAGAACCGATTATTTTGCCCGCCAGAATGATATTTCATCGGAGCAGGAGCGCGCAAACGGTGTTGAAAAGCTCCGAAGCAGCTTTCTTGAAAGACGAGAGACGGTGTATGCCGAAATATCAAGCTACAAAGAGGGAATAGAAAACACGAGGAAGCAGATCGGAGATACCGAAAAGACCTTAAGGAACAGACAGGAAAAGCTTTCCGAGCTGACGGGGACAGTAAGCGAGCTTTCGCAGTCAAAGGAAAAGACAGAACGCCGGCTTAAAGAAATCAATGACAGACTTGCGTCGATGCAGGTTGATTACAATACAAAGTCCTCAAAGAAGAAGATGCTTGAAGGTCTTGAAAATGATTATGCGGGCTATTCAAGGAGCGTAAAGTCTGTACTGACCGCAAAGGAGCTTAAAAGGCTTGCGATCTACGGCACGATCTCCGGGCTTGCGGATGTTGACAAAAAGTACGTTACCGCAATTGAAACCGCGTTGGGCGGCGCATTGCAGAACATAATTGTCGAGAGCGAGGAGGACGCAAAGCAGGCTATCGCGTATCTGAGAAGAACGGGCGGCGGCCGCGCGACATTTCTGCCTGTGACCTCGGTCAGAGGCAGGAGCCTTGATAATGTAAGAGAGGTAAGCCGCGCACAGGGCTTTATAGGCATAGCGTCGGAGCTTATACATTACGAGAAAAAGTATGACGGTATTTTCGCGTCGCTTTTAGGAAGGGTCGTTGTCGTCGATAACATAGACAACGCCATTGCCCTGAGCCGCAGATTCGGCTACCGCTTCAAAACCGTCACTCTCGAGGGTGATGTTCTGAATGCCGGAGGCTCAATGTCCGGAGGCTCTGTGAATAAGCAGAGCGGCTTTTTGTCAAGAGCGACGGAGATCAAGACCCTTACATCTGAAATTTCGGCAATGCTCCGTGACGTGAAGAAGCTTCAGGAGGAGCGTGACGGATTAAAGAACGATATGTCCTTGACAGACGGACAGCTTGCATCCTTTGTACCGCTGGTTCGTGAGTATGAGGACGAAATATTAAAGCTTGAAAATACGTTAAGAATGCTGAATGAATCCATTGAAGGCAGTGACAGCGCGTCATATGACGCGGAGCTTGAAATGATCGAAGCGCAGCTCAAGGACACCGCAGACGAGGTCGCGAAGCTTATTGCCCATGTATCCTCAATGAAGACGCGCAACAGCCATATAGAGAGCGACATAACGGAGCTTATGGACAAGCGCAATGAGCTGCTTGACAAGAAGAACAGCGCGGCAGAGGAAACAGCGGAAATAACCGGGCAGCTTGCGGAGCTTAATAAAGACATCGCCGTAAGCCGTGAATCCATCAATTCAGCCCTTGCCGAAATAAACCGTTCAAAGGATGAAATTTCATCGCGCACGGCGGCTATTGAGGAGCACAGGAAGGCGAATGAGGATACGGCTTCACGCATAGAGCAGCAGAAGGAGCATCTTGAGGACGCGAAAACGCTCTCGGAGGAGATCAGGGAAAAGCTGAGAACCATAGATGAGCGCAAGTCAGACATATCGGACAGGATAGAGCGTTTTCAGGGTGACAGTAAGGCTATTCTTGACCGGATAGTGGAGCTTGAAAGAGAGCTTACAAGAGTGGATAACAGGCGGGTAAAGCTGCAGACGGAGCGTGACAACACCTTAAACCGCCTGTGGGATGAGTATGAGCTTGGCTATAACGACGCTCTCGGACTGAGAACCGAGGTTGATAATATCAAGGACGCGGCAGAGGAGCTTGCGGCGCTTAAGCGTAAGATCAAGGCGCTGGGCAGCGTGAATATGGATGCTATTGAGGAATATAAGAGTGTCAAGGAGCGGTACGAGTTCATGACGACCCAAAAGGCGGATCTTGAAAAGTCAAAGGACAATCTGACAAAGATAATTGATTCCATGGAGGAGCTTATGAAGGAGCACTTCGGAGACCAGTTCAATGAAATCAGCAAGGCATTCAGCGGCGTATTCACGGAGCTGTTCGGCGGCGGACGCGGAAAGCTGTATTTGTCCGACCCGGATAATCTCCTTACAAGCGGCATTGAAATCGAGGTACAGCTGCCGGGCAAGGGTATGCAGAACATCAGCCTGTATTCGGGCGGTGAAAAGTCGTTTATCGCGATCGCGCTGCTGTTTGCGATACTTAAGGTAAAGCCGACGCCGTTCTGTATCCTTGACGAGATAGACGCGGCGCTTGACGATGTGAACGTGTCACGATTTGCGACATATCTTAAAAATTACATAGATCAGACGCAGTTTATCGTGATCACGCACAGACGAGGCACAATGGAGGCGGCCTCGGTTCTGTACGGTGTAACAATGCAGGAGTCGGGAGTATCAAAGCTGCTTTCGCTGCAGATCGATGATGTATCCGACGATCTTATAGAATGAGGTAATGAGTATGGGACTTTTTGATAAATTAAAGGCTGGTCTTAAAAAGACCAGCGATGCGATTTCCGAGCGCGTAAATAACGTGTTCAGCGTATTCGTAAAGGTTGATGAGGAGCTGTTTGAAAATCTTGAGGAGGCTCTTATCATGGCGGACCTCGGAATGGAAACCTCTGTGGAGCTTATAGACGAGCTTCGCGACAGGGTAAAGAAAAAGCATATCACTGACGGCAGCGAGGTGAAGAAGGAGCTGCAGGCTGTTATCGCTGACGCGCTCTGCGAGATCGATTCGGAAATGAAGCTTGAAACCTCGCCGTCAATTATTCTCGTGATCGGTGTAAACGGCGTTGGAAAGACCACAAGCATAGGCAAGATGGCTACCTATTATAAGTCACAGGGCAAGAGGGTTCTGCTTGCCGCAGCCGATACCTTCCGCGCCGCGGCAATAGACCAGCTTGACATATGGGCTGACCGCGCGGGTGTTGAAATAATAAAGCACCGGGAAGGCTCTGACCCGGCGGCAGTCGTATTTGACGCGTGCAATGCCGCGAAGGCAAGGGGCGCGGATGTGCTTATATGCGACACGGCGGGAAGACTGCACAACAAGAAAAATCTTATGGCGGAGCTTGAAAAGATAAGCCGTGTAATTTCCAGAGAGCTTCCGGGCGCGTCACGGGAAAACCTGCTTGTTCTTGACGCTACGACCGGACAGAACGCGGTGAGTCAGGCAAAGCTGTTCAGTGAGGTTTCCGATATTACGGGCATAGTTCTCACAAAGCTCGACGGCACCGCAAAGGGCGGCATAGTAATATCTATCGCAAAGGAGCAGAGAATACCGGTCAAATTTATCGGTGTGGGCGAGGGTGTTGACGATCTGCAGGTGTTTGACGCGCAAAGCTTTTCAAAGGCATTGTTTGACGGGGAATAATTGAAAAAAGTGAAAAATTTGCAAAATTAATGCAACCTTTCGGACGGTTGAATCGTGTTATATATAGAAGATAAATCCGAAGAAAGGGGAGTATCTGAGATGAAAAAGAAACTCATAAGCATTTTGACTGCGGCTGCGATGCTTTTTCCGTCATTTGCGGGGGCTGACGCGGCGGATTATGAACGAAACGGCTGCTCGCTTGCGCCTGTTTCCTATGACGAAACGGGAGTGCTGCCGCAGAGCCTTTATGTGCTGAAGGGAGATACCGGAGAAAATCCGGTCGTCACCGTGAACGACAGCATAACCACAACCGTAACGAGGACCGCGGACGGCAGCTATACGGTCGCGCCCGATAAGGCTCTTTCGTTTAACACGCTTTATACCTTTAAGCTTGAAGGCGAAACACCTGTTACATGGACATTCCAGACAGCGGAAAAATTCTGTGTCGAGAACTTCTTTCCGGGAAATGACAGCTATGATGTGCCGGTGAATACCGGGATCGAGATCACATTTTCCCATGAGGATTTTGATATTGAAAGCGTAAAAAAGAATTTCAGCATTGACCCGCAGGTCGGCGGCAAATGGGAAAAGCACAAGTCCACCGCGGTATTTATACCAAGCCGGAATTTGTCCTATAATATGCAGTATACAGTGACTCTTTCAGAGAATGCAAAGAGGAGCGGCGGCGAGACAATAGGGCAGGAGCTTTGCTATAGCTTTGATACAGCGGACAAGCAGGAGCAAAGCGGTACATCGGAAAGAAAACCGTATCTGTCGGAAAATTACACATATATGGATGTGGCGGCGGACACAAGACCGTCTGTCGGAGTTTATGCTGCAATATTTGACGGCAGTCAGAATGTGAGCATAAAAACAGAGGTGTTCCGGATAAGCGAGGAGACGGCCGTTAAGTGGTACAGCGGCAGCGCGTCGCTTGAGGAGCTTGCTGAAAATCCGGGGTCTCCGGTACAGGAAAAAACGGCGGAATATAATTCAGGCTCATGGCGGGCGATAGATATAGAGCTTCCCGACAAGCTGAGGGAGGGTATCTACATAGTAAAGAACACTATGGGCGATTCGTCGGTGTACACAATGTTGCAGGCTACGGATATTGCGGCATATATAACCGCTGATCCGGACAATTATGCCGTGTGGGTGAACGATTACAGGACAGGAAAGCCGCTTGGGAACGTCAAGCTGCTGCCGGACGGTGCTGCCGCTGATGTAAAGACAGGCGCGGACGGAACAGCATATGTTCCGCGGAAGGCTGACTGCCGGTATATGCGTCTTGACGCGCCGAACGGTAAAAAGGCATACTTCCCGATAAATGATGAAGGGAGATACGGCAGTAAAAACAAATACCGCAGCGCGCTTATAACAGACAGAACGCTGTATAAGGCGGACGACACTGTATATGTATGGGGAACGGTCCGTGATTTTGACAGCGGCGAGGCGCCGGAGGGACTTACTGTTGAGCTGTATGACAGCTGCTTCTGGCGGTACAGCGACAAGCCGTCACCGGCTGCGGTCGGGGAGCTTGAAATAAACGATAATTCCTTCAGCGGAAAGCTGGAGCTTCCGAATGTCAGCGCGGGCAGCTATGAGGTGAGGATAACAGACGGTACTGAAAATGCCGCAAGCTGCTATATCACGGTGGAGGATTACGAAAAGCCGGCATATAAGCTTACGATCACGCCGGAAAAGAAGGCGGTTTTCTATGGAGAAACAGCGCAATTTACATTGAAAACCGCATTCTTTGAGGGAACACCCCTGCCGGGGCTTGATATAAGCTGCAAAATCGGTTCGGGGATATATAAATCGGAGCAGAACAGCGGAAAAACCGATGAAGCCGGCGAAATGAGAGTTTCATTTACACCTGAAATTGCCGATACGGATAACAGTTTCTACGGAGAATGCAGAGGAGGAGTATCCGCATACGCGGCACTGCCGGAAACCGGAGATATTTCCTCGGCGCAGGATATAAGGGTATTTTTAAATAATGTTAGATTTGTGACAGGCAGCAGCTATAAGGACGGAAAAACCACCTACACGCTTCATTCGGATACGATCACGCTTGACCGCCTGAATGACGGAACAGCGGAGTATTATTTTGATTATATCGACAAGGCGGACGCGGGCAGGAGCATAAAGCTTTCACTGTACAGAGTTTCATACGAAACAGAGCAGAGCGGAACACGTTACGATTATGTGACAAAGAAAAATATGCCTGTCTATGAGTATGTAAGAAAAGAAAAGCTTATGGACGAAAAGGAGCTTATATCCGATAATGAGGGCAATCTGTCATATGAGTTCACACCGGATAATAAGGATAAGTATTCATATTATATGAAGGCGGAATGTACTGATGATCTGGGCAGAAAATATAAGACAGAAACCTATCTTTCAACCTCAGAGCGTACATGGAGATGGTATGGCTCATATTCGGGAGACCGCTTTTATATGAATACAGATAAGGAAAAATATGACATAGGCGACACGGCGCATATAACCGTAACAAGAGGCATGGAGCCTGTGGAGGGCAATATGCTCATGCTGAAGGACTGCAACGGTATAAAGGAGATGCAGGTGAGTACGGACGGCGAATTTGAAACGGAATTTCATGAGGCTCCGCGCGCATATATAACCTGTGTTCTGTTTGAGCCGGAGCATGGCTATAATAAGGTGATATGGGACTGTCTTGAATATGATACCGAAAACAGCCGCCTTTCGCTTGAGATCAGCGCCGATAAGGACAGCTACAGTCCGGGTGATGACTGCACTGTAAATATTACGGCAAAGACGGCTGACGGCAGTCCGGCGGAGGCGGATATAAATGTGTGTCTGGCAGACGAGGCGCTGCTGGCGCTCAGTGATAACACGCAGGATGTACTGGAGGAGCTGTATTCTCGGACTTACATGTGCGCATACAGATTATATATATCCCATACAGGATATTATTTCTTCAACGGAAGCAATAAGGGGTATACCGCCGGCGGAGGCGGAGGAGGAAGCCCCGCGCCCATGCTATCAACGAGCAGTGCATCGGCGGCGAATGTGGAAGAAGCGGCCGCGGCAGATGACTTTGACGCGGGATCAGCCGATATACGCTCGGATTTCCGTGATACAGCAGTGTTTGTGAACACAAGAACCGGCAGAGACGGAAAGGGCAGCGTTACCTTTAAGCTGCCGGACAATATCACCTCATGGAGGGCAATGATCAACGGCGTAACCGCCGGGCTTGACGCTGGAACTGCAGAATATCCGGTTGCTGTTTCAATGCCGGCATTTATAAGCTGCAATATGAGCGATACATATATAACGGGGGACACGCCGGAGATTGGTGTTAATCTGTACGGCGGCAGTCTCAGCGGAAATGAAGAGGTTGTATTTACCGTATCTGACGGAACAGCTGCGGATACGGCGCAGGCGCGCCCGTTTGAGAGGGTCAATATTCCGCTTTCGATGATGACGGAGCCGGGAAAGAAAACCGTTGCCGTAACGGCGGACATAAACGGTAAGCCGGCGGATGCGGTGAGCATGGATATTGAGGTTGTCGATACCTACAATACAACGGATGTCGCGACATTCTATGACACTCCCTATGATGAGCTTAAGGCGGGCAGCGGAGGAAATATAAAGGTCGTATTTACAGATGCGAACCGCGCGTCACTGCTCAGCGGTGTATACAGTCTGCGCGGCTGCATCGGCGACAGAATTGACCAGAAGACAGCGTATAACATAGCTCGGGAGCTGCTGAACGATTATTACAATATGGATTACCCGATTGAGGAAATAAGCTTCGGTGAGTATCAGAGTGAGGACGGCGGCATAAAGCTGTTCCCCTACGGCAACAGCGACCTTGACGCTACGGCAAAGCTGACGCCGTATATAAAGGATAAGGTGGATAAGCACCGTCTGATCGAATATCTGAAAAACAACAGGAGCGAGGTTAAGGCGCTTTACGCGCTGGCGTGTCTGAGGGAGCCGGTTCTTAACGATCTTAAAGAAATGGCGGCGGCGGATAATCTGAGGGCATCGGAATACCTGTATATTGCCCTTGCATATTGTGAGCTGGGCGAATACGGCGGCGCGGAGGAAATCTATAACAGCCGTATCACGGATAAGCTTGAGGACACAACGCCCGATAAACGCGTAAGGGACGGAATAGATAATGATGACATTCTGGATGCAACAGCCCTTGCGTCGGTGGTATCGCTGTATATCGGAAATGAGGATGCCGAGAGCTTATACCGTTACTGCATGAGAAACTATACGACAGATATTCTGATAAATATTGAAAAGCTTATGTACATAAGCGCTGCCGTTAAGACACTGCCGCAGGAAAACGGGAGCGTGATCTACAGTATGTACGGCAAGACCTATGAAAAGCAGTTCCGCGGCACAGAGTCACTCTCGGTAACTGTTCCGGCAAAGAATACCGCTGATTTTAAGGTTCTTAAAGCATCAGCTTCGGTAAGAATGATGTCGGTGGCAGCGGAGAAAATGCAGCTTGACACGGCTGAAAATCAGGATATAAAAATTGAAAGAGTGTATACTAAGACCGGCAGCGGGGAGCGGACGAATGAGTTTGCCGAAACCGATATTGTAAAGGTGTCTATCGGCATCAGCTACGGAGCGCAGGCGGAGGACGGCGGCTATGTGATAACGGATTATCTTCCGTCAGGGCTGACGCCTATAACAAACTGTCTGAGAAATACGGGAGGCGGCAGCTGGCGCATGGTCTGCGATGGTCAGCGGGTAAGCCTATACAGCTATAACGGCAGCTACGGCGGCCGGAATGACACTTTGACATATTACGCAAGAGTGACCAACCCCGGCACATATACCGCGGACAACGCGGTTTTGCAGAGCGCAAGATCCACGGACATTTTAGCTGTAACTCCGAGAGAGAATATTATGCTATACAGCATTCATTAAGTACTTAGAATTTTAATAATACTTAATGTATGCGGTTAATGCCTCTTTGCAATAAGTTTTCTTCATTACATTGAATACAGAAAACTTATTGCAAAGCATACTCAGCACCCCGGAAACTGAAAGCTTCTGCCCATTATCCGCGCCGTCACGTGTTTTGCTCTGATTGCAGAGTAAATAGTTTCAGTCACTCGCCCAAAACACTGATGCTTTTTTAATATTTCGAGCGCATCCTTAGTATCACGGAGTTTGCGTTTTAATCGGGAAATCTCTTTCTGTTCGTCACATGCATAATTACCGGAACCTCTCATTGCAGCCTTGCCGGTATTATCAGCACCTTTCAGCCATGTTCTGAGCGATACTTCTGATACACCAAGATTCACAGCACATTTTTTCAATGACAAATCTTCATGTGATTTGCGGTATGCAACCGCATCATTTTTAAACTCCTGTGAATATTTCTTTTGCGTAGCCATGTTATTGCCTCCTTCTCACATATTATTATATCACATATGCCTCTTTTCCGAAAGCTTTAACTTGTCCGCTTTTTATTCTGACACTACCGGTTCAAGTAAGCTTGACGTTGCACTGATATGATTTTAAAAATTCGTTTTGTTCTGCCGGATCTTCTATCAGAGGGTTCGGTTTTTTATCCAATCAAACCGACTAAGTATAAAAAATCATACTATGTTTAAAATTTCTGCGTACTTGATTTCTTTTTTTGCCCCGTATATAATAGATATAGGCAGAGGATCTGTTTGTATTTTCTTATAGGAGGTAACACATTATGAAAAAAATTCTCGTATTAACAGGCAGTCCGCGGGCGAACGGTAACACGGACAAAATGGCGGACGCGTTTGAAAGAGGCGCGAAAGCGGCGGGACACGAGGTGTTCCGTTTTGAGGCGGGTAAAAAGAATATAGGCGGCTGTCACGGCTGTAACCGTTGCTGGAGCAATGATCACGCCTGTTGCAGGAAGGACGACTTTTGGGAGCTTGAGCCGCTTTTGGAGAGCTGTGACGCGGCGGCGTTTATCACGCCGCTTTACTGGCTTGGGTTTCCGGCGCAGTTGAAAGCGCCGATTGACAAGCTCTATGCCTACGGCGGAGCGGGCGGCACAAGACCGCTTACTATCAAAGAAAGCTGCTTTATGGTTTGCGGTGAGTTGGAGCCGGGGAACAGGGAATATGAGCCGCTGGTTGATACATACCGTCAAATCGCGGGTTTTGAGAACTGGACGGATCATGGCGTCCTCGTGGCGGGCGGCTTCGGTCAAGCCGGTATCGAGAGTACGGACGCACTCGCGCGAGCCGAGGAAATGGGTCGAAATTTCTGATACGGGGCGGTGAGGAAAATTATGCTTTTGGAAATGTGGAATCTGTTCCGTGACCGCAAAGACTTCTTTTTACGGTTGCTTTTGGAACACATAGAAATTTCAATTGCCGCCATTGTAATAGCAATCGTACTTGGGGGAATAGCGGGTATTTTTATCAGCGAATATGACAGGGCGGCGAAACCGACACTGGGCGTCATCAATTTTCTGTACACGATTCCCTCTATCTCGATGCTTGGATTTTTAATTCCCTTTTCGGGAATCGGAAACGCGACAGCCGTTATCGCGCTGACCGTCTATGCTCTGCTTCCTATGGTGCGTAACACGCACACGGGACTGACGAATGTATCTCCGCTCATTTTGGAAGCCGCCACAGGAATGGGCTGTACCAAGGCTCAGACGCTGTTCAAGGTTAAACTGCCGCTTGCCGTGCCGGTCATTATGGCAGGAATACGGAATATGGCTGTTATGACCATCGCCTTGGCGGGTATCGCCTCGTTTATCGGGGCGGGCGGACTGGGCGTTGCCATTTACAGAGGCATCACCACCAACAATAAGGTAATGACATTGGCGGGCAGTCTGTTAATCGCGGCTCTTGCCATTGTCGCGGATCAGCTTTTGGGCTTTTTGGAAAAGCAAACGAAAAAACACAAAGGAGTACAATGATATGATAAAAAGAATTTTTACCTCGGCGCTTGCCGTTTTGACACTGACTGCCGCCCTTACCGGGTGCGGCACGTCGGATAACGTTCTTCACATGGCTACAAAGCCCATGACCGAGCAATACATCTTGGGCTATATGATGAAAGACCTAATTGAACAGGACACCGACCTCACCGTGGAGCTTACCGAGGGCGTGGGCGGCGGCGTATCCAATATTCAGCCCGCCATGGAAAAAGGCGAGTTTGATTTTTATCCGGAGTACACCGGCACAGGCTGGAACGCCGTGCTGAAAGAAGAAAGCTTGTATCGGGAAACGATGTTCGACCGGCTGCAGGCAGGGTATGACAAGCTGAATATGACATGGACGGGTCTGATAGGCTTCAATAATACGTATGGCATTGCCGTTACCCGTTCGGTCGCGGAGCAGTACAACCTCAAGACCTACTCCGATTTGGCGGCGGTTGCCGATACCCTCACCTTTGGAGCGGAGTATGACTTTTTTGAACGCGAGGACGGCTATGACGCGTTGCGCGATACCTACGGTATGAAGTTCAAGGACACCGTTGATCTGGATATCGGTCTGAAATACGACGCTATTAATCAGGGTAAAATTGACGCGATGGTCATTTTCACGACCGACGGTCAGCTTTCCGTCTCCGATGTGACGGTACTGGAGGACGACAAAGGGCTGTACCCCTCATATGTGTGCGGCTTCGTGGTACGAAATGACGCGCTTACGGCTCACCCGGAGCTGCAAGGCGAGTTTGACAAGATGGAAAACGCCATAACCGACGCCGAAATGGCGGATATGAATTATCAGGTAGAGGCGCAGGGCAAAGCTCCGGAAGATGTAGCCGAAGCCTTCTTGCGGGAAAAGGGATTGCTGAAATAAGGAGAGCGGAGGTTACGGTATGAACGCCATTGAATACCGCCATGTGCAAATGGCATACGGCGAGAAAATCATAATCCCGGACTTTAGCCTGTCTGTCGCTCAGGGTGAGTTTGTCACCGTCATCGGTTCCTCCGGCTGCGGAAAAACGACTATTCTGAAAATGGTAAACGGTCTTGTTATCCCCACCGGCGGCGAGGTTTGGGTCGCGGGTAAAAATATCGCGGGCGAAAATATGGTAGAACTGCGGCGCAACATCGGCTATGCCATTCAGGGGAGCGTCCTGTTTCCCCACCTCACCGTGGAGGAGAACATTGCCTTTGTTCCCAACCTTTCAGGTAAGCGGGACAAGGCTCGGACAAAGGAGGCGGTGAAAAAGTGGATTGACATTGTAGGGCTGGAGGCGGATATGCTTTCCCGCTATCCCGAACAGCTCTCCGGCGGTCAGCAGCAGAGGGTAGGCATCGCGAGAGCGCTTGCCGCGTCCCCTGAGATACTCCTTATGGACGAGCCTTTCGGCGCGGTGGACGAAATTACGCGCAAGCAACTGCAAAAAGAAATGAAAAAGATTCATCAAAGCTCGGGAATTACCGTGTTGTTTG
>CAZOHJ010000001.1:35352-130778 GCA_964579875.1 uncultured Lachnospiraceae bacterium | reverse complement strand
ACGTATGGCATATAGTAACCGTAATGGTATCGAACGATGCATACAGAGTATTTGTTGACGGTGAACAGAAGATAAAGCAGACGGTTGTCGCAACAGGAGACAGCGCGTCAGCAGTTACGGCTCTTCCGATGCTTACAGCGGCAAATGAAAGAGATGAGCTTACAGCTTATTCAAATGTACTTATAGACAATATAGTCACTTATCAGGGTACTCTTGGAGAAAAAGCTTCGGCTCTTTTACCAACAGAAACAGAAGCATATACAAAGTATACAGCTGTATACAATGATGACAAGTCATTGGCAAGCGTAGAGGTCGAGTATAACCAGTATGATCCACAGGCTTATTCCTATGATGAGGCAACAAGGACAGCGGTTATGTTCTGGCAGGATATGACGCCGTATGCGGTTCCGGCTGAATAATATCGGCTAAAATAACACAAAAACGGGCGGATTTTTTATCCGCCTTTTTGTGTTGGCAAAGTTTTTTAAGTTCCGTATGAAGAAAAAGCATTTCGACAATTCCGCGTGTTTGGCGGTTTTAACAAAAAAATTGCGCGGCAGTCCTATCTTTAGTTAAAAAATTAGATTGACAGGTCAGCATAATTATGGTATAATTTTATTCTGATAGTATAATTTTATACAGAAGAACAGAAATAAAATCTGATTTCAGAGCGGAGGAAATATAATGGCAAAGGTTGCAATTATGGGTTACGGAACGGTCGGCAGCGGCGTCTATGATATAATACAGATGAACTGCGTGAAGCTTGCGAAGAGCGCCGGCGAGGCTGTTGAGTTGAAGTATATTCTCGATATTCGTGACTTTGACGACCATCCCCAGAAGAATTTGTTCACTAAGGACGTAAAAGATATTATAAATGATAAAGAGGTAAGCGTTGTCGCCGAGGTTATGGGCGGACTTCATCCGGCATATGAGTTCACAAAGGAGCTTCTTGAAGCGGGCAAGAGCGTTGTAACCTCAAATAAGGAGCTTGTAGCGACATACGGCTCGGAGCTGCTGGCAATCGCGGAGGAAAAGAATGTTAATTATCTGTTTGAGGCGAGCGTCGGGGGCGGGATCCCGGTTCTCAGACCTTTAAGCAGATGTCTCGCGGCAAACAATATTATAAAGATCGCGGGCATCTTAAACGGTACAACAAACTATATTCTTTACCAGATGATCAAAAATCATAAGAGCTTTGATACGGCTCTTGCCGATGCGCAGGCCAACGGCTATGCGGAGAGAAATCCGGCTGCCGATATTGAGGGGCATGACGCGTGCAGAAAGATCGCGATCCTTGCGTCACTCGCATCGGGTAAAGAGGTCGATTACAGCAAAATCAATACAGAGGGCATAACGGCTATAACTCTTGACGATGTAAAATGCGCGGAGGCGGCAGGCGCGGTGATCAAGCTTATCGGCTATGCGGAGTTTCTTACAAACGGCAGGATCTATGCGCATGTTGCGCCTATGATGATAAACAATGCGAATATGCTTTCCGGCATTGATGACGTTATGAACGGTATCATGGTTACCGGCGATGCTGTGGGCGAGGTAATGTTCTACGGCGCCGGCGCGGGTAAGCTGCCGACAGCATCGGCGGTCGTTGCGGATATGGTAGACTGCGTGATCCATAAGTCAAGAAGAAAGATTATCGGCTGGAAAAAGACCGATGAGGATATTGTCGCGTCGGCTGATGATATGAAGTTCAGATATTTCATGCGCGCCGGGAAAACGACAGATGAGGTCACAGCTGTTTTCGGCAATGTTACAGAGCTTGACAGCCTCGCGGAAGATGAATCGGCATTCATAACAGAACCGCTTACCGCATCGGAGGCTGCCGCGGACAGCGAAAAGCTTGGCAGTGTAAGAACTGCAATAAGGGTTCTCGACTGATAATTTATGTCAGGGTTCCCGCGACAAGCGCAAACATGGCTGCGGAGACGGAGGGACGTCCGGATAATGCAGACGCTGTGGTTTCGGTGAGATAATACAGCAAAATAAAGGAAAGGAATATATATATAACAATGGGACTTATAGTTCAGAAGTACGGCGGTACATCCGTCAGGGATGCCGAAAGAGTAATGAATGTTGCGAGACGTATTACAGACGCTTATAAAGCAGGTAATAACGTAGTAGTAGCTGTTTCAGCTCAGGGCGACACTACCGATGATTTAATCGAAAAGGCGAAGGAAATTAATTCTGACGCTTCAAAGCGTGAAATGGATATGCTTCTCTCCACAGGCGAGCAGATCTCGATCTCACTTCTCGCGATGGCAATCGAGAAGCTTGGTTTCCCTGTAATTTCTCTTACAGGCTGGCAGGCGGGCTTCAGAACCGATTCAAAGTACACAAATGCGCGTATCAAGACTATTGATACCGAGCGTATCCATATGGAGCTTGACAGAAGAAGAATAGTTATCATTGCGGGCTTCCAGGGTCTCAATAAGTATGATGATATAACAACTCTCGGCAGAGGCGGCTCAGACACATCGGCTGTTGCTCTCGCTGCCGCGCTCCGCGCAGACGTATGCGAGATTTATACAGATGTTGACGGTGTATATACGACCGATCCGAGAATATGTGGGAACGCGTTCAAGCTTGATGAAATTTCATATGATGAAATGCTGGAGCTTGCTTCACTCGGCGCAAATGTGCTTCACAACAGAAGTGTTGAAATGGCTAAGAAATATAATGTTAAGTTGTCGGTTCGCTCAAGCTTGAATAACAATGAGGGAACATATGTTAAGGAGGTTTCACAAGTGGAAAAGATGCTCGTAAGAGGAGTAACAAGAGATAACGATTGCGCAAGAATTGCACTTTGCGGCGTAGAGGATACACCGGGCAAGGCGTTTCAGGTGTTCGGGCTGATCGCCAAGTCAGGAATAAGCGTTGATCTTATAATTCAGTCAATCGGAGACGGTAAGACAAAGGATATAAGCTTTACCGTAACGGAGGAGGATCTTGATGCGGCGCTCAAGCTTCTTGAGGATAACCAGAGCATGATAAAAGCCCGTGAGATCAAGGCTACAAAGGACGTTTCAAAGGTTTCGATCGTCGGCGCGGGCATGGTTAATAATTCGGGCGTTGCGGCAAGAATGTTTGAGGCTCTTTCGGACGCGCATATCAATATTAATATGATCGCTACATCAGAGATCAAGATCTCGGTTCTCGTTGCGCAGAAGGACGCGGAGGCCGCTGTTAATGCTATCCATGACAAGTTCTTGTCAAAGTAATTTTATAAGCAATAAGGGCGATGTACAGTCGCCCTTAAATTTTACAGGGAAAAAATAATGGAAGATATAATTTTCGGACGCGGCCCCGTAACAGAGGCGTTAAAGGCGGGACGCTCAATAGACAAGCTGCTGATAAAAAAAGGGTCTTATACCCGGTCTCTTGTGCCGGTTATTGATATGGCGAAGAAAAAGGGAATAGTAATACAGCAGACAGATTCGTCAAAGCTTGATAAAATGGCGGAGGGCGAAAATCACCAGGGTGTTATCGCGATGGTGAGCGCGTATGAGTATGTGTCGGTAAAGGATATTCTCGATAAGGCGCGCGATAAGGGAGAAAGCCCGTTTATTATTATATGCGACAAGATAACCGACCCGCATAATCTGGGCGCGATCATCAGAACCGCGAACTGTGTGGGCGCGGCGGGTGTTATCATTCCCAAGCGCGGCAGTGTCGGAGTCAACAGTGTCGTAATGAAAACCTCAGTCGGAGCTGCGGAATACACACCGGTTGCCAGGGTTACAAATATATCGGCGGCAATTGAAGAGCTCCAGAAGGAGGGGCTGTGGATAACCGCGGCGGACATGGACGGACAGAGCATGTATGACATCGACTTTAAGGGTGCGATCGGACTAGTGGTTGGCAGCGAGGGCAGCGGTATAAGCCGCCTTGCGCGTGAAAAATGCGACTTTATAGCTTCAATTCCGATGAAGGGCGAGATAAACTCATTGAATGCCTCAGTAGCGGCAGGCGTGCTGATGTATGAGGCGTTAAGACAAAGAAGACAGGAGAAATAGATTATGAAGGCGATAGTTACTGTAGTGGGAAAGGATAAGAAGGGGATCATCGCAAAGGTAAGCAATGTTCTTTTCGAAAATGATGTAAATATAGCGGATATATCGCAGACGATCATGCAGGATATGTTTACGATGATAATGATGGTTGAATTTGACGAAACGGGCGTTTCCGTTACGGATATTGAAAAGGCTCTCGATGTGACAGAAAAGGAGCTTGGTCTTTCGATCCATGTTCAGCGTGAGGAAATCTTCTCTTCAATGCACAGAATTTAAGGAGGACGCAAGATGATTAATCCTTTTGAAATTATGGAAACAATTGACATGATTGACCGGGAGAATCTCGATATCCGCACTATTACAATGGGTATTTCTCTTAAATCATGCGCGGATCCGGATATTGACAGGGTCTGTGAAAAGATATATGATAAGATCACTAAATATGCAAAGGATCTTGTCAGGACAGGCGAGGACATTGAAAAGCAGTTCGGTATCCCTATTATCAACAAGAGAATTTCTGTAACTCCGGCTGCGGCGCTGGTCGATGCGATTGAGAATCCTACGGTTGAAAAGTGTGTCAGGATTGCAAAAACACTTGACAAGGCAGCTAAAACGGTGGGAGTAAACTTTCTCGGCGGCTACACGGCGCTTGTTCAGAAGGGCTATACAAACGGCGAAAGAGTTCTGATTGAATCAATTCCCGAGGCTCTCGCGCAGACCGATCTTGTATGCTCAAGCGTAAATATCGGCTCAACAAGAGCCGGTATAAATATGGATGCGGTCAAGCAGATGGGAGAGGTCATAAAAAAGGCCGCGCTTCTGACGTCGGCGGCAAAGGGCTTTGCCTGCGCTAAGCTTGTCGTGTTCTGCAATGCAGTTGAGGACAATCCGTTTATGGCGGGCGCGTTCCTCGGTGACGGCGAGGGCGAGTGCGTAATAAATGTAGGCGTTTCGGGGCCGGGCGTTGTAAAATGCGCGCTTGAAAAGGTTAAGGGCAAGGACTTCGGCGTTGTTGCGGAAACTGTTAAGAAGACAGCCTTCAAGATCACAAGAATGGGTCAGCTTGTCGCGCAGGAGGCTTCAAGGCGTCTTGGTGTTCCGTTCGGTATTGTTGATCTCTCGCTTGCCCCGACTCCGGCGGTAGGCGACAGTGTCGCTTATATTCTTGAGGAAATGGGACTTGAAAAGTGCGGCACGCACGGCACAACGGCCGCTCTCGCGCTGCTTAACGATGCGGTTAAAAAGGGCGGAGTTATGGCGTCAAGCTATGTCGGCGGGCTTTCGGGCGCGTTTATCCCCGTATCGGAGGACGCGGGCATGATCGCGGCCGCCTCATGCGGCGCGCTTACTCTTGAAAAGCTTGAGGCTATGACCTGCGTATGCTCGGTAGGTCTTGATATGATCGTTATTCCGGGTGACACATCTGCGTCAACTGTTTCGGCGATTATAGCCGATGAAGCCGCAATCGGTATGATAAACCGGAAGACTACAGCAGTCCGTGTAATTCCCGCCCCGGGAATGAAGGAGGGCGATGTGGTCGAGTTCGGCGGACTCCTCGGCACGGGTCCGGTCATGCCGGTCAAGCCGTATTCAAGCGAGGAATTTATTTCAAGAGGCGGAAGAATCCCGGCTCCGATAAACAGCCTGAAAAATTAAACGCATAAAAACAAGGCTTGCTGCCGGGCATAATGCTCAGCAGCAGGTCTTTTTTGCTGTTCCCTTTGCGGATTTAAGGCAGTCGATCATATTCATTATCACTGCGATCTCCTTATCGCTCAGCGTATCCGTACTGATAGTAATATTGTTGTCAAGTCCAAGAAGATAGTCGGTAGACACATGGAAGAGCCTTGCAAGTTCAACAATAAACGGCGTTGACGGAACGGAAAGCCCCATTTCCCATGCGTTCACGCTTGCTCTTGTGAGCGAAAGCTTTTTAGCCAGATCGGACTGGGTAATCCCCATATTTTTCCGCAGTCCTTTCAGACGTTCAGAAAAGCCAAACATATTTTTTTCCACTCAAATCACCTCTGTAATCCATTTTACAATATCATTAATGATAATTGTTTATCATTAATGATATTATTAATATACAAAAGTCTTGACAAATATATGTTGTTTATGCTATAATTATACATGAAAATATATTTCATACAAAAGCAGTCCTTACCGATATATGCGGACATATCAGAGCGGAGTGCAAAAAAAGGAAAAGGGAGTTGATATATATGGTAAAGAGAATGATATTGACCGCTGCAATGGCGTTGTCCATGACAGCCGGCGGGGCGGCGTTTGCCGCCGGGGACAGTGTGCAGACTGCCGATGCGGCAAGTGATTTTTCATATTATGTAAGCGGAAATGATGTTATTATTTCATATGCCGGTGAAATATCCATGGGATATGGTGAGGATACTGATGTGATAATAGCCGTTTATGATAACGGAGAGCTTGTGAATACAACTATAACCGGGGTTGTGGCAGATACGCAGTCATATTCTATGGATGACATGATAATCCGTCTTTCAGAGACACCGGATAATGCTTCGGTTAAAATGTTTGTATGGACAGCTGACGGAAAGCTTATACCGAAAACAGATATAAGAGATGCGGCTAAGCTCGGCTCTGTAAGCTTTAATGCAAGTGATGTGATATATGATGATCCTGAGATCGGAAAAAACTATGTGGAAAACAAAACAATTCCGGTTTACAGCTCGGTCTTGTCTGCAATAACAAAATACGCTATTGACGATAATGCGGATATGTATGTAAACGGTTTTTATGCAGGTGGTGTCACAAATAACAACATAAAGGAATATATACTTAACAATGAAAACAGTACAACGACACTTGTTGATTTTAATGGGGATAATGTGTATGACTGTATCAGCGTTGAATATTATACGACAGCTGTTGTGGCTTCTGTTCAGGCCGCATCAGGTTTTAAAAATATTAATTTTAAACTATCAGACAGAAACCCCAATATGAAATGGAGCGATGACGCGGATATTACGTTTGTCAAAAACGGACAGGAAATATCATACAGTGATATCGGCGAAAACGATATTCTTTCTATTAAGTATGATATATTAAACACTTATTCATTGAATGAGCGCGATTTCTACTATGTGCTTGTATCGTCTGATACAGTTACAGGCGTTGTCAAGTCAAAGGATGAGGAGAAGAATACAGTAAGTATTGACGGCGCTGATTATGAAATGAGCTTTTGCTATGCGGCAAATGATATGGAGCTTTTGTCAAATTACACTCTGTATCTCGATGCTTTTGGCAGGATCGCATATTTTGACGAATGGGAAAGCTATAAAAATTACGGCGTTGTTGTCGCAATGTATCAGGAAGAGGATAAGTCTTATCCTACGGTGCAGCTTATTACGGCAGAGGGCGAAACAGTCGGGTATGAATGTAAGGATGCTCATGAGGCGGATTCATTTTATAATTTTGCAGCCGATACATATAATGGATTTGAAACAGGCGGATTTACAAATACGGATATTGCCGACAGACTTATGAATGGCCAGACTGTATGCACATATAGTCTTACAGACGGAAGGATAAAATTGGATAAAGCACTTGCCGGATTAGGCGGAGAAGGATTTGAATTCAAAGCCTTAAACTGTAAGCTTGGTTCATATCAGCTTGATAACAGAGTTACACGGATTATTGACATGGAAGAATACATAAGCGGAAACAGTGACAGAGCATACACTATGCAGGTTTCCGACTTTGCGGATGAGAGCGAATATACAGCATATTTGTATGACAAGAACAGCAGCGGAGTTTACCGTTTTGCTATTGTATTCAGCGGAGCGCATTCCCTGAGACCGACAGATTCATTTGCTGTTGTGCAGAGGATCGTCGGAGAAACAAACATAAACGGCATGGACTGTGTACAGCTTGAAATAGCAAAGGACGGAGAGAAAAATATTGATTTATATGTAGAGAGCGATAATTTCAGCCTTAACGAAGGCTCTGTATTTGTATATGCTCAAAGACATAACGGCTATGTTGAATACGGGGATTATTGTGTGATTATGACCCCGGATGGCAGCTATGACATGGAAGCGGCAAATACTCTTGCAAAGGAATGGTTCTCTGACGGCCTTGGAGGTACTATAGACACGACCGTCAGCGGGGAACCGGTTAAAGAAATTGCATACAACGGTCATCCGTCATACATCGGAGATTATTGGCTTTACTTCGGACCGGCGCATATGGTAAAGGATAACTTTATTGAGATCTGTACCGGGCAGGACGGAGGTTTAACCGATACTTATTCTGATGTTGTTGATCTTCATATAACGGAGGATACATTGTCTTATATCTATGACTACGGTAGGAATGAAGGCAGCAGAGTGAGCACTGACGCGCTGCGGTATTCACCGGTCAGCAGATTCAGCGGCGCATATGAGAACGAATATATAATCAACTGGGCTGCCGCGGAGGAAGCCGGTATAAAACCGGACTATGTATTGGCAAAGGTCGTAGACGGAAAATTGGCAGAGCTTGTGGGCTTCCTTGCTCCGGGTTATGACCCGTCGGCAGAGCCGTCTCCGGAACCTGACGAAGAAAGAGCCTATGGCGCTGTAACAAGCTTGTATCGTAATGAAAACGGAGATTATGAAATTATTCTTGCGGCGGATGATGGGGAGCTAAAGACTTTAAATATTTCTGACGAGTCGCTTATAGCAGCGGTAACGGAAATTGTAGATCCCGAAGGTGAGACTGATTCAGATGGTGACGGTGTATATTCAAAGGGCGAGGTTATCTCTGCCGTGGGTATACAGAATACCGTGATTGCTTATACAGCTTCCGAAAACATTCTGAAAACAGCGGAAAAGCTTATTCCGCGCGGCGGGGAGTATATGAAATATAATGAGTCGGCGGGAAAGCTCGGCGGATGCTTTGTCAGTGATGAGTCCACAAGGCTTTTGGATGTAACGTATTGTATGCATGGTTTAAGCCTTGAAACAGAGCCTTTGCAGCTGTCTATGCTTGATGACGGAGGAGAATATACGGCATATATGTATGACAAGAGCAGCTGTGGAGATTATCGATTTGCAATTGTTTTTGAGGCTGTGTCGGTAAAAGCAGAGTCATCAATAGCTGTGGTTCAGCGGGTCGGAGATATAACAGATATTGACGGTACGGTGTGCACAGAGCTTCTGCTTTGCAAGGACGGCAGTGAAAACGTATCGGTTTTCTTTGAGGGCGATGACACAGGTCTTATAGAGGGTTCGGTAGTTGCGTATGTAGTCGGCAACGACGGTTATGCTGAGACATATTATGAGATTTATTCTCCTGTTGAAGGCAACGGCTATACGGATATTCTTGCTAACGCGCTTAAGAATACTAACTTCAGCGATGTTCTTAACCATGTACAGGATGCGTCAAATGTAGGCGTCAGCGCTACTAAGTATCCGTATGCTAAGACTCCGGACTATGCAACAACCACATCAAAGGATGTAGTTCTTTACTTCGGTATCGTAAGCAAGAAGTCAGCTGACAACCTTGAGCTGTTCGTAGTGCAGGAGGACGGTCAGTCAAGTCTCCTCACAAGCGATCTCCAGAGTTTCTCGGTTGCGGGCGCGAACTCATATGTCTATGAGTATGGCAGCCAAAGTAGACACAGAGTAAGCGTTGGAACGATAACTCAGAACAGCACAATCTTCAACAGTGCTTATGCCACAAACGATAGGAATGAAGTTCAGT
The DNA here is from genome assembly GCA_964579875.1 of uncultured Lachnospiraceae bacterium. Taxonomy (GTDB): domain Bacteria; phylum Bacillota; class Clostridia; order UBA1381; family UBA1381; genus Ornithomonoglobus. Next base: position 121,029 of record CAZOHJ010000001.1, on the reverse strand, counting down.
GGGATCTGTTACAGTACGACGATCCTAACGGCAACTACATTCAGCCGGCGCTCGCGCTTGTTAAGGTAGTTGACGGCGACGTTCTCGATGTAGTTTACTACACAGCTCCGTAAGAAAGAATAAAAGAAAAACGGCGGCATACCGTGAATTTGGGTATGCCGCCGTGTTTTTATGCGCGGATCAGCCGGCTTTGAGCGACCATCCGTTATTATAACTGAGAGAGAAGCTGTAAGAGAAGGTCTGCGCGGAGGTGACGACGTTTACCGTGAGGGTATGAACGCTTTGTGAAAGCGCACTCAGATCTATATCCGATTTATACGGCATATCCGAGGCTTCGGCAGCGGCTTTGCCGTCAATAAGATATTCAACCTTTGTAATGTCATTGTGCGGAAAATATGCGTATGTGTAAAGAGGGAGAGTATCGGTGTATGTTTTTTCTTCTGCTCTTATAAAGCTCACTGACGGTTCGCCCGAGCCTCTTGTCTTATATCCGGCGCCCGCTATAGCTTCCTCAATAATATCCGCGTATTTATCCGTTACCTTGTACTCCATGACCTCGCCGCCGCAGTTTACGTTGAAGTAGGTGAGCATTTTGACCTGCGGAAATTTCATTGCGGTGTACCAGTACATTGCGCGCAGCCGCGGTTCCGCCCACTCTTCAAGCTCTATATCGGCATAGTGGATCCTGCTTTCAACAGCGCCCTCACTGATGGCTATAGGCTTGTTTATATTATGCTCTTTCATAAAAGCCGCGATTTTTTTAATGGAATTTGATGCCCACGCATAGTCGCCGCAGCCGTAAACCAGACATTCGCTGTCGCTGCTTTCCGGGTTGCCGGCGAAGTCATGCTTTAAGAAACAGGAGATCCCTATCCAATCCACATATTCATCACCCGGATAATAAATCTCATACGGACGGTTGAAGGAGCCGTAATCATTCGGCGACCACATCACGGCGAGATTGTCGTATTGATGCACCATATCGGCAATATGCCGAAAGGCTTTCACATACATTGAGGGAGAGTCCCCAAGATCACTGCAATTCATCTCACAGGCAAAGCGTACTATGGATTTTTTGCCTGCTGCCGCTATATTATCGAGTGTTTTCTTTATGTATTTGTCGTTGTCAAACACCTGCGAGACGTCAGAGGTATTCCAGGGAATGAGATAAACCACATCATCCTTGCCTTTAAGGGTCGATTTATATTTTGATATGAAATCATTCATTCTGAGATCAAATTCAAAATAGGAGGAGTAGACGCCGAATTCCGTATTGAAATCCTCGTTGCCGTCAGCGTTAATTCCGGCATAGATCCCGCTTTCGGGTTCAAGCTTTGATGCTGTGTATGATGAATTGCCTGTGCCTGTGGTGTAAAGCTCAAGCTCATTGACGTCGGCAAAGCCTTTGTTTTCATTCAATGCGTCAACAAAGGTTATTTCCGGGAAGCGGTATGCGTTGAGTGACAGGGTATTTGCGGAGACATCGCGGCTGTAATTGAAATTATAGTCCGAATATCCCCATTCCTTGTTGTAGTCATCTGTCAGCTCACCGAGCGTTTCGGCCGAAGCGTAAATTTTGCCGTCAAAAGCGCATACGGGACATTGTACACCGTTTACATATGCTGATATATCCGTGTACAGCGCCTGCCCGCATTTTTCGCCCGCCGTTCCGCGCTTGACCTCCGGAGTATCATAGGAGGACGGTTTCAGCTCTGTTTTGACGTTCATACGTTTGTTTTCCTCGTCAAGGTCTACGGAAAATCCATAGTTATCGAGATCGTTAAGCGCGATAACGGTTTTTCCGTCAAACGAGTAAGACGGGATCTCGACCCCGTCAAGCAGGGTTACAGCATCGGCGCTGTATACATCACCGAGCACATCCCCCGCCTTATGCTCCTTTGTGCATGCGGCGCACTGAAGCAGAGCAAGAGCGGCGGCCGCCATGATTATTGTTTTTCTCATATCTGTTACCTCTTTCCCCAAATAATGTCTATAAATTACTGCAAAGGCGGAAGCTTTTTAAAGCATGGTTTATCTGATTTTGTGATGAAGATAAAGCCTACGGCGGATACTGCTATGAGCAGCGCCGCAACAAGCTGTGAAATTCCGAGTACCCCCGGGATGAGATACAGAATGTAGCCGGTGTTTCTCATGCCTTCAAGCGCAAGTCTTCCGGCTGAATACCAGAGCAGATAACCGCAGACCACCTGTCCGTTTTTCCGCTTTTTATCCCGGAACAGCAGGAGCAGTATAACTCCGAGCAGGTTCCACATGGATTCATAGAAGAACAGCGGATGGACCGGAGCGGCTCCGTTTATGCTCATTCCGAGAAAAAAGTCTGTTGTTTTGCCGAACACCTCGCAGTTTGTGAAGTTGCCCCAGCGTCCTATGCATTGACCGAGCAGCAGCCCGACACAGCACACATCAAGAGCGTTAAGCAGATTGATCTTCTGTATTTTACAGTAGATGCAGATCGCAATCACGGCTCCTGCTATGCCGCCGTATATTGCAAGACCGCCCTCCCATATCCTGAATACGCCTGCGAAATCACCCCTGAATTCGTCAAAGGAGAAGATTACATAGTAAATTCTGGCTCCGATTATACCGCATATAATACCGAGCAGGGCTATATCCCATACATTATCCTTCTTTATCCCGCGTTTTTCGCAGCCGTGGGAAGCGAGCAAAAGCCCCGAAAGAAAGCCCGCAAGTATTATCAGAGCGTACCAGTAAATCCCCTTTTGCCCTATATGAAAGGCGGTCGGTGAGATGTTAAGGGTTATTCCCAGCTTTGGAAATGAGATCACATTTGTCATATTATCAGCTCCGTATCATATATTTTTCATTGTAAGCGATATTCGCTTTTTCTTTGTATCAACCTCAAGTACCTTGACCTTTACATTGTCTCCGACAGACAGAACATCCGTGGGATGCTTTATGAAGCGGTCGCATATCTGTGAGATATGAACAAGGCCGTCCTGGTGAACGCCTATGTCAATAAAGGCTCCGAAGTCAATAACATTGCGCACAACGCCGTCAAGCACCATATCCGGCTGCAGGTCCTCCATTGAAAGAATGTCGGAGCGGAGAACCGGCTGCGGCAGCTCATCGCGCGGGTCGCGCCCGGGTTTGAGCAGACTGTCTATAATATCCGATAAGGTCATATCACCGACGCCTAACGCTTCACTCAGCTTTTTGATACCGAAGTCCCTTGCCTTTTTGCGCATATCGGATATATTTCCGGCCTTTACATCCTCCTCTGTGTAGCCGAGGCGGGAGATAAGTCCCTGTGCCGCATTATAGCTTTCGGGATGAACCGAGGTGTTGTCAAGAAAATTGCCGCCGTCGGTGATCCTGAGGAAACCGGCACACTGTTCAAACGCCTTTGCGCCCAGCTTTGGAACCTTCATCAGCTGTCTGCGTTCGGTGAAGCTGCCGTTAGCCTCGCGGTAGAGCGCGATATTTTTTGCTACGGCTTTGTTTATTCCCGAGACATAGGAAAGCAGTGACGGTGAAGCGGTGTTGAGGTCGACTCCCACGCTGTTTACGCAGTCCTCTACAACTCCGTTGAGCGCCTCTCCCAAACGCTTCTGGTTCATATCATGCTGATACTGACCGACGCCTATTGATTTGGGGTCGATCTTTACAAGCTCCGCGAGAGGATCCTGAAGCCGGCGGGCAATTGAAACGGCGCTCCTCAGCGCGACGTCATATTCCGGAAATTCCTCCGCCGCAAGCTCCGAGGCGCTGTATACGCTCGCGCCCGCTTCATTTGTCATGACATAGAATACATCACGGTCTATTGTCTTTATCAGTCCGGCAATGAAGATTTCCGATTCCTTTGAGGCTGTTCCGTTTCCTATTGAGATTATATCCACCTTATGGCGCTGTATCATGTCTTTGAGCAGTCTTGCCGCTTTATCCTTATCGTGATTGGGAAGCGTACAGTAGACAACTCCCGTGTCCAGAACCTTTCCTGTTCCGTCTACAACCGCGATTTTACAGCCTGTTCTGTACCCGGGGTCAAAGCCCATAACGACCCTGTTCTTAACGGGCGGCTGCATAAGCAGACCGTTCAGATTTTTCCGGAACACATTTATGGAGCTTTCCTCGGCGGCGTCGGTCGCAATCCCTCTGATCTCGTTTGCAAGAGACGGCGCGATTAGCCGCTTATACGCGTCCTCGGCGGCGAGTTTTACATATTTTGTTGACGGCGCTTCACGCTTTGGCGTTGTATTCCGTATAAGCCATTTGACCATCATGTCTTCATCAATATTAATTTTTACCGAAAGAAAACCTTCCTTTTCTCCGCGGTTGATTGCAAGGAGCCTGTGCGGAGGAAGCGTTGAAATGCTTTCGCTGAAATCGTAATACATACTGTATACGCTGTCCTCGTCCTTTGACGCCGTAACTGAAACGGCGCCGCGCTCCTGCGTGATAGAGCGGAGCTTTTTTCTGTATCCGGCATTGTCGCTTATTTCCTCGGCAATTATATCCATTGCCCCTTTAAGCGCGTCTTCAGCCGTATTTATGCCGTTTTCTTCATTGATATACTCCGCTGCCGCCGTTTCGGGATCAACGGAATAGTCCTGTCTGAACAGTATAAGCGAAAGCGGAAACAGTCCTTTTTCTCTTGCAATAGATGCTCTTGTGCGCCGCTTGGGGCGGTAGGGACGGTAAATATCCTCAAGCTCGGAAACCGTTGCGGCCGCTTCGACCGCCTTTTCAAGCTCCGGCGTAAGCTTTCCCTGTTCATCAATAAGCCGTATTATATCCGCTCGCTTTTCCGCGAGTGACCGCAGATATGTAAGACGCTTGTCAAATTCACGCAGCGTTGTATCATCAAGCGCCCCGGTTGCCTCTTTTCTGTAACGCGCAATAAATGGGATCGTGTTGCCGTCGTCAATAAGACCAATGACATTTTCCGCCTGCCATTCCTTGATACCAAGCTCATCGCACAGTATTTTTACCATATTTTTGCCTTTTTCTTCCATGTGTGCAAAACCTCCAAACTTTTAGTAACACAAATGTTAATTTTGTAATAAATCTGAAATATTTTTTCGAAAAAACTATATACAAATCGTAATATTTGTGTTATAATTGTCACATACACAATATCTGGTGTTTTCATTTCTCATAAAAACCAGATGTATGCAAAAAGCCTTCTTAAGACATTAAGTTCATTATACCCTATTTTGAATTAATTTACAAGGGTATAACGAAAATCTTTTGAGGTCCGTAATCAAAACGAATATTTATAGAAAAAAGACTTAAAAAAGGGTTGCGTTTTTCTTCATTTTGGTGTACAATAGTATCAAATGGGAGTGAAATGGAGAGAGTGGGAGTAAAAATGACGGCGCTTTGCAGCGCTTGCGTTTCCCGGTGCTGCTTTTAAGCACGGCTCCCGTTTTATCTTATGATTTACTTATGACAAAAGATTTACGGATTGCAGGAGGTGAGATATGCATGGCAGCGTTTGTTGATGAGTATGAGCGTCAGCTTGACGAGAGAGGAAGAATAATACTTCCGTCAAAGCTCAGAGAATGTGTAAGAGGTACTGTGTATATCACACAATCCACATCAGAGAAATGTCTGCATCTTTATACCGAAGACGAGTGGAATAAGGTTGCCGCAAAGGTTAATCAGCTTCCTACAGCGACCGATGTGAATGCTGCCGCATTCGTGCGCCTGTTCTTTGGTAAAGCGACCTCGGTAACTGTGGATAAGCAGGGAAGGATCCCTATTGCAAAGCGCCTTATTGATTTTGCGGGTCTTTCAAAGGATGTTGTTCTTGTCGGCGCCAACACAAGACTGGAGATTTGGGATTCCGCGTACTGGAAAGCATACCAGGAAAAGCTTTCGGAGAGCTTTATGGCTGAAAACATTCTGAAATATAATCTCAATATCTGACAAGGAGCGAATAAATGGAATTTAAACACTATTCGGTTCTTCTGAAAGAGAGCGTGGACGCTCTTGAAATAAATGATAACGGGATATATGTTGACGGAACTATGGGCGGCGGAGGACATTCATTTGAAATCCTGAGCCGCGGAGCCGGTAAGCTTATCGGTATAGATCAGGATAAAGAGGCGATTGCCGCATCGGTAAAAAGGCTTGGGAAGTTTGGCGAAAGACTGGTTACGGTCAACCGCAATTTCTGCGAGATCAAGGATATACTTGCGGAGCTTGAAATTGACGGGATCGACGGCGCGGTTCTCGACCTCGGAGTCAGCTCGTATCAGCTTGACAATGCGGAGCGGGGATTTTCATATATGCACGACGCCGCTCTTGATATGCGTATGAATCGTGATGCAAAGCTCAGTGCGTACGATGTAGTAAACACATACGGCAGGGAAGATCTGACACGCATTTTCTATGAATACGGCGAGGAAAAATGGTCTGCGAGAATTGCTCAGTTTATTGTTGAGGAAAGAAGCAGAAAAAACATCATGACAACAGGTGAGCTTGCCGGTATAATCAAGGCGGCTGTACCTAAAAAAGCCAGGCTTGAGGGCGGACATCCCGCAAAAAGGGTGTTTCAGGCGATAAGAATTGAAGTAAACGGCGAATTGAGGATACTGGAGCAGTCCATACGGGATTTTGTTGATGTGCTTAATCCGGGCGGCGCTCTGAGTATTATAACCTTCCATTCGCTTGAGGACAGGATCGTAAAGAAAACATTTGCACAGCTTGCGCAGGGCTGCGTATGCCCGAAGAGCTTCCCGGTGTGCGTATGCGGCAATAAGCCAAAGGTAAAGGTCATAACGAGGAAACCGCTGCTGCCGTCGGAAAACGAGCTTAGTGAAAACTCAAGATCAAAGAGCGCAAAGCTGAGAATTGCAAGAAAGCTGTAAGGGTAATATATATGCGGAGCTGTCATGGGACAGCATGATCGGGAATGAGGAAAATAAATTGACTTACGGAAATCTGGCGTATAAGCACGATTATATAGATGAAAACACAGCCTACAGGGGCCGTGAGGACAAGCAGGAGCCAAAAGCTGCGGCAAATGCGAAAGCCGGAAGAATGAGGGATGCGGCTGTAAAGCAAAAGACAAAGAAGATCAGCTTTCCGGCAAAGGTTGCATCAATAGTTGTTGTGACAGTTTCGGCGATAAGTATGATCGTACAGTTTGTTGAGGTAAAGGAAACACTTGCGGTGCTTGATCAGACAAAAGCTCAGTATGAGTTTGAGCAGAGTGTTACCTCGCAGAAGAGCTTCGAGCTTGAGCAGAGCATAGATCTTTCAAAAATTGAGCAGGAGGCGACAGACCGTTTGGGAATGAAGCGCCCGGATCGTCATCAGATTGTCTATATAGACGTGCCTAAGGATGACGTAACAGAAAAAACCGCCGGTGAGGTGGAGGGCTTCAGAAACAGAGCCGTCTCATTCGGAAAATCAATTATAAGTCATATTGTTGAATTTTTCAGCATATAAATTGAATTGAAGGTCAGCTATGACTTACAGCTGAATTGTGAAAAGGCATTAACCGCATGTATTAAGTATTATTAAAATCCGAAGCGCTTAACGCATGCTATATAGAAGGAATGATATAATGAAATTACCTTCACTTAATAGTATAAAGAAAAAATCAATATTGATCATAGCGGCTCTGTTTATCGGCTTTGCCGCTGTTATTGTGAGAATGGCATGGTGGCAGTTAGTTCGCGGAAATGATCTTGCCGATACCGCAAAGCGTATACAGACGGCAGATACTGTTGAAAAGGCAAACAGGGGTACCATATATGACAGGAACGGAATGGTTCTGGCGGAATCGGCATCGGTAAAGACTCTTGTGTGCAATCCCCGGGAAATCAGCAAAAACGGAGACCTAAATACATGTATATCGCTGATCTCGCCTATAATAGGTATAAGTGACACCAAGCTCCGGGCATATTTCACAGAGGATGTGCAGTATCGCGTAATAAAAAAGCGCCTTGCCGCCGAGGAAAGCGATCAGATCGAGACAATGCTCAATCCCGAATACGAGGAGGAAGCCGGTTCTGAGGCAAAGGCAAGAAATGATGAGAAGAAAAGAATAAAGAATGCTCTGTCGGGCATTTATTTCGAAAATGATACGAAAAGATATTATCCGTACAATGTTGCCTCACATGTTCTCGGCTTCACAGGCTATGACAATGAAGGCTTACAGGGCATAGAAAAGGAATTTGACGAATATCTTGCGGGCGAAAACGGCGCTGTTTCACAGAACAGAACAGCAAGCGGCGCAGACCTTAAGGATCAGCAGGCGGAATATCTTACCGCGGCTGCAAAGGGCTGTGATGTATCTCTGACTATAGATGAAACGCTGCAGCACTTCCTTGAAACGCATCTTGAAGAGGCGGTTCAGAAGAATGAGCTGAAGGAGGGCGCCGCGGGAATTATAATGAATCCTAAGACAGGTGAAATTCTCGCAATGGCTACAAAGCCCGATTTTGACTGTAATAATCCTAATGATCTCACGCAGTTTCTTGAATATGCATATGAGTTTGAGCCGGTATATGAGGATGATGATAATGATCCCTCTGCCACGGAGCGTCCTACAGAAGACCCGAATAATCTTTCGGATACCTATGTCGCTCAGGCGCGCACAAAGATGTGGCGTGACAAGTGTATTTCGGATACATATGAACCCGGCTCGACCTTTAAGATAATAACCGCCGCGGCCGCGCTTGAGGAGAATGTTGTAACTGAGGATTCGAACTTCTTCTGCTCGGGCTTTAAGATTGTCGCGGACAGAAAGATTGAATGCGCGAATACCAACGGACACGGCGCCCAAAGCTTTGTGGACGGAGTAAAGAACTCCTGCAACCCTGTGTTCATGGAGGTAGGTCTTTCAATGGGAGCCGAGACCTTTATGGATTATTTCAAAGCGTTCGGGCTTACAGGAAAAACAGGTGTTGATCTGGTCGGAGAAGCAAGCGGCATATATTATGATACAATGAGCGAGGTTGACCTTGCGACATCCTCCTTCGGTCAGGGCTTTCAGGTTACGCCCTTGCAGCTTATAACGGCAATTTCAGCCATAGTAAACGGCGGACAGAGAATGAGACCGCTTATAGTAAAGAGCATAACCAACAGAGAAGGTGTTGTCAGGAGCTATGAGCCGGAGATCGTGAACAGAGTTATTTCGGAGAAAACCTCCGAGCGTATGAGGAGCATCCTCGAGCAGGTTGTTTCCGATCCTAACGCAACCGGTAAGAACGCATATGTCAAGGGCTACCGAATAGGCGGAAAGACGGGCACCTCCGAGAAGGGCAACAGAGATCTTCATAAGCGTATTGCTTCCTTTGCCGGCTTTGCGCCCGCGAATGACCCGGAGCTTGTATGCCTCATTATGCTTGACGAGCCGCAGACGGAGAATAAATACGGCGGTACAATCGCCGCTCCTATAGTGGGTGAGGTCCTTGCGGAATCACTTGAATATATGGGTGTGAGCAGGCAGTACAGCGATACGGAAACTCCGGATGTATTTGTTGAGGTTCCTGAGCTAAGAGGTCAGACGCTGAATGAGGCGGAAGCATCGCTTGCGGATAAAAATCTAAAATATATTGTAAAGGGAACCGGTGAAACAGTTGTCGATCAGCTGCCGGCGCCGGATGAGCAGCTTGAGGAGGACTCGGTTGTGATCATCTATACACAGGACAGAAACGAGAACGATATGGTAAAGGTTCCAGACCTTAAGGGAACATCAGTATCGGATGCAAAATATATCCTGAACAACCGCGGATTGAATTTCAAGATCAGCGGTGCGGGACACAGTGAGGCGAGCAACGCATTCGCCATATCGCAGACTGTTGAAAGCGGTACAGAGGTATTGCCGGGATCGGTAATAGGCGTTGAATTCAGACAGCAGACAAATGATTAATTGCGGATAGCGGAGGTGTTGCAATGTTAGCAAAAGAATTATTCAAGGAGATGTATAGTGATGAGCTTGACGGTATTGACATATCGGGTATAGCATATGATTCGAGAAAGGTTTCAGACGGCAATGTATTTGTATGCATAAAGGGCTATGAAACGGACGGACATAGGTTCACCGCATCGGCCGTGCAAAACGGAGCCGCCGTAATTGTCGCGGAGGATAAGATAGATGTTGATGTCCCGGTTGTATATGTAAGGGATTCAAGAAAGACTATTGCTGAGCTTGCCTGCACCTTTTACGGCAATCCGGCAAAAAAACTGGGTCTTGTGGGTATAACGGGAACCAACGGAAAAACTACGATTACCTATCTCGTGAAAAGTATTCTTGAAGCGGCGGGAAAAAGGGTAGGAGTAATAGGCACAAACCAAAATATAATAGGTGATAAGGTGCTCCTTACAAAGAGCACGACCCCTACTACCCCGAACGCGCTTGAGCTGCAGCAGCTTTTTACGGAAATGGTTTACAACGGCGCCGACTATGTTGTTATGGAGGTTTCAAGCCATGCGCTTGAGCTTGAACGAGTATACGGCTGTGAATTTGCAGTAGGCGTATTCACAAATCTAACACAGGATCATCTTGATTTTCATAAAACTATGGAAAATTATCTTAACGCAAAGGCAAAGCTGTTCGGCATTTCGAAGAAGGGCGTTGTGAACTTTGATGACGAAGGCGGCAAGAGGATCGCTGCGAAGGGCGAATGCGCCGATATTATGAAGGTAGGTCTGGAGGACGGGTGCGATCTCAGGGCTGCGAATATAAGATTTTCATCGCGCGGCGCAGAATTTGATATGATTTATAAGGGCGAACGCTATGCCGCAAAAATTCAGATACCGGGACGCTTCAGCGTGTATAATGCGATCTGCGCGGCGGGCGCCGCCTTGCAGCTCGGTATTGACATTGGGACAGTGACAGAGGGTCTTGCAAAAGCGACAGGCGTCTTAGGACGTGTTGAGGTTGTTCCGACAGATACCGATTACACCGTAATTATCGACTATGCGCATACTCCCGACGGACTTGAGAATATAATTAACTGTGTCAAGGGCTTTGCAGAGGGAAGAACAATAACATTGTTCGGCTGCGGAGGCGACCGCGACAACACAAAGCGCTCGGTCATGGGTGAGATTGCCGGCCGTCTTTCGGATTATAGTATAATTACCTCGGATAATCCGAGAACAGAGGATCCGGAGCTTATAGTCCGGGAGATCGAAGAGGGTATGAAAAGAACCGACGGTAAATATACGCTGATAACAGACCGACGAGAGGCGATAGGCTATGCGCTTGACATTGCAAAGAAGGGCGATGTGATCATTCTTGCGGGAAAGGGTCAGGAAACCTATCAGATAATAGGTAAGGAAAAGTTTGATTTTGACGAAAGATTAGAAGTATATAAGCACTTGAAGAAAAACTAAGAAGAAAAAAACAAAGAGGGGACTGCCGTTTTTCGGCAGCCCCTTATTGTGAATATATAGAGGAGGCAATTTATGCAGGTCTTGACGATAAAGGATATCTTACGCGCTGCAAAGGGTGAGATTATTTCAAAAACAAGCGATTCCGCCGAATTGGAAATCACAGGTATAACAATAGATTCGCGTAAGGTGAGCGAGGGTGTTCTGTTTATCCCTTTGAAGGGCGCGAGCGCCGATGGTCATGATTTTGTTAAATCCGCTCTGGAGCACGGGGCATCCGCCGCACTGACCGAAAAGGATATTGAACGTGCGAACGGCACTCTTATCCGTGTTACGAACACAAGAAAGGCAATGGGTGATATTGCCCGCTATTATAAAAAGAAATATTTTGTTCCGTCTGTTGCCATAACAGGGAGCGTCGGCAAGACGACGACAAAGGATATGGTCTGCGCCGTCCTCTCCGCGCATTACAATACGCTTAAAACACCTGAAAATTTCAATAACGATATTGGAGTGCCTCTTACAATATACGGTCTTGAGGAAGAGCATGAGATGGCTGTGATCGAAATGGGAATGAACCATTTCGGGGAAATTGAGTATCTTGCGGGAATTGCGCTTCCCGATGCGGCAATCATAACAAATATAGGTATGTCGCATATTGAGAATCTCGGCTCGCAGGAGGGAATATTCCGTGCGAAGATGGAGGTTACGAGGCTGTTCACCGAAAAGAACACCTTGTTTGTAAACGGTGATGACAGGTTCCTAAAAACTGTAACAGGCGGCCCGTACAGAGTGGTAAAATACGGTCTTGATCCGTCAAATGATGTTTACGCGAAGGACATAGAAAACAAGGGACGCTTCGGCGTGAGGTTCACGGTTGTATATGATGGCGGCGAATTTAGAGCGGAGGTCTCACAGCCGGGAGTGCATAATGTATATAACGCTCTTGCCGCGGTATGCGCCGGACTTCATTTCGGCGTCAGCGTTGAGGAATGTGTAAAGGGTCTTAAGGAATGTGAGTATACCTCCCAAAGGCTTGAAATAATCGAACATAACGGCATTGAGATAATAAACGACTGCTACAATTCATCACCGGATTCGATAAGAGCGGCATTGAAGGTTCTGCAGGCATCGGCTAAAGGCAGCAAGACGGCAATTCTTGGCGATGTGCTTGAAATGGGTGATTTTGCACAAAAGGCTCATTTTGATCTGGGCGCCGACGTTGCGGCAAGCGGAATTGATATGCTCATAACGGTCGGGGAAAATGCCTCGCGAATTGCAGAGGGCGCAAGAGCGGCAGGTTTTACAAATGTCAGGGAATACAGCAGCACAGCGGAAACTGCGGCAGATATCGCAAAGCTTGTAAAGCGCGGTGACAGCGTACTTGTCAAGGCGTCACACGGTATGCGTTTTGAGAAAATTACTGAGGCAATAAAAGCACTCTGAGGAAGGATTAATATTTATTATGCAGAATAAATTAGTAGCAATGGGATTTGTTTTTGTAATAGCTTTCGCCGTAACGGCAATTCTCGGTCCGGCATTTATCCGATGGCTGCACAAGCTGAAATATGGTCAGGAAATCCGTGAGGAGGGGCCGCAGTGGCATCAGAAAAAATCAGGAACCCCGACAATGGGCGGAATCATGTTTATAGTCGGAATAGGCGTGGCGCTCGTAGCGTGGCTTACCGTAAGATTTATTGTCACGGACACGATAGGTGCAACGGCGCTTTATGCGGTGATAATCTATATTATTTCGCTCGGATTTGGAATTGTAGGTTTTATTGATGACTATATTAAGGTTGTAAAGAAGAGAAATCTCGGTCTTACACCGCTGCAGAAGCTTCTGCTGCAACTTGTTTTTGCGGCCGTATATGTGATTGTAATGTACAGTATGGGCGCATTGAGTACAGCGATCGTGATACCGTTTATAAGATATTCATTCTTTATACCCATATGGCTGTACATACCGTTTGTCATGTTCGTAGTTGTCGGAACAGTTAATGCCGTAAATCTTACGGACGGACTTGACGGTCTTGCTTCAAGCGTAACCGTGGTTGTTGCTGTTTTCTTTGCTGCAGTTGCGGCAAGCGCATTCGGAGATCTGAAGATGGATATTGCCTTGTTCGGCGCTGCAATTGCCGGAGGACTTCTTGGCTTCCTCATATATAACAAGTATCCGGCGAAGATATTCATGGGTGACACAGGCTCGCTTTTCTTAGGAGCGGCAGTTTCTCTTATGGCTGTTGCAATGAATATGCACCTGTATCTGATTATTGCGGGCTTTGTATATTTTGCGGAGACGCTTTCGGTAATCATGCAGACAACATATTTTAAATATACCAAAAAGAAATACGGCGAGGGCCGCAGGATATTCAAGATGACGCCCATCCACCATCATTTTGAAATGATGAAGTGGAAGGAGACAAAGATAGTAACGGTTTTCACGCTTGTTACATTGATTTTATGTATTGTAGCATTTTTTGCTTAATAAGGAGAGGAGCTGTATATGGCAAATTCTGAATACGGCCGCGGAACAAGACGTGTGACCGCTTCTGACAGGCTGACAAAGCGCAGAAGCAGTACAAAGCGTACGGCAGAACGCAGCGTATCCTCAACAAGTACCAAAAGAACCGCAGGACATACCTCCCGTACAGGCAAAAACGCCGCTTCGGCATCAATAAACAGGACTGCCGGAAATACTGCCGGCAGAAAAAGCCGGACAGCGGCAGATGCGGAAAGAAAGGCAGCGGGACGTTATTCGGTCAGGAAGGACAGAACCGGAGCAGGCAAGACGCTAAGAGAACAGATGGTCAAGGGCGGAGAGCTTGATTATACCCTGTTGTTCCTTATAATACTTATTGTCGCGCTGGGGCTTATTGTAATGCTTTCGGCGTCAGCGCCTACGGGGAAAAGCATATATGACGACTCATATTATTTCTTTAAGCGTCAGCTGCTGTTTATCGTTATGGGCTTTGTTGGTATGTACATAATTTCAAGAATTAATCTTGAAAGCTATCAGCACCTGATACCGCACGCTTTCCGGATATGCGTCCTTTTGCTTATACTCGTTCTTATTCCCGGCATAGGCGTAAAGGTGTACGGCGCCCGCAGATGGCTGAACATTCCGTTTATCCAGTTTCAGCCGTCAGAGCTTATGAAGCCGGTTATTGCGATGTATATTGCGGATCTTGTCAGACGGGGACATATAGATCTCCATAAGCTGAAGGACAATTTCAAATGTGTGTTATTTATCGGTATAGTTGCTTTTCTGCTTATGTGTGAAACGCATCTCAGCGGCACGATCATTATAGTAGGTATCGCAATATGCGTTATGCTTGCCGGCGGAACTCCGATAAAATCGGTAATAATTGCGGGACTTGCGCTCGGCGTAATGGTAGTTATATATCTCCAGTTTGACCCGACCCGAATGGAACGGGTTTATTCGCTTATTGACCCGTTCGCGGACGCGCAGGACAGCGGCTATCAGATCTCACAGAGTATATATGCGATCGGCTCAGGCAGAATTTTCGGGCTGGGACTGGGTCAGAGCGTTCAGAAGTATTCTCATCTTCCCGAGCCGTACAATGACTTTATATTCGCTATTGTATGCGAGGAACTGGGTTTTGTAGGCGGAGTTGTGGTAATTCTTTTGTTTGCGGCGCTGTTTTTAAGGGCGATGACTGTCGCGGTCAAGGCGCCGGATACATGGTCAACACTCACCTGTATCGGTATTGCATCGCAGCTGGGTATTCAGGCGGTTCTGAATATGGGAGTCGCGGTTTCCTTAATACCTAATACGGGCGTGTCGCTTCCGTTTTTCAGCTATGGAGGCACATCAATCTTCATCCTTCTGCTGGAGATGGGCGTATTGTTGAATATTTCGAGAAAGAGTGTAAAAAATTAATTTATAAAGAGGGAAGAACATATGAGAGTTATATTTGCCGGCGGCGGCACGGGCGGACATATAAATCCGGCGATCTCGATTGCCGATTATGCCGGGGCGCATGACAGGAGCTTTAAGGCGATGTTTATAGGAACGCGCCGGGGGCTTGAAACAAAGCTGGTACCAAAGGCGGGCTATGATATAAAGTATATTGATATTGAGGGCTTTGACCGCAAGAATATGCTTAAGAATGTCAGCGTGCTTAAAAAGCTTATGAAGGCTCAGCGTGACTGCCGCAGAATAATACGCGATTTTAAGCCGGATTGCGTGGTATGCACGGGCGGATATGTCAGCGGCCCTGTTGCAATGGCAGCCTCGAAGGAGGGGGTAAACGCTCTTATTCATGAGCAGAATGTTTATCCGGGTCTTACGGTGAAAGGCTCGGAAAAGTATGTTAAATATCTTGCTCTGAGCTTTGATGAAACGGTAAGCTTTTTAAAGAACAAGGATAAGTGCGTTGTAACGGGAAACCCGGTTAGGACGGAAATACTTAAAGCGGATAAAGCAGCGGCGCGCAAAAGGCTTGGACTTAAAAAGGATCCGTTCATTCTGATATTCGGAGGAAGTCTCGGCGCGGATAGGATTAATGAAACCGTTATTTCAATGCTCCCGCGTATAAAGGAGGATAAAAATATAAGACTTTTGTTCGGAACAGGCGAACGTAACTATATAAAGGTAATAGAGAGAGCGAAGGAGCTTGGCGTAACGGATAAGGATAAGAATATTGAAATAACACCCTATATAGATAATATGGCGGATGCAATGGCTGCCGCTGATATTGTGGTTGCCCGTTCAGGTGCGATCACCGTCTCGGAAATTGCGGCTCTGGGCAAGCCGTCGATCCTTATTCCATCCCCGAATGTTGTAAGAAATCATCAGGAGCAGAATGCACGCGAATTTGAACGCAACGGTGCGGCGGAGGTTATAACCGAGGATGAGCTTTCCCCGAGGGTTCTCTATGAAAAAATAGAAAAAATGCTGAGTGACGGCAGATACCTTGACCGGATGTCCGATAATCTCAAAAAGCTTGCCAAAACAGATGCGCTTGACAAGCTTTATGATTTGATGAAGGATATGTCAAACAAATGAGGACATCTCTGAACGCAGTCAAGCCGCACTCCGGTTGTTTATCTGTTGTTTATGAATGTGTCTGCAATTGTATTGATCTTTGTGACATTTTCTTCGTCTGCTCCATTATTAATCGTGGCGTTTACAATATACGCGGTACCGTCCTCGGAGAAGAAAGTGCTTACAATGCCTTTAAGAGTCTCATTGTCAATTGAGGTATATGTGTATTTATATCCCTCATAAGCCCCGTCCTTACTGATGTTGAAATACCCTGTTATATCGATTGAATTGTCGTTTTCAAGCATCTTCATAAGCTCGGCGGTTGAGGTGATCCTCTGCGCCGAGTCCGATTTGGAAATATTGATAAGATCCGGAGTTTCATAGCTGCTTGAAACAGTAACGGTCACATTATCGGAATTAGCGTCATCAATTGTGCTGCCGTCAGGTAACTGTATTGAGAAGCTGCCGTCGGCGCTGCTATATTCGGTATAGCCCTCAAGAGGCGCATATGCATTGAATACGGTTATTATCGGGTCGGCCTTTACCGGCTCCGCAGTGAATGCTTCATCAGTTCCGCCGGAGGTGGAACCGCATCCGCTGATTGCGGCTGTAAGCAATGAAGCCGCCGCGAGTGAACAGATTGTACTTTTTTTCATGAAAAAAACCTCCTGTTTGCTTGTATATTTAATATATAATATACCAAATTACGATTTTTGTCAAGCTTTTTACAGAATATTCTCTATTTTAATACGCAAATTTTTCGGTAGATGTCCGAAAAGAAAGGCAAGAGAACGCGACTTCGCCAGCGCGTCATATTTAAGACGACCTGCCGAGTATGCCTTCAGCTCGGCAAGATTCATTTCAATATTGTCTATTTCCTCATGGTTGCCGATGGCGGCAAAGAACGGCTCGTTTTTTTCGATATATTCATATAATATAGATATTGAAGTATCCGCAGATACGAAATCGTCATTTTCAAGCGCATAGATAATCCTGTCGTTTTCTTCGGACAGCTTATGGGATATGCGCTCAACATGGTTAAGCGAAAAGCAGCCGCATATTATAATAACAAATGCAAGTGAAAGCGCCACGAAAAAGCTTTTCATATATTATTACCTCCCGAGTCTTTAAGCTGTACAAAAAGCTCACCCTCAGCATCGACTGAAGCAATGAAAACCTCGCTTATGGTTTCGGCTCCGTATTTTCTTAGCTCCTCATAAAGCTCGTCTTTTGTCTTGCCGCAGCGTTTCAGCTCATATTCGTTAAGCTGTCCGTCCGCAATAACAGTGCAGGGAAGTCCGTCGTGTCTTAC
This sequence comes from uncultured Lachnospiraceae bacterium, assembly GCA_964579875.1. Taxonomy (GTDB): domain Bacteria; phylum Bacillota; class Clostridia; order UBA1381; family UBA1381; genus Ornithomonoglobus. The sequence continues at coordinate 103,375 of CAZOHJ010000001.1, read as the reverse complement.
ATTTGTGAGCTGCAGATCCTCAACCGTAACGGATCTTGCGCTGTCCCGCGGGATAACCGACAGCTTGCCGCTGGTTTCAATAACGGCAACCTCAACATCTGAAATGTCATGGCATCCGTTAAGGCGCAGCTCCTCTAAAAGGTCATCAAGATTAAAGCGTAGTCTCTCAAGCTCCCGTTCATTGATCTTTCCGTTATAAATCACAACGGACGGCTGACCCACAACAAATTTTCTTACAAGCTTGCTTTTAAGACTGAGATATGAGGTTATCACCTCTGCCATGATCAGCGTAAGAACCGGTATTATTCCTGACAGCAGCGGAATATCGACCGATTCCATAGGAACCGTCGCGAGATCCGATATCATGATTGCAACCACAAGCTCAGAGGGCTGCAGCTCGCCGATCTGCCGCTTACCCATTATGCGCAGAGCCGTGATCACAACGGCATATAAAATTAATGTTCGTATAACAACAATTATCATTATCAACACCCGATATAAGCTTTTGCGTATTTATGATAAATTATTCGGAAAGCATAGAATAAAAGACTTGATTTTTGAAGTGTACAGTGATATGATAACAAGCATAAAATAACGGGAGCCGGGAAAACATGAAATATAAATATATCTTTTTTGACCTTGACGGTACATTGACCGATCCGCAGGAGGGTATAACAAATTGTGTAAAATACGCATTGGAAAGCTTCGGTATCCATGAAACCGATTATTCAATGCTGCTGCGCTTTATAGGACCGCCGCTTATTGATTCCTTCCATGATTTTTACGGATTTGATAAAGAAGACTCACTCAGGGCGGTGGAGAAATACAGGGAGCGGTTTTCCGCTGTCGGGCTGTTTGAAAATAAGGTTTATGACGGAATATACGATATGCTCCGGGAGCTGGTTGACAGCGGACATATTCTTGTACTTGCGACCTCAAAGCCGAAAATATACGCGGACAGGATCATGGCAAAGTACAGGCTGCGCCCGTATTTCAAGCTGATATGCGGCGCCGAGCTTGACGGCACAAGGAATGATAAGAGCGAGGTTATTGAATATGCGATTGGAAGGCTCGGCTGTCCGCGCGACAGGATCATAATGGTGGGCGACAGAAAGCACGATATAATCGGCGCTGAAAAGTGCGGCATTGCTTCCTGCGGTGTACGCTTCGGTTATGCCGAGCCGGGCGAGCTGGAGGCGGCGGGCGCGGATTTCATTGCCGGTGATATCGGTGACTTGCTTTCTGTGCTTATGCAGTAGTAGCCTATGCTGTCAGAATAAAGAAAAATATGAAAAAATTAAAAAAACACTTGACAAATCAACATTGTTCTGCTATAATAGCTATTGTTCGTTAAGAGCGGATTGAAAAATTCGGACTGAACGTGTGGAGGAGTATCGAAGTGGTCATAACGGGCCGCACTCGAAATGCGGTAGTCCGAAAGGGCTCGTGGGTTCGAATCCCACCTCCTCCGCCATAATATCGGGATGTGGCTCAGTTTGGTAGAGCACCACGTTCGGGACGTGGGGGCCGCTGGTTCAAATCCAGTCATCCCGACCATATGGGAAAAAGACTATCGTGAGAACGATAGTTTTTTTGTACAAATTTTCTGTAAATGCTTGCATTTTGTCATTAAAAATGATATAATAAATAATACTTATATAAATTTTTTAATTGTTTTTTTGAAAGGATCTTGGGCTTGAAATGACGCGAAAAGTATGGAAATTCAGAAATGAAAAAGTGAGGCCCGATGCGGTGAGGCGGGCGGCAGAGGAAAACAATGTACCCCGGATTATTGCAAATGTCCTGCTTAACCGCGGAATAGAGGTAAGCGCGTTTGATGAATTTATGTCCAAGTCCAAGCGGGGCGTTAAGAATCCGATGACCATGCTCGACATGGATAAGGCGGTCGAAAGGATTGTTTCGGCACTTGAAAAAAAGGAAAAGATTGCCATATACGGCGATTATGATGTGGACGGAATAACCTCCACAGCGCTACTTTACGAATTTATGAGATCCCTCGGAGCGGATGTTATTTACTATATCCCCGACCGTAAGGATGAGGGTTACGGCATTAACATCATGGCGGTAAATAAGCTTATAAAGCAAGGAATGAAGCTCCTTATAACAGTGGACTGCGGAATTACCGCTATCGGTGAGGTAGAGTTTGCTAAGCTTCAGGGAATGGACGTTATAATAACCGACCATCACACCTGTAAGGAGAGAATACCCACAGCGGCGGCTGCCGTTGTAAATCCTAAAAGACCGGAGGATGAATACGGCTTTGACGGGTTGGCGGGAGTAGGCGTTGCGTTCAAGCTTGCTCTTGCTCTGGCAATGAAGCTCGGAATAAAGACCGGGCAGGTGTTTGACAAATATGTTGACTTGGCGGCGATAGGCACGATTGCCGATGTTGTGCCGCTAATAGATGAAAACAGAATTATCGTGGACAAGGGGCTGAAGCTTTTGCAGGCTCCGCGCAGACCGGGAGTGAGAGAGCTGCTGGCGGTTGCCGGAATGAGCGGCAAGAAGGTCACGGCGTCAACTGTGGCATTTGCCATTGCTCCGAGAATGAATGCGGCAGGACGTCTCGGAACCGCGGTAACAGCGGTGGAGCTTCTGCTCACAAGAGACGACGCGAAGGCCAGAGAGATCGCGATCGAGCTTGACAGGGAAAACAAGGAAAGACAAGAAACGGAGCATGAGATAAATCGCGAGGCTCTTGATATGATAGCGGCAGATCCGAATTTTGCAAAGAAAAAGGTCATAGTGCTCGCAAAGGAGGGCTGGCATAACGGCGTAATAGGAATTGTGGCGTCACGGATAATGGAGCAGTTTTATAAGCCGACGATACTTATTTCGCTGACTAACGGCGCCGGAAAGGGAAGCGGCAGAAGCATAGCGGGCTTTAACCTGTTCGATGCGCTCAGTGACAGTGATGAGCTGCTTACAACCTTCGGAGGTCACGCGGTTGCGGCGGGACTCGGAATAAATGAGGCAAATCTTGAAAAGTTCAGCGCAAGGATAAATAAATATGCCGATGAAGTCATGAAGGACAGCGATATGGTTCCCGTGATTAAGATAGATTGTATGCTTGGCGGCGGCAATCTGAGCGTGGCAACCGCGAATATCCTTTCAAAGCTTGAACCGTACGGCATGGGAAATGAACGGCCGGTATTTGCGGTAAAGAATGCTGTTGTGACGGCATTTTCAACCGTAGGAGCCGAAAATAAGCATCTCAGGATGCAGATAGAGAAGGATGGAGTGAGAGTAAACTGCATAGGCTTCGGCTTTGGGGAATATGCAAGAATGCTGAGCGTTGGTGATACCGTTCACCTTGCGTTTAAGCTTGATATAAACAGTTTTCAGGGAAAAGATACAGTGCAGCTTGTACTGAGCGATATAAAAAACTAACTTGAAGTAACGGGTTATCCGCAGAAACGGAGGATTATTATGACAGAGCTTGAACATAACGCTATACTTGAACCGGAAAAAATCCCTCAGCGGAATATAAAGGACACCGATATGCTCGTTGATGAGATCATCGGCATGATAAAGGGATATAATCCCAACGGCAATACCGATATGGTTTATGTTGCCTATCGCTTTGCCAAGTCCATGCATGATGGACAGAAGCGTAAAAGCGGAGACCCATATATAATACATCCTGTTGAGGTAGCATACATTGCAGCCCAGCTTTCGCTTGACTGCACGGCGATCACCGCGTGTCTGCTCCATGATGTTGTAGAGGATACCGGATGCACCTATGATGATGTCGCGACTATGTTCGGCACGCCTGTCGCGGAGCTGGTTGACGGTGTTACAAAGCTTAAGCAGATCAAGGTAACTACCCGCGAGGATCAGCAGATCGAAAATCTCCGTAAAATGTTTCTTGCTATGGCTAAGGATATCCGCGTTGTTATCATAAAGCTCATAGACCGTCTTCATAATATGCGGACAATGAGTTTTATGCCCCGTCAAAAGCAGCTCAGAATATCGAAGGAGACCCTTGATGTTTACGCGCCGCTTGCGCACCGGCTGGGCATTTCAAAGATCAAAATCGAGCTTGAAGATCTTGCGCTTAAGTACCTTGACCCTGTAGCGTATGAGGAGATCAGGGAAAGTATAAATCAGAAAAAGAGCGCACGTGACAAGTACATTGCGGATATTATAGACATTTTCCGTAAAAAGCTTGACGAAATGGGCATAAAGGGGACAGTGACCGGCAGGGCAAAGCATTTCTACAGCATATGGCGTAAGATGTATACGCAGAACAAGACAATAGACAGCTTGTACGATCTGTTCGCGGTGCGCGTGATTGTGGATTCAATACCGGATTGCTATGCGGTGTTAGGCATGGTGCATGAGATGTACACGCCGGTGCCGATGCGTTTTAAGGATTATATTGCAATGCCGAAGCCGAATATGTATCAGTCGCTGCATACTACGGTGATCGGCCCGAACGGAACCCCGTTCGAAATTCAGATAAGGACTTGGGATATGCACCGTGTTGCGGAAAACGGTATCGCTGCCCACTGGAAATACAAAGAGGGCAAGAGCGGAGTAACCGACATGGATTCCAAGCTGGACTGGGTGCGTACCCTGCTCGACACACAGCAAAATATCATCGACCATGATGAATTTTTTAACACGCTGAAATTTGATCTGTTTGCCGATGAGGTGTTTGTCTTCACGCCTAAAGGACGCGTAATCGCGCTTCCGGCGAACAGCACGGTAATAGACTTTGCGTTCGCTATTCACTCTGAGGTAGGGTATAAGATGAGCGGCGCAAAGGTAAACGGCAAGATCGTGCCGAACAACTATGTTTTGGAAAACGGCGAGATCGTTGAGATCCTTACAAATAACCAGCATGGTCCGAGCCGCGACTGGCTCCAGATATGCAAGACCTCACGGGCGAGAAACAAGATCAATCAGTGGTTCAAGAAGGAACGCCGAGACGACAACATCATCGAGGGCAAGGAGCAGATCGAGCGTGAGCTGCGCAGACTCGGGAATACGCATGCGCAGCTGTTCAGACCGGAATGGATAACCATTATATTAAGACGCTACGGCTTTAATTCACTTGATGATTTGTATGCGGCAGTCGGCTATGGAGGGACGACCGCGGCAAAGATTGTTATGAGGCTGCGTGAGGAATGGCTGAAGGAGAACCGCGACAAGGAAAAGGTTGCCGAGCTTCAGTCGGTTATTGACAAGACTGCGGCGAATAACGGCAAGGCGCCGGAGGAGAAAAAGAAAAAATACGGCTCATCAAACGGAATAATCGTAAAGGGAATAGACAACTGTCTTGTCCGCCTTGCGCGCTGCTGCAACCCTGTTGCGGGTGACGATATTATAGGCTTCATAACCAAGGGCAGGGGTGTGAGCGTTCACCGCGCGGACTGCGTAAATATAAAGCCTGTAAACCTTTCCGATGAAGATAAGGCCAGACTTATAGAGGTTGAATGGGACAACGAGCGCACATCGTCATCATATATAGCGAATGTCCGTATAAGCGGCAGGGACAGAGAAGGTATGCTGCTCGATGTTACAAATGTTCTGATAAACCTTAAAATTCCGTTCAAGTCCGCAAATGCTTATGTGACCAAGAACGGCGAGGCGGTAATTCAGGTAGGCGTGGAAATAAAAAACACTTCAGACCTGGCGCTTCTGACAAAGAAATTCAAGCAGCTTCCGGGTGTGGATACTGTTACACGCTCAAAGCAATAAAGGAGTTACGTCAATAGAGATGAAAAAACAGGAAATAAAAATAGCGACTGAGTTTATAAAGCTTGATCAGCTCATAAAATATGCCGGTATTGCATATTCGGGCTCCGAGGCGAAGGCCATGGTAATAAACGGATGCGCCTCGGTAAACGGTGAAGAATGTCTTATGCGCGGCAAAAAAATACGGCCGGGTGATGTGGTTACTCTGAGCTTTGAGGATGAGGCATTTGAGATTACGGTGGTATAATGTATATTAAAAGGCTTACGCTTAAAGGCTTTCGCAATTACGAAAACGAGGAGCTGGAGTTTTCACCGCTTACGAATGTGATTTACGGCAATAATGCTCAGGGCAAAACAAATATTCTCGAGGCTGTTTATCTGTTTGCGCAGGGCCGCAGCCACAGGGCAAAGACAGATAAGGAGCTGGTGCGGTTCGGCGACGAATGCGCAAGGCTCTCAATTGATTTTGAGGATGCGCAGCGCAGCTATAACGGACAGCTCCGGATAATGAAAAACGGCAGAAAATCCGTTTCGGTTAATCATGTTCATATAACAAAGCTCAGCCGGCTCATGAATTACCTGAATGTGGTAATGTTTTCGCCGGAGGATCTCAGCCTTGTAAAAGGCAGCCCGAATGTGCGCAGACGCTTTATTGACAGCTCCGTGAGCCAGCTTTATCCGTCATATATGGCGTCGCTTATGGAGTATATCAAGGCGCTGAATCAGAAAAACAGTCTTCTGAAAATGCTTAAATTCAGCGGCAGAGCTGCGGACCCGACTTTATCTGTCTGGAACGAGCAGCTTGCCGAGGCGGGCGCAAGGATAATGAGCGCGAGGGTTGAGTTTGTGGAGCGTATAAACGAGGCGGCGCGGATCATACAGTCCGAAATATCCGGCGAAAAGCTGAAAATAGTGTATCATCCGAGCTTTAAGCTTGAGAATATCGGGAAAAATACAATATATGATTATCTTGAGGAACGCAGCGGGCGCGAGACTGAAATGGGCTCCTCCCAGTACGGGATCCAGAGAGACGATCTTGATATATTTGTGAATGATCGAGAGGCTAAGCTTTTCGGTTCACAGGGTCAGCAGAGAACGGCGGCGCTGAGCATGAAGATAGCGCAGTCGGAGTATATAAAGGAGATTAAGGGCGAGTATCCGGTGCTGCTGCTGGATGATATTATGAGCGAGCTTGATATAAACAGGCGTATGTATCTTTCGGAGCGCATAAAGGATAAGCAGGTGCTTATAACCTCAACGGATACCGACCTTACAGACAAGGCGACAGACACAAGGCTGTTCCATATAGACAACGGGGCGGTGATATAGATGTATCTCAGAATAAGCAACAGCTGCGTTGTGAAAAAGACTGATATAATAGGAATATTTGATATGGACAACACGACCGTTTCCCGCCAGGGAAGGGATTTTCTTCCCGGCGCAGAGCGTAACGGCCGCATCGTGTACACAGCGGATGAGCTGCCGAAATCCTATGTGGTTACGGAGCATGACGGAAAGACGACCGTTTATCTCTCGTCACTCTCGTCAAAGGTACTTATAAACCGCGCAAAGTCGCCGGAGATGCTGATTTAACGGAAAATACTGATTTAACATTAGAAAGGAATGTTCAAGACATGGATGAAAACACAACGGCGAAATATGATGAAAATGACATACAGGTTCTTGAAGGGCTTGAGGCGGTAAGGAAGAGACCGGGTATGTATATCGGATCGGTATCAATTGCCGGTCTGCATCATCTGGTATATGAAATAGTTGACAACTCGATTGATGAGGCTCTTGCGGGCTACTGCGACTGCATCAAGGTAGATATAAATGCGGACGGAACAGTGACCGTAGAGGATAACGGACGGGGAATACCTGTAGGCATACATCCTACGGAGGGCATTCCTACTGTGCAGGTCGTTCTTACAATTCTCCATGCCGGCGGTAAGTTCGGCGGCGGCGGATACAAGGTATCGGGAGGTCTGCACGGTGTTGGCTCGTCCGTAGTAAACGCTCTTTCTGAAAGACTTGAGGTCGAGGTTTCAAACGGCGAACATGTGTATTATCAGAGCTATGAACGCGGTAAGCCGACCTGTGAATTAAAGGTGATAGGTGATACTGCCGCGACAGGCACGAGGATCACCTTCATGCCGGATGCCGAGATATTTGAAACACTTGATTTTGACTATGATGTGCTTTTAAAGCGTCTTCGTGAACAGGCATTCCTTAATAAGGGCGTACGCATAATCTTCACCGATCACCGTGAGGAAAAGATTAAATCCGAGGAGCTTTATGCAGAGGGCGGTATCAAGGAGTTTGTAACATACCTTAATACAAATAAGGATCCGATCCATGACGATATTGTATACTTCGAGGCAAAGAAGGGCGACGATATGGAGGTAGAGGTTGCGATGCAGTATACTACCTCCTACAATGAGGCGATCATGAGCTTTGCAAATAACATTCATACCGTTGACGGCGGTATGCATGAAACGGGCTTTAAGTCGGGATTGACCCGTGTTCTTAACGATTATGCAAGAAAGTATAATCTGCTGAAGGAGAAGGATGAAAATCTTTCGGGCGAGGATACCCGTGAGGGTCTTACGGCGATTATCAGTGTAAAGGTTGCCGAGGCGCAGTTTGAGGGACAGACAAAGACAAAGCTCGGGAACAGCGCCGCGAGGACGCTCGTTGAAAATGCTTTAACGAGCAAGCTCGGCATCTTCTTAGAGGAAAATCCCAAAATCGCAAGAGCCATAATAGAAAAGACAATAAGCGCGTCAAGAGCAAGAGAGGCCGCGAGAAAGGCGCGTGAGGCGTCAAGAAAGAACGCAAACGCAAACAACTCATCTCTTCTCGGCAAGCTTGCGCGCTGCACCGATGAGGGAGCTGATTATGCGGAACTGTTCATAGTCGAGGGCGATTCGGCGGGCGGTTCGGCAAAGCAGGGTCGTTACAGACGTTATCAGGCTGTTCTTCCTCTCTGGGGAAAGATGCTCAATGTTGAGAAGTCAAGGATAGACAAGGTATATTCTAACGAAAAGCTTCTACCGGTAATTCAGGCGCTGGGCGCCGGAATAGGCGAGGAATTTAACGTAAAGAACCTCAAATATGGTAAAATCATCATTATGGCGGATGCCGATGTTGACGGCGCGCATATCAGAACGCTCCTGCTTACATTCTTTTTCCGCTATATGAGACCGCTTATTGAGGAGGGTCATGTATATCTCGCGCAGCCGCCGCTCTTTAAGGTATATAAGGGCAAAAACAAGGACATTGTCGAGCGGTTCGTGTTTGACGAGGACGCGAGGGACGCGGCAATCGCAGAGCTTGGCAAGGGCGCAAAGGTGCAGCGCTATAAGGGCCTTGGAGAGATGGATCCGGCTGAGCTTAAGGAAACGACAATGGATCCGGCAAAGCGCACGCTCCTGAGGGTCGATCTTGCGGACGCGATCGAGGCGGACAGAACCTTTACAATTCTTATGGGAGAAAAGGTGGAGCCGAGACGTGACTTCATCGAGGCTAACGCAAAGTATGTAAACAATCTGGATATATAAAGAGAATAAAATCCCCCTTTAGCATGTATAATATTACAGAGGGGGATTTCTATGTTTAAGAATGCAATATTATTCGGCTTAGGCGGGATTTTTTATTTGATTATTGAGCTGCTGTGGCGCGGCAGATCGCATTGGAGCATGTTCATACTGGGCGGCGTGTGCTTTGTTCTGGTGGGTCTTATAAACGAGAAAAGCCGCGGCAGATTTTCTCTTGTAGCTCAGGGAGCGGCCGGAGCCGTAGTTATTACCGTTCTCGAATTTGTGACCGGTTATATTGTAAATATAAGGCTTCATATGAATGTGTGGAGCTATTATGACGCACCGTTAAATATTATGGGACAGGTATGTCTGCCGTATATGCTGCTGTGGTTTTTCCTCTCTATAGGATGTATTATTGCGGATAATCATCTCAGATATTACTTATTTGGCGAGGAGAGAATAAGCTGCAGACTGTTATAAAATAAAGCAGAAATTTCTTAAAATTCTTGCAAATCAACATAATATATGTTATAATGGGGTGTGATTGAAATTTGAGAAAGGAGCATAAAGTATGGCAGCAGTTAAAAAGAAGAAAGTATTGACTTACAATGGAAAGCCGATATACAGATGCGGCGACAGGATATTTTACGGAAATCTGGAAGATAAGCTTATATTGGTTCTCGACATAAAGGAAACAAAGCAGGTCAAGGATCTCAGGGTTGCAACAAAGGTTCTTGTGCAGGTAATGGATAACACCGGTGAACTCGGAAAGGGACAGGTATTCAGAAAGACGGAGCGTGATAATTTATATAAGGCGCTCGATACCGGTGAGTGGTGGCTGAAGCAGGCGCTTACTCAGTTTGTATAAGACATATAACGGGGCCGCGGAAAATGCAGCCCCGTTTTAATATATATATTATTCAGCCTTGATATTTGATATTACGTCCTTGTAATTTATCTGCTCCTTGATATAGCTGTTTATGCACAGCAGATTTGAACAGGTATAGCCGAACGCGCCGTAGCGGCAGTCTGTTTCCGGTTCCCGGCACGCGCCGCAAAGACACATCTGACCGTTTGTAACGGGAATAACAAGATATTTATTTTCATTCAGCAGCTTTATAGCCTCCTGAATTTTCTGCTCTTTTTCGTCAATTTCAGCCATGATTTACCCTCCTTTGTCTTATATGATCAGGTTCTTATTTCTATTATACACTATCTGATGGAAAAAGGAAAGATATTTTTTATATTTTGATATAAAACATTCTGTTGACAATAAGAGATAAGAGTGCTAAAATATTATCATAAAATCTGAAAGGAACCGGATAAGGTAATGTCGGGTGAATAAATTAATTAACAAAGAAAACAGAGGCGCGTCAGAGGTATTCGCGGGCGGAGCAATATGGGGAACTATAGGGTTGTTTATTGTCCGGCTCAACAGCTGCGGCGCGGATTCGGCTCTGATAAGTCTTTTGAGAATGACCTTCGCGTTTTTTATAATGCTTGCCGTAACGATCGCGGCATTGGGAGTGAAGGCTTTAAAGGTGGATTTAAAGACGCTTGCTTCATGCGCTTTGCTGGGTCTGGTATGCCATGGAATATATAATGTGTTTTACAGCCTTGCGGTTGTGAAAACCGGTGTGGCAATAAGCGCGGTGCTGCTGAATATCGCTCCGGTTTTTACGGCGGTAACATCGGTTATCTTGTTTTCGGAAAAGATAACCGCAAAAAAGGGAATAGCTCTTGCTGTGAACGTATCAGGATGCATCATAGCCGTAACGGGAGGAAGGCTTTCTCTTGAAGGAATGTCGGCAATGGGGATATTGTTCGGCGCGCTGGCGGGCTTTTGTTATTCTCTTACTGCGATATTCGGCAGGCTTGCGGGGAATAGGACCCATACATTTGTTATGAGCACCTACAGCTATATGTTTGCCGCGGTGTTCCTTGCGTTTTCATTGAAGCCGATGGGTTCATCGCTCAGTCTGAATACGGGTATGCTTGTATGGGGCTTTCTGTATGCGCTGATACCCACAACAATAGCGTACATACTTTACTATAACGGTGTAAGACGAATAAGCGAGAGCAGCAAGGTTCCGGTGTTTGCCTCCGCGGAGACTGTGACCGCGGCAATCCTTGGAGTTCTGGTATGCGGTGAGAAGCTTGGAGTCATCAATGCGATAGGGATTGCGCTTGTGATAGCCTCAATAATATTTATGAATACAACAAAGAAAAATCGTGTATCACAATAGCGGTACACGAATTTTTTTGGGAAATTTTATCTCCGGTGCAACCAAACGGGCTTTTGAATCGTGTTATTAACAGAAGGGATTTACTAAGCCCGCTTTTTTTGGAAAGGAGAAGAAAAAGGTGAAGAAATTGATTGGAATGGCGGCGGCAGTTTCTGTTTTATTATCGGCTGTGCCGGCTGCCGTATACGATGCGTCTGCCGTAAATGCAGACAGTTCTGCGACGGAAATGGAGTATCTTGACCGCGGCGCCGTGGCATTGCCGCAGTCGTCAGGTATATATATTTCATGGAGACTGCTCGGAACGGAGAACTATGATACCGCATTTGATGTATATCGTGACGGAGTGAAAATTGCTACGGTAAACAAAAGTACAAATTATGAGGATGCTCTTTGGGGAGAGGAATATACTGTAGTTCCCGCCGGCGCGGACGTATCATCAGGCAAGCCGGTAAAGCCATGGGATTCGGCATATTTAAAAATTGATCTGGACCGTCCGGCCGGAGGGACAAGTCTTGTCGGAGAAGAATATACATATTCACCTAACGATATAACTCCCGCCGATGTGGACGGTGACGGCGAATATGAGCTTATTCTTAAGTGGGAGCCGTCTAATTCCTTTGACAGCGGCAAGGAAGCTGACTATAACGGGAATGTATATATAGACTGCTATAAGCTTGACGGCAAGAGACTGTGGCGCATAGATATGGGTTGCAACATAAATGCCGGAGCGCATTTCACGCCAATGGCAGCATATGATTTTGATTTGGACGGAAGGGCGGAGCTGGCACTGAAAACCGCTCCCGGAACGGTAGACGGAGAGGGCAATTATGTATCCGATGCCTCTCTTATTGATGAGATACGCAGTACAGATAATACAGCGGATTACCGCCATGCCGGAGACGGCGGAGATACAGGGGGACGGGTGCTGTCGGGTGACGAGTATTACACTGTGTTTCAGGGTGATACGGGGGCTGCGCTTGATACAATATACTATCCTCATCCGCGCGGAACTGTGGAAGAATGGGGTGATAACTGGGGTAACCGCTCGGAGCGGTATCTTGCGGCTGTGGCGTATCTTGACGGGCAGAAGCCGTCAATGATAGCGTGGCGCGGCTATTATGCCAAAACAACAGCCGCGGCATACAACCTTGAAAACAAGAGGCTTGTAAGAACAGCGGATTTTGATACATCAGAAAGCGGTAACTGGATTTATGCGGGAAACGGAAACCATAATCTTGCTGTTGGTGATGTGGATAATGACGGCTGTGACGAAATACTCTGCGGTTCGCTGGCGCTTGATAATGATTTATCCGTTTTATGGTGCAGCGGCAGAGGACACGGCGACGCGCTGCATCTTGCGGACTATGACCCGACGCATGAAGGTATGGAGTATTTCAGCGTGCATGAGGATTATGACGCCTCACACATCATAACAGGCAGTACAACCGGAAACAACGGAAAGAACATTGACGGCGGCATGACGCTCTATGATGCCGCGACGGGCGAGGAACTTTTTCATAAAGGAGCGGCAAAGGATACGGGCCGCGGAATGATGGCGAACACCGGCAGTACTGACGGATATTTTGAGCTTTGGGGAGCGGGTAATTATGTTTCCTACGGAGGCTATGATGTGAGAAGCGGCAGCTATTTCCCATCATCAACAAATCAGCGTATATTCTGGGACGGTGATATGTATGATGATCTGTTTGACGGAATAAGCGCATCGGATGCCGGCAGCAATATAACAATAAAAAACAGCGGCGGAACATCGAAATCAGTTACAAATTGTCTCACAATAAACGGAACAAAGAATAATGCCTGTCTTATAGCTGATTTGTTCGGTGACTGGCGTGAGGAGTTCGTGGCGCGGGGGACGGATGATGACAGTCTTGTGATATATACAACAACGATCGAAACAAAAAACAAGCTATATACTCTTATGCACGACCGCGCTTACAGAATGCAGACAGCATGTCAGAATGCCGGCTATAATCAGCCGCCGCATATTGGCTATTATGTGGATAACGCAAACGGCGGATATGACATGAGAAAATACCGGGCGTATGTAAAGACTGCGCACAACGGTGAAACAGCAGTAAGAACGGCAAATCTGCCGTCGGAATATGTTGAGCCGGAAGAAACCGGGATACCGACTGCCGCGCCCTCATTTAGTCCGGCTCCGACCGCCGAGGTTCAGACAATGGAGCCTATAAGCGTTTCCGATACTATGACGCTCATTGAGGCGCCGTACGAAGGCAGAGTGTACACGGCAAACGACAGCGGATATGCGTCCGTAACAATAGCGGGAACGATGCCTACCCCCACGCCCTCGCAGGAGGCGCAGCTTTCATACGGGGGAGATTATTCGGTGACAGTCACAACAGGCAGGGTTATTAAAAACGCAAAGCTTATTGTTCTTGATGATACATACAACGAAAAACTGACAGGTATCAAAATATATGATGTGGATACGGACGGAGTTAATGACACAACTGTTGACATATCCGACTGCGGCTTTGAAACATATGATACAATGCTCTGGGAGTCGCTTGAAAGTATGAAGCCGCTTGCAGCGGTACGGTATTATCATGGGAGTGGGGCTGTTGTAGCCGATGTACGGATAATCGTTAAAAACAAGGAGACAGGCAAAGCAACATTGAGGTCTGCAATAAGAGGCGCAGACGGCAGCTTCAGCAGCGCCTTGAAGCTTGAAGCCGGCAGTTATACACTCACGCTTACCGGCCCGGCGAGCAGATATGAGTGTGATTTTACGGTGGAATAAAGGAGTGTGCGGGATGTATCGCTATTCATATGACGATATTGCAAAGCGCTATATAGACATGGTCTATAGGCTTGCTTTGGCTCGCACAAAGTCACCGGAGAATGCCGGAGACGTTACGCAGGAGGTGTTTCTGAGGCTGCTTGAATCAAAAAAGGAGTTCAGAGAAGAGGAACACCTTAAGGCATGGCTTCTGAGAGTTACGATAAACTGCACAAAGGATATGATGCTGTCCTCGTGGTTCCGAAAAAATGAGACTCTGGACGAAAATATACCTATGCAGGATGACGTGGATGAGATTTACCTCCTGATCATGAGAATGCCTGAAAAGTACAGGACAGTGGTGTATCTGTACTATTATGAGGGCTACAAAACGCATGAAATAGCGAAAATAACCGGAAGACCGCACGGCACGGTAAAATCACAGCTGAGCCGCGGACGGGAAATCCTGCGGCGGTATCTGGAAGAAGGAGGCGAGCCGGTATGACGGATAATGATATAGAACGCAGAGTAAAAACTGCCTTTGATAATATTCATGCCGATGAGGAAATAAAAGAGCATGTTATTAACAGGAGCTTTAAGACGGCAAGAAAGAAACGGAGATTACTGCCCGTTGCAGCCGCGGGACTTGCGGCGGCGGCCGTGGCTGTGTTTGCGGCGGTACACAGCATAACTTATGAGGATAATACGGATATTGCTGCCGAAACGACAACCGAACAGCCGACCTCGGCAGCGAAGCTGCCTGACGGGACTTTATTGCCTGAAAAATCGGAATTACCGGCAACGGCGGTGCCGGTTATGGAAGCGGAGGAGGAGAGACATTCCACGGAGTATTATATGCAGCAGGCTTTGCAGGGGCTGGAGGATAAACCGGAAAGCGCACCTGCAATAAAATATGAAAATGAAATACAAACAGAAAATCCTATACGGAACACAGAGCCTCCCGCGATACGGGAAACAGAGCCGCCGGAGCCGGAAGAATATGAGTACAGGATCGCAAGCTCAATGGATCAGCTGCCGGATATGTCCGTAATCAGTGCTGTATTGGGAGTGTTTGACAGGTGTGAGGAACCAGGAGGGCTGGAATATATATATACGGAGATAACGGATAGGGCAAGGCTTGGTGATGATATGAAATATAAAGGCAGTATTTCATATCAGCTCGGTGACGGAAAGGTAATGAGACTGTATAATTATACAGGAGATAACGGAAGATATGCCAATATAATAACCTCCGATGACAGCGCATATGTGGATGAGGTGCTTGAGTCGCCTGAGGTCAATAACAGCAGTGTGAGTGATATACCGGTTGACGATACAAATCCTGACGAGGTGTATTTCTTCTATATGCACATTGATAATACCGCATATGTCATTAATACCCACAGGCTTACAAAGCAGGAGAATATGGAGCTGCTGTATTCTCTGGGCGGAGAATAGGACTAAGAAAACGTGTGCCACAGGTAAAAGGTATGCGTTTTTTTTTGGGCGCCCTTGAATAATATCGAAAATTGCTTGTTGCAATCGAGAGGGTGGTGTGGTATAATTTAAATAATATAATATAAGGAATGATGAAATGAAAGAAATTTAACAGGAGAAAACAGATGCAGATACTTAAATATTTTCTTGATAATTATGACAGCATAATATTTTTTGATGTGGAGACAACAGGATTTGACTATCGTGATGATGAGGTTATTGAGTTTGCTTGTGTGGATATAAGACGAAACGGCAAAGCCAGATGCCACGATTTTCTGGTCAATGTGCATTTCAGGCTGCCGGGAGAAATTGTGAGGCTTACTCATATAACGGATGAAATGCTGGCTAATGAGGGAATAGAGCGCAGTCAGCTTGCGAGGTTTATTGATGAGGAGCTGTTCAATAAGCAAAGGATCCTTCTGCTTGCGCATAACGCGAATTTTGATATGAATTTTATAAAGTACCTCTTTCAGAAGGAGGGCAGAAGAATACCTTGGGATAAAATAGATGTTATAGATACGCTTACAATTCTCAGGGACAGAAAGGAATATCCTCATAAGCTGGAGGACGCGATAGCCTTTTACGGGCTTGACGGAATTGTTGAAAATTCACACAGAGCGATTGATGATGTAAAGGCAATGCTTATGGTGTTCGACAGAATGAGCCATGACAATGAGGATGTTGTGAAATATATAAATCTTTTCGGATATAATCCTAAATACGGAATACGGGAAAATGTTAAGCTGCCCGGCATAAAATATGAGGCGCAGCGGTATGGAGAGAAAATGAAACTGTATGAATGGTTTGAATAATAATAACGTGCCTGCCGAGAGACAGACACGTTAAATTTTTATTCGCCTAATTTTTCTGAAATCTGAGCCATAAGAACAGGCGTCATGATGTTCTGGGGGCATACTCTTTGACATGCGCCGCATTTTTTGCATTTATCCGCTTTACCGTCAATTTCGGCATATATTTTCTTTGCCTTATCCAGACCTGCCACGGGGATCTTGTTATATGCCTCGTATACAGCGGGAATATCGACGCCAAACGGACACGGCATGCAGTATGCGCATTTTGTGCATGGTACAAGCGCCATGGTTTCAAATACATGCTTTGCTTTTTTTAGGGCTTCAAGGTCATCATTGTTCATCATACCGACCTCGGCGCGGGAAGCGTATTCGATATTGTCCCGCACCTGCTGCATAGTGCCCATGCCTGAAAGTGTGATACGCACCTCAGGACGGTTCCACAGAAAATCAAAAGCGCTTTCGACCGGAGTCTTGCCCGCCGGCAGTTCCTTTATGATCTGCGCGGACGGATCGGCAAGCTTGCCGCCGTAAAGCGGTTCCATAATTATAACGCCGATGCCCTTTTCCTTCGCGGCGTATTCAAGACCCTCAAGACCCGCCTGATAGTCTGTGTTGATATAGTTCAGCTGAATCTGGCAGAATTCCCAGCCTTCATATGAATCGAGGATACGCTTGAAGGTTTCACAGTCATCATGGAAGGAGAAGCCTATGTGTCTGATCTTGCCCTCCGCCTTTGCCTTTTCAAGCTGGGGAAGAACATTGTATTTCATTATGATATTGTCAAAACGGTTCTTGTCAAGCGCATGGCAGAGATAGAAGTCTATATGATCGGTGCGCAGCCTTGCAAGCTGTTCATCAAGCATTCTTGTAACGTCTTCCTCGCATTTAACGTGCCATGTCGGAAGCTTTGTGGCAATTTTGATCTTATCCCTCAGACCGTGCTCTTCGAGTATTTCTCCCGCGATGACCTCGCTCTTTTCATTATGATAAACATATGCCGTATCAAAATAAGTGATGCCGTTATCAATGGCATATTTCATCATTTCATAGGTTTTTTCCTTGTCTATTTTCCCTGCGTCTCCGTCAATCACCGGCAGGCGCATAAGTCCGAAGCCGAGAACCGAGACGTCCTCGCCGGCTAATTTTCTGTATTTCATATATGTTCCTCCTTATATGTATTATTGCAGCTTTAGAATGGCAGTATCCTTACAGCACTCCGTCAGAAACAGCACCGCTGTTATCCTGATACTGCTCATCATTCTGTTCGGGGATGCTCTGCATAGATGTTGAATACCACACTTCCGCTCCGTTTGTCGTAATCCCCGGAGTGATCGTCATTGTGCTGCCTGAGGAATCAAAACTTACCTTGTGATTTATACCCTGTATTTCAATAGTATCCTTTGATACCGCCTTGTAAGTCGCTGTCTGACCGTTCATCTCCATAAATCCGAAGGTTTCGCTGTATGCAATAGTATCCTCGGTGACAGTGAGCTTGCCTGTGGTCATGATGTTTCCGGCAGATGCCCATGTGCCGGTCATTTTTTCTCTTAGTGATGAGGTGCCGTGAACACGCAAGCCGGTAAGAACTCCGGCAATAACTACTATCACTGCCGCGGTTATGCCGATGATCCTGTAATTATACTTACTTTTTACGTTTGTTTCCCCGGTAAAAGGGGTAAGCACGGGCGGAACGGTTGATTCGGCAATCGGATATGCCGGTTCAGCTGCGGGATCGTGTATATTCTCGGCAGGCGGCGCGCTTTCTGCCGCAGTCCCCGCTTGTTGCTCCGGCGTCTCCGCGCTCTGTGAAGGGATCTCCTGTGTATTAATGTCATCTTCCTGCTTCGGGGGTATATAAATAAATCCTTCCGGAAGCTCTTCGCCGCAATGCGGACATTTCATCTTATATCACTTCTTTCACAAATTCTAACCATATATTAATACTTTTCACTCAAAAAGTCAATAGTTTTTTGTTGACATTATTGAAGGTTTGTATTAAAATAAGAGATGACAATCAATTATACAGAGAGGAATGGACATAAAAATGTTTAAGGTTATAGATGGCGGCGTCTGCGCCGCCAAGGGCTTTAAGGCTAACGGGCTGAACTGCGGGCTTAATCCTGATAGGGCAAAGAACGATCTCGGTCTGTTGGTTTCGGATGCGCCGTGCAATACGGCGGGCGTATATACTCAGAACAAGGTAAAGGGCGCTCCTGTGATCGTTACGAAAAATCATATTGCGGAAACAGGCGGCAAGTCGCGCGCTGTTATTATGAATTCAAAGAACGCCAATACCTGCAATGCCGACGGCATTGAAAAGGCAGAGAAAATGTGTGAGCTTGCCGCTGAGCAGCTTGGACTTGCCCCGGAAGCGGTGCTTGTTGCCTCCACAGGCGTTATAGGGCAGATCTTCCCGATAGAGCCGATTGAGAATAGTATAGCGGAGCTTGTAAAGGGTCTTTCTTATGACGGAAACGAGCGCGCCGCGACAGCGATCATGACAACCGATACCGTTAAAAAGGAATACGCCCTTGAAACGGAGCTTGGCGGAAAGGTGTGTCATATAGGCGGTATGGCAAAGGGCAGCGGCATGATCCATCCGAATATGGCAACAACGCTGAACTTTGTTACAACAGATGCCGCAATATCCTGTGAACTGCTGCAGAAGGCTCTTTCGGAAATCGTAAAGGTTACATATAACTGCCTCAGCGTTGACGGTGACACTTCAACAAATGACACGCTTGTAATTCAGGCGAACGGTCTTGCGGGAAATGCGGAGATTACAGAGGAGGACGAGGACTACAATGTGTTCAGGAACGCGCTGTATGCCGTTTTGAGTGAATTGACAAAAATGCTCGCGAAGGACGGCGAGGGCGCGACAAAGCTCCTGGAATGCACTGTTTCGACAGCGCCGGATCAGGATACAGCGATTACTGTGGCAAAAAGTGTGATCTGTTCACCGCTTTTAAAATGCGCAATGTTCGGCGAGGACGCAAACTGGGGACGCGCACTTTGTGCAATTGGCTATGCCGATGCCGATTTTGATATAGCTAAAGTGGATGTTGATTTCCGCTCAGACGCGGGAGTTCTTCCGGTATGCCGCGGCGGAGCAGGTATCCCTTTCTCGGAGGATTTTGCAAAGGTTGTTCTCGGCATGGACGAGATATTTATTGATGTAAATCTTAATCTCGGCAATGCGGAGGCTAAGGCGTGGGGCTGTGACCTCACATATGATTATGTAAAGATCAATGGTGACTACAGATCATAATAAATTTATGCGTGAGGCGCTGAGACAGGCGAAAAAAGCCGCGGCAATCGGTGAAATGCCTATAGGCGCTGTAGTGGTGCGCGACGGAGAAATAATATCTCGCGGATACAATAAACGCGAAACAAAGAAGAATGCGCTTCTTCATGCGGAGCTTATCGCTATAGAGAGAGCGTGTAAAAAGCTGGGCGGCTGGCGGCTGCCGGGGTGCGAGATGTATGTTACTCTTGAGCCGTGCCCTATGTGCGCGGGCGCGATCCTTAACTCGAGGATAGAGCATGTCTATTACGGGGCATCCGACAGTAAATCCGGCTGTGCCGGTTCAAGGATAAACCTTCTTGATATGAACTTATGTAATTATTCACTTATTGCCGAGGGTGGTGTTCTCGGTGATGAGTGCTCAATTCTGATAAAGAATTTCTTTCGGGATTTGAGGACGCAGCGTAAACCGGAATGGGTGAAGCAAACGGAGGAAATAAAATGAAAATGAGAAAAATATTGATATGCGCTTTGGCGGTTATGGCAATACCGGTTACTCCGGGTGTGCATGCGGAGGATTTGTTCAGCGGTGTATATAAAGCGGAGGAGTTTACGGTTGATGCTGAAAACGGAGTTATTCTGGAGCAGGAGGTCCCGGACGGTGATTATACCGTAACGGTCAAGACCGGCGGCAATACCGCAACAAACGCGAACGTTTATATCAACGGCGGCGAACGTGTAAGAGCATACACTCTTGAGGCGGGACAGTCGCAGGATAATGAGCAGCCTGTAGTGCCCCGGGACGGTAAAATTACCGTTCAGGTTCTCGGTGAAAGTCCGAATGTAAAAGAAATTGATATAGAGCAGATCCCTAACCGTAAAGAGCCGGGAGAGAGAACCACCATATATATAGCCGGGGATTCGACAGCACAGACCTATGATTACACAAAGGTGTATCCGCAGACCGGCTGGGGACAGGCTTTCGGAGATTATTTTACGGATGATGTGGTCGTGGAAAACCGCTCAATGGCAGGAAGAAGCTCAAAGAGCTATGACAATGACGGACGCCTTGATAAAATTCTTACCGAAATGCACCCGGGCGACTACGTGTTTATCCAGTTTGGCATAAATGACGGCGCTGTAGAAAAGCCGGAAAGATACATAAGTGTTGAGGATTATAAGGCGCTTATCACAAATAAGTATATAGGCGAGGTCAGAAAGCGCGGCGGCATTCCTGTGCTTTTGACCGCTACGGCAGCTTCATGGTGGGATGAGGAAAACAGCCGCTTTATGGAGTCGCGTCAGGATTATGCCGTACCTACGAGGGAAATTGCGGAAGAAACAGGAGTCGATCTCATTGATATAAACGAAATAATGACTGATGTATGGAATAAGAGCAACATGGATGAGGTGTTTGGTATGTATTATATCTGCGAGCCTCTTGAAAGTAAAGCATATCCGGCAGGAACCGATGACCATACGCATTTAAAAGCGGCTGGCGCAAGCGCGATTGCCCGAATGATTGCCGATGAGGTGGCTGAAAATATTGACAATCTCAGTATGCACTTAAAGAGCCCCGTTTCATTCACGGATATAAGCGGACACTGGGCAGAGCAGACGATTACAGACATGAAGGCATCGGGATATATTACAGGTGTGGATTCGGACAAATTTGAGCCGGATCGGGAAGTGACAAGAGCAGAGTTTCTTAAAATGGAAATGGACGCGGCAGGTATTGTCGGTCATGCGTACCGCGAAGATGAATGTCTTGACGCTTTGAATGATGATTGGTACTGCTATTATTTGCAGGGTGCTTTGGATAAAGAGCTGATCCCGGAAGCAATGATCCGGAGCTGTAAAAAAGAAACAGTCACGAAGACTTTGTCTGAAGCTGCCGAGACGGCGGAAGCCGTAACCGTTGATATAAATGTATACACAGGCAGCTTTAACGGTGATAAGGCGATAACTCGTGAGGAAATGGCGGCAATTGCAATGAACTGCGCAGCTTATTCTGCAAAGCAAGGCAAGGCTGAGCTTACAAGCGTGGCGGTTGAGGGCAGTTTCTCTGATGCCGACAGTATTGACGAAGCTTATAGAAATTCGGTTGATGCGGCCCGGTCATACGGTATTGTTGAGGGTGATGATGATAATTTGTTTATGCCGGAGTCAAATCTGACAAGAGCCGAAGCGGTAACGGTTTCAAAAAGGTTAATAAAAGTATTACAATAAAAAGAGGGAGATTTAGTAAATGAAAAAAATAATAACAATAATGCTCGCGGCGGCGCTGATTTCAACAAGCAATGCTTTAGCGGCAGACTTTACGGACACAAAGGGACATTGGGCAGAAGCTGCCATAAATACACTTGCCGATAAGGGAATAGTGGATGGTTTTACAGATACAGAATTTGTTCCCGATGGTGAAGTTACCCGTGCCCAGTATCTGAAAATGATTATGGAAGCGACAGGTATGGAGACTGCGGAATACCGGGAGGGTGAGTGCCTTGAGGCAACAGCGCACGACTGGTATGCGCCTTATTTGCAAAAGGCTCTCGACTGCGGGCTTATTCCGGAAGCGATGATCGCGGGCTTCAAGCAGACCGTTGAATACGAAGTGGATGAAAACGGAAAAGCTACATCGTCAAAGGTTGTGTATTCCGGAGCATTTAACGGAGGACTGCCTGTTTCAAGAGAGGAAATGGCGGCGCTTACGCAGTATTTTTACCAATATACAAGAACGGTAAAGACAACAACGGCAAATGACACAAGCGCAGTGACGGAATTTAATGATCAGCTCAGCATAAGCGACTGGGCAGAAAATTCTGTGAAATTGGCGGTTGCCAATGGGTTTATAGAGGGAATGGATAATAATATTTTCTCTCCGAAAAGCTCAACAACACGGGCACAGGCTGCCACAGTAATTCTTAGGGTAATTAATAAGTAAGAGGGTGATTGCTGATGATGAGTAAAAAGGTTGTTAAAATTACCTGTATAGTTGTAGCCGGAATCATGGTGCTTACACTGATAGCAGGCGGAATTTCAATGTTTGCAGCTATATAGAATATCTATGATGTGATACATAAAAGCCTGTCGTGTGCTGCCGCGTCAGGCTTTTTGTATAAATCTAACCATACTTAACATCATAATGAACGGGAATAGGGATAAAAGTTACTATTCAGGCATCAGAAATGGCGTAAAAAGCCGTTGTGCAAAACGTAGAAATTCAACAAAGCCCAATTCAGCGACATTTGCCCTTTAGCTCAAAGCAATGTATAATCCCGTTTTCGACAGTAAAAAATGAATCAGAGAAGAAATTCCGCATACCTATGGGATTTCTTTTGCTGCTGCACATGAAAAAATGTTGTATGGGACACTTTTCTTAGAAGTTTTTTGATCTTTTATTGAGCTCTTTTGGCAGATAATTTTTCTTGTCCAAACCCGGATTAAATATATGGGTTAGGGCTGTGCATACGTTGCTTCCGGTATATGCGGCAGCATAAAATGCATCCTGCATATCCATAAACCGCATAATATGTTAATAAGAAAATGACGGCTTCTCATAATATGATTCAAGTTGGTCAAACGTGCCTAATTTTGAATGAGGATCCGAAATTCTTGCAAAAGAGAGAAAGCGGTTGATTGTATCGCAGTCAAAGGTAACTTTTGAGCTGCATTGTATCTTCTCAAATAAATCCTTGATTTTGAGGTCGTGATATATTTTCTGCAGCACGAAATAAGCAACATTTAATAGTGTGGATTTAGCTGCAGAACTGCCGGAGAAGGTAAGCTTCTCATGAAAATCAACAGGCAAATTCAGTTTTATATTGCCAGCTTTATATTCTTGGTTATATTTGTCTGCCTTCTGTTTAGCATAGGTCAGGGGATCATCGGTAACAGCAAGTAATTCATAATTTGTTCACTCATTTAAAAATCGGGGAATGTTTACAAAACAGTTCTTGAAATAATTGAACAAATATGTTATAATTACAATATTATATATATTAAGAACAGGAGGCAGATTCCATGGAAGAAGAGATCAAGGAAGTTGTAGAAGCAGCTGAGGAGAAGACAAAAGATGTTATTGAAAATGTTGAAGAAAAGGCAAAGGACCCCGTGCAGAAGGATAGCGCTGTCACGGAAAAGCCCCTCGCCGAGGAAGCAACGGTAGAACCGGCAGTGCCCGCTGAAGCGGAAGAAGAAACGATAGGAAATATAAAAATTTCTGTTGATGTTGTTTCGACAATCGCAGGAATTGCCGCATCGGAAATAGAAGGTGTATCATGTATGTACACATCCTTTGCCGAGGGCGTTGCAAAAAGACTAGGCGCAAGAAGGAATGCGTCAAATGGTGTTAGAGTTGACATGGGAGCGGACAGTGTAAACATTGATCTCTATATAGTTGTTGAATACGGCATTAAGATCCCCGAGCTTGCGTGGAGCGTTCAGGAAAATGTTAAAGGCAGCGTTGAAACAATGACAGGACTTTCCGTTTCAAAGGTTAATATTCATATTGAGGGCATAAGCTTTGATAAGGGAGAGACAGCGGCTGAAAGTGCAGTCGATGAGATTACGGACTGAATATTGTCGGCATCATCCGTTATGGGCGATGCCATTTTTTTTGATTGATCAAGCAGGGCAGAGAAAAGCTGCCCTACTTGATTGATCGGGAGACGGGGAAGCAATGATCTCCGTCTGACCTCTTTTATCATGGCCCATTGCCTGACAGCCTTCAGTAAATCAGGCCATCCGACCATAGCCGGACTCCGAGCTTGATTTTTTCGCGGGTTAAATCACCGTATCCCATTACAAGCTTGTCTTGCGGCAATGAATAAGTGTCTTTGTCGATATTGAACGAATCCATTGAAAACAGCTTTACTCCGCTGCGCCTGGCGGCAATTTTTAATTTATCCGGATCTATTCCGTCAAGCCCGGCGCTGATATATGTGCTTCCGTCAGTACCGTATACCGTTATTTTATTGCTGAAAACCTCAGACAAACATTCGATTAAATATTCACGCTTTTCTTTATATACTCTGCGCATAGCTTTATAATGCTTTGTGAAATACCCTTTATTAATAAATTCCGCAAGCGCGAACTGCTCTGTTTTTGAAGTGAGCGCATAATAATAGATATGTCTGCGCTTCCATAAAGCCAAAAGCTCCGGCGGTAAAACCATGTATGCGGTTTTGACGGCAGGACAGAAGGAACGAGCAAATGAGCCTAAATATATCACCTTATTATTTTTATCCATGCTGTAAACGGTCCTGTGAGTTTCCCATTGTATTTCGGAATCATAACAGTTTTCGATTATGTATCTGCCCTCCTCCCGCTGCGCCCAATTTAAAATATCACGGCGTTCTCGGTCACTAAGCGCCATGCTTCTCGGAAAGCGCGCGTCAGGCTCGAGAAACAGTATGCTCCCGCCGGTTGAATACAGCGCATCGGTATCAAATTCTTTCGCATTTGATGGAAGAGTAATAACCCTGTTTCTGTAAGCGGTAAGCGTTCTGTAAAAATGTGTGTCGCATGGATTTTCCATAACAAATAATTTGTCATCGGAAAACAGCACCGCCAGCGCAGCAAGCAGGTATTCCGCGCCCGCGCCTATAATGATCCGTTCAGGCGGGCATTTTACATTACGGAAGGAATACAGATATTTTGAAATCGCGCTTCTCAATGCGAACTCTCCGCTCTTGTCTACATATGAAAATATATCGGCTCCGTCATTATATGCAATATCCTTTAATACCTTCGCATATGACGAACGGTTGATCCGGGTGGTATCTATTCCGTTTGGACTGAAAACCACTTCTTCAGGCGCGGTAATTTCCCAGGGGATTTTATCATCATATACAGAAGCCTTAAAGGATACAATATATCCCTGCCGTGGCACCGATATTATATATCCGGTATCAAGCAGCATCTTATACGCGCTGTCTACTGTGTTTTGCGATATACCCAACTGTTCTGAAAGAACACGTCGGGGCGGAAGCTTAATCCCGTTGCGCAGTCTGCCGGTAATTATATCTTCTGAAATGGACTCATACAGCTGTATATATAATGCCTTTCCCTGCTTTTTGACAAGCTCTGCATACATCTTCTACTCACCTCGGTTTCATTGTATCATTATATTCTGAAATTTGCAACAGATAAATCCCTGGTATCAAAAAAAATATAGCCTGTGGCGCTTTTTTTAATACATGCCATCATATATAATATACACATGAAAAAAATAACGGAGGTTTACAATAGTGAAGAAATTAAAAAAGCTTATCAGCGGCATGGCTGCAATCGGCATGATGACTTCAGCTGTATCTGCTGCACCGGGTGCGGCAGCGGGTACAACTGATTCTTTTGATCCGGAAACGGTTATGTGGACCGATAACAAAATTGAGAATGTTCTTGCCGAAGCGGGGATCTATGAGAATGCGGCAGCGGTGGATCCGAACGCGTCCTCAAAAACCGATACCACGGTGCAGAATCCATACGGGAAGCCGGGCGAGGTGCTTACCGACTGGGCATACTCGGAGTTTGTGTGGACAAATTCATATCCTATAGGCAACGGAAGAATGGCGGGCATGATCGCGGGCGGTATTGATAAAGAGGTCATTCAGCTGAATGAGGATACCTGCTGGGACGGCTCTCCCTACGGGACCTTGAAGGATGAAAACGGAAATACGCTTACCACAGTCGCGCAGACAAATGCCGCGAGGACGATAACCGCAGAAAATCTAACAAGCGGCAGCAAGGCTGACGGCTGGAGGTATTTCCGCGGCGCGGATGAGAACGGCAATCCTGCCGCAATCGGCACAGCTGACGCGATTGTCGGCGACGAGGCATTCAGAGAGAGTTATCCTGAATTTGCAAATAAGAGTATTTCAAATCAGGCGTTGAATATAGATAACGCAAAGACTCAGGAGGCGGTCCAGGACCGTTGGAGTATGGAGAAAATGGTTGAGGCAGCTTTTCTCGGCTCACCTGCTAAGCAAAGGGCATATAAATCCTTTGCAGAGGTTTATCTTGATTTCAATCAGCAGAATGAAAACGCTTCAAATTATATAAAGAGCCTTGATATGAAAACGGGAATTGTCACCGTTGAATATGATTATGACGGCAGACATTATAAGCGTGAAAGCTTCGCAAGCTATCCCGATCAGGTGGTGGTTACGCATATCGAATCGGACGATGATTTAGCCTTTTCGGCTCAGCTGCATACATATCACAGCGAGAAAGCAGGCTTCTGCAGCTATGAAAAGATAAGCGACAAAGAGGTCAAGGTCACCGCGGCAATCACCAACGGCAATAAGGATAACAATGAGCCTGCGACTGTGAACGCGATAAAGTTTGAGGCGCGTATGCTCCTTGACGGCAACGGCCTGTTCAGCGTTTCGGATGACAACACTACTGTTTATGTAAACGGCGGAACCAGCGCGGATATTTATATTGTCGGCGCTACGAATTATGTTGATTATACGCATCTTGACAACTCAAAGCCTGCGGCGGAATGTGACCGTTATATGGCAAACGTAAAGAGCAAGTCATATGACGTGATAAGGTCAAGACATATTGCTGATTTCAGCGCAGAGTTTAATAAAACGGAGCTGCATCTGGAAAATGCGGACGGCGCTGATTTTGGTGATACTCCGACAGAAAAGCGGGTGCGTATGGATATTGACGGAAAATCCGGATTTTTAACTGGCGCATCTTCAAAAACCGCTGATGCGAATAAGGCGGGAGTTTATTCAACCTATTCAAAGGGTGATAACGAGCTTGCGGCGCTTGAATTTAACTATGGCAAATATTTGATTTTAAGCGGTTCAAGAGACGGAAGAAAGGCATCCGGCGAGGGTGAGATCGACATTCCTGAAAGTCAGCCGCTGAATCTTACCGGAAAATGGAATGCGGCATTTTCTGCTTCATGGAACGGCAAATATACTATAAATATTAACACTGAAATGAATTATTGGGCAGCGCAGCCGCTTAATATCGGTGACAGTGAAAAGCCTTTTATCGATACCTTTGACGAGCTTGCTGAGAGCGGGGCGATCACGGCGGCAAACCAGTACGGTATTTATAATGAGCGTGGCGACAATACATACCATCCGGGCGACCCCTGGGTAATGCATCATAACTATGACCTGTGGCGAGGCACTCAGCCGATAGACAATGCTACGGCGGGTCTGTGGCCGACAGGCGGTGTGTGGCTTTTAGATCACGCATGGCAGTATTATCAGTTTAATAAGGATACGGAATATCTTGCGGAGGTTTATCCGTACATGATCGGCGCGGCTAAGTTCTTCACGCAGTTCCTGGTTGAGGATCCGGAAACAGGCTATCTTGTTACAGCCGCTTCGTGCTCACCGGAGCAGGGGGGAGTTCAGCCGGGACCGGCTATGGATACTCAGCTCATCAGAAATCTTTACGATACAGTCCTGAAGGCGGGAGAGATACTCGGCAAAACAGCCGAAAACAAGGCTCTTTTTGATAAAATCAAAGAGCAGATGCCGTCAAGCTATTTTGCGGACGAGAAGGGTAAAATAGCTCCCGATTTGATCGACAATACGGGACTTATCAAGGAATGGGCACGCGGCGATGTGACCTTTGACATTTCGAAGAAGGACAGCGGGCAATGGACAGTAAAAAATCCGTTTACCGGCGAGGAGACTGCCGTCTATGATCACGGAGCAAGCAACGCAACCGCTCACAGGCATTGCTCACACTTGTGGGAAATATTCCCCGGAACACATCTGAACGCTTACAGCGCGGATAAAAATGAGCAGGATATATTCAAGGCTTTTCAAAAGTCGGTATCGGCAAGAGGCGCAGGCAGCGGGCAGGGCTGGGGTCTTGCATGGAGAATAAATCTTAACGCAAGGGCGCTTGACGGCAACGCGGCTTCAACCATGCTTGAACAGCTGTTTACTACAAGGACTTCGCCGAATTTGTTCGACCAGCACCCTAATTTCCAGATCGATGGTAACTACGGCGCAGCCTCGGGTATAATAGAAATGCTCGTGCAGAGTCATGACGGCGCGATAGATATTCTTCCCGCTCTCCCCGATAAGTGGGCGGCAGGCGAAATTAAGGGAGTTAACACAAGAGAAGACGCGACTGTTGATATTGCATGGGCGGATAATAAACCGACAGAGGCAAAAATCCATGCAAGGTCAGACGGCAATATGAATGTAAGAAGCAAATTTATGGCTATGGCAGCGGTTTACGACGAAAACGGAGATCGGGTCGATTCAACACTTAATGAAGATTGCAATATGATCACATTTGCAGTTGAGAAAGGCAAAACATATATAATCAGCAGCTTCGGTTCAAATATAATTGAGGAAAATAAAACCTATAAAGCCGCGGATACGACCGAATTTTATGCAAGTGATAACGGGTCGGTTCCGAAGCTTGCAAACAATGATACAGAGGTCGGCTACCTTTACAGGCGTGACGGTGTCAAGATCGGATACGCGGTTGATGAATTTGATTTTGACGGACTTACAGAGCTTACGCTTAAAATGGCAAAAGTGAGAAACAGCGATACAAGGGTAAGCATAACAGTGGATTCCCCTACAGGAACAGAAATTGCTGATCAGCTCATAAGCACGGGCGATAATGTAATCAATTTGAAAAATACGGATGGCATATCCGGAACGCGCAAAATTTATCTGCTGTATACGCAGCAGCCCTATGATTCGTCAGGCACGGATAAATATTTAGGCAATGCAAGCGACCTTGAGGCTGTGTATAAAAAGACAATTTCGGGCGACGCAACGCCAAAGCCGACTACGGCTCCGACAGCAGCTCCGACTTCTCCGTCAGCTACGGCGCCTGCGACAGGATCGCCGGAATATGATTATTCGATAAAATCCGCATATTTCGGTAATGACGGAAAATTCAAGATAGAGCTTGAGGGAAAGGATACCGCGTCAACGCTTGTGATCGCCTCATATACCGCGGACGGAGCTTTGGCAAATATCAGGAGTGAAGCTGTAAAAGGGAACGGAGCTTTATCAATTGATATTGAAAAGCCCGAAAACGGGACTGTAAAGCTGTTTGTATGGGACAGGCTTGATACCATGAAGCCGTTAAGCGCGGTGTCAGAGGAAACCCACTAAATCGGACAGATTTCTGTTATATAACTGCCGTGTACCGAACGGGACACACGGCGGCGTGAGAGACCGGCGGTCAATTGCCGCCGGCTTTCCGCTCCCCGTAAACCGCGGCCGCAAAAAGCTCCGCTTTATCGCGGCTCTTCCCGTTTCCGTTATCATTTTCAACGCCGGAGCTTACGTCCACAACATCCGGCCGTACATATCTGATCGCCTCCGCCACATTGTCCGGGCGAAGTCCGCCAGCGAGAATAAGAAGTCTGTCTCCGCGGGGGATAGCCTTGAGCATTGACCAGTCAAAGGTTTTACCGCTGCCGGGCTGCGCCGCGTCAAATACATATCCGATTATATTGTCAGTTTTCTCATATTTTGCAATGCTGTCTGTATCCTTTACGTTGAATGCTTTAAATATCGGCAGCTTTGCGGCGGCGAACACTTCATCCGGTGTTTCTCCGTGGATCTGGATAATGTCAAAGCCGCAGTCCTCTATAATTTTAATCTGTTCAAGCGTGGGTGAAACGACAACCGCAACGGTTTTTGCGGTATCGACTGCCGAGATTATTTCCTTTGCCGTTTCCGGTGAGGCGCTGCGCCTGCTTTTGGGGCAAAACATAACAACCCCTGCATAATCGACCTTTAAATCATTTATTATCCGCGCGTCAGCAATACCTGTAAGACCGCATATCTTAATTTTTGTCATTTGTAAATCACAACCTTTTCAGTAAATTCAGCAGAAAGCGGTAAACGCGTTCGGTGCTCTTTATATCGAGCTTTTCCCCTGTAGTGTGAATATCATGTATATCCGGTCCGAAGGATATACAATCCAGCTCCGGCTTCTTGCCGCAGAATATTCCGCATTCAAGTCCGGCATGAATAGCGTCAATAACAGGCTCCCTGCCGTACAGCTCTCGGTATGCGTCAATGCATGCCTTGCGCAGCCTTGAATCAGCTTTATACTCCCATGCGGGATATACGCCGTTGATTTCATATACGCCGCCGCACTCCGAAATAAGCGATGCTATATCCTTAATAAGCGCATCTTTTTTCTCCGCTATAGAGCTGCGGACAGAGAATGTAACGGTGATCTTTTCACTGTCAGAGGAAATAATCCCGAGATTTGATGAGGTTTCAACAAGACCGTCAATATCCTTGCTCATTGCTCTGACACCGTTGGGAACCTCTGCGAGAAGTCTGATGATATTATTGCCGAGTATATTGCCGTTCCGCCTTTGCGTATTGTCACAGCTTATATAAAGATAAGGGTCTGTTTCATAATATTTTTCCCGGTATATTGCCTCATATGCGCTTATAAGCTGAAATACGGGCGTTGTATCGGTGACGAGTATACCTGCCTCACATTCCCTTGGGATCGCGTTATCCTTCTCACCGCCCTTTATATCGGCAATGCATAAGGACGTAAGCCCCTGAAGCTCCGCAAGAAAGCGGCCGAGAAGCTTACAGGCGTTGGCTCTGCCCTTGTGGATTTCAACACCGCTGTGACCGCCCGTAAGACCTCCGACCCTGATTTTAACATATTCAGCCTTTGATATGTCGATATCCGCAGTATGCGAGGCGGGAAGTCCGGCAGTGATCGTTGCGCCTCCGGCGCAGCTCACAGTGAAAACGCCTTCATCCTCGGAATCTATGTTAATAAGATATTTCCCCTTAATTTCGCTCATATCAAGAGCCGCGGCGCCGAGCATACCTACTTCTTCATCTGTCGTGAAAATACATTCAAGGGCGGGATGGGTTATATCGTCGGCTTCGAGAACAGCGAGAGCCATTGCAACGGCGATACCGTCATCACCTCCAAGTGTTGTGCCTTCCGCCCATATGAAGCTGTTATCCCTTTTAAGACGCAGTCCGTCCTTTCTGAAATTTATATCACAGCCGCTTTCTTTTGCGCACACCATATCAAGATGCCCCTGAATTATGACCGTTTCATCACTTTCGCAGTCCGCGGATTTCGGCTTTCTTATTACTATATTGCCGGACGCGTCACAGTCAGCATCAAGTCCGTGCTCTTCCGCAAAGTTCATGCAGTATTGAGAAATCCTGCCCGTATCGCGGGATCCGTGAGGAACCGAGCATATTTCCTCAAAATATTTCATAACCCTTTCCGGCTTAAGACCGTCTAAAACCATCATATTGTCCTCCTTATAATGTCTATAATTTCAGCAGCCGAGCTTACAATCCCCGCGGTAAGCTTTTTGATCTCCTCCGCGGGGTATGTCATATCGGGTATGCAGATAACGGGTATTTCTGCACGGGAGGCCGCGATAATTCCGTTTGTGCTGTCTTCGAGTACCAGCGCTTTGTCGGGCGGTGTACCGTCTGCCGCGATAAGAAATATATCAGGCTCCGGCTTTGAGCGCTCTGCCATGTCTCCGCCTATGACAGTATCAAAATACCTGCGTAGACCTGATGCCGCAAGATATTTTTCCACATATCCGGCATGGGTTGACGATGCTACCGCGCAGGGTATTTCGCTGTCTTTTAAGAAGGTGAGCAGCTCCTTTATTCCGGGCTTTACGGGAAGTCCCTCGGATAATGCTATTGTATCAACCCTGTCCCGCGCCCGGCGGCTCAGCTCATAGTGGGGATAAGCTGCGCCGTACTGCTCTATTTTCTTTTTCAGAAGTGTATCACCCGTAAGACCTAAGGTCTGCACATATTTTTCTTCTGTTATGTCATATCCGTAATCTTTCGCAGCGTCCCTCAGCTCACGCATAAAAACGCGCTCACTGTCAAATATAAGTCCGTCCATATCAAATATAACCTTTTCGGGTGTGTTTATAATTATATTATTATTCATTATTTCAAGTCCTATCGTCCGTTCTTCTTCATGTCAAGAGCTTCAAAAATATATTGCTCCAGCGCCTGCCACTCGGTCACAATACCGTTTTTTATTTCATAGTCTATTTCCGGCACTCTTGTCACCATATGATACAGCGCCGCCGATGAAAATCCCGAAGCTCCGCTGAGGTATTTCCCCGCTATCCACGGCGAACCGCCCAAAAGCTGCGCCGCCTCATTGCGGTTGGTAACGCCGGCAAGCTTAAGATGCAGCATTTTTTCCACATTTGAATATATAAGGTAAAGAATGCCGAAGGCGCTCTGCTTCTGCGTTCTCAGCTCGTTCAGAATTTTGAAAACCTTTGCCGGAGCGCCCTCCATAATACCGTCTGTTATGTCAAAGATCTGAACCTGCACGGCCTTTGAAACGACCTTATCCACATCTGTCCTGTATATAATATTATCACAGTAATTCAGCAGCTTATTCAATTCGTGTTCAAGATTATTAAGACCGGGGTCAATCACGGAAACAAGATATTCCGCCACGGAGTCGTCAATTTTTTTCCCGGCGTGCAGCGTCTGTTTTATGACCCATGCCTTTAAATCCGGCAGCGACATATATTCGCATTTTACGGCAAAGCCCGCTTTTGAAGCAGCCTTAAAGAGCGCGCTCCGCGCGTCCACATTTTTTTCACAGAATATTACAACTGTGTCATCGGAAAGCCTTTTGAACTTTTCTGTCCAGAATTTTTTTTGATTATCGTCAGGGGGCACTATATCTCCCTTGCGTGCTATTGTAAATATGTTGCTGTCACGGATCTGCAGTATGCGCTTATCCGTCATCATCGGCATGCCCTCCCAGACATCGTCATATTCGCTGTAATCAGCCGCGCCCGTGATCAGAATACGGTTAAATTCCTCAAGTCCGGCATCGGGAACAAGCTCGGTTATCTTCTTTATATAAAATTCCTTAAGGTATTCCTCCTCACCGTAAAATATATAGAGAGGCTGAAGCGTCTTTTTTGAGAGCTGAGCCTTAAGTTCAACAATATCGTTTTTCTTTTTTGCTGCTTTAGCCATAGCTTTCTCCTTATTTTAATATGCTTACTTTTTTTATTCCCTTTTTATCGGCAGTTATGCGTATATCGCCGTTAAGATCGGTCCGCAGAACCGTTGTTCCGCTCAGATTATCCAGTGTCTGTTTTGTCGGGTGTCCGTAGCTGTTATTCTCGCCGCAGCTTATAACCGAGCATACAGGCGATACGGCGGCAACCCATTCGGGACAGGTCGAGGTCGATGAGCCGTGGTGTCCGACCTTTAGAATGTCGGCGTCAACATCTGCTCCTATACGCAGAAATTCATGCTCGCCGTAGGTTGTCAGATCGCCTGTATAGAGCGCGCTGAAATCTCCGTAGCTTATGTTCATCAGCAGTGACGTATCGTTATCATCCTGACTGAGCTTTATAACATCGTCCGGAGTATATATATTAATTATAAGTCCTTTGTCAAATTTAATTCTTGTATTTCCGGTAATGTAATGTATTTCCGTTCCGTTTTCTTCTGCCGCCGCTTCAAGACAGGCAGCCCATCGCTTCATTTCATCATCAGCACCTTCGGTAACTGCCGGAGCGAAAACCTCCCTGACATTAAGCGCCTCGACCGCCGCAATGACACCCTGCGCATGATCCTGATGGAAATGGGATATAAAGGCGGCGTCAATGGTGTCATAGCCCCTTGCTTCAAGATAAGGAACAAATACGCTTTCACCCGGATCATATTCGGAATAAGCCGTACCTCCGCCGCCGTCAACGATAACTGTCGCTCCGAATGCCGTGTGTATAACAGAGCCGTCGCCCTGTCCGACATTAACAAAGGTAAAATCCGTTGTGCCCGTGCGCGACAGCGCGGCAATTGCAGCCGAAAGCCCCAGCGCACATGAGCAAAGCATTGAATATCCCGCCTTTGTCCTGTAATCCTTCAGGTAGTAATATGCCGCAAACAGCAGCGCGGTCACCGCAAGGATTACCGTAGGGGACGGCGTCGCGATTATAAGCCTTGAAAGCGGCAGTGATGCAATAAACGGGGGCAGCCTGAGCATAATCCATATCATAAAATCCAGAAATGCCTTGACAATAGGCGCTGCGCCGAAAAGCTTCAGCATAATAAATGTAAGCGGAGCCGACAACAGCGTAATAATAACCACAGGAGCCATTATAAACGGCGTAAGGGAAGAATATATACAGATCCCGTTAAAATAATATGCCGTAAGAGGCGTATAGAATACCAGACATATCAGCATAACGGCCGCCGTATGACGCAGGCTTTTCGGCGCGCCGGTGAATATTTTTTTTACAAAGGGCAAAAACGCCCATACTATAATTCCGGCTGCAACCGACAGGACAAATCCGGCATTAAAAATTATCATCGGAGCGCCCATTGCGCATATAATAACGATCCATGCCATAGTATCCGGATAGTAGGCGCTTCCGTTTTTAAGACGGAAGAATACCATAAGACCGCAGGTGACAAGGCATCGCAGAAATCCTATCTGAGCGCAGTTAAGAAGCGCGTATGCGCCTATAAGCAGCATAACGGCAATATCACGGAATTTTTTCGGAACAAAAGCCGTAAAAAGTCCCGTGAAGCTGAGTATCAGCATTATATGTATATAAGCCGGATGAAAAAGCCTTTTAAAGGAGGTGTCCGACACCGCGTCTGAATAATCCTTTGTAAACCGGTGTGAATTTCCCGTAAGAACCGCGGAAAGGACGGCTGCTGAATTACCGTAGTAGTATTTGTATATAATATTATCAACCGAGTCCCGAAACCTGCCGCATAGGATTGACGGAGAGAATATATTTATTTTTTCGCCCGGAACGGCCTCCTTCGAAAACATTCGCGTGAATATATTCTGCGATTCGTAATATTTAACCGCGTCAAAACCGTTCTCATTCATTTGTGAGGGGAGATCCTTAACAATGCCGCTTACGGTGATGCTTTCACCACAGCCGAATTTTTCCGGGGTTGAAAGCAGAATATTTTCGTTATCCTTTATCGTTTCGTCCGCATGTTCTATTTGCTTTACGCGGAGAGTATATTTGTAGTTTTCACCTGAGGAGCTTTCCTGCGCGGAGGAAAGGACAACACCATGATATGTTACATATCTTCCTATATAATCAACCGACTTATGCGCCGAGGTATCCGATGATATTGAATATGTGACAACTCCCGCAGCGGCTCCCGCCGTCAGAGCAAGCACAACCATATCAGTTCTGCCCGTCAAAGCGGAACGCAGTATGAATATAATAATGAAGACAGCAATAGTGCAAATCGGTATAAATGTGCCGAAGCAGGATGTACAGAATATTGCCGACACCATAGCAGCCGCAAGAATAATTGGTGAAAACCTCATGAGTGTATACCTTTTCTTTAGTATTAAGGAAAGCCCTTATGTTTTCCTTTATTATAACATAATAAAAGCAGCTCGTCAATATCCGATGGCATGCATTTAGTATTATAAAATACGAAGTAATCAATGCATACTATATACAATCAGCGGTATCCGGCGAAAATGTATGTGAAATGTTACAAACATATTACAAAATATTACGCTTAGATTGCAATAACGTAACAAAAAATTTCGCTTTTCCAAAAAAAAGGTTGACAACATAGGCTAAATGGTGTATAATCTACCTTGTAATAAAACAGTAACATTTCTGAAAAGATTGTAATAATGCTGTTAAACAAGATGTAATATTTGTAACATTATGTCTATATATATGCTTTGCAATAGGTTTTTTGTATTCAGCATAATGAAGAAAACTTATTTCAAAGAGAAATTAATCGCACCCATTAAGTATTATTAAAATTCGAAGTACTTAATGTCATGCTATATAGGAGGTTATTTAGAATGAGAAATTTGAAGCACACTATCATTGCCATTGCTGCAATTGTAATGGTAGGAACGCTTAGCTTTTTTCAGGTGTCGGATATGTCAGCTCAGAGGCTTGACCGTGATATGAGACTCAGCTCAGCAAATCAGATCGAGAATATCACCATTGCAAGCACAGAGAGCGAGGAAGGATCAAGAGGTCTTGCTCTGACAAGCTCTGATGAAGAGGTTCAGTCGGTTCAGGAGCCGGCAGGTCTTGTTGATCTGGAGACTGAACAGGCGATAGCTGAAAAAAGCTATCTCACTTTAGGATATGCAAAGGTTTCCGGGGCGGCGGATCTTAAGACAGAGCCGAACGAGGATGCTGAAACGATCGGTACAATGAGCGGCGCCGAGCAGGTAGAGATACTTGAGAGTACGGAGGGTTGGTACAAGGTAATGGCTGACGGACAGTCAGGCTATGTAAAGAGCGATCTTGTAACGCTTGATAAGGCGGACGCCGAGGAAACTGCTCTTCAGTACGACCATTACAAGAAAGCAAGCGTTACCGCGGAAAGCGGTCTTACGGTGCGGGCATCCGGCAGTGAGGATGCTGATAGCCTTGGTTCCGTCAATGACGGCGATGATGTTATCATAGTAGACAAGCAGGGAGATTATATAAAGATACTTTACGGAGATGAGTACAATGAGGGTTATGTGATCAATACCGGCCTTGAAGCGACAGGCGAATGGGTAGAAAAGAATGATGTTCATTCAGAAATAAAACGTATTGCCGCCGAAAAGGCGGAGGCTGCAAGAAAAGAGGAGATTGCAAGGCAAAATGCAATGAATGCATCATCTGTTTATGTAACCTCAGATGCCTCGGCTGCTTCCGTGTCATCCTCATCAGGCAAGGGACAGGCAATCGTTAATTCGGCAATGAAATATCTCGGCGTTCCGTATGTATGGGGCGGCACATCGCCAAGCGGCTTTGACTGCAGCGGTCTTGTGCAATATGTATGTAATCAGAACGGCATTTCCGTTCCGAGAGTTGCAGCTTCGCAAAGAGGCGCGGGTCAGTATGTAAGCCGTGAAAATCTCCAGCCGGGTGACCTGGTATTCTTCTCGCACGGCGGCGGAATAAGTCATGTAGGAATATATGTTGGAAACGGCAATATGATTCATGCTCCGCAGACAGGTGATGTCGTAAAGATTTCATCGATTGAAACATCATACAGAATTTCATCATATGCGGGCGCAGTTCGTGTCTGGTAATAATTTAATAAACGGTCAAACAACATCTGCTTTGTTTATCAATAGGGAAATCGGCGCTTTCAGCGCTGATTTCCCTATTGTGCTCTTAACGGTATAGAATATTTCAACCTCTTACAATCTGACCGCAGGCTATTTTTGCGCCGGCATTGCCGGACGGCTGGGATTTAAAATCATCAACACCGGAATGTATAATTACCGTTCTGCCGATAATATCCTTTACGGAAAACCGGTCTGTGAATACCGACATATAGGCAAAGCCGTGATTGCCAAACAGCGGCGGAAGGTCTCCGGCATGATACGGATGAGAATTATCCCCGGGGTTATAATGACCCTTCACATCCGCAAATTCATCCTGACTGTTTCCGGTACAGCGGTTTCCCTCGTGTATATGGAAGGCAAATATCCCCATTCCGTCCTTTTTATACGGCAGACCGGTGATCCTCGCCGTTACAAGGACACCGTTCGGCAGCTGCTTAAAGCTCACCTGTCCCCGGATTTTCGGATACTCCTTGCCTCCCCGGATCTGCGCGAATGCGGCCCGCGCTCTGTTCTGATTGGTTTCCATATTAAAAACACCTCCATGTTATAGTATGCGGTATAGCTGACATCGGCTACACGGAATTGCCGACGCCCGAAGCCGTGCAGCGATGAAAAAATCTTCAATTAATTTCTTTTCGTACTTGATATTTTTATCCAAATGCGTTATAATAAAATGGACAAAGTGAAAATAATTATATTTTGAATATTACAGGAAGGGTTAAACAACATGGATTTAAAAGCGATGTCACAGTTATTGTTCCCGTCGACAGACAAAACTCCGGCGGATTATGAGGCAATGTATCCGCCGCGTAATCTTCCTGAGGGCGCAAAGGTTACAAGATTTGCACCGTCGCCAACGGGATTTTTGCATTTCGGAAGTCTGTTTGCGGCGTTTATTGCGGCAAAGACAGCCGGTAAGGACGGAGTATTTTATCTTAGAATAGAGGATACCGATAAGAAGCGCGAGGTCGAAAACGGTGTTATCGGTATGGTAAACGGTT
Organism: uncultured Lachnospiraceae bacterium; assembly: GCA_964579875.1. Lineage (GTDB taxonomy): Bacteria > Bacillota > Clostridia > UBA1381 > UBA1381 > Ornithomonoglobus. The sequence goes on along the minus strand of CAZOHJ010000001.1, from coordinate 64,461 downwards.
TAAGGGATTTCGGCATAACACCCGATGAGGGCGCTACGGGCGAGACTGAGGAAAGCGGTGCCTACGGACCGTATACGCAGAGTAAGAGAACACATATATATCAGGCATATGTCAAGGATCTTGTAGAGAAGGGGCTGGCATACCCGTGCTTTATGACCGAGGAAGAGATCGCAGAGGTCAGAAAGCAGCAGGAGGCGGACAAGGCTCTTCCGGGCATCTACGGCAAGTATGCTAAATACCGTGATATCACTGCAGAGGAAGCGGAAAAGAGAATTAAGAACGGCGATGAATATGTAGTACGCCTTAAGTCACCGGGCAGACCGGACGGAAGAATAAAGTTCAAGGACGAGGTTAAGGGCAAAATTGAGATACAGGAGAATATTCTGGACATTGTTCTTTTGAAGAAGGACGGAACTCCTACATATCATTTCGCTCACGCGATTGATGATCATCTCATGAGGACGACCCATGTCACAAGAGGCGACGAGTGGCTTTCATCGGTTCCCATCCATCTCCAGCTTTTCCATGTGCTCGGCTTTAAGGCGCCTAAGTATGCGCACATTGCTCCGATCATGAAGGAGGACACGGAAACGGGCGGCAAGAGAAAGCTTTCAAAGCGTAAGGATCCCGAGGCCGCTGTAAGCTTCTATGCGGAGGCGGGTTATCCGGCGGGCGCGGTAAATGAGTATCTGATGACTATCGCAAACTCAAACTATGAGGACTGGAAGCGCGCCAACAAGACAGGAACAATTGATGATTTTGCCTTTGCGCTTAACAAGATGAGCAAGGCGGGCGCTTTGTTTGATATGGTAAAGCTTCACGATATTTCAAAGACTTATATATCAACTCTTGATACGGAAGCGGTATATAATGCCGTTGAGGAATGGTCAGAGACTAATGACGGGCAGCTGCACAGACTAATAACAGCCGATCCCGGTTATGCTAAGAGAATATTCTCGATCGAGCGCGGCAATAAAAAGCCGAGAAAGGATATCGGCAGATGGGGAGAGATCAGGGATTATATAGCATATTTCTATGACGAGCTGTTTGACGGTAAGCTTGGCTGGGCGGAAAATGTATCGGATGCCGATAAGCTTGCAATACTTGAAAAATATATTGAAATATATGATTCTGACGGAGCGCCGGAGGACTGGTTCCCTCAGGTTAAGGAGATGGCGGTTGAGCTTGGCTTTGCGGGAACACCTAAGGAGTATAAGCAGAACCCATCCGGCTTCAAGGGTCATGTGGGCGATGTTTCGGGAGTTATCAGAGTGGCTGTGACAGGAAGGCTTAACACGCCGGATCTTTATGAGATCATGCAGACGCTTGGCGCCGGAAAGGTAAAAGAGAGAATAACAGCAGCGATCAATTCAGTTAAGTAATGGAGAAAAGATTATGGAAGAAACATATACACCGAAAAACTTTATAGAAGACGCAATAGAGAAGGATCTTAAGGAAGGTCATTATGACCGTGTTCAGACACGTTTCCCGCCGGAGCCGAACGGTTATCTTCATGTAGGTCACGCAAAGGCGATCTGCATAGATTTCGGGATGGCGGAAAAGTATAACGGAGAGTGCAATCTTCGTTTTGACGATACTAACCCGACAAAGGAGGATACGGAGTACGTTGACTCGATCATGGAGGATATAGCATGGCTCGGCTTTAAGTGGAACAAGGCGCTTTACGCATCGGATTATTTTGACGCGATCCATGAGGCGGCAATAACGCTTATTAAGAAGGGCAAGGCGTTCGTATGCGACCTCAGCGCCGATGAAATACGCGAATACCGCGGCACTCTTACGGAACCGGGTAAGAACAGCCCTTACCGTGACCGCTCTATCGAGGAAAACCTTGATTTGTTCACGCGTATGACAAACGGCGAATTTCCCGACGGCTCGAAGGTTCTCCGCGCAAAGATAGATATGGCGTCGCCGAACCTCAACATGAGAGATCCTGTTATATACAGGATAATCCGCGCACATCACCACAGAACAGGCGACAAGTGGTGCGTATACCCGATGTATGATTTTGCGCACCCTATCTCGGACACTGTTGAGGGTGTTACGCATTCGCTGTGCTCGCTTGAGTTTGAGGATCACCGTCCGCTTTATGACTGGGTTCTTCGCGAGGTCGGCTATGAAAGTCCTTCACGTCAGATCGAGTTCGCAAGAATGAACCTGAACTATACGATCACAAGCAAGAGGAGAAGTCTGAGGCTTGTCAGGGACGGAATTGTTTCCGGCTGGGACGATCCGAGAATGTCAACCCTGTGCGGCATGAGACGACGGGGCTATACGCCGGAGGCGATCAGGGATTTCTGCGAGAGAATAGGCGTTGCAAAGGCAAACAGTGTTATAGATTTTGCTATGCTTGAGGCATGTATAAGAGAGGACCTCAACAAGCGCGCTCCGCGCGCGATGGCAGTCCTTGACCCGATCAGGCTTGTTGTTGACAATTACCCGGAGGATCTTGTGGAAACCTTTGAAGTAGAGGTAAATCCTGAGGATCCATCAATGGGCACACGAAAGGTAAAGTTCTCAAAGTATCTCTGGATCGAGCGAGAGGACTTCAGAGAGGAAGCGCCGAATAAGTATAAGAGAATGGCGCCGGGCAGAGAAATACGCTTAAAGGGCGCGTATTATGTAACCGCAACAGGCTGTGAAAAGGACGCCGAGGGCAATATCACAGTAGTTCATTGTGATTACGCTCCCGATTCCAGGGGCGGAGACACCGCGGATAAGCGCAAGGTCAAGGGGACGATCCATTTTGTAAGCGCGGCGCACGCGATTGACGGCGAGATCAGGCTTTACGACAGGCTTTTCAATGTTGAAAATCCGTCGGACGAAACGGGCGTTGAAAGCTTTCTTGACCACCTGAACCCCGACAACATGATCATAAAGCCGGATGCAAAGCTGGAAAGCGGCCTTGCGTCTGCAAAGCCGGGCGACAAGTTCCAATTCATGCGTCAGGGCTATTTCTGCATGGACAAGGATTCCACAGCCGATAAGCTTGTGTTCAACAGAACAGTGGGACTCAAGGATTCATGGGCAAAGTTAAATAAGAAAAATTAATGGAGATGATTATAAAATGATAGATTACAGTGAATTTTTTGCTGACAGAGTAATACCTATGAAGGGTTCTGCTATCCGTGAGATGTTCAAGAGAATGGCGGATCCGGAGATCATTTCGCTGGCGGGAGGGAATCCGGCAGCAGAGCTGTTTCCGGGCGACGAGCTTTCAAAGATCGCGGGTAAAATTCTTATGACACAGCCGACACTGGCTCTCCAGTACGGCACAACGGACGGCTATCCGAAGATGAAGGAATGCGCAAAGGCGCGCGCGGTCAAGGCGGGCGCATATAATGAGGGTGACGAGATACTCATTATGACCGGCGCAAATCAGGGTATTGACCTCACGGCAAAGGCAATTATAAACAAGGGCGACAAGATCGTTGTTGAGGATCCGAGCTTTATCGGCAGTCTTAACGCGTTCAGATCATATGAGTGCAGACTTGTAGGTGTAGATGTTGACAATGACGGAATGAACATGGATAAGCTTGAAGCCGCGCTTGAGGCAAACCCGGACGCAAAGCTGCTTTACACGATTCCGACCTTCCAGAACCCTACAGGAACGACAATGCCGCCGGAAAAGAGAAAGAGACTTCTTGAGCTTGCCTCAAAGTACAATGTCCTAATTATTGAGGATAACCCCTACGGCGATCTTCGCTTTTCGGGGGAGAATGTCGCAACATTGAAGTCACTTGACACGGAGGGCAGGGTTATATATTGCGGCTCCTTCTCAAAGATACTTTCGCCGGGCATGCGTCTGGGCTACATAATAGGACCCGCTCAGATCCTTGAAAAGGTTGAGATGCTGAAGCAGGTAAACGATGTTCACACGCCCATGCTGACACAGCTTATGTGCGTTGAGTTTATGAAGAAGTACAATATAGATAAATATATCGAAAAGAACAGGCAGCTTTACGGGAAAAAGTGTAAGGTTATGCTTGATACAATGGAGGAGACCTTCCCCAAGGGCAAGGTTGAATGGACAGTGCCTGAGGGGGGTATATTCCTCTGGTGTACCTGCCCGGGGCTTGAAGGAGACATTTCAAAGGTTGTTGACATATGTCTTGAAAAGAAGGTTGCGATCGTTCCGGGGTCAAACTTCGCAATAGATCAGAGTCGGCCGTCAAATCAGTTCAGACTGAATTATTCGTCAGTATCACCCGAAAAGATCGAAGAGGGTGTAAGACGTCTCGGCGCGGTTTTAACAGAAATTTTATAACAAAGGGATTTTTATTATGGAAGCTGAAAACAAAGAGGCACAGGCACAGAAGCCTGAAAGAAAAAAAAGAATATTTTCCGGTGTACAGCCGTCCGGTACAATTACGCTCGGCAACTATATCGGCGCAATAAGGAACTGGGTCAATCTGCAGGAGGAGTATGACTGCGCATTCGCGATGATGGATATGCATTCGATCACGGTTCGTCAGACCCCTGCCGAGCTGAGAAAGAGGACACTGGAGCTGCTCGCTCTTTACATCGCGTGCGGAATTGATCCGGAAAAGTGTATACTTTTTATCCAGTCACATAACAGCGCTCACGCCGAGCTGGCATGGGTGCTCAACTGCTACACCTATATGGGTGAGCTGCAGAGAATGACACAGTTCAAGGATAAGAGCGCGCGTCATGCGGACAACATAAATGCCGGACTTTTCACATATCCGGTGCTTATGGCGGCGGACATCCTGCTTTATCAGGCAGACTGTGTTCCGGTCGGCAAGGATCAGATGCAGCATATAGAAATCTGCCGTGATATTGCAAACCGGTTTAACGCGCTTTACGGAAATGTGTTCACAATTCCGGAGGGACTGCTTGTTAAGTCGGGCGCAAAGATAGCGAGCCTTCAGGAGCCGACAAAAAAAATGTCAAAGTCGGATCCGAACCCGAAGGGCTTTATTTCGATAATGGATGATTTTAATGTAATTTCAAAGAAGATAAAGAGCGCCGTAACGGACAGCGAGGGAATAATAGAATACCGTCCCGATGACGATGCAAAAGCCGGCGTTAATAACCTTCTGAGCATTATGGCGGTTATGACAAACAGTACGCCCGAGCAGGCGGCAAAGGACTTTGAGGGTCAGGGCTACGGCGCGCTCAAGGACGCGGTCGCGGAGGCTGTTGTTGAGGGCATACGTCCTATCCGGGAGGAATATGACAGAATAGTCAAGGATAAGGCGTATTTGCAGAACATATACAGAAACGGCGCGGAGCAGGCGCGCAGAATTGCCGACAGAACCCTGAAGAAGGTTTACAAGAAAGTGGGATTTGTTGTTGACTGATCCCCGGAGCTTAAATAAACAAAAGGAAAGGGAGATTGCATGAGTTACGCAAGCATGATATTTGCTTTTATAATATCCTTTATATTCACCTTTGCAACAACGCCTGTTGTACGCAGACTGGCGTACAGGATCGGCGCGGTGGATGTCCCTAAGGATAAGAGAAGAGTACACAAAAGGCCGACGCCCCGGATAGGAGGTCTGGCGATTATTTTCGGATTTATGGTGGCGGTGCTATGCTTTAATGATGACTGGTCAAAGGGCACGATCTCAATTCTGATAGGCGCGCTGATATTGGCTGTACTGGGTATTGTAGATGACTGCAGGGAACTGGGACCAAAGCTGAAATTGGTTGTTCAGATCGTGGCTGCGCTTGTGGTTGTATTCTACGGAGATATAAGAATTTCGGTATTTTCAAACCCGAATGTGTTCAGCACAAACCCGTATATAATACTTCCGATGTGGCTTTCGGTTATAGTTACGGTCATATGGATAGTGTTCATAACGAACGCGGTAAATTTTATTGATGGTCTTGACGGACTGGCGGCGGGAGTGTCCGCGATCATGTCGATGTCTATGGTATTTATATCAATAAGCTATCATCAGTACACTATCGCCTTGCTCGGACTGGCTCTGATGGGCTCATGCTTTGGATTTCTGCCGTTTAACTTTAATCCGGCAAAAATATTTATGGGCGATACCGGCTCCACATTTCTGGGATTTATCCTTGCGGTGTTGTCGGTACAGGGCGTGTTCAAATCCTATGCGGTGATCTCGTTTGCGGTGCCGCTCATCATGCTCGGGCTGCCGCTGTTTGATGCGCTGTTCGCGATGGTAAGACGCATGCTTTCGGGTAAAAGCCCGATGGTGGCTGACCGCGGACATCTGCATCATAGATTGTATGATATGGGTTTTTCACAGAAGCAGACGGTATTTATCCTTTACGCTATAAGCGGGGTATTGGGTATTACGGCGATCCTTCTTGCGGAGCAGCGTTTCCTGAGAGCTATGCTTTTACTGATGTGCGTGCTGATTTTCCTGCTCATTGCGACAATGATGGGGAAGAACAGCTTTGTTCATAAGGCGGATCACAAGGAGGACGCGGAGCCGGATAAGACAGAAGACGAAGCGGAATGAAGGAAAGGAATATTATGGATAATATTAAGGTAATGACGGTTTTCGGAACAAGACCTGAGGCGATCAAAATGTGCCCGCTTGTTCTGGAGCTGAAAAAATATGAAAATATAACTCCCATTGTGTGTGTGACCGCGCAGCACAGGCAGATGCTTGATCAGGCGCTTGATATTTTCGGTGTGAAGCCCGATTATGATCTTGATATAATGAAGTCGCGTCAGACTCTTGCGGGAATTACGACAAGAGTTCTCACAGGCATGGAGGAGGTGCTCAGGAAGGAAAGACCGGATATTGTACTGGTGCATGGAGACACCTCGACAAGCTTTGTTGCGGCGCTGGCGGCTTTCTATGAGCAGATCAAGGTAGGCCACGTTGAGGCGGGACTGAGAACCTATGATATTTACAGCCCGTTCCCGGAGGAAATGAACCGACAGCTGACAGGCAGAATTGCAAATCTTAATTTCTCACCGACGCAGAGGAATTACGATAATCTTATAAAGGAAAATGTAGATCCGGCATCGATTTATATCACAGGAAACACCGTGATCGACGCGTTAAAGACAACAGTGCGCCGGGATTACCGCTTCAGGGACGAAACACTGCGGAGCCTTGATTATGAGAATAAGAGGGTCATAATCGTAACGGCGCACCGGCGCGAGAATTTAGGCAGCCCGCTGGAGAATATCTGCAATGCTATTAAAGAGGTTGTCCTATCGCATCCCGATACAGAGGTCGTATATCCCGTTCATCTTAATCCGGCTGTCCGTGACACTGTAAACAGTGTGCTCGGTGATATTGAAAGAATACATCTCATTGATCCCTTAGACACGGATGAGCTTCATAATGCTATTTCAAGAAGCTTTATGGTTATGACTGATTCGGGCGGCATTCAGGAGGAGGCTCCCGCGCTTGCCAAGCCGGTGATCGTTTTAAGACGTGAAACAGAACGTCCGGAGGCAGTGGAGGCCGGAACCGTCAGGATTGCCGGCGTCGATAAGGATGTTATTGTAAGGCTGGCAAATGAGCTGCTTGATGATGAAGAAGCATATAAGAAGATGGCACAGGCGGCAAATCCGTACGGTGACGGAGAGGCTTCAAGGAGAATATGTGAAGCGCTGCTTTATGAATTCGGACTTTCGGAAAAGAAACCGGATAATTTCACACAATTATTGAAAGGAAACAGATAAATGAAATTAGGAATTGTAGGCTTGCCGAATGTTGGCAAATCCACCTTGTTTAACGCGATAACACAGGCAGGGGCGGAGAGCGCAAACTATCCGTTCTGTACAATTGAGCCGAATGTAGGTATTGTGGACGTGCCTGACGAAAGAATAGATAAGCTTGCCGGGATGTATCATCCGAAGAAGATAACAAGAGCGTATATTGAGTTTGTTGATATTGCCGGTCTTGTAAAGGGCGCGTCAAAGGGCGAGGGACTCGGAAATCAGTTCCTTGCGTCGATCCGTGAGTGTGACGCTATTGTTCACGTTGTCCGCTGCTTTGAGGATACAAACATAACTCATGTTGACGGTTCAATAGATCCTGTCCGTGATATTGAAACAATAAATCTGGAGCTTATTCTTTCAGACCTTGAAATGCTTGAAAGAAAGATAGACAGAACAAAGAAGCAGATGAAGGGCGACAAGTCGCTCGCATCAGAGGTCGCGCTTTACGAGAGAGTTAAGGCTGCAATGGAGGAGGGCAGACTTGCAAAGTCGCTTGAATATGACGATGACGAGCTTGCTCTTATGAAGGATCTGTTTCTTATAACAATGAAGCCTGTTATCTATGCGGCAAATGTTGCGGAGGATGATTTCTCAAAGGGCATTGAGAACAACAAATTTGTAAGCATGGTCAAGGAATATGCCGCGGGAGAAAACTCGGAGGTAATGCCTGTTTCGGCTAAGATCGAGGATGAAATCGCTCAGCTTGAGGCTGATGAAAGAGAAATGTTCCTTGAGGATCTCGGAATGAGCGAATCGGGGCTTGACAGACTGATCAAGGCAAGCTATTCGCTTCTCGGACTTATAAGCTACCTTACGGCGGGTGAGCCGGAGGTTCGCGCATGGACAATAAAGAAGGGCACAAAGGCGCCTCAGGCTGCCGGTAAGATACATTCGGATTTTGAACGGGGATTTATACGCGCGGAGGTCGTTCATTATGATGATCTTATGGCATGCGGTTCAATGGCGGCCGCAAAGGAAAAAGGGCTTGTAAGAAGCGAAGGCAAGGAATATGTCATGAAGGACGGAGATATAGTTCTGTTCAGATTCAATGTATAATGGAAAACAATAAATCTGATGAAATAAAAAAAGCCAAAAAAGATTCTCCTGTTAATATTCATGAAAAACATCGCGAAAGAATGCGCAAGCGGTTTAATGAATCCGGCTTTGACGGATGGTCAGATCATGAGGTTCTGGAATTTATGCTGTTCCATGCGCGTCCGAGGGTAAACATGAACAATATTGCGCATATGATCATGTTCAACAGCGCCAACAGTCTGTCAAGAATGTTTGAGCTGGCGGAATCGGGCGCTCTCGGAAAGGTCAAAGATGTAGGTCCGTCCACGGTCGATTTTCTGAGACACCTGAAAGCATTTATTGATTATTATCACTGCAGTGTGCTGAAGGGAAAGTCAATTCAGATGACGCGGAACAATTTTAAAGAGGTGCTGAAATATATTGATTTTCCTCTGGACAGCGAGGATCTGTTTGCTATATGCCTTAACCGGAGAATGGTTATAAAATATGTGGCAAGCGTTGCCGACACAGCGGGCGAAACTCATGCGTCAACGCGTCCTAACAGGATCTTGAAGCTTGCAACGGCGGTCGGAGCGGATTTTGTGGTGCTGGTACATAATCATCCGAGCGGAAATACCGAGCCGTCATATGATGACATATACATGACTGAGCAAATAGACAGGCTGCTGGCTGCGGTAGGAATATTTCTTGTGGACCATTTCATTGTCTGCGGTGATGAGGTAGTAAGCATAAGGATGAATATGCGGGGAGATAATGATGGAGAACGAAATAGTGAATGAAATAGGCGATGAGCTGGGTGTTACGGCAGGGACTATAGGAGACACGGTCGCCGAAAGCAGTCATAACGTGTTTCAGAGCATAGCCAACGCGATAGGCTTTGATCTGACCTCGCTGTCGCTGATGAATATAGCGGTTTCGGTCGCGCTGCTTGTGGTTTTGGTGGTTATAAGCAGGATCATAGGGCGCATTGTATACCATGCTGTAAGGAAAACACGCATAACAGAAGGTCTTAAGAAGTTTTTGGCAAGGGCGGTAAGGTTCATAGGCTACTTTATCTCGGTTATGATTTTTGCGGATCTGATAGGGATACCGATAACGTCGCTGGTCGCGCTGTTCAGTCTGCTCGGTCTTGCCGTTTCGCTTTCGATTCAGAACCTTCTGGGAAATATCCTGAGCGGTATATCTCTCCTTATGCTCAAACCATTTGATATCGGCGACTATATAGAAACCGATGTTGCGGGAACAGTTAAAAATATCGGCTTGTTTTATACCGAGATCACCACAATAGATAATAAGCGGATCTATATTCCCAATGAGAAGCTGATAGGGGATAAGCTGACAAATTACAATGCGGAGGGCAGACGGCGGATAGATGTTACCTTTAACGCGGGCTATGAATATGACACGGAAACTGTAAAGACCGCGCTTAAAAACGCGGTCGGCAGTGTGGATATGCTGCTTAAGGAGCCGGAGCCTGTAATAGGGATTGCGGATTACGGCGAGAGCGCTGTTATATACGATGTGAGAGTCTGGACGGATGCCGGAAATTACATTAAGGCGCGTTATGCGCTTATGGAAGCGGTAGGTGAAAGCTACAGAAAGCTCGGAATTAAGATGGCATATAACAGGCTTGAGGTAGACGTCGTCAGTAAATAAAATGTAGAATATTGCGGGCGGATTTTCCGCCTGTTCTTTTTTTGCGCGCATATATTTTAATAAGCCTGTGTTTCGGAAAGGGGATGAGGAAAATAAAGAAAATACTGCTTTCTATGCTCGCTGCCGCTTTTATAACGGTAATTATACCGTTAGCTATAGTTGAGCTTGCGCAGCCGGAAAACAACGCGGATTCAACGGCGCCGCAGCCTCCGCAGACCGTGGAGGAAACTCCCGCGGCAGTCTAAGAAAAAAACAGGGCCTGTTAAGACCCTGTTTAATGCTTTATCAGCTTATTTATTCTGTTGTTGAAACGGTATCTTTGGTATCGGCTGTAATCTCCGGTACTTCATCCTTTGGCTCCTCGGTGAGTTCTTCTGCCGTTTCCTCCGCTGTTTCCAAAGCTTCCTCCGGCAGTAATTCATTCCGGCTGTCGAATGCGCTGCAGAGCGGCAGCATATCGTCCCAAACCATTGCCTTGCAGTATGAGAATGTCTCATCCCCATCCAACGGAATAGCTACATTCACTATTGCGCTGTTTCCGGCTGCTGCCGTGGTTTCCTCTGAGATATTAATGCCGATAAGCTTGCCGTCAGCGTCATAGCTTGCCACTATCAGCTTGAACGGCTGATCTTTGTCACCTGTATTTGTAACAGTAGCCTCTATGCCTGCAGAGGATCTTAGCGTAACTACGATATTATCGGCAGTCGGCGTCGGCTCTATGGTCTCCTGCGGCGGAGCTGTTTCAGTAGGCGATTCTGTTGTCTGCTCAGGCGCCGTATATGTAATCACCTTAATGTTCTTCATTGCGGCTGAGGAGCTGTTGACTATGTCAAAGAACTCAATTCCGTTGATAGCTGTGGTACCGTCAAGATAAGCCACATTATCCTTTGAAAGCAGTGTTGAGCCTGATGCGTCGGTGATTTTGTATGACACCGTCTTATCGGCGGCATTCACTTCGACTCTTGTATGAATATAAGTATCGACCGCATTCGGCGCAGTTCCGTAGATCGTTTTATTCTCATTGACCGTGTATGATGAGCTGTCAACACGACCCTCGACAAATGCAACGCCGGTCGTCACATAACTGCTCTTGCTTGAGCCTGCGGGGCGCTGCGCGGCGTCAACCAATGCGATACGCGCTCTTGACCCGCTCGGGACATTTGAATCGAATTCAACCGTATATTTTTCTTCGCCTTCAACGTATGAGCTTATATCAGCCATTGCAAGCGCATATTCATTATTTGCATTTGACGCGTTTGTAAATGTGATCTCGTTTTCATCGCCCGCCGCATCCGAAACGGTTATTCTGTTTACCGCTGTGAATACGGTTACATCATTCTCTACCGGAACAGGCGTCGGTTCGGGTGTTGCCGTCGGTTCAGGCGTTGCCGTCGGGAGCGGCGTCGGCGTCGGAACTGCTGTCGGGAGCGGAGTTCCTATAATTCCCGATTCTGTCGTGGTTCTGGTATATGTAAGCGATGAGATCGACGGTGCTGCGAGTATATCACCGTCGCCGTCCTTTGTCGTATACATCTGAAGGGTACGGAAGCTTGCTCCGTTTAAGTCAAACGCATATGAGTAAACCTTATTTTGGTCGCTGCCCGCAAGCGTTGCGGTACATGTATCGTTATCATAGTCGAATTCAAAGTCCAGATACCATGTGGTTGAGCTTCTGCCCAGAGGCTCTTCGCCGTCTCCGGCTGCGGACCATGCCGAGCTTACATTTTTCGCGTCATTGTTTCCTACCTTGCTCAATGTTGCCTGAGCGCTTGAGGTGTAGGACTGTGAAATAGTGAGAATATTATCGCCTTCATTGTCAAGCAGCTTGATCCCGAAGGTGTATTCATGCCCGCTCCAGTTCCAGTTTGTCCCGTCATACTTCTTGCCGCCGGTTTTTACCATGAATGAGAGAGTTACCTTGTTATCCGCATATGCATCAAAGTCCTTGTGTACCTCTGTGCCTGAATTGGCGTTTGTATGGGTTATTGATGCGCTTGCAGCGTCGAGCGAAGTCTTTGTATTTGAATCTGTGTTTGTTGTCACAAACTTATTGTCGCCGGTTATATCCGTTGTGATCAGCGGTACAACGTTTACCGTGCAGACTGCGGTATACCCGCCGTCCTTGGTTTTTGCTGTGATCGTTGCTGTGCCTCCCGAAACGCCGGTAACATTGCCCTCGGAATCGACCGATGCGACTGACGCATCGCTTGACGTCCATGTAATGCCCTGCTCTGTGGCCGTTGATGGGCTGATATATGCCTTTATAGGCTTTGTGCTGCCTGTTCCGACGTCGATAGTATCCGAGGCAAGCTCAATACCCTCCACAGGGATTGAATATACCGTTACCTCGCAAGATGCGGTATACCCGCCGTCTTTGGTCGTTGCGGTTATTGTGGCTGTTCCGTTTGAAACGCCCGTTATGATGCCGTTTGAAACCTTTGCTACAGCTTCATTGGAGCTTGACCATGAAACGGTTTTCTTCGATGCGTTCGAAGGTTCAATTATTGGACTTATGGAAATGTTCTTGCCTCTTTCAACCTCTAATGAGCCGCTCGGAAGTGAGACTCCCGTTACAGGAACGGATACAAGCGAATATGAAGCGTTCGTATAGAGTGTTGCCGGAGCGAGATAGTTCAGCGTATTGCCGCTGCTGTCCTTTGCTAATGAGGCCGAACCGATATAGTAGCTCTGATGTGTCGGCTGGTTATAGCCCACGTTCTGCCATGCGACCGAGCAGCGGTACTGCGCGTCGTGCATAAGCGTCGTAAGGCGGTATTTGGTAGGTATTGTGGAGGTGTAGATCCTAAGATATGCCTGTTCTGTATCCGAGCCCTTGTTGACCGGAAGGATAACCTCCTCACGCCAGTCACCCCAGATGTCCGCGCAGAGGGACGGAGTGTTCTTTGAGTAGTTATTTGAGCTGCCCCCTGTCAGACTATAGCCGTCCGAGCTGTAAAATCTTCTCATTCCTCCTGTTGAAACGTGATATTTTCCTATGATAGTATCATCAAGAATTTCTCTGCCGAGATCACCGTCCCAGTAAACAAGGAAGTTCGTCATGGTACGCGACCCTGCCGTCGGTTTTGCTCCGACTGCGGCGCCGGTAAAGTCGTATGCGTAGTCGTTTGAGCTGTCCCATCCGAGCGCGAGTGCTTCCGAGTGGGCGCTTGCATACTCATCATCTATGTTATCCATAACACCTCTTCCCGTATCTGATGACGCATTTGTGCTCCAGATGTTTTCTCCGGTTGCCGTTACCTTAAATTGTCCGGCGTAATTTGCGTATCCGACCTTTTCCTCATGAACCACATAGGATTCCTGTATACCGTCATTATTAAAGTCCGAGGTGTGCTGCGCGTCGCCGTGACCGAGATTTGTATCACCTAAAACGGTTTTGCCGTCCTGGTCAAGACACGCCGAGCCGTATACTATCTCATCATAGCCGTCGTTATCGATGTCGGCAATTCCGAGGTTATGGAAGCCCTCGCCGTAAAGCCCTGACGAGCCGCTGTTGTATTCCCAATCCATTGAAAGGGATTCACCGTCAAAGGAATATGCGCGGATTACGACTCTTGCGTAGTAGCCGCGGCACTCGATAAGGCTCGGGTGAACCCCGTCAAGATAAGCAACGCCCGCGAGGAAACGCATAGCTCTGTTATACTTGCTGTCGCCCCAGTTGCTGCTTGATACGAGCGGAATAGCGTCGGTCGTGCATATGGCAGCGCCTGTTTCGCCGTCAAATATCGTATAATATTCAGGGCCTACGTTCTTGCCCTTTGAGCTGCCGCTTGTGCCTACATATGATTTTGTATTGTCAACATTTCTGATAGCATCCGTGTCACCGGCTTCGGATACATAGTTTCCCTGGCCGTCAACCGATCCGGGAGCGGTCTGCATTGCAACCTCTGAGCGGCCATCGCCGTCAAAATCATATACGATGTACTGCGTGTAATGCTGGCCGGCGGTTACGTTCGGACCGAGGTCTATACGCCACGTATAACCGTCGTTGTCCGGATCGATCTCATAAGCGTCTATATAGACTCTTCCGGTGTAATCGGCGCCCGCGGAGTCCTTTGAATCCGTAGGATCCCATTTAAGGACGATCTCATAATCACCGTCGCCATCCAGATCGCCTACCGACGCGTCGTTTGCGCCGCCCTCGTGGTCGCTGTCGTATGAATAGTAATAGGATGTTTTACCGTCTCCCATTCTTGCAACCGGATCGGGTCTGCTGATCGGTATATCAACATATGTAAACGAGTTTATTTCACTGTTCCCGTTGCCTACCTCGCTGCCTTTTGCCGCATAGTTGATCCCGGGCTTCACCGCCGGCTCTGCCGCAAGCTCCACCTGGGACGCTCCGGATTTTACAACCTTATAGTAATTGCTTGCGGTACCGGATACGTCAATGTAGTTGGTAGCGTCATGAACGCCCGTGGTGGCAATTTTTGAAAATGTGCCTGTTTCGGAGGTGCTGCGATAGACGTCAAATGCCTGATTTGTAAGATCTTCGGTTCCTAAAAGACGCCAGCTCAGATAAACGCCCTGCTCCCCGCTGAATATATTCCTGTTGTCAACGGTTCTGTAAGACGCGATAAGACCGCGGTTCAGATCCTCCATCTGCCGCTGTGTCGTGTGGTATTGCGGCGTGCCGGTAGTGTTTGCCGTCCAGTCCTCAATGCCTTCCGCAGAGACTGCAGTCATCTGCATACCGGTGAATACCGATGACAGCATTGCAGCGCTCACCAAGGCGCTGACAATTTTTTTTCTCTTCATAGAATTCTCTCTCCTTTTCTGTTAATATGATCAGTCCATTTCCGAACGAATTTATACCTATATTACATATTGTAGCTTATTTTCACGAAATTTACAATAAAAAAAACAGTTATTTTTTGCAGTTTTCTGTACAAAATAACTGTTTTTTATGCTTATTTAAGATATCCGGCGAGGGGATGCCTGAGCCTTTTCAGCTCTTGCGCCGCAAAGCCCGCGATCTCTCTCGCCCCTGTTATATTGAGGTGGGTGTTATCCTGTCTGCCCTCATAATACTGTGAGCGAAGATATTCGGGGTTGTCTGTAAAACGCTTGTCATGAGCGTCAATATTCATATGCATTCTGCCGCGAGCCTCCGCTCCGTCGCGCTCAAGCAGACCGTGGGTTATTTTATAGAGGTCAAGCACGGGGATATTTTCCTCCTCGCCGAGCTTTTTGAGCGCCTCTCCGTATGGCTCCAGAGTGTGGTCTGACGGAACGTTTCTTGTTATCGAGGTCGCAAAGATCGCCTCCGCTCCGGCTTTTCGCGCGGTGTTCACATAGGTCATGATACAGTCCTGATATGTGCCGTCCTCCGGCGAGGTGCAGCGCGTGGGATCCTCCTTTTTGCAGTCGTTGTGCGCAAACTGGATTATTATATAGTCGCCCTTTGCGATATTGGCGCATATGTACTCGTAATTTTTCTCACGCAGCAGACTGAGCGAGCTTCTGCCGCTTATCGCGCAGTTCACGATCCTGACCCGTTCGTCAAACAGCTCGCCGAAAACCTGTCCCCAGCCTGTCTGGGGGTAGCGGTTATTTTCGCCGGTGTGGGGATAGTTGCAGGCGGTTGAGTCGCCCGCTATATAAACCTTTATAGCGCCGCCGGCATCGTTTATTTCGCCTATGTCGCCCGTGTTTTCCTCAACAATTTCAAGCGCCGCTATATCGTCATTTTGCTTCAACATCTGTGTCCTCCCTGATATATTTTTTTATCTGCGTAATGGCATTTGATTCTATATACAGACCGCACGCGCTGAACTGCAGGGTGAAAAGCAGTACAAAAACAGCGATCGTAAAGACTGACGCAAGCTTTGTGCTTGCGGCGGTAAAGCCTATTGCGGGCCATATCAGAACGGCAAATGCGACAACTGCAACGGTTATAGCTGAATACGGCAGCGCGGATATTGCAAACAGCGCCGCATTCTTGTACAGATCCTTAAGCTTCAGCCTGTAGGTCACGAGCAGATGATACAGGTAAAGGTGTGTGATCGTATAGAAGAAGGCAAGCGCCAGCACCACATATTTCAGGAAGAACAGTATCGTAGTCATTGAGCCGTAGAAGAAATACGCGTAGCACAGTATTGTAAACACGATCAGATCAATAATATACACCGCAATGCTCTGTCTGAAATTTGACGCCGCGTGACCGAAGTAGTCGCTTATAAGGAATACCGGAGTTTCCCACATAAAGGAGCGGAGTATATATACAAAGCCCGCTGTAACCGGCCCGCCGCCCCAGAATATCGTGAAAAACAGCGATATATACAGACGGATCAGAAGGTCGGCAGTAACAGAAATACGCGCCGCGTCAACCTCCGAAAAGGCGGCGCCTGTAAGCGACATGACAGCCTCGGGAGTAATGCCGAGTTTATTCGAGATCATTCCCGAAAGCAGAAAAACAAGCGCAAAGGTCGGCAGCAGCGTTACTATATATAAGATGTTCAGCTCTACCAGATTCCAGAATTTACGGAAGAATATCTCGTAAAATCTGGCAAGCCCTTTTTTCTTTTTCTCGTTTTTTGATACGCCCGGTCCCGGCTTTGAGTAATCCGTATTAAAAAAACCCATTATTAATAACCCAGCTCCTCTGCAACCATGATAACGGTAATTCTCTTTGGGAAGTGGAAGCAGCCGTCAACTATTCCTATGAAGTTGCACATTCTCGGCTGACCTGTGCAGTCGGAGCAGCTGCAGCAGTCCTCTGTCGCGCACGGCGTCTTGTGGCGTATCCTTTTGGAGTTGAGCGGAGCGATCGCGCGGGCGCGCCTGATACCGTCCTCCATTGTGTCAACGATCTTGTTCACGCCGCAGACCACGATAGCCTTCTTCGGCCCGAACGCGATCTGGCTCGCGCGGTTGCCGACGCAGTCTATATTCACAAGCTGTCCCTGCTTTGTAACGGCGTTGGAGCTTGCGACTATGTAATCCGCCTTGTAGCTTTCGCGGTAAACATCATGCATTGCCGCAACGTTTTCGCAGTGGAAGCGGTCGTAGAAGTTATAGCGTCCGCTCGTAATCTCGTCAATGATCCCCGTCTGCTGCAATGTCACGGAGCCGCCGACGCATATGCTGGCGCCCTCGGGAACTGTTTCAAGGAAAATTCTCCTTGCGTCCTCCGCATCCTCCGCGTAAACAGCGTTAAAGTTATAGGCATTTAATATTTCAACCATTTCCTTTGCCTTAAGCCGTGCCGCCCATTTCTGTACCTTATCCATATAAATCAATCCTTTCGCAGTCATATACGGGAACGGGTATAACGCCCTCCCGGGTCTTGGTTATATTATAAAGGAAATCAGTAAAATTTACAAGAATTTTAATAAATATCTCTAAAAAACTGTAGACTAAAACAAAAAATGGCATTTCATTCCGTTAAAATTTCTGCTATAATCATAATAACATGAATATTACAGAAAAAGGGGTATCACTATGGGAAAAATATTAATGCCGACAGCAATAAAGCTTTGCGACACGATCATGTCCGATTTCGGAGAGATACTTATAAAGAAATGGCAGTATGACGGCGGATTGTGCCTCATGGGCTTTGCGGCCGTATACGGCGAGACGGGCGAAAAAAAATACAATGATTATATCCATGCCGAATTTGATTATTTTATCAACGAGGACGGCACAATAAATACATACGATCCCGAGGTGAGAAATATCGACCACCTGAATAACGGCAAGAACCTTTTCTATCTCTGGCACGAAACAGGCGAGGAGAAGTACAGGAAGGCGACCGAGCTGCTTGCAAGCCAGTTTGAAATTCAGCCGAGAACTCCTTCGGGTACCTTCTGGCATAAGCAGATATATCCGAATCAGGTATGGCTTGACGGACTTTTCATGGGCGAGCCGTTCGCCGCGCAGTATGCGAAGGAGTTCGGACGTCCGGAGAAGTTTGACGATATACTCAACCAGTTTGTAAACGCGGAAAGACTGACCTACGAGCCGCGCTGCGGTCTTTATGCCCATGCGTGCGACGAGTCAAAGTCAATATTCTGGGCGGATCCCAATACGGGCCGTTCGCTTAACGTATGGGGCAGATCGGTAGGCTGGTTCTGCATGGCGCTGCTCGATACGCTTGATTTCTTCCCGGAGGAGCATCCGGGCAGACAGACGCTTATCGGCCTTTTCAATAAGGCAATAGGAAATGTTGTCAGGTATCAGGATGAGGACGGCGTATGGTATCAGGTAATGGATAACCGCCGCAGCGACAACTATCAGGAGGCTACCTGCTCATGTATGTTCGCGTATTCTCTTGAAAAGGCGATAAGAAAGGGTTATATTGACGCGGATACCTATAAGCCGTATCTTGAAAAGGCGGTAGACGGCATTCTTAATGTATTCATTGCTGAAACGGACGAAAGAGCGGATATTACAAAGGGCTGCTCTGTTGCGGGTCTCGGACCGGCGGATAAGACGCGCCGCGACGGTACTCTTGATTATTACATGAGCGAGCCGGTAAGAAACAACGATTTCAAGGGGGTCGGACCGTTTCTTATGCTCGCCGCAGCCTATGAGAGATAATGGCAATCGCCTCTCCCTAAAGAAAAAGGACGGTAGGATTGTTTCTTTGCCGTCCTTTCCGTTATTTGAAGAAAGGATTTATTATGGATTTTGAATATGCGGCTCCCGAAAAGGCGGGGACGCCCGCGGCAGGACTGTGCGCCTTCTTCAAGACGCTTGACAAAACCTTGATAGATATGCACAGCGTAATCATGCTTCGCGGCGGCAGGGTGCTGCTTGAAGTCTATTATGAGCCGTATAATTCTTGCAGTCTGCACAGAATGTATTCCGTTACAAAGAGCTTTGTCTCGCTGGCGGTCGGTGCGCTGGCAGCGGAGGGCAGGATAAGCCTTGACGATAAAATAGCGGAATACTTCCCGGAATTTCCGACTCCGTATGAGTGGACCGCGCAGACGACAATAAGGAATATGCTTATGATGCGCTCGCCCCATGACTATACGACCTACAAGCAGCATCCGGAAATGCCGTGGGTGGAGAGCTTTTTCAAAACGGAGCCGACTCATGAGCCGGGAACGGTTTTTGCATATGATACCTCCGCATCGCACACTCTTGGCGCGCTTGTCGAAAAGCTTACGGGAAAGCGGCTGCTTGACTATCTGCGAGAGGTATGCCTTGATGAGATAGGATTTTCAAAGGACGCGTACTGTCTGGAGGACGGACAGGGGGTAAGCATAGGCGGCTCCGGCATGATGGCAAGACCTATGGATCTTGCGCGTACGGCGGCGCTCGTAATGAACGGCGGACGTTATAACGGAAAGCAGCTTCTTGACGCGCGGTATCTGAAGGAGGCGGTCTCTTATCAGTCGCGGACGGAAACGCGGGGCAGCTTCCCCGACGAGTGCCGGGGCTACGGTATGCAGTTCTGGAGAACCCGGAACAACAGTTATATGATGTACGGTATGGCGGGGCAGCTTGCCTTGTGCGTGCCGGATAAGGATTTTATTCTTGTCACGACGGCGGACACTCTGAGCTGCCGCGACGGTCTGCAGGATATTCTTGACGCATTCTGGAGCAACATATATGATAATCTGGATACGGTAATGCCGGATAAGCGGACGGAGCTTGATGAGATCCTCAAAAACCGGAGGATCATTCCGACAGCCGGAGAGGGGAAAGCCTTTGAGGGCGAATACGTATTCGGAAAAAATAAAATGGGACTTAAAAGGCTTGGCATAACGACGGCAAAGGACGGCGGCGAGCTGCGTTATACGAATGAAACCGGCAGCCATACTCTGCCGTTTAAAATCGGCGCTTTTGCATACGGGCTGTTCCCGTATTATGACTGCCGGTGTATAACAAGCGGCGCGTGGGTCGAGGATAACAGGCTTGTTATAAAAAGCCGCCTGACGGGCGAGATGATAGGCTCGGTCAATATGGAGCTTTATTTCAGCCGCGGCGGAGTAACAATTTCCTCACGCAAAACAGAGGGGCATTATTTCGGGGAATTTAACGGAGCGGCAAGCGGCGTTAAATTGGTATACCGATAAAAAATAAAACCGGAACTATGAAACATCAACAGGAAAGTATATAATAAAATTAACTTATTTTATTAAGAACATACAATAAAAAGGAGGAATTTATGTGAAGACAAAAAAACTTACGGCATGGATCTCGGCCGCCGCTCTTGCGTCGGCAATGATAACGCCGATAACGGTTACTCACGCAGAGGGTACGACAACGCTTGCGGTCGGCACGGACAAAGAGTATACTACAATCCGTGCTGCGGTCGCGGCGGCAAAGGAAATCAACCCGCAGAGCGAAACGGACAGGGTAACGATCGACGTTGACCCCGGAACCTATGAGGAGCAGGTCAGGTTCGACGGTATGAAATACATTACCCTTGAGCAGACTCCGGGTACAACGGGCAAGGTTAATCTTTCATTCTATTACTGCACGGGCTACTGCGCCGCTGACGCGGATCTTAGCGGCAGCTATAATGAAAATATCGACTGGTACGCAAATCCGCCTGTTGACAGCTCGGGAAAGAGCTATGAAATAGGCGAGGTGATTCCGGCAGGCACAACGCTTACCTACAATGATAAGTCCGGCGCAAGTCATACGGAGACCGTCAAGAACGCGACGCATCTCGGTTCGGGCACAAGCCTTGATAAGATGGCTCCGCTTATCGTAACAAGCAGCTGTACGGATATTACGATCAAGGATCTTAACGTTGTAAACAGTATTCCGGTCATGGTGACTGCCGGTGAGAAGGCCGCGCATGTAACGCCGGAGCTGGACAGAGTAACAGGCGTTGCCTCATCGTATGATTTGCCGAGACGCGACGCTCTTTCGATTTGTGACGAGTCCACAGCTCCGTCCGCCCCCACGGATGTTTTAAACGGCAATGGAGAGGTCGATAAGACTCTTTATATGGAGAAGTCCGAAGAAGGCAGAATATTCACGGCGGCAGAGAGCGCGTTCCTTGCGCGGTCCTCGGGCTTTAACGAAAGAGGACACGCGATTTCGATAAACGGCGACAGAATAATACTTGAGAATATACGGGCAAGAGGCAATCAGGACTCCGTATATGTTTCAAACGGAAGAATATATTTTAAGAACTGTGATCTGATAGGCGGTACGGACTATATCTACGGAAACGCTGCCTGCGTATTTGACGGCTGCCTGCTCGGCGCCGAAGGTATGACAGATAAACAGTACGGCGCTACGATCACGGCTGCGAATACAGACTCGAATAACCCCTACGGCTACCTGTTCTACAACTGCACATTATATAATATGCTCGAGAATATCGGTGACAGCTGCTATGGCAGACCTTGGGGATCGGAGGCGCAGATAACATTCTTCAATACCAAGCTTGACGATACGGCGGAAATAGGCGCAAGCGCGGCAGGTATAAGTTCGGAGGGCTGGCGCGATATGTCAAGCTCAAAGAAAGAGGAAGCGCGTTTCTTCGAATACGGAACCTACAATGCAAGCGGCACAGCTGTTGATTATTCGGGCAGAGTAGTAAACGCTTCGGCGGCAGACGGCGGAGAAGGAATGGGCACAGTGCTTGACAAATGGCAGATTCTCGAATTTAACCCGAGAAACTACTTTGCAGAGCGCACAATGGCCGCCAATCACAAATTTGAGGGCGACTGGGATCCGATGGATTTCGCCTCGACGTATCTTACGCAAATAGATAAGGAAATCGAGGCTTCGTCAATAACCGTTCCGGCGGGCGAGGAAACAGTCGTTTCACTTCCGGAGCCGTCAGATAGCGGCATTGAGTTCCATTGGGTAAGCAGTTCTTCAAACGCGGTCGTATCGAGCGATGAAAAGACATTGACGGTTGTGCGCCCCGCGGCCGGCGAGGCGGCGATCGAAAGCTCTGTTATTCTCTATGCAAGAGATACCGAGACGGGCTTCGGGGATAAGCAGGTTATTCCGGTAACGATCAATCCCACAACGGACACAACAAATGTATTTAACATTCCGGTGACAATTGAACAGTCGACAAGCGCCGATAATACATATACCGTTACGGTTACAAAGGACGGCGCGCTTATAAAGTCACAGGGTATCGCGGTAACGGGAACCGCAGGCGAAGCTACGCTTGCAAATATTCCTGCAACCGCCGAGGGTATAGATTATGATGTTACAATCGTATCCTCAAGCAATGACTTTACGGTAACTGTTCCGGCGGATGGCAAAACAACGGTTCAAGGCATAACAGGCAAAGATGTTACGCTTGCGTTAACGGCGACAAAGCTTGTCGATGAAACGATCGATGTTGATATATCGACAACTGCGGCTGACGGCAATAAGACCTATGACCTTATAGCGTTGGCAAAGGCGAACGGCGCAAATTCAAGCATTTCAAGCTCGGATGTAATAAGCGTTGAAATGGATGTTAATGTCGCATCGGCGCTTAGCAGCGCAAGCTTTATCGATATTTCATCGGGAACGCCGAGCAACAGTAACGGAGCTGTCGCGCAGCGCTTTACAATATTCAAGCTGAACAATTCATGGACACAGATCGATACTGTCGATAACACGCAGGGCTTCAGCGGTTCGTCGAACAGCGAGCACCAGTACCTTAATATCACAGGTAAGTTTGATGACTATTCAACGGTTCATCACATAAAGGCGACAATCGACTATAAGGCGGGAACCGTAACGATTGACGGCTCGAACTCAGGCTCGTACAAGAGCGAAACGCCGTTCACCTTCGGTTCGTTCCCGGAGTCCGCGCAGAAGGGCACGCTCAACATGGGCGTATTCATCGGCAGCACATCGGACAGCCTGACAATATCAAATGTACAGGTTACATATAAGAAGATCGTTTCGGATACCGAGGAGGAGCCGGTTGAAAAGGAAGCCAAAACGATTACTGTTACATCGGACGGAACAAATAACGGCGCAACAGCGGAAAATAATAACGGGACATACACAATAAGCGGCAGCGGTGCTTATTATTTCGACCTTAACGCGATTGCAAATGATGAGTATTTTGCAGATAGCAGCTATGTAACGGTAAAATATGCCGTGAAACAGGATACACAGGCATGGGCATCGGTTGACCTTACGGCAAGCTCACCGCTTTCGGCATACAACAGCAGTGACACAACAAGGATTGTAACCGCACGCTTTGGACAGTGGAATCAGATAAACGTGTTCTCCGGCGCAAGAACAGGCGCGTATAAGCCCGATGGCAGCAGCTATGCGGATGCAGCGGATCAGATATTGAATATAGATGATAAAACCGCCCAGTCGGGCAATCCGACCGCTGAATTCAGAATTGACCGTGACAACAAAAAAATTACGGTAACATGCTGGAAGAGTGACGGAACGCAGGTTAAATCGGCAGATCTTACGGACTGCACATTACCGTCGGATTTCGGTAAGCTCTATCTTGCGGTATATCCGAATAACAGCACAATAACCCTCAGCAATATCACGGTGACATATGATACCGCAAAATCATCAGAGCCGGTTCCGGAGCCGACGCCCATACCGGACGGCGAGGGAATATATGTATTCCGAGCTAACGGTTCTGAAATGACAAACGGCAACCAGTGTAAGAACAGTGACGAATTTACAATTCTTGACGGCGCCGATTCAATGGCAAGGACCGTATTTAAGAGCGACGCAGACAGTACAAAGGTCGATCCGGACTATGTTGGAAATTACAAGAACTATATCAGCGGTACTGCTTCAAACGGCACGCATCCGCAAATTACTGTAACACCCGCAAAGGCGGGCAAGTATGACATTTACCTTATCGGCTATAACCATGGCGATAATGTTCAGGCTCTTGTAGGCGATAAGGCATATACGGCTGCCGCAGGCGTACAGTTCGCGGCTAAGACAAATGATAGCGGATATGTTCTTAAGTCATATAAAATAGAGGAGGTTGAGCTTCCGGCAGGCAAAACGACTATCACATTTGATTCAACAGACCAGTGGCTCCCGGATACATACGCCGTTGCGGTAGTGGGCACGGCGGAGAAGCCGGACTATGAGGGTCAGGATATAACGAATGCAGAGCATTATAATGACCCCGAAAAGGGAGAGTTTGCCAATGCGTATGAGACGAAAATAGATTACTCAAAGGTTAATGCTCCGAGCCTCAAATGGATAGTTAAGATGCGGGCGGATAAAGATGGCGTAAGTACGCTCGGAACGGCTGACGTTGATATAGATACGGTTCTTCAGGGCGACGGAACAGCGATATTCGGACTTATCCTGACAGGCTCCGAGGAGGAACTGGAGACTGTTGAATCCGTAAGACTTGAGCTGCAGTAAGGAGGTATATTTTAAAATGAAAAAGAAATTCAGAAATCCGATAATGGATATAGCGGTATTTGATAATGCGGTAGAGACGACCGCAAGCGCACAGGGAACAAATGAGGACGATGCAAAGGCTTCGTTTGGAGAAGGCAGTAATGTAACAATAAAAAGCGTCAGCGAACTGAAAGAACACCTTATATTCTGATCAGAACGTTCGCAGACCCCATGATTGGGGTCTGCGGCTTTTTGTATAAAGGGCGGAATTTTATATCGGAAGGATTAAAATTTTTTGTAAATCAAAACAAAATATGGTATAATGTTTTTATGAGAGGAGTCGGGGAAATGGAGATCAATAAAAAATCCGACAAGCCTATATATATGCAGATATATGACTATATTGTGGACGAGATCGTAACCGGCTACCTCATGCCGGAGGAACGGCTTCCGTCAAGACGCGGAATGTGCAGATATCTGAAGGTTGCGGAGAGGACGGTTGAAAACGCGTATCAAAAGCTGCTTTCGGACGGATATATTGTGTCGCGCCCGGGGAGCGGATATTATGTTTCCACGGAACGCGTGTGGGACGAGGAGCATAATGAGCTTAAAAGCAGCGTTTTTAATTTCAGCTCAAACGGTGTGGAAACCTCAAAGCTTCCGTTTGCCGAATGGTCGAGGCTTTTAAGAAGTACGGTAAAGGAGGACGCCGGACTTTTTCAGCATGGCGAAAAAGCGGGAGAGTGGTCTCTTAGGAAAAGCATCCGGCGGATGCTGTTCAGAACGCAGGGAATAAAATGCAAAACAGAGCAGATTATAATAGGACCCGGCGCCGATGACCTGATGCGTGAGATTTTTCTTCTGCTTGCCGGGGACAGACCTGTGCTTATGAATAATTATTATAACTATCGGGTTCGCTCAGCTGCCGAAGTAGCGATGATCAGCCCCGAATACATTACAAGTGACGACAACGGAATAGATATTGATGAGCTAAGGCGTTATAAAAGCGGGGTGCTCTATCAGAAGCCTACCCATGATCTGCCCACAGGCTGCACCATAAGTGAGGAGGAGCGCCGTGCGCTTATTTCATGGGCGGAGGATAAGCGTTACATTATCGAGGATGCGGACGAGAATGATTATCAGTACGGCGAACGAAAAAAGACGCTCTGGGAGCTTTCAGGCGGAAAAAACATAATATATCTCGGCAGCTTTTCAAAAACGATCGCGCCGTCCATGAAGATAGGCTATATAATAGCGCCTGAGGAAATTGTCAGGCTGTGGTTTGATAGAAAGCCGTTCTACGCAAACCGCGTTTCAAGGATCGAGCAGGTAACGCTTTCAAAGTTCATTGACCTGGGGCATTATGAAAAGCATATAGGCTATATGAGGAGCATTTATCACGAAAAGGCGATGGCATTGCGGCGCGCCGTTACGGCCTCGGCGCTGAACGGACATGTGGAAATAACCGGAGATGAGGCGGGAATGTTCTGTCTTATGAAAGCCGATATTGATCTGCCCGAGCCGGAAGCAAATAAGCTGCTGCGGGATAACGGCGTAAAAATCAGCCTGATCAATTCATGTATAGCAGATAAATCACGCTCACGCATAGCGGATAACACTTATATAGCGGGCTTCGGAGAGCTGAAAATTTCCCGTATAAATGACGGAATAGCGGCATGGGAAAAAGCGTGGAAAAGATGGCTGTGAGAACCGGTATACAATACAAGCATGAAATTGGCACTATACAAATCAAATTGTGAATAATATAATAATCAGTGCATAAATTTACAGTTCTGCTATGCTTTAGCGGACCAGCATAGAACGGATTGTAATACGGTGCAATAAAACAGTACAAAAAAGGAGGAGTTTTTTAGTGAAAATCAAAAAAATAACGGCTTTGCTTACCGTTGCCGCGGCAAGCGCGGCGTGTTTCTCCGGCATATCAGCCGGGGCGGATACGAACGGAATTGCCGAGGATGGAATCAATATCGATTTTACGGCAATGTCAAGCGTTCCCGTATACAGCTCGGAAATCGGACAGGGTTTTACCGACCATTCAGACGCGATCATGCCGGATGCGTACAGAAGACAGGTCGCTCCGGTTTCGGAGATCACACTCTCCGCGGAAAACGGCGCACAGGTAACAGAGAGCACAGGCGCATATCTTAATTATACAAGCTCAAACCAGTATAATTACGGCGGTCTTGTATACCGAGTGGATACCGGCAGGGCGGGAGCGTATCATCTTGAGGTCGAGGTTACAGGGACTTCATCCGATACAAGAGTCGCTCCGACAGGTATGGATTCCTCAAGACTGACGGGCACCTCCAACTGGGATAACGCGGGCGAGGTTCCGAGAACGGTAAGCGCGAAGTGGAGCGGCAGCACATGGTCATATGACTTCGCAACGGGCGAGAGCTTTATTGAGATCGAGATAGAGCCTTCATCGCTCCCGAGCGAATCGGCTCCAAAGACGGTAGGCGTAAAGTCAATAAAGATCACTCCGCTTGCTGTCAATGAGGCGGGTGACAAGCCGACGATCCGCATCCTGGGCGATTCAACGCAAAAGACATATACCTTTAATGAGACTATCAGCTCATGGGGGCAGACTCTCGGAAACTACTTTGACAGTGACAAGGTAAACGTTATCAACTATTCGATGGGCGGACGCGCGATGAAGAGCAGCTACAACGAGGGACGCTTTGACGAAGTCCTTATCACAGGCAAGGAGGGCGACTTTGTATTTATCCACTCGGCTCACAACGACGAAACGATAAGCAATGACCGTTTTGAGCGCGGCTCCGCAACCTCATCCGATCTCGCGGAGAACAACGAGAATTACAACAGATGGCTTGATATGTACGTTGAGGCGATAAAGGCGCGCGGTATGACTCCGGTGCTTGTAACCGCAATGCCGAGAATCAATTCATCAACAGGCAAATACAGCGAAAGCACGGCAAAGCCGAACGGCTTCAACCCCGATTCGCCGGGGAATATGAGAGCAAAGGCGGCTGAGGATGACGGTGTGGGACTTATAGAGCTTTATGAAGGAGCTAAGTCATATATTGATGTGCTTAACGGCAAAGAGGTAAGCTATATATATAACTCGATCGAGGCGGGCGAAACTCCGGCGGAAAATTCGGCAAACGGCGCGAACGGCGACGGCACACACTATCGTGAAGCGGCGGCAAAGCAGTTCTGCCGCATAATACTTCAGAGTATTTATGAGCAGGCTAAAACCACCGGAGGAGATACATATACGGATCAGCCTATTATGGCAGAGCTTGTTTCATATATGCCGCAGACAGTCATTGACGCTGCAATGAGCGGCGACTGGTCAGAGGTATTCCCCGAAGCGGCATCGGATGTAAGCGCAGTCGGCATTGTGCCGGACGCAGCGGCTCAGGCTGAAAGCAATTTCTATTACAGAACGTCAATAGAAAAGGCGCTCCAGCTCGGGCTTCTCCATAAGGATACGGATAACAATTTCAAGCCGACGCAGACAATAACCGTAGGCGAGTTTGCGAGAGGAATTGAAAAGGCGTTCGGTCTTGCGGAAAATTCGCTTGCGAGCTATACAAAGACATACGCGGAGCTTAGCAATGACACTCCCTCAACAGAGCAGCCGACGGAGCAGCCGACGGAACAGGCGACACTCGCTCCGACGCCGACGATACCGGCTGAGGAAGACACATGTTTAAGAATAGAGGCTCATTATAATGAGGACGGGACACTCAACAGTGTTGCCACGCGTCTTGTGTTTGTTTCGGAGGCGGTACCCGGAACGTATGATGAATACACGAAAGTATTCTATTGGGATAATCTCAGCGGCATGAAGCCGGTCACAGCAGGAAATGAAGAAGAATTGGGTACGGCGTCCGATCAATATACGGTAACGGTCACACAGCCGGAGGGCGGCACGGTCACCGTATATAATGAGAGCGAGTTCCATACCGCAACGGCGGATATAACGGCAGACATAACCGCGGAACAGATCATTGACGACAACGATTACTTCACATTTACCGCCCCATCGGGAATTGTAGCCGGTACGGATAAAAATGGCGTATTCGCGGAAAACAGCGGTATTTCAATAAATTATGCCGAGTTCAGAAATAAAGACGCAAAGGAATTTGTTTATACAGCAAAGGCGGACGGTACCTTGACAGTATACGGACGCGCAGCCGGCAACAAAAAGGTTGAGCTGGCAGCGGAGGGCGGTTCAACTCAGGCAAGCTATATGAATGATGCGCTTGAAGAAAGCTCCGCATCAAGTGTTTACGGTACAATTCATTTCAACGTAACCGCGGGAACAACGTATACCTTGTACACGCGCGGCGGAACAGGCAGACTGTTCGGTATAATGTACTCGTCAAATGACTATCCGCAGAGTACGGAGTCGCTCGTTGTAAATGCCGGCGATACCGTAA
>CAZOHJ010000001.1:0-35252 GCA_964579875.1 uncultured Lachnospiraceae bacterium | reverse complement strand
AATGACTATCCGCAGAGTACGGAGTCGCTCGTTGTAAATGCCGGCGATACCGTAAGAATTACAGCGCTCGCGGACGAGAACTATGTAAACAATTCTATACTTGTGAACGGCGAGACTGTTTCATCAGGCAAAGAGGCAATAATAACCGTAAACGCCGATACAACAGTGACAGCAACGTTTACATCGGAGCCGGCTCTGGTTGAAAACACAGTCGTTGCGAGCGACGCCGCGCTTACCCGCGAGGTGATGGGCGCTATTCTCTATGATGCTTATAATGCGATAACAGACAGTGCGATAAAGACCAATATCGGAAAGTATATGACGCAGAACGGAGGCGTTCCCTCACCGGATGATCCGAACTACGACCCGAATATCCAGTACGAAGGCTCGCCGTATATCCCGACAACGGGCTGGGGCGCACTGACAGACAAGGCAGGACTTTCGGACGATTTATATGCGAAGGTCAAGGCAGCGTATAATCTCGGTCTTATAAGACCCGAAACAGGCATTGCAAGGGGTTCAATCGCGTTAGGCTCGGAGCTTGAGCCTGCTGTTGAGGTAACAAGAGCGAAGGCAGCAAAGTCATTGGTATTCTGCTTCATTCTTACACAGCCCACAGGAGATGCAAGCCAGAAGATACCGGAGGGCTTCGGTATGGCGGAGCCTTATGAAATCGCGGCTCCGAATGAGGAGGCTCCGAAAACCGTATTCAGATAAAGAGAGGGATACTGATGAAGGGAAGAATTTTAAGTGTTATAACTGCGATATCGCTTGCGGCGTCGTATGCGGCGCCGGGTTTTGCAGATGCGTCGGCGTCGTCGCTTGTTGCCGCTTTTCCCGGCGCGGAAGGCGCGGGCAAGTATGCGACCGGCGGCAGAGGCGGCAGCATATATCATGTAACAAATCTTAATGACAGCGGAACAGGCTCGTTCCGTGACGCGGTTTCAGGCTCAAACAGAATTGTCGTTTTTGACGTGGGCGGAACGATCACTCTGAAGTCAGACGTTGTCTGCAAGGGGAATGTGACAATTCTCGGACAGACAGCGCCGGGCGGAAACGGAATAACGCTCAGAAACGGCAAGATCGGTATGGGCGGCGATAATATCATAGTAAGATATATCAGCTCAAGACCGGGCGAAAAAGGAGACGGCTCCGGCGACTATGACGCGTGGGGAGGAAGCGCAGGCTCTAACTCGATTATCGATCACTGTTCGCTCGGCTGGGCAAATGACGAGCAGTTCGGTCTGTATTCACAGAATATGAACCAGACGGTTCAGTACACGATCATAGGACCTTCGAACTGTGTATCCTACCATTCAAAGGGCGCGCACGGCTTCGGAGCAATGTTCGGCAAGGGTCAGAACTCATGGCATCACAACCTGCTGTGTCACAGTCTTTCCCGCAACTACCGGGGCAAAGTTGTCGGAACCAATACAATGGATTTCGTAAACAATGTAATATACGACTGGGGCTACCAGACGGCTTACGGTACGCATGGGCGCACAAACTATGTAAACAATTATCTGAAAGCGGGCCCCTCAACAGCGGGCGGATACAGGTTTATAAACATTTCAAGCGGAACCGCGCCGGAAAACTATAAGTTCTTCCTTTCGGGAAACCGTATT
The DNA here is from genome assembly GCA_964579875.1 of uncultured Lachnospiraceae bacterium. GTDB lineage: Bacteria > Bacillota > Clostridia > UBA1381 > UBA1381 > Ornithomonoglobus. The sequence continues at coordinate 33,627 of CAZOHJ010000001.1, read as the reverse complement.
GTAAATAAGGACGGTACGGATTATAACGCGTCGATAAACAGTAATCAGTGGCTTGGCTTTAACTACGGCTCAACCTCGGCAGACGACTATGATTATGTTTCAAATGCGGTTATGCCGGTATATGCCGTAAACGGCGAGGATGCATCCGTCGCGTATGACGCGGAAAGCGCTGACGAGGCGTTTGAGCACGTAACAAGCTATGCGGGCGCGGCGGTAAACGCAGCTTCGCGCACAAAGATCGACGCGCAGGTGCTTGAGGAAGCAAGAACCGGAACAGGCTCACTCACAGGCGGACGTGATTTCAGCACCGTAACGGACAGCGCTGTAAAGGAGGCTATCGAAAAATACGGAATACAGTACTGCGATTACAACGCTTATTATCCGGCGGCAGTGTCAAAAACAATAACGGACAGTGATAATGACGGTATGCCGGACGAATGGGAAGAAGAAAGAGGTCTTGACCCGAACAACAAAGATGATGCGGTCGGCGACTATCTCGGCTCAGGCTACACTAACATAGAGTATTATGCAAACGACCTCACGATCGACTCATTCCCCGAGGGCGTTGTGACCGCATCGCCGACAACAACCGATCTGGGCGCGGATTATGCTGCCGCAAAGGAGGACGCCGCAGCAATAAAGCTTTCGCCGACGTCGATAACAGGCACGAATCAGCTAACCCTGCCGACTGTTGGCGCTGTAAACGGTTCGGCGATTACTTGGGCAAGCTCATCATCCGCGGTTGTCATAAAGAATAATGAAATAACAAAGGTGACAAGACCGTCGTCGGAGGCGGTGAACGCTTCCCTTATCGCAACAGTGACTCACGTATCCTCAGAGGGCGAGTATACCGTAAAGAAATCGTTTAGTATAAAAGTGCTGCCTACAATGACGGTCTGGACCGCCTCGGCGTCTGATGCCGGCAAGGCGGCGGGGACGTCTCTCATGACCGGGCTTACAAATGTGAGCGAACTTACGGGAGGCAGCACAGACACAACAATTAACGGAGAGACATTTTCGTATTATGTTTCCGGCGCCGCGGACGGCACGTGGTCGAACGGCGCGGCAACGGGTACTGCATTCAGGTATACCGCAGCGGAGAACGGTTATCTCAGCGCGTATATAACCAAGCTTGGAAGCAACAAGACGGCATATATTTTACAGGAGGGCGCCGAAAGCCGGGAAGACTGCATAAGCTTTGTTTTGGGAGCCGACGGCACAGAGCAGATCATCACGGCTCCCGTAGAGGCAGGAAACACATATTACATATTTGTGGCAAGCTCAAAGGGCAGATTTACGCGGATAATGTTTGATACTCAGGCGCCGCTGATATGGTGGAAGGCGTCAGAAAGTATTACAGCCGCCAATTCGTTCGCAAGAGGACTTTGCGCCGCAGAGGATATGGAATACCATGCCGTTTCCGTTGAGATTGACGGAGAAGCGTTTACCGGATATGTTCAGGGTACGACCAATCCCGGCAATGACGGTGAAACAGGCGCGGCGCTGCACTTTACAGCCTACGCCGACGGTGAGCTGACGGTTTATTATAAGCTCGGCCCGAAGAAGTTCTATATAAGAGAGTCTGATAAGACAATTGCGGCGTTTGTTGATAATGAAACGGATAACGCGGCAGGAGAAACCGTAAACACGTCAACAACAGTATCGGCAGAGGCAGGAAAAACCTACTATATCTATGGCGCCGGATCGAAGATATCCTTCTATGGACTCAATTTCCGTCAGACCGGCACGGCGTCGGCGAAACCGACGGAAAATCCGACAGCCGCGCCGACAGACATTCCGACAGCCGTACCGACGGAAAATCCGACAGCCGCGCCGACAGTCAAGCCGACAGACATTCCGACAGCTGCGCCGACGGAAAATCCGGGTGACACGCATACAGTAAGCATTGATGAGGATACTTCCGGCAGCGGAGCGCTCGTTGTTTCCGCAGCGGGAGACGAAAAAGATGATGTTTATGTTGCGCAGTATGATGATGAGGGAAGGCTTATCGCATTGGCTAAGCAAGGAACAGGAGTATTCAATGTTGAAGTAACAGCCTCGACCGCGCTTGTTAAAGCATTTATCTGGGAGGAAATCGTTCCGAAAGCAGCCCCGGCAGTCTTTAAGGTAAAGTAAAATTTTAAGGGAGAGCCTCCGATCAGGCTCTCTCTTTTTATTTCCTATATTTGCTTATCTCAATTTATGAAGTTTTTGTAAAAAATATTGAATTTATTGAAAAAGTGTGTTACAATAGAATAAAGTTTTTAAATACAATAAGGAGAAAGCTGATGAAAAAAGAATTGTTAAACTTTTTTTTGACGATGGTTCTATTAACTGCATATGGTTTACCTTTTTGTACTGTGGCCGGCGCGTCTGATACGGCTCTGTCACAGGAAGATGCTTTGATAGCGGCTTTCCCGGGGGCGGATGGCGCAGGAAAATTTTCAACAGGAGGCCGCGGCGGTGAAATTTATCATGTAACAAGTCTTGCTGACAGCGGCAGCGGAACGCTCCGCGCGGCGGTTTCAAAATCCGACAGAATAGTAGTGTTTGATGTGGGCGGAACAATAGAGCTTACAAGCGGAGATATATACTGCAATAATAATATTACAATCGCAGGGCAGACGGCTCCGGGCGGACACGGTATAACTATCAAGGGCGGCAGACTGGATCTGGATGGGAATAATATTATCGTTCGTTTCGTAAACGTTCGTCCCGGTCATACGGGCACGGAGGGAGGCGCGCTCAGCGGAAACGGCGGCTCCAATTCCATAATAGACCACTGTTCGATCGGATGGGTGAGCGGAACGCAGTACGCGCTTTTTGTAAATTCGATGAAGCAGACCGTGCAGTATTCTATTATCGGCCCGGCAAATAACATAGAAAGAAATGAAAACGGCATAAAGTTCGGTAAAGGCATGAACTCATGGCATCATAACCTTATAGCCCATAACATTGCGCGCAGTCTTAGGGGCAAGGTCGAAGGAACGTATGCGATGGATTTTGTGAATAATGTTGTATATAATTGGGGCTATCAGACTACTTACGGAACCTACGGTCAGGTTAATTTTGTAGGAAATTATTTCAAGACCGGACCCTCAACTATAAGCGGTGAGCGGTTTATAAATATTGCGAGCAGCAGAGATCCTTATAATTTCAAGTTCTATTTTACAGGAAATAAAATGGTTGATAAAAATGATTCCGGCGACAGCTTTGCGGCAATGAACGCCGATAACTGGGACGGCGGAATAGACTACGGCACGGCGGGACTTACCGAGCAGGACTATAGAACCGATACGCCTCTTGACGTCGAATCCGGAGCGGGTATAAATGCAAGCGCCGCGGATACGGCGGATACGGCGGAGGAGGCTTATAATAAGGTTACAGCCTATGCCGGAGCGGCTGTAAATTCGGAATCGCGCACCGAAGCGGACGCGGCGATTATTAATGAAACAGTGAACGGAACGGGCAGTCTTTCGTATGATGAGCATATTGAAATAACCGATGAGGTTCTGCTTGCGCGCTTTGAAAAATACAATGTTAAGCCGATAGCGTATGAATATCCCGAGCGCTGCGATCTCAACGAAGACTATTCGGATACCGACGCCGACGGAATGCCGGATGAATGGGAAACAGAGCGCGGTCTTGATCCGGAGGATCCGAGAGATGCTTTGGACGACTATCTTGGCGTCGGGTATAATAATATTGAGTATTATATCAACGATCTGACGGTCGATGCTTTTCCTAAGGGCGTGGTCACGAAATCAAAAACAGCCGCGGAGCTGGGCGAAGAATATCTTGAGGCGAAGCGGGCGGCTGTTGACGGTTTGGACATTGCTCTTTCAAAGAGTATAAGCGATCCTGTGGATATCGATCTTCCGGAAAGCTCAAACGGCTGCGATATTAGCTGGTACAGCTCTTCATCAGTGATTACTATCGAGAATAACGAGGTAACGGAGATTGCTCGTTCGTATGAGCATGAGGTAAATACGGAGCTTATAGCCGTAATAAATGCGGGAAGCCGCACGTTTAAAAAGGTTTTTAATGTTACAGTGGCTCCGACAATAGTCAAGTGGTATCCGTCTGACGACTACCTGATGGAGGGGCTGGAATGTCCGGACGGCGAGCTTGATTATGAGATGGTGCATGAATTTGATGTATACGGGAATATGTTTACGAGCTGCGCTTCATCGAATCTTACCTTCACCCCTCCCTATGACGGATTTTTATGCCTGTATCTGACAAACCTTTCGGAGGATGGGGGAAGCTGCTATGTTACAGAAACAGAAGGCGGCGGAATATATGATGAAGGCGTAGCGTGCGGCTCTCAGGGTGAGGACGGCGACGGTTGTCTGATTACCGCTCCGCTGTACGAAGGAAAAAAATATTATATATATCAGACCGGAACAACGGGAAAGCTTGCAATGCTTACATTTAATTCCGTAGCTCCGACGATGATGTGGATGCCGTCGGCTGATGTGAAAATGGGAGATGAGCTTGTTCATAATCTCTGGGCTATGAGCGATATGTCATTTACCAAAAGGGATCATGTATCAATAGACGGTATCGCAATGCACGGCTATCTTGAAGGCACGGAAAATCCGGGCGGAAATGTTATGGGTCAGACCGGCTCGGCATTAAAATATACCGCTGAAATTGACGGAAGCTTTAAGGTGTTTTATAAAGTAAGTACCGGGAAAACCTTCCGTATAACCGACAGTACAGGGGCGATAATAGAAACCTATACCAATGAGGAGGTATATGAGGCTCCGGAGGATCCAAACGATGATCCGATAAGCATCGGCGAATCCGAATACACGTCCTCTACGATAAACGTTAAAGCGGGCGCTACATACTATATATATGTAAAGGCGTCAAAGGGAGATTTCTTCGGAGTGTCGTTTGTTGCCAGTTTCCCGTCAGACGAGGAAGAGACCGAGACAACCCCGGAGCCTTTATACTGGAGGACGACAGGGGATATAGCCCCCGATAACGAGCTTGCTCCTGACAGTATGCAGAGTTCGCTCAGCATTATGGCGGGAGAAGATATGAAATATGGAGTAAAGGAAGCCACCATTGCCGGTGTGGATTTTCCGGGGTGCGTAGTGGGAACAAATGATCCGTTCTATCAGAGCGGCAGCTTTTCCGGCGCTTATCTGAAGGTTACGCCGAAGACTACGGGAACCGTTACTGTGTATGCGCGGCTGAACGCGGGTAAGGAGCTAAGGATCGTTGACAGTAACAACAGCATTTTAAAGTCATATACGCCGTTGATAAAAATAAATACCTCATTGTCATATATGATGAAGGCAAACACGACATATTATATCTATGCCAACGGTTCTAAAGCATATTTCTTTGGCATCAGGTTTGTTCCGCGCGTAATGTCTGCCAGTGACCGTGACGATCCGGATATCGGAAAAGCAACTCCGCCGCCCGTTGTGCCTGTAACTCCGACAGTAAGCTTCGGCAGCGCGTCGCTTACGGACGGCACACTTACAATTACGGCTGTGGGAAGTCCTACATATGATGTTTATGCGGCGCAGTATAACTCGGCGGGTGAGCTGACGGGTGTTGTAAAGAAAAACCCGGGCAGATTTACAATTGAGGTTGCGGAGCAGTCTGAAATCGTAAAGGTCTTTATCTGGAAGGAGAATATTCCCGTTGTGTCTCCCGGTGTATTAAGCAGATAAAAAGGAAGGACATATATGAAAACAACAGCAGAAAGACCGCCTATGGGCTGGAACAGCTGGGACTGCTACGGCGCCGCGGTAAACGAAGCTCGGGTAAGAGCGAATGCGGAGTATATGGCAGACCGGCTGAAGGACTGCGGATGGGAATATATTGTGGTCGATATCCAGTGGTACGAGCCGAAAGCGTCAGGGCATATGTATAATCACGATGCGGAGCTTGTCATGGATGCTTACGGCAGACTTATGCCTGCCGTCAATCGTTTCCCGTCCGCGGCAGACGGAAAGGGATTTAAGCCGCTGGCGGATTACGTGCATTCACTCGGACTGAAATTCGGAATACATATTCTGCGCGGAATACCCAGACAGGCAATACGCAGAAATGTCAGGATAAAGGGCACAGAGCGCCGCGCGGCAGAGATCGCCGGCTTTGGCAGCGTATGTTCGTGGAACGGTGATATGTGCGGAGTGGATATGTCGCGCGGCGGAGCGCAGGAATATTATAATTCTATATTTCAGCTGTACGCGTTGTGGGGCGTTGATTTTGTAAAGGTAGACGATATTGCAAGACCCTATCATAGCGCCGAGATAGAGGGAATAAATAAGGCAATAGAAAACAGCGGAAGAGAAATGGTACTCTCCCTGTCTCCGGGCGCCGCGCCGTTAAGTGAAGCGGAGCATCTGGGGAAGTATGCAAATATGTGGAGAATGACAGATGATTTCTGGGATGAATGGAAGCCGCTTAAAAAGATGTTTGACTATTGCCGGGACTGGTTCCCCTATGTTAAGGAGGGACATTGGCCGGATTGCGATATGCTGCCTCTCGGAAGGCTGAGACTGTGCAATCACGAAGGCGGAGACAATACAAACCTCACCGAGGATGAGCAGAGGACTCTTATGAGCCTTTGGGCATTGTTCCGCTCACCTCTGATGTTCGGCGGTGATATGCCGTTAAATGACGATTTCACGCTGTCGCTTATGCGGAACAGGGATATTATTGAGATCAATCAAAGCTCCCGCGGAGGACGTGAGGTATACCGCAGGGGAGATGAAATTGTGTGGGCGGCAAACGGTTCCTGCGGCACATATTATGTCGGGCTGTTCAATGTCGGCGACAGGCGGCTTACAACCGGATTCAACCCGGAGTTTATAGGGCTTTCGGGAAAAGTAAACGCCGTTGAAATATGGAGCGGTAATGCACAGAACGGAACTGAAATAATAACTGCCGATATACCGGCTCATGGCGTTGGCCTGTTTAAAATTCATATTTAATATTCGCGGCAAAAATAATACCCGGAGAAATTCACGGGTATTATTTTTTTGTTCTATAAGCGGACAAACCATAATAGAATGTAACATAGACAGATCGAAAGGAGTTAATTACCATAAAATGTACATAGCAATAAATGAGGCGCCCGCCAAGGGGAGGGAGCTTTTAAGCATTCTTCCGGCTGCAGTCAGAAGATACACCTGCAATGTAAATCCGGATGAGGCAACAGAGATGAGGCTGATCGTGGGGAAGCCGTTCACGATAAGATATCCCGACGGAGATTATTATCTGACGCCTAAATCGGTGCTGTCACGGTGCTCGGCAGGAGCGGTCGTTATCAGTCAGAGCATGATGGATGAAATGCTTGAAAAAATAACCAGATCATCACTGTATTCGGTGAAGGAGGAAATAAGGAACGGCTATATTACGATCGAGGGCGGACACCGCGTAGGAATTGCTGGAACCGCTGTTACGGATAACGGAAATGTTGAATTTATTAAGAATATTTCCGCTATGAATATAAGAATTGCAGCAGAGATCAAGGATGCATCAAATGAGGTAATAGGCTCAGTTGTGCGTGACGGACAGCCTCTGAGCACGCTTGTTGTTTCACCGCCGTGCGCCGGTAAAACAACGCTTTTACGGGATATAGCGAGAAAGCTTTCATATATGGGCTTTGCCGTCGCGATCGCGGATGAACGATGCGAGCTGGCGGCGATGTACAGGGGAAAAAGCCCGTTTGATCTGGGCATCACCACCTCGGTAATGGACAACTGTCCGAAGGATCGGGCAATGCTTATGCTTCTCCGGTCAATGTCCCCGGATGTGATTGTTACGGATGAGATCGGGACATTAAGCGACGTCGAGGCGATACAGAATATTATGAACAGCGGTGTTGCCGTTATCGCTTCAATACACGGCAGGGATACGGCTCAGCTTGAAAAAAGGAAGCATATAAAAGAGCTGCTGCCTATGTTTGATACCGTAATAACTCTTTCAAAGCGCAGCGGAGCGGGAACAGTGGAGGACGTAAAAAGCAATGCTTAAATTTATAGGCGCGGCTCTTATCGGCTCGGTGTGCGCATATTACGGTTTTATCTCGGCAGACAGGCTCAGAAAACGGAGGAATTTTTTGAGCGACTTCAAATCAAGCCTGTCGGTTATTGAAACGGAGATCACAATGGGCAGATACGAGCTTGGTGTGATCTTTAAAAGGATAGATAGCGATCAAAGACTGTATGGGCTTTACGGGCTGTGCGCGTCGCTCATTGAAGAAAAGGGAATAAGAAAGGCATGGAGACTTGCGGTAGAAAAATCTGCCGGACAGGGCTGCCTGAAAAAAGAGGACATAAGCGTCATAAGCTCTCTTGGAAATGAGCTGGGGATGAGTGATGTGGACGGGCAGAAAAAAGCTTTAAAACGGGCAGCTGAGCTTGTGCGGCCGTTATCTGAGAATGCCGCGGAGGAATGCGCGAGACTTTCGCGGGTTTACCGAAGCTGCGGCGTGCTTGCCGGAATTTTTATAATACTGGCTGTAATATGAGGTGAGATATGGACATTGATTTGATTTTCAAAATAGCGGGTGTCGGAATAGTGGTGGCGGTAATGAATCAGCTGCTTTCGCGCGCCGGCAGGGACGAGCAGGCTCTGCTTATAACTATTGCGGGGCTGGTGGTGGTGCTGTTTATCCTTACCGAACGTATAGGCGAGCTGTTTGAATCCGTAAAGCGGATATTTAATCTATGAACGAGCTTATACGTATTGCGGGAATCGGCTTTATGGGGGGAATGCTGGCTCTTACGGTGCGGAGGGAAAAACCTGAATTTGCGGTTATGGTATCGCTTGTCACCTCCGTTATAATTCTTGCGGAGCTGATGGAGAGCGCGGGAGGAATTGTTTCCGAGCTGAGGGAGCTTACAGAGGAATGCGGTGTTGATATAAAATATTTTGCAATTGCGGTCAAGGCGGCGGGCATGGCATATGTTGCGCAGTTTGCGGCGGAAATACTGAGGGACAGCGGTGAGGGCGCGGTCGCGTCCAAGGTCGAGGCTGCGGGAAAGATATGTATTCTGGCGCTCACAATGCCTGTTATGACGTCATTTTTACGGTTATGCGTGAAGGTGGTGAACGGGATATGAAAAAGCTTTTCCGTGCCGTTGTATTCGCCTTGATGCTTGCTCCGGGCTGCGCGGCGCACGCCTTTGACGTTCCGTCTATAGAAGGCTATGAGCTGTTTGAGAGCGCCGCGTCTGATATTATGACGGGCAGATTTTCACTTGATCCGGTGGACATGCTGAATAATCTGTACGGCGGAATCATGCAGGAAATAAGAGCATTTTCCTCATGCGCTGCGGCAATTCTGGTAATGGCGATGCTTTCATCGACTGTGAGCACACTCAATTCCGCGCTGGGCGATAACGAGGGCGGAAAAGCATCATTTTTTGTGTTCTTTACGGTTATAAGCGGACTTGCCCTTAACTGCTTTGCCACTGCGTTATCCTACGGCACGGAGGTGATCGGGCATATGACCTCATTCATGAACAAGCTTACGCCGGTGCTTATGCTTACGCTGTTCGCCTGCTGCAGATCTGTAGGCGCGGCCGCCTTTGAGCCTGTCCTATCCTCGGCCGTATATGTTGTGTCGCTGGTTATAGAGCGCTGTCTTGTTCCCCTGATGACCTATTCGGCGGTACTTGCGGTTGCGGGCAATGTCGGGGATAAAACTAAAATATCAGGCTTTATAAAAATAATAAAATCGGTCACAAAATGGCTTATGGCGCTTGTCATAACACTGTTTACGGGTGTGAATGCAATTTACGGCTTTACCTCGTACGCGCTGGACGCCGTCGGAGCAAAGACAATAAAGTTTGCCGTGGGAAGTCTTGTGCCGGTGGTCGGGGGATTTTTGTCCGATACTCTTGATACTGTCGTATCATCGGCAAGGCTTCTCAAAAATGCCGTAGGTGTTTCGGGCATTATCATTATGGCGGGGATATGCGTTGTGCCGGTCATTAAGATAGGCGTTATGCAGCTGCTTTTAAAGCTTTGCGCGGCTGTAACGGAACCAGTCACGGATCCGAGAATATCAGGTATGCTATGGGAGATGAGCGAGGCTGTAACGTCGGTTTTCGGAACGGTCATTCTTACCGCCGTGCTGTTTCTGATAAACATATGTATTATTTTAGCGGCGGCGGGTTAGGAGAGCGGATATGAAAGCATATATTATTTCAATTGCGGCGGCGTCTGTAATATCAGCCGTGGTGACGATACTTACACCGAAGGGCTGGACAAAATACGTCGGTATTGTGACGGGGCTGGTGGTCGTTATGTGTATAGGTCAGCCGCTGCTTCAGCTTATGCGGACCGATGTGTTTGAGGGATTCAGGTATGAGACGGAGCAGACCTCCGAAAACGGCACGAGGATGCTTATGGACGAGATAAAAAAGGAGCTTACGGAAAGACTTGAAAAGGATGCCGAACAGAAACTGAAGGAGGAATTTGGCGCGGAATGCGATGTGTCCGCGGTTGTTTCCGTGGACAGCGCGGGTAAAATATGCGGTATTGAGGAAATGACCGTTACGGGCGGAAATATAGATAACGCGGCAATAGGCAGACTGAGAGATATTTACGGAGTAAAGAAGGTTAATTATGGCGGAACTGAAAAAGTTGCTTCAAAGCAGGAATAATCGTCTGATTATTTTAATATTAATAATTGGGATTGCATTTATAGCGCTGCCGGGATGGTTTGCCGGGAGCGGTACGGAAAAAAATGAGAATGCGGTCACGGAATACAGGGGAGAGGAGGAACGCTTGGGTGAAATGCTTTCAGAGATTAAGGGCGCGGGGCACGTTTCCGTAATGATTTCTTATGTTTCAACGATGGAAAAGGATCTTGCATATGACGGTGAACGCGAGCGAATTGTGACATCGGGCGGAGATGTGGTGGTCAAGCGCGAGGTTTACCCGGAGGTGAAGGGTGTGATTGTGATTGCGGACGGCGCAGGGGATCCGTCCGTAAAGCAGACGATCAAGGAGGCCGTCACTGCCGTGACAGGCGCGGCGGCAAATCATGTATGTGTGTACAGCAGCAATAATAATTAGTCCGGAGATGAGATGATGATATTGAAAAAGAAGGAAATTATAGCGGCATCGCTTGTGGTGCTTATCGGTATGGCCGGGTATCTTAACTGGTCGTATCAGGACACAGTGAGGGTCAGAGATAACGAAAGCTATGTGGCAACGGGAAAAACTCTCGGTGAGGCGGAGATGGTATCTGCGAATAACGAGATTACGGAAAAGGATGAAGGCGAACAAGACACGGAAGATGCGGAGTCGGAGGATGCCGCGGCAGAGGAGACTGATGAAAGCGGGGACAGCTCCGATAACGGCGTTATCGAAGGCACAGGATACTTTGAGGATGCAAAGATGAACCGGGAGTCGGCGAGGGCTTCGGCGATGGAATCGCTGAAGGCTACGGCATCTGATGAAAAAATTGATGAAAAAACAAGGGCGCTTGCCGGCGAAAGGCTTGTTGAGGCGGCGGCGGACATAGAGAAGGAGAGTCAGATCGAAAGCATTGCCAATGCAAAGGGATACCCTGATTTCTGCGCTTATGTCAATGACGGTACAGCGACAATAACAGTGCGAAGCGACGGGCTTACAGATGAAGATATAGTAAAAATAAAGGATATTGTGACGAGCGGCACGGAGATTTCCGCAGACAGAGTAAAGATCGTTCAGGTTAAATAACAAAACGGACGCGTAAAGCGTCCGTTTGATGTATCTGTTATCAGTAAAGATCGTCTATATTGCCGCCGAAGTACTTATATGCTTCCTGCATCTGTATATCAACGGTCGTTTCAAGCGCCTCAAAAATCTCCTTCAGCTTTATCTGTGTGGGGATATCGAGAACACCGGAATCGGAAAGCTCATTGTCCTTCTGGAAGCTTCTTATCGCATCGGCGAGATCGGTGTTAAAAACATCATTGCTGAGATTGCCGATATAGTAGCCCATAATTGAGAGCCTTTCCTTTGCCGCGCTGACATTAGTGCCGCTTGACCCGACTGAGGCGGTGTTTAAAAAGTCAAACTTAGAGTAGCCTGTGGTGTCGATTTTCTTGGTGTAATTTTCTACCTCCATATCAGGAACAAGTCCCACATGATCTATTTCATTACCGTTTCTGGTTATATACTGCCCGATCGTGAGCTTGAACACCATTCCGTTGCGCAATGAATATGTGCTTTGTATAACCGCTTTTCCGTAGGTCTGTTCTCCGAGCAGCTTTCCTGTGCCGGAATCCTGAATTGCGCTTGAAAGAATTTCAGCCGAGGATGCGGTATTTCCGTTTACAAGAGCAATTATCTCAAACGGCGCGTTTTCCAGCTCGGAATAGTAAGTATGGTCAAGCTTGGAATCCCTGTATTTTACGTCAACAATTTTGCCCTTGGGAACGATGCTTTCCGCAATGCTTGTCGCTGCGGAAACAAGACCGCCGGGGTTGTTTCTCAGATCAAGAATAAGCTTTGAAACGCCGGCCTCAAGCAATGAGTTCTTTATCTCCTCAAATTCAGCTGCCGTGCCGGTAGAAAATGAAGCTATTTTAATGTATCCAACATTCCCTTCAAGAATGCCGCCGGAAACGGTTGAATTGTTTACGGCTGTTCTGGTTCCGATTATTTCTACCTCCTGACCGTCACGGAGAACTATTATGGGAACAGTTGTTCCGATCTCTCCTACGATAAGGTTTCTGACCTCCGTCATACTTAATCCGACAACATTTATACCGTCAACCTTTTCAATTTTGTCCCCGACCTTAAAGCCGCTCTGCTCGGCAAGACTGTTTTCCTCAACAAAACCCGCGATCGTAACGTATTCGCCATCCTGCTGCATTGTAATTCCGAGACCGTAGAAGGTCTTGTTCAGAGCATTGTTGTATTCCACATATTCATCATATGTATAGAAATCGGAATAGTCGTCAAGGTTCTGAAGCGCCGCTTTCAGAAGGGCGACAAGCACCGTATCACCGTTCTGACCGAGATATTCTGAAATACCTAATTTCATTATGTCCTCGGCGGTATATGAATCGTCGAGGTATCTTTCGGATATGTACTGAGCGATCTGCTCATATGCCTGATACTGAACGCTTGTTTCAATATTATCCTCAATTTCCGTTTCCTCCGGCAGCTCGGTCGGCGCCGCTGTTTCTGTCGCTGCTGCCGAGGCGGCAGCGGTTACGGCGGAAGAACCAAAGTCGCTGACCGTTTCCGTATTTGCGGCCCATGCCGATGCCTGCGAAGCAAGCAATGCTGCTGACGCAATAAGTGCGATAAGTTTTTTCATTAATAATCTACCTTTCTATCGTTATTATCATATCATTATAAATTTTATCTCCGTTGGTTTCAAGCACATAGCCAAGACGAATCGTGCCGCCGTTATCTGACAGCCTGTGCTCTGTGAAGCGGGTAAACAGTCCCATCCTGATCATCCCATAGGGGGTGCGGTATGAAATTTCCGAGCGTTTCCCCGGCTTATACTGCATTTCCGAGCCATATTCGCCCGTTCTTCTGAGTGTAACAGTGTCTCCGTCGATCCTGATCATATTGGAGGAGCCGCCTGACTTATAGACTATATAGCCTTTTCCGTTCCGCATACGGAAGGAGCCGCGGGCGGCTTCTAAGATCTCATCAGTATGACCGTCGATCGTCTGTGAGTTTGCAACACTGATCTTAAACTCATTAGTATTTTTCAATGTCAATCTTGCTCACCTGTCCGTCAATTTTATGCTCGAGGAATATGCTGCCCAGATCCTCAAACTGCTCAATGCTGTCGCTTACAAAGAACCGATACTGATCCTTATCCGGCTTATCGGTGTGGCGCAGCTCATCGGTGAGCTTCTTTCTGAGAAACCTTGCAACCTCCTCTCCGGGACTTATAAGCGACACCTCAGGCCCCATAAAGCGCGAGATCGCGCCCTCAAGAAGCGGATAATGCGTGCATCCCATTATAAGTGTATCAATGCCCGAGGCTCGTATATCGGAAAGATATTCTTCAATAATAAGGTCTGTGACCTTAGTGTCAAAATGCCCGTTTTCTACAAGAGGGACAAACAGAGGGCATGCGCGCTCAAAGGTCTGCATTCTGCTGTCGTATTCCTTTATGTATTGAGTATAGGCGCCGCTGTGAATTGTTGCCGAGGTGCCTATAATACCGATTTTCCCGTTTTTAGTTGCGCGCACAGCCGCATAGCCCGCCGCGTCAACAACACCGTAAATCGGCACGGAATAATCATCCCTTATGTGGGGGAGCGCTGCCGAGGACGCTGTTCCGCAGGCGATAACAATCATTTTTACGTCATGGCTCAGAAGGAAGCGGATATCACCGTGAGTGTATTTTACAATAGTGTCCTTCGATCGCGTACCGTAGGGCACGCGGCTCGTGTCTCCGAAATATACAATGCTTTCATTAGGGAAAAGCTTCATAATTTCCTTTGCGGCGGTAAGACCGCCGAGACCGGAATCAAATACGCCGATACTTCTGTTATCCATTATTTCACTCTTTCCTCCGCAAGCTCGATCAGCCTGTCGAGAAGACCGGAATATCCAAGCCCTGCGGCGTCCCAGAGCTTGGGGTACATGCTTATGCTTGTAAAGCCGGGCAGCGTGTTGATTTCGTTAAGAATAACGGCTCCGTCGCTGTGCTTTACGAAAAAGTCAACTCTTGCAAGCCCCTGACCGTCGATCGCCTTGAATGCCGTTATCGAGTATTCGCGGATCTTTTCTGTTGTTTCCGGCGGTAGCTCCGCCGGTATTACAAGCACGGTCGAAGCGTCATTATATTTCGCGTCAAAATCATAATATTCAACCGTCGGCTTTATTTCGCCTACCGCGGCCGCCTTCGGGTCGGCGTTGCCGAGCACGGCGCATTCAACCTCATGACCGTCGATATGCTCCTCGACCAATATTCTGCGGTCATATTTTTTCGCGTTTTCAAGAGCCGCAATAAGCTCCTCTCTGTTATGCGCTTTGCCGATCCCCACCGACGAGCCGAGCCGCGCGGGCTTTACAAAGCACGGATAGCCGAGCTTTTTCTCTATTTGGTTCGCCCTGTTTTCAAGATTATCAGCATCGGTTACTACGACCCAGTCCGCCTGAGGGATCCCTGCCGAACGGAAAACGAGCTTTGAAAAGGTCTTATCCATGCCGTTCGCTGATGCGAGAACACCCATGCCGACATACGGGATATGTGAAAGCTCGAAAAGTCCCTGTATTGTGCCGTCCTCGCCGTACTCTCCGTGGAGAACGGGGAAGATAACATCTATATGTATTACCTTATCGGATGTGCCGTCAAAAACAACTATACCGTGCTGCGCGCTGTCCGGTGAAATGAATGCGGTTTTAAGATTTTCCGCATCCTTCTCCCAATCGCCCGGCTCGATCTTCTCATAGCCGCCGGTGTAAAGATACCAGCGGCCATCGCGTGTTATCCCGATTGTATATATATTGTATTTCTCTTTATCAAGATTGTTAAGAATTGATGTAACGGATTTCTGAGAAATGTCATGCTCCGGGGATTCTCCGCCGAATATGACGCATAAATTTTTTTTCATTTTAATATCATTCCTTTTTATATTCTGTGGAATTGACCCCACAACATATATCATACCCCATTTTCCTGAAAATTGCAAGCAATATGACGAATTTTCTTATAAAATTAAAACTTTAGAAACATTTATATTATTCCTTTTCTCAGCCTGTCAAGTATTTTGGCAAAGTCATCAGGAAGCTCCGAGCTGAACTGCATAAGCTCGCCTGTTGCAGGGTGGATAAAGCCTATGGTTCCGGCATGGAGCAGCTGACCGTTTGTTTTAAAGCGTTCCTTTTTCGTTCCGTATACCGGATCGCCTGCTATGCTGTGGCCGATCGACGCCATATGCACTCTTATCTGATGGGTGCGTCCGGTTTCGAGTATGCACTCCGCGAGGGTATACTGCCCGAAGCGTTCGAGCACCTTGAAATGCGTGACTGCCTCGCGTCCTCCGGCGGTAACAGCCATTTTTTTCCGGTCGGCCGGATGTCTGCCGACAGGCTTATCAATTGTGCCGCTGTCCTCTTTTATATTGCCGTTTACCAGACAGATGTATTTCCTGAGCGCCTTGCGTTCCTTTAGCTGAGCCGACAATGCCTCGTGCGCTTCATTTGTTTTTGCAACGATCAGAAGCCCGGAGGTATCCTTATCTATTCTGTGCACAATTCCCGGGCGGATAACACCGTTTATGCTGCTCAGACTGCAATGGTAGAGCAGCCCGTTTACCAGAGTTCCGTCCGGATTGCCCGGAGCGGGATGCACAACCATTCCCTGTGGCTTATTGACAACGATAACGTGATCGTCCTCATAGACAATATCAAGCGGAATATCCTGCGGCTGCGCCTCAAGCGTTTCCGGCTCGGGTATTTTTATTATTATTTCATCTCCGGCTCTGAGCTTGGTTTTTTTATCCGCCGCTTTGCCGTTGACCGTAATTTTTCCTTCCTCGGCCAGCTTTGCCGCAAAGCTCCGGGAAATTTCACTGTTATCGGCAATGTATTTGTCAAGCCTTGCGCCTGACGTATCGACCGTAAGTGTCAGCTCATCCATTCTTTTTCTCCCGAGTATCGTCCTTATCAAATATCAGAACATAAATTACCGCTGCGATCGCGCCGCCGACTATTGCCATATCGGCAATATTGAAAACCGGAAAGCTGAACCATTTTATCGCTATAAAGTCAACAACAAAGCCGTATGCCACACGGTCAACAGCATTGCCGAGCGCTCCGGCGAACAAGAGCGCAAGAGCAAGACAAGCCATTGGATGCGACGGCTTTCTGATGATCCAGTACAGTATGACCGCAATACAGAACAGCACCGATATAATGCTTAAAACGGAGGTGTTCCCGCTGAATATCGAGAATGCCGCGCCGGTGTTTTTGACATACAGAAAATCAGCGGCGCCGGGAATGCCGCCGAAAACCGTGCCGGGAGTGTAGTTGTTAAGAATATGCAGCTTCATCAGCCGGTCAAGCAGGGTGATCGCCGCGGCTATTGCCAGCCAAAGGACAGATGAAGCGATAAATTTTTTCTTGTTCATAAAAGTAACCTCTTATTTTGAAATATATCTTATAGCATCGAATATTTCACTCTCCGTAACATCGCGTGTCTGCATAACATCACCGATGCGTACAGGGAGAACAAACTTTAGCTTGCCGTCCGCCTTCTTCTTATCCTTCTGCATAAAGGCATAGATCGTTTCGGCCGGCGGCAGCTCCATGCGTACACGGAAATCATATCCCGTAAGAGTTTCCTCGATGTCTTTAAGTACAGCCTCGTCAATAAGCCCGCGGTTTACGGCGATATGTGAAGCCGCAGCCATGCCTATTCCGACGCATTCGCCGTGAGTGGTTGTGAAGCTGAGCGCTGATTCCGCGGCATGACCTATCGTGTGGCCGAAGTTAAGAATTGCGCGGAGCGCGTTTTCCTTTTCATCCTGCTCAACGACCTCTGCCTTTATTCCACAGTTGCGCTTTGCCATTTTTATAAGTGTTTCACTGTCAAGCGACTTTATAAGCTCCTTGTTTTTTTTAATAAAGTCATAGAACTCCGCGTCGCGGATTATGCCGTGCTTTATAACCTCGCCCATACCTGAAACGAACTGTATGCCGGGAAGGGTTTTAAGCGTGCTTACATTTATATAAACGAGCCTGGGCTGGTGGAAGGCGCCTAAGATGTTTTTGCTTTCCATAAAGTCGATACCTGTTTTGCCGCCCACAGAGCTGTCGCTCTGTGAAAGCAGAGTTGTGGGAATCTGAACAAAGTCAATGCCGCGCATATAGATTGCGGCCGCAAAGCCTGCCATATCTCCGACAACGCCTCCGCCAAGAGCCAATATCATGCTCTTTCTGTCAAGACCGTGCTGAACGCAGGCTCCGCATATGCCGAGAATTGAGTCCATGCTTTTATTTTCCTCGCCTGCCGGGAAAGCGTATACCGCGCTGTCATAGCCGGCCTTCTTAACGAGTGAGTTTACCTCATCGGCATAAAGCTTTTCCACATTCGTGTCAGTAACGATAAGCAGCTTTTTAGGCGCGTTTATCTCCTGTAAGCTGCTTGCAAGCGCGTCAAAGCTGTCTGTAAAGCGGATGTCATATGAATCCGAGCCCAGGTTTACATGTAATTTATCCATTGTGATTTCCTCCTGTGAACCGAATTATTCTAAGGGTAAGGACGGAACGGCATTTAATTTCAGATCCGCTCTTGTGCCCGATATATATTCAAAGTATCCCGCGGCGGCGATCATCACCGCGTTATCCGTGCATAGCGCCGGGGGCGGGAAAAGAACCGTCATGCCCTGCTTTCCGGCAAGCGCGGACATTTTTTCACGGAGCGCCGAGTTTGCCGCGACGCCGCCCGCGAGAACGATGGTTTGGGAGCTTCTGCGCCTTGCGGCCTCAATTGTATGAGTGCAGAGCGCGTCTGTTACCGCATTCTGGAACGATGCGGCGATATCGGCTTTGTTATAGCCCTCGCCCTTCCGGTCAAGCTTGTGAACGTGGTTTATGACCGCCGTTTTAACGCCGCTGAAGGAGAAGTCCAGAGAATCGTTTGCCATTTTAACACGGGGAAATTCAACCGCGTGAGGATCCCCCTCTCTGGCAAGCTTATCTATCTTAGGCCCCCCCGGATAGCCAAGCCCTAAAACTCTCGCGATCTTATCAAAGGCCTCGCCCGCAGCGTCGTCTCTTGTCATTCCCATGATCTCATATTTCATAAATTCTCCGGCATAGACAATGTGGCTGTGGCCGCCGGATGCCACAAGGCATGTAAACGGCGGCTTTAAATCGGGGTGCGCAACATAATTTGCGCAGATATGTCCTTTTATGTGATGCACATTTACAAGCGGTTTTTTCAGCGCGTATGCAAGAGCCTTTGCCGTTGAAACGCCCACGAGGAGTGCGCCGACAAGCCCGGGGCCGTAGGTAACGGCGATGACGTCTATATCGTTAAAGGAGACGCCCGCCTCCTCCAGCGCCTCGTCCACAACCGCGTTTACCGCCTCAATATGACGTCGCGACGCTATTTCCGGCACAACTCCGCCGTAGCGTTTATGTATATCTATCTGTGAATTGATGACATTTGAAAGCATTTCGCGTCCGTTTTTTACAACCGCCGCCGCGGTTTCATCACATGAGCTTTCAATGCCGAGTACCAATATATCTTTCATTATTGAAGCTTCCTTTCCATAATCACGGCGTCCTCGCCGTCATAGTAGCCGCGGCGGATATCGATCTGCCCGAACCCATGCTTGATATACAGCTCTTTTGCGGCAGCGTTTTCTGCGCGGACCTCAAGAATCATATGTCCGCATCCGAAGTCAGCGGAATGTGACAGAATATCCTTCATAAGCTCGTCGGCAAAGCCCTTTCGCCGAAGGTCGGGCCGTACCGCAATGCGGATAAGCTCCGCGGTTTCGTATATGCACCATATACCGGCATAGCCTGCGGTTTTTCCGTTATCCTCAAGGAGAGTATAGTAAGCGTAATCCTTGGCAAGCTCGGCTTCAAACTCCTTTTCCGCCCATGCCTTCCGGAACGCGGTCTTGTCTATAGCGGCGGCGGCGGGAATATCCTGATCGGTCATTGGTCTTATCTTCATTTGTTTTCCTCAACAGGGAGCTTTTCCGCTATGTCTGTGAGCGCGTCATAAATACGGGCAGCCGTTTCCTCATATTCTTCAAGGTCTCCGCCGAAGGGGTCGGGAATATCGCCGTCCTTTCCCGCATATTCAAGCAGTGTTTGGATTTTATCCGGCGCGTATCTAAGAATAAGCTGCTTATGCGCCTTTGTCATTGTGAGAATAATATCCGCCATATTGATAAGCTCATCCGTAAGCGGCTTTGTGCGGTGACCTGTGAGATCAATACCGCGCTCGGACATAGCCTTTATCGCCTCATCACTGGCGCTTTCGCCTATTCCGGCAAAAACGCCCGCGCTGTCTATCAGGACGTCGAGGTCATTTTTCACGGCTATATCGTTCATCATTGCCGCCGCCATCGCGCTGCGGCAGGTGTTGCCTGTGCAGACAAATAATATTTTCATCGGCTCTTTTGCCATTGTGTATCAGCTCCTTATACATAGATCACTCTCTGGGCGGCGGACTTATACAGTCTGTTTCTTATTGCAAGTCCGTAGCCGTCGCGGTTCTCAAATTCGGCATAAACGATCTCAACGCCCAGATCGTCAAATTTGCGCAGACAGGCGAAGAGATTTTTTGCGTAATCCTTGTTTGTCATGCCGCCGTGCAATATTACGGCGCTGTCATAAGCGTTTTCGGACATGGTGAGAACGCCGCAGAGCTTATCTGAATTTTCCTTTAATCTTTTATCTATTTCAGCCTTTACAGCCTTGATATTCCCTTCAATTACGGTAACCTCCGCATCGGGGGAATAGTGCTTGTATTTCATTCCCGGACAAAGCGGCTTTTCACCTTCTCTGAGAGATTCGAGAATGTGAGGATCTATTATGGTTTCAGGAACGACGTCAGTGAGCATTTCATAGGTTATGCCGCCCGGACGGAGAAGCGCCGGGATATCCCGTGACGCGTCTACAATTGTTGATTCCACTCCGACAGCGCAGTCGCCGCCGTCTATGATCGCGTCAATTCTTCCGGTCATATCATCAATTACATGCTTTGCCTTTGTAGGGCTTGGCTTGCCGGAAAGATTGGCGCTGGGCGCGGCTATGGGAACCCCCGCCGCCTTTATCAGCCTTTGCGCCGTTTCGTTGACCGGGAACCGGATTGCGACCGTTTCCATTCCTGCCGTTACCTCATGGGGGATAAGGCTGCTTTTTCTTAGTATTATAGTGAAGGGACCCGGCATAAATGCGTGAATAAGCGCTTTTGCCGTGTCGCTTATATCCTTTGCGAGCCTTGGCAGCTCCTCAATTGCCGCGATATGAACGATCAGCGGATTGTCTGAGGGCCTGCCCTTCGCCGCATATATATTTTTTACCGAGGAAGGGTTAAACGCATTGCCGCCAAGCCCATAAACCGTCTCGGTCGGGAATGCGACGAGTCCGCCCTCTGCAAGAAGGCGTCCCGCAAGCGCGATAGACTCCCCATCGGTTCCTAAAATTCTTGTTTCCATTTCCGTTCATCTCATTCCACAGACGCACTGCGCAGCAGCTCGTTTTTGATATCCCACAGCCGTTTTGAAAGGTCCACATAGTATTTGTGGGGATTTTCAAAACGTTTAAGCTCGTCCCATAGTCCGTCAATTTCCATGCGGCAGTATTCTCTCAGCACCTGCACAGAGGGCGACTCATAAACACAGCTGCCCTTTTTGAATATTCTTTTCAGCAGCGGGCGCGCATAGAAGTTAGTAATTTTCTTGTGCTTCCATGTGTACTGCGGATCAAATATTTCGTACGGCTCATCAGGGTCGATCTCCTCCTCATGAAGGGTTATGACGTCGGCGAGAGCCTTTGACGTATCCCGGTCATAAAGGCGGTAAACCTGCTTGAAGCAAGGGGTTGTGATCTTCGAGACATTCTCGCTGATCTTGATCTTCGGTATTACGCTGCCGTCCTCCCGTTCAACTCCGGCAAGCTTGTAAACACCGCCCATGACCGGATTTGATTTTGAGGTGATAAGCCTTTCGCCGACGCCGAAGGAATCTATCTGCGCGCCCTGGCGGAGCATATCGCTTATGATATATTCGTCCAGTGAGTTTGAGGCTACGATCGAACAGTCGGGATAGCCCGCCGCATCGAGCAGCTTACGGCACTTCTTTGAGAGATAGGTAATATCTCCCGAATCGATTCTTACGCCCTTGGGACGCTTGCCCATCGGCTTTAATACCTCGTCAAATACCTTGATCGCGTTCGGAAGTCCGGATTTTAAGACATTGTAGGTGTCGATCAGCAGCGTTGTGTCATCGGGATAGTTCCTTGCATATGCGGCAAAAGCCTCATATTCGGTATCGAACATCTGAACCCAGCTGTGAGCCATTGTGCCCAGCGCAGGAACCTTGAATTTTTTATCCGTAAGCACGTTTGAGGTGCCGTCAACTCCTGCAATATATGCCGCCCTTGCGCCATAGGTTGCCGCATAAGCTCCCTGAGCGCGGCGCGCGCCGAATTCCATAACCGCGCGGCCGCCGGCGGCTCTGGATATACGGTTTGCCTTGGTGGCGATCAGCGTCTGAAAGTTTATTACAAGCAGAAGCATTGTTTCAACGAACTGTGCCTGTATGGACGGCCCGCGCACTATTACAAGCGGCTCGCCGGGGAATATAGGCGTGCCCTCCGGTATTGCCCATACGTCGCATTCAAACTTAAAGCTTTCGAGATAGTCTATAAATTCCGGCGAGAACATATTCTTTGAGCGGAGATATTCAATATCCTCCGGCTCAAAACGCAGCTCGCTGAGATATTCGATCATCTGCTCAACTCCCGCCATAACAGCGAAGCCGCCGTCATCCGGTACTGAGCGGAAAAACATATCAAAGTAAGCTATTCTATCCCTAAAGCCTTCATTAAAAAATCCGTTCGCCATAGTGATCTCATAGAAATCCGTAAGCATCGTATAATTGTCCTGTTTCATTTGTCCCTCCGTTCTTTATCTGCTTATTCTTATGACGGCTCTCACTCCTTTTGTGTTTCTTACATCGGTGTGCAGTATAAAGCCGTCCTTATTCATAAAGCGTTCCATATAGCTATTGGTTGTGTACGGACATAAAATCCAGTACGAATCGGGGTAATTGATTTTTTTCATCATATCCAGCGTTGGGAGAAACACAAGATCCTCCGGGTAGTAGTGATATGCCGTTTTTGCGAGGTCTGCGGCGAGCGAGCGCGTAAAGTTCCAATAGTGGGAATGATTGCCGGCGACCGCCTTATCCCGCTCGTCATAGGTCAGCACGACCTCGTTTGTGACCGCAATGATCTGAGACTTCTCCTCTTCCGAAAAGCCGGACAGAAAATCATTGTTGAGCCAGCTCCTGAGACTGCTGCTGTCCCAGCTGTTGTTATCACTGTCAAAAGGCATATATGCAATACAGTCTTTGGTTACGAGCAGCTCTGTGCCGTCATTGTATTTTTCGAACACCTCCCACGTTACCGGCTCTCCGTCAAGAGCGCCGAATGTGATCGTCTGCGAGGGAAGGTGTATGTAAAAGATCCCTGTAAGAGCGGCGATTGCGGCTGCGGACGCAATCAGTTTTTTTGCCGGCTGCATTATTATTCCCAGAATGCATACAAAGAATAATATGTCAATGCAGTTTGTAAAAAGAAACATATGCTTTGCGATGTCCCCCTCGCCGTTGCACAGAACAGGAAGCGCGAGATTGATCCACAGTCCCGAAATCAGCACATCAAGCGCGCATATCATGTATTTCTTTCCGGGACTTTCTATTCTGTGATTATGGATATAGAAGATATTCATAAATATCATGTACAGGGTGATTATTGTAAACACGAGAAATATCACCCACGGCGAATACAGAAATCTCAGCGCCACGCGGATATGAGACCAGCAGCTGAATTTGCCGGTAAATTCCATAGGCACAGATGCGGAGTTGCCGACCACAGGCGGACGAATATACGCGGAATTTTCTATTGCGCGGCTCAGCTCCTTAACAAGCCTTAACGGATGGTGCAGATAGAACCTCGCGATGTCGATTTTGTCTACCCTGTCGTAAAAGCTGCGCTCAAATTCGGGAGAGCTTATGTCTATGGGGTATTCGTCCTCATCCATATACACGTGCGTACCGGCGAGAACAGCGTATTTCGGGTCTGTTCCAAGCTCCTCAAGATCGGTCTCCGGGGAGCCGCTCCCCTTTGTGATACCGAGGAATACCGATTGATAGGTAGTGTCTCTATCCATCCATTCCGGGATAGACTTGTAAAGTCCTGCAATACATAGGATACATATAAGCGCGGAAAGGATAACCCCGGCTCTGAATTTGAGATCACGGCGCAGGATGACTATAAGGATCGCCAATAACGCCGCAAGCAGGGAATAGGGGATGTTTGCAAGCTTTGCTCCGGCAAAGAAGTAAAGCGAAACGTAGAAGCCTATGACCTTAGGGACGCTCGGACGCTTATAAATAAGCATACCGAAAGCAATAAGCATCATAAGCGCCGTGTATTGCAGCGGTTCGCCGTAGAAGGAGTTGAAGTACAGCAGATATCCGGCGTCGCAGAAAATAAAAATAAACAGCGCAAAAACCGCTATCTGTATCCTTATTTTTGAATCGGCGAAAAACGTGAAGATGCCCCACGCCGCGACCGAAAGCATAAAAATATACAATAGCGCCATATATGCTATATTATAATCCGTAAGCGGTCTGCCTGTGACCGCGTTCGCGATAATATTAAGCTCCTTTGAGAGCTTTATAATCAGAAAATGCGGAGAGGAATATATATCCTCCTCCTTATTTGTTTGCCATGCCTCGGCGGCGGCGGAGAGGAGGGAGTCCGTGTCATTAAGCTGCATAACGTAATTCTGCTTGAACAGATAGTAGTGATCCGTTTCGTCGGCATACTCGATATTGTTGGTAAGGAGCACACGTCTGAAATCTCCGTTATCGCTCAGCCCGACGTTTTCTCCCGCGTACAGGACCGAAAAGCTTACAACGAACACGATAAGCGCGCCGAGCAGCGGCAGTATACGCCCTCGCAGAAACTCGCCGAAGGTGATATGCGGTCTCCGGGTTATCTTATTCAAAAAACCACTCTTTCTTGCAAAAACGCGGATAAAATCATGGATTTTATCCGCTTTTGAATTATTAATATCCTTTTCTGGAATAACCGCCGGAGCGTTTGCTTTCCATGCGGCGTTTGCTGTCACGGATCTTTTCTTCGCTTTCATGCTTGAATTTTGACAGCTTGTCTTCAAATGACAGATTTTCAGAGGGGCGGGTGCTCCAATCAAAATAATCCGGGCGGGCGGAGACATGCTTCGGCTTTTCACGTTTTTCACGCGCGGGTTTTCTGACCTCCGCGGCCTGCTTGATCGAAAGACTTATTTTGCCCTTCTCATCTATGCGGATAACCTTTACCTTGACTTTGTCGCCCTTTTTTATAAATTCATTAATATCCTTAACATATTCATTTGAAAGCTCTGATATATGTACAAGCCCCGATTCCTTTGAACCGAGCTCAACGAATGCCCCAAACGGCATAACACTTGTTACAACGCCCTCAAGAATGCTGTCTACCTGCGCCATCTGAAAATTACCCCCGTCAATTGTCATCTGAAACATCTATAAATATCTTCGCGTTGCTTTTAACAAGCCCAAGCTTTTCAGATGCGATCTTTTCAATATATTCGTCTGTGTTGACTTTGGTTCTGAGATCATCAATCTCTGCCTGACGGTCGCGCTCCTGCCGGATCTTTTCATCAAGATCCGCGATCTCGGCTCTGTACTGATTGATCTGAGGACGCTGCATAACGCCCTTGAATATCATTCCGCCCGATGCCAGAATTACAGCCCACAGCAGAATACCTCGCTTATGTGTTCCGAGAAAATCCGGAAGCCTGTTGTTAAATCCTTTCACCGACTGTCACCTCGATTCAAACTGCGTTTGCATATGCCTGCAAACGGTACTAATAGAATTTTATACAAAAATACCGCCGGTGTCAAGAGTATTTTCAAAATAAATTTAATTATTTTTAAAAATATATCAAAAATGCTGCAAAAAAGCATTCGCGCAGCCCTTGAAAGGGTAATATGATACAGAACGGCGCCTATAAAAAGAGACGCCCATATAAATGCCCTAAGCTCCATATGGTTCGCATACCATGTGCAGCCGACAAAGCAGGAGGCTGCAAATATCCACCATGCGGTGTCCAGAAGAAAGTTCGGGAAAACGCCGCGGAAAAACGAATGGCGGAGTCCATGGAGAATATCCCATGCCAGCATAACGGCAGCGCCGCACAGCATGGTGATCAGCGCCGCTCTTATGCCCTGATTCATCTGAACAGACCTTCAAAAAATCCGCCGCCGCGCTTATCCTTAGAGTAACGCAGGATATTTATTTCCCCGTTCACATTAAGCTCTCCCGTGTCCGTGTTAAGGCGGCTTATGTTAAGCTCCTTTCCCTGGATAAGGAGTGATCCGAGCGTGGTTTTTAAGGTTACCGAGGCGTCGGAGAAGCCGGTGACCTCCTTAACGCCCGACAATGTCATTTTGTTTCTGTTCTCAAGCGTGAGCGAGTGCTTAGCCTGCGCGGCTGTTTCGTTTTTAGTCATATGATCGATCCCCTTTAGCGTAAATTTTCTGTTTCTTTAATTATTTATATTATGCCGCAGGGGAATATATTCTATAAATCAGAGCGGTTTATAAAGGGATGAAGCGTCGTTTTTCAGCACATGCTCCGCGATAGCGGCGACCTCATACCGGCTTACGCGTTCGCCGAGGGTGATCTCTATAACATCGCCTGTCTTGACGTCATAGGACGCCTTTACCGGTCTTCCGTTTACCGAAATTCTGCCGCTGTCACAGGCCTCGTTAGCGACCGAGCGGCGCTTTATAAGCCGTGAAACCTTAAGAAATTTATCTATCCTCATAAGATCCTCCTCATATTATAAGAGACGAACAGCCGCAGGGCTGTTCGTCTCAATAATGTTATTGTTCTGTCTGAAATGATTAGCCGTTTACGATTTCCTTCAGGGCTTTTCCGGCCTTGAAAGCAGGTACCTTTGATGCGGCAATTTCTATAGTCTCGCCTGTCCTCGGGTTTTTGCCTGTTCTTGCGGCTCTCTCTCTTATCTCGAAAGTACCGAAACCTACAATCTGAATCTTATCACCCTCGGCAAGCGCCTTTGAAATTGCATTAATTGTTGCCGCCAGAGCGTTTCCCGCATCTTTCTTTGATATTTCCGCGTTCTGCGCAATGGCTGAAATTAATTCATGCTTATTCATGATGGTTTTCCTCCTATTTTTAATTTGTGATTATCATCGGCTGTAAAAAACAGTAGATGAATACAATACCTATTTTAGTACAAAAAAGACGGAATGTCAATACTTTCTTGCAATATTTTTCGTATGGATGAAAAAAAACGTAATTTGCCGCGCCGTTATTTGACCGAGCCGCAGAGAGAATCCATTTCTTCCGCTGAAAGATCTGCAAGATTCAGACCGTTTTCCTTTGCGGCAGCCTCCATTTTTTCAAAACGGTTTATAAACTTATTTGATGCGGCGGTGAGAGCCGTTTCGGGATCGGTATCAAGAAACCTTCCGAGACTGACGACCGAGAAAAGCAGATCGCCGTATTCCTCGCGGATACGCTCCGGTACGGCTTCCTTCTGCGCGTCCTTCAGATCTTCGGTCTCCTCGGCAAGCTTTTCATAAACTCCTTCGATATTGTCCCGGTCAAAGCCGAAGCCTCGGGCTTTTTTCTGGATCTTCTCGGCGCGCATGAGCGCGGGGAGATATTTCGGAACATCCCTGAGAACGCCTGTATAGGTACTGATATTCTTTTCTTTTTTCTTGTTTTTCTCCCATGTATTGAGCGATTCCTCAACCGTTCCGGCATGATCCGCGCCGAACACATGGGTGTGTCTGGTAATGAGCTTCGTGCATATTTCGGTCACAACGTCGTCAAAATCGAACGCGCCGCGCTCCTCCGCGAGCCTTGCGTGGAATACGACCTGGAGCAGAACATCCCCAAGCTCATTGGCGAAAGCGCGGTCGTCACCGAAATCAAGCGCGTCAATAGCCTCATATGTTTCCTCTATAAGGCTTTTTTTGATCGACTGATGCGTTTGAACCCTGTCCCACGGGCAGCCGTCCGGTTCTCTGAGGCGTATCAGAATTGCGCGGAGATCATCTATAGTATATTTTTCCTTAAGTTCCATTGCTTTATACCTCTTAATATGATTTATTGGTAACATTATAGCATAGCCGTCCGGGAAATTCAAGCCCGTATATTTAATTTTGGAGTACTAAACGCATGATATGGTAAAGCTGCCCGGCGAAAGACGGTAATAGACCGCATATATGAGCTGAAACAACCGTTTTATGTCAAAATGAATAAAAAAATTTGTGTAAAATGCACAAAGCGAAATATTTTTAAAAAAAAGTATTGCAATTTTGTTAAAGTTCGTTTATAATACAAGTATATGAATATAGCAATTGTATGAGTGCCACGGTCCGCAAATTTCGGCACGCAAACAATTAAAAAAATCCAAATTTAATAACGAAAAGGGGTAAGACAATGAAGAGATTTTCAAAATTGATTTTATCGGTTGCAGCTGTTTCAGCAGTTTCGGCGGCAATGGTGATTTCAGCTTCAGCTATGGGAGCTTCATATGCTGACGGCGAAGTTACATTGACAGATGTAACAGGTACCGGTACTTCGCAGACATTGTTGGTTCTTGATACGGTTGATTTAACAACGGTAGCGGCTGAAAACATTAAGCAGATTGACCAGAAGGATGACAGCACATCATTCGCAACTGTTAAAGTCGGTGAGCTTGCTGACGGTACATATGAGGTACGCATAGGCGGTGACGGTACGGTTCAGAAGGCTACATTTACGGTTGGTGAGGCAGGTCCGACACCTAGCACAAAGACAATTATGATTGGTGATGTAAACGATGACGAAGATGCAGATATGGTTGATGCGGCTTCTGTTGCGACATATTCACTGCAGGGTGCTTCAGACAATGTCGGTGTGGAGTATGATGTTGTTTCAGGAATTGATGCAGCAAAGATTATGGTTGGAGATGTGAACAATGATGAAGATGCAGATATGGTTGACGCAGCTTCAATTGCGACATATTCACTGCAGGGTGCTTCGGATAATGTTGGCATAGAAATAGTAGTTAAACAATGAACTTAGTTATACAATTGGAAGAGTATGACTTATTCTATGGCTTCTATTATTAATATTTAAATGTTTTAACGCAGGAGTGTATATATTTATCTCCTGCGTTACGGCATAAAAGGAAAAATGTTTAACTATTCATAGGGTATAACTGGTGAATGGTGGAAAGGAAGAAAAAGAATGAAATCAAAAAAAATCATTTCATTTGTTTGTTCATTGGCTATGACTGTAAGCGCATTTACCGGCGTTTTCTCAGCACAGGCTGCTGACGATGAGATTACGCAGGGTATTGTGCTTACTTATAATGAAGAAGCAAGCACATCGACCAGTGCGGTAATTGATATTAAGGCAGTGGGTATAGGCAGCGTGAGTTCGTGGCAGGCAAATATTACAGTTCCGAGCGATGTGACATACACAGCGACGTTTGATAATAAGGTATCATCAATTCAAGTAGGTGATGCGGTAAGAACAGATACATCAACATATAATGTAGGTGGATTTACAGGTGCAGCGGTAGCGACTACAAATGGGGAGCTTGACCTTTGCACAGTAACCTTAACATTTGACGCTGTCCTTACAACAGACTTTACGGCAGAGCTTGCAACAGGTTCGTTGCTTGGCGGTAAATCGGAAAGCGGCGAGACAGTTACATTGAAGCTTGCCAAGGGAACATTGGCAGCTTCACCAGTTACAGTTTTAGCAGCTCCGAATGCTACTGAACCTCCGGCTACCGATGCTCCCACGCCAGAACCTATTACACAGGGTATCGTCCTTACATATGATAAGGCTGCAAGCTCATCAACGAAAGCAGTAGTTGATATTAAAGCAGTGGGTGTAGGCAGTGTAAGTTCATGGCAGACAAACATTGCCATTCCGAGCAATGTGGCATACACAGCAACCTTTGAGAATAAGGTATCATCAATTCAGGTTGGTGATGCAGTACGAACAGATACATCAACATATAACGTAGGTGGATTTACAGGTGCAGCAGTAGCGGCTACAAATGGTGAGCTTGATCTTTGCACGGTAACATTTACATTTGATCCCGCTCTTACAGAAGACTTTACAGCAGAGCTTGCAACAGGCTCATTGCTTGGCGGTACATCGGAAAGTGGTGAAGCAATCACATTAAAGCTTGCAAAAGGCACATTACCAGCCTCACCGATAACAATACTTGCTAATCCGGCAGTGGAAACAGAGGCTCCGACGGCGACAGCAACTTCGCCAGTTGAAACAGAAGCTCCGACAGCAACGGTAACAGAGGCTCCTTATGAGACAGTAAGACCGGCTAGAAGAATTTCAACTCCTGAGCCGGTAGCTACAGAGGAGGCACCGACAGAGACAATAACAGAGACTCCGACAGAGCCTATTACACAGGGTATCGTCCTTACATATGATAAGGCTGCAAGCTCATCAACGAAAGCAGTAGTTGATATTAAAGCAGTGGGTGTAGGCAGTGTAAGTTCATGGCAGACAAACATTGCCATTCCGAGCAATGTGGCATACACAGCAACCTTTGAGAATAAGGTATCATCAATTCAGGTTGGTGATGCAGTACGAACAGATACATCAACATATAACGTAGGTGGATTTACAGGTGCAGCAGTAGCGACTACGAATGGTGAGCTTGATCTTTGTACGGTAACGTTTACATTTGATCCTGCTCTTACAGAAGACTTTGCATCAGAACTTGCAACTGGTTCCTTATTGGGTGGTACGTCAGAAAGTGGTGAGACAGTTACATTAAAGCTTGCAAAGGGCACATTGCCGGCATCACCAATTACGATTCTTGCTAATCCGGTAACGGCAGTAGAAACAGAAGCTCCTTCCACAACAGAAACAGTAGCTACAGAGGCTCCGGCTAATTTCACTGGTGATGAAACAGTTAAGTTTAGTGATTTGGCAAACACAACAGGTCTTGAGAACCTTATCGGTTTCGAAGTATCGGCAACGGGTACGTATGGTAAGGACTATGCTGCATTCCTTAACGGAACACAGCTTACAGAGGATGAGTTCCTTGATGCTGTACACGGTTATACGGCAACACCGGAAGAACTTATTGCAGGTATGACGATTGTTGCTAATGATGGCGTAACAATTACAGTAACACCGGCTACTCAGACAGCTGAGCAGGCTGCAAAGGTTCCTGAGACATGGACGCTTTACCCGGGTCTTGCGGTTACAAAGACTATAACAAAGGCTACAGAGAC
Organism: uncultured Lachnospiraceae bacterium; assembly: GCA_964579875.1. Taxonomy (GTDB): domain Bacteria; phylum Bacillota; class Clostridia; order UBA1381; family UBA1381; genus Ornithomonoglobus. Next base: position 2,593 of record CAZOHJ010000001.1, on the reverse strand, counting down.
TCCGACACAGACAGTGGCGCCGACAGCGACAGCTAAGCCGAGCAACAGCGGCAACAGCGGCAACAGCGGCAGCTCAGGCGGAGGCAAAACTTCAAGCGGCACAAGCAGCACGATTGCTTCGTCTGTAGGTTCAACCGTAAACGGCGGAATAACGACGTCGGGCGTAAACTTCCAGGATCTCTCATCGGTTCCTTGGGCGGTAACCGCAATAAACGCGCTTGTTACAATGGGCGTAATTAACGGTCGTTCAAATACGGAATTTGATCCGAACGCTACAGTAACAAGAGCGGAGTTTACTAAGATGGTATGTGCGGCGTTTGGCGTTGTTCCGTCAACTAAGACAACTCAGACATTTACCGATGTGCTTACAAGTGACTGGTACTTCGGTTATGTAGAGGCTGCGGCTGAGAAGGGCATAGTGCTTGGTATTTCGGATACAGAGTTTGCTCCAAACGCTCCTATCACTCGTGAGCAGATGGCGGCAATGATGTACAGAGCGATCAATGCGACAAGTGCTGTTCTTAAGCAGGGTGCGTCAAAGACATTCACAGATGAATATGCAATAAGCGATTATGCGAAGGCTTCTGTTGACGCTCTCAGCGCGGCAGGCGTAATCAACGGTGTATCCGATACAGAGTTTGCACCGCAGGCTGATGCAACAAGAGCACAGGCGGCATGCATCATCTATCAGTACTTTACATCGCTTGCCGGTTAATAGTATTAATAGATATAAAATCTGGTATTCAGCAGATATAGCGAAAGCCCGTTCCGTAAGGAACGGGTTTTTGTCTTAAAAGAGGAAAAATATTTTTAGGCTTGTATTAATAATCTGTATGTGTTATAATGAGATTGGATAAAAAAATTATACTTATCGGAAAGGATAAATGCTATGAAAAAACTATTATGTCTATTGACTGTAATGTCAATGTCGGCAGCGTTCGGTTTTAATGCTGCGGCTGCGGATAAGGAAAAAGGTGAGCCGGATGTAATTGTAGACGGCAGCAAAATCATATTCAGTGATCAGAATGCTCAAATTATTGACGGTATAACGCTTGTCCCAGCGAGGGGTGTGTTCCAGGCAATGGGGTGTGATGTTGAATGGGATGACACTGATAGAACCGTAACAGTAACATCATCTACAGGTGTGAGGTATGTGAAGATTGTAATCGATAGTGATGTAATGCAGATCTCAACATACAAAAATTTGATGGAACGTGAGGATTATGAGTACTCTCTTGAAGTACCTGCACAAATAATTAATGACAGGACGATGATTCCTTTAAGAGCCGTTTCAGAGGCGTTCAATTGTGACATAACATGGGATGCTGATTTGTATACAGTTAATATTTTAACTGGAGAGCCTATTCTACTGGATGGCTTTACATATACTGCTCCGTCCGAAGATGAAATGGTTAGAATGTCACTATTTGCAGATGTTTCTTCCATAAAGTCTGGCGACGAATTTGAGGTATACATTAATGTGACAAATTTTCCAGCAGAATCTACATTGAGCGGTATAGTAGCTACTTTTGAATATGATAAAGATAAATTTGAATATGTATCAGGACACGGCACACTGATAAATGATAATGGAGACTCATATGATGCCCTGATTGGTAAAGATAATCCAGAATATGAAAAGGGTGCAAAGATATTTTATATGAGTCTGGATTATGATAAGCAACGAACCAAAGATGGAAATGTATATAAATGTATATTCAAGTCAATTAACGGCGAAAGTGGCACAATAGCGTTAAGTAATGATTACACACCTAAAATAGGCTATGAATCATATCTTATGTTTAATCAGAACTCAAAAAATGTTGGATGTAAAGGAAAGGATATAATAATTGACAAAACCCCTCTGACAATTGGCGAATAAAAAACAGTAATTTAAAATGGCTGCACCGAATGATGCAGCCATTTTAAAATGCGTAAATATTTAATCAATCCTTCGGAACGGCAGCCCGGTCAGCATCAAATTGTGCAATGCCCTTGACTGTAAGCGGATGGCTGAGCGTTTGCGAACAATGAAAGTAAAGTTCGAGTCTTTTTTATTAAAAACTGCTTTCAGTTTTATGTAATCTGTTTAATGTTTAAATCATATTGACAAAAAAAATAGAAAATGATATAATCATAATATGAAAATTGGGAGGTGAACCCACTGCAAAAATCTTATAAGTAACCGGTCGGGAGACATATTTGATGACAAGGCGCATATAATATACGTTAACAATCAAATTCAGAATGATACGCCATTGGGCAGACTGATGTATGATTTCGCGTGTGCCGATTCGGAAGAGAAAATTATTGACTTGCTTGACATTACTCAAGATGTTCCGGACAACTTGCAGACAGAGTATCAAGCCGGCTAAACAGTTATAGTTCGCTTTTCCGCCAAGAAAACCGCGCGGCTCTATAATACAGTATTTTCGCAGAAACACAAAATGCTGCATAGTAATAGACGCATAACTGAACTGAAACTAATTTATTGATAATAAAAATAACTTGTAAATACGATATAAATATTATAGAATTGAATTAAAGGAGGCTGATACCGATGGCAAGGAATATTGTAAAGGCAAAGCTTGAC